>NZ_CAJLKP010000003.1 GCF_905207245.1 uncultured Bacteroides sp. | reverse complement strand
GCTCGGATTAACATCACCGAACAATACATCGCCAATCGCATAAGCCGCTTCACTTCCACCAAACCATACATTCAGGATGGCGGGTACGTTTTCCTGTTCCCAGTTCAGCGTTAGCGGGCGACCGGTGAATAGAGTCAGCACTACGGGTTTGCCCGTTTTCAGCAATGCTTCCAGCAGGATGCGCTGCACGTCAGGAAGATCAAGGTTCGTGCGGCTTGAACTTTCGCCGGTCATCTCGGATGATTCGCCCAATGCGGCTACGATTACATCGGCGCCGGCAGCTATTTTCAAGGCTTCATCCAGCAATTCCTTATCCGTGCGGTTGTCGCGGTTCAGCGAACGGCCGAACATGGTGGCGCGTTCTTCGTAAGCTGCGTCACTGATAAGATTGCTACCTTTGGCATAAGTGATGTTCACTTTGCCCGCCATCATTTCTTTCAGCCCTTCGTATACGGACGGATAATCGTTGAGGCGTGCGGCTACGCTCCAGGTGCCCGGCATATTGCTGCGGGTATTTGCCAAAGGACCGATAATGGCAACAGTTCCTTTCTTTGCCAGTGGCAATACGGGGTTCTGACCTGTTCCGGCAGGCTCATTCTTCAAGAGGACGAAGCTTTCGGCAGAAATCTTGCGGGCAACGTCGCGGTGCTCTTTTGTGAAGATGTCGCGTGCAGGACGTTTCAGGTCGCAGTATTTGTAAGGGTCATTAAACAATCCCAATTTATATTTTGCTTCGAGAATGCGGCGGCAGGCAGCATCCAGCGTTTCCATGCTAATCTTGCCTTCATCGAGAGACTTTTTCAGGGTTCCCGAGAAGCCTTCGCTCACCATATCCAAGTCCACCCCTGCGTTGAGAGCACGTGCACTGACGGTTTGCAGGTCACCGATGCCATGCTCCACCATTTCGGCGATGCCGGTGAAGTCGGTAACAACGAAGCCGTTGAAGCCCCATTGTTTACGCAATACATCCGTCATCAACCAACGGTTGGCAGTGGCTGGCACACCGTCCACCTCGTTGAAGGAAGCCATTACACTACCCACACCGGCTTTTACGGCAGCTTCATAAGGATACATATATTCGTTGAACATGCGATTACGGCTCATGTCCACCGTGTTGTAGTCACGTCCGGCTTCGCTGGCTCCGTACAAGGCAAAGTGCTTGACGCATGCCATAATTTCGTCATTACGTTTCAGTTGCTCATTTACATCCGTACCCTGGAAGCCTAATACCATTGCACGTGCGATGGCGCCTCCCAGAAATGGATCTTCGCCGTTGCCTTCACTGACGCGTCCCCAGCGTGGGTCGCGACTGATGTCTACCATCGGACTGAATGTCCACATAATGCCATCGGCTGAGGCTTCGGTGGCTGCAATGCGGGCGGATTTTTCGATGGCCGGCATATCCCAGGTACAGGATAATCCCAGGGGAATGGGGAATATGGTTTCATAGCCATGTATCACGTCCATGCCGAATAGCAAGGGGATGCCGAGGCGTGAATGTTCTATCGCCAGTTTTTGTACGTCGCGGATTTTTTCTACTCCTTTCAGATTGAGCAGTCCTCCTACAAGTCCTTGTTCTACTTTCTTGGCTACATCGCTGTTCTTGGCCTGTCCGGTGACAATCTCTCCGGAAACAGGCAGGTTCAACTGTCCAATTTTCTCTTCCACAGTCATTTTCTTCATCAATGCATCGATGAAACGGTCCATATCCTGCGGAGATTTTTGTGCCTGTACGGCAACGGCGCTAAGAAACGCCGCCGCCAACAGAACACTTGTTCTTCTGAAAACTTTCTTCATACACTTATATAAATTGAGAATTGAAAATTGAAAATTAAAAAATGGGGAGTTGAGCGTTAAGAACCAAAACTCTGAACCCTCGACTCCCGATTTTATTAATAGTTCGGATTCTGTACCAATACGCCTTTCGACTTATCTATCTCTGTTTGTGGAATAGGCAGATAAGCATTCTTATCCTGGTAGGTCTTACCGGCTGCTGCGAGTACTTCTTTGGCAGTGCCCCAACGTACGAGGTCATAGAAACGTCCCGGTTCGAGCGCCAATTCTACACGGCGTTCGTGCATGATGGCTTTGCGCAATTCAACTTTATCATTCGTAGTAACTTCGGGTAAGATGTCTTTATCCAGGCCACGGGCATGTGCGCGCACCATTTCCAGATATGTCTTGGCTTCGCCCGGCAGATTCTTTTCATTGGCAGCTTCGGCAGCCATCAACAATACGTCTGTGTAGCGGATAAGACGGATATTTACCCAGAAACCGCCTTTGGTATATTTCAGACGTAACGACGGCTCGGTGTATGCTTTTTTGTTGAAGTAAGCTCCCATAGCTGTGGAAACAGGCGACTCACCGTAAGGCTTATTGGTATTGGCTTCCGTGATAGGCTCATCGATGCTGCGGCGGAAGTAGAGCAGGGTAGCATCCTTGCGTGGGTCGCCCGGTTCGAAGGCTTTGCCAAGTTCGGTGGTAGCCATGTGCCATCCCCAGCCTAAGTTCCACTCACCGGAGCCACGTACGCCCTGAACTTCGCAGAACTGGCTACCAATGGTAAGGCTGTTTTTCAGTGCATCGGTTGATTCGCATTGCAGTTCGAAGATGCTGGAACCGCAGTTTTCACCTTCCACCGTAAATACCTTGTCCACCGGAGTATCGAGGTTATAAAGTCCCTTGCCGATAACTTCTGTAGAGAGTTTATACATATTGTCCCAATCATTACGTTGCATGTAAGCACGTGCATGCAGAGAGCGCACGGCACCCCATGTGACGCGGCCTGTATAATTGGCATCCCATTGCAACGGCAGGAGTTTTTCTGCTTCGGTCAGGTCATTGTCAATCTGTGAGTAAATCTTGTCGATACTGCTTTTGGCTACATTTGCTTCGGCAGAGTCCACTATTTTAAAGGTAATCAGAGGAACCTCGCCCCAGGCACGCACCAGATTGAAGTAGCAGTAAGCACGGAAGAAAAGGGCTTCTCCTTTGTTACGCATCGTCTCTGTGTCGGTCTTCCCTTCCTTTTCAATATCATCCAGCACCTCGTTGCATTGGAAGATAACCTTATAGTTCTGAGTCCAGTAAGCACCCATGGTTCCGTTGGAAGGAGTATATTCGAAGTCGTCGTACATGGCTGCCACATCAGCGCCGTCGCCTGCCGAACTACCTTTTTCCGAGTCCTCGCTGCGTGCCATTTCTATCATGAAAGAAGGAATGCCGGCAGTAATGTTATAGCTACGCATCAGATAGTACACATTATAAATCTTTCCGCCTAGGAGGGCGTTGGGAGCGTCGTCTTCCGTGAATTGTCCCAGTGGGTCGCGGTCCAGGAAGTCGTTGCATGAACTGAATGAGATGGCTGCGGAGCCAATCAACAGTGACAGGATATATTTTTGTATCTTCATGTTTTCAATGTTTAATGATTAATGTATAATTCTTCATTTTTCATTTTAGAAAGTAAGGTTGAAACCGAACGTATAGATCACCGGCATCGGATAGCTGCCATCGTCTACGCCGAATGCAATAGCCGTACCACCCAATTCGGGAGTATAACCGGTGTTATGCTTCCAGGTCTTCAGGTTCTGAACGTTAGCATACAGTTTGAGTGCCTGTACTCCGATTTTGGAGAGCAAGGTCTTGTCGAAGTTGTAAGCCAACTGTACGTTACGGATGCGGAAGAAACTGCCGTCCTCGATGTAATATTCAGAGTTCAGGTTGTTGATGGTATGCTTCATGTTGAGCAACGGTTGACTGTTGCTGGTGCCTTCGCCGTGCCAACGGTCCAGACGTTGTTTCATGAAGTTGAACTGGCTCCAGTTGTAGTTGTCCCATGTGCGGTAGATTTCATTACCGGCCTGTCCCATCATGTCGATGCCCAGCTCCCAGTTCTTGTACCCTACGTTGAGGTTGATGCCGTAAGTCACGTCCGGAGTCGGATTACCAATCATGGTACGGTCGGCAGGAGTGATTTCACCATTACCATCCACGTCTACGAATTTCAGGTCGCCCGGAGTTACGGTTGCCAGTGTATTTTTCGGTGAGTTGTCTATATCGGTCTGGCTCTGGTAAACACCTTCCACTTTGTAACCATAGAAGTAGCCGATTGGGTAACCGGCCATGGTGTAGCTTTGGCTCTTGTCGCCCGCGATGATGGAGTAACCTTCTTGTACAAGGCTCAATACTTTATTCTTAATGGTAGTCAGGTTACCGCCGATGCTATAGTTCCAGTCACCGATTTGGTCGCGCCAGTTGATAGCAAGTTCGATACCTTTGTTCTCGATAGAACCGAGGTTACCAATACCCGGCACGGTTCCGGAGATACCCGGTACTTCAGCGAGCAGGTCTTTCGTTGTTTTCTTGTAGTATACACCTTCCAGATGTAAGCGGTTGCGGAAGAAGTTGGCTTCTGCACCTACTTCCCATGCTTCCACCTTTTCCCATCTCAGAGAGGCATTGGGTAGGTAAGAAAGCTGATAACCGGGATAAACGGCAGAGGGAGTTCCGAATACAGCAGAGTATGCATTGCTCAGCAGAGGTTCTGCGGGATAGGCTTTGTCCAGATTCTGGTTGCCCAGTGTACCCCATGAACCTTTCAGTTTCAACATATCCAGCCAGGTGATATCTTTCATGAAAGCTTCTTCGCTCATCAGCCAACCGGCACCTACCGAGTAGAAGTTCTGCCATTGGTTACCTGTATAAGAGAAAGCTGAAGAACCGTCACGGCGGAACGAACCATTGAATAAATATCTGCCTTTGTAGTTGTAGAGGATACGTCCCAGCATGGATACGGTGGCGCGTTCCCATTGTGTGCTCTCGTTGGTGGCAGTACCTGCGTCACCAATGCTGACATACCATTTATCAGAATTATCAGGAATTACCAGACCTACACCTTGTGCGCGGGCAGCTCCCAGTTGTTCCAGTTTGTTGAAATAGGTAGTGAAACCTGCGGTAGCCGTCAGGTTGTGTTCACCCCATGTGTTGGTGTAGGTCAACAGATAATCACTTTGCGTTTTCATTTCTGTCTGTTTTGCCTGACTGACACCGGTTTTACCATCGCCCAGCGTAACCACACTTCCTTCTGCACTGGCATCATATACCTGGATGATAGGAGTGTACTTGCGGCTGTTGTTCGATGCGTAATCCATAGAGAACATAGCTTTGAACTGGAAATGTTTCAGGAAGTCCCATTCAGCATATACGTTACCCGAACCACGGTAGTTTTCTGCTTTCGTGGTATTGGCTTTCAGGTCAACATCCACCATCGGGTTGTTCATCTGCGCTTTCTGGAATTCGGGCAGGGTAGTGTAGAGACCATATTGGTCGTTGAACACCGTAGCTACCGGAGTGGCACGAACGGCGGTGGTTACAGTCTTGGTATCGGCGGGTAATATGCGTGCGCCGTTGAACTGGAAACCAACTCTGAAATTATCAGTCAGTTTATATTCATTGCTGACACTCAAAGTGATTTTGCTGTACTTCTCATTCTTGATGTTACCTTGTTCGTAGGCATAACCTGCACCGAGGTAGAAGCTGTGCTTCTCCGAAGCGCCTGTGATGCTGACGTTGTTGTTGGTAATGAATCCTGTTTGGAAGATTTCGTCCTGCCAGTTGGTGTTTCCGTTCCAGCCTGTGAAGTCGAATTCGGGACTGCCTTCATTTCTTAACTGCTCGTTATACAGTTCTTTGAAGCCGGCTGCATCCACCATTTCAATCTGGTTGGGTACACTCTTGAAGCCGAACGAACCGTTGATGTTTACGCGGGTCTGTCCCACTTTGGCCTTTTTGGTGGTGATGATGATAACACCGTTGGCACCACGCACACCGAAGATGGCGAGTGAAGACGGGTCTTTCAGGATTTCCATAGACTCGATGTCCTGCGGGTTCAGGAAATTGATGTTGTCATTAAACAAACCGTCTACTACATACAAAGGCTTGTAACCGTTGATGGAGTTTGTTCCACGTACACGGATTTCGGGGTCTTCACCGGCCTTACCGGAGTTGATGACCTGCACACCGGCCACTTTCCCTTGCAGGGCGGATAGTGGATTCGCAACCGGTTTGTTGGCAATCTCGTCACCTTTAATGTTGGTGATGGAGCCTGTAAGGTCACGCTTCTTGGCACTACCGTAACCGATAACTACTGTTTCGGCAAGCATCTGCGAATCATCTTTCAACTGGACGTTGATGACATTCTGGTTGCCTACTTTGATGCTTTGTTTTTCCATACCTACGTATGAGAATTGGAGGGTGGAACCCGGGGTAGCCTTGATGGAATACTTTCCATTCATATCGGTCACCACACCGTTGCTGGTGCCTTGCACTACAATAGATACTCCGATTAACGGCTCGTTGAATGAATCGGTGACAACACCGGTCACGGTTTTTTCTTGAGCGAATACAGTGGTGCCGGAAAGTAGGAGGCACACTAATAGAAATAAACTTTTAAGCCATGAGGCTTTCTCCAGGGGAAGAAGTGTTTTTTTCTTCATTGCATTAAATTTTTAGTGGATAACTCAGTTCTGATTCAATCCCTCGCATCTGATTTCTGCGAGAATTAAATCTGTGGGCAAAAGTATGAATGGAAATAGACCAGGCACAAAAAAGAGGTTCACCACCAATACATATCCCTATCTTTTAACAAATGAATGACTACACTTTTACTACTCAAAACAAAATAAGCCACTCGTTTTGAGTGGCTTATCGTTTTGTGTCAGTCTATACTTAAGAAGTACTCATTCAGGTTTTGAGTAGGTTGCAAATTGAATTTTTTCCGTAATCGGTATCGGTTATTCTCCACCGCTCGCACTGAAAGGTTCATCAGGGAGGCAATGTCTTTGGTTTCCATGTTCAGTTTGAGGCAGGCACACAGGCGCAGGTCATTGTTTGTGAGCTGCGGGTGCATTTCTTTCAGGCGTTTGAAGAAATTGCGATGCTTCTGTTCGAACTTGATAAGGAACATTTTCCAGTCATCTTCCGTATCGAGGTTATTGGCGAGTAAGGTGTTTATTTTTTGATAGAAAGGTATCAATCCTTTTTGCGTATTCCGGGCGCATATTTCATCAACAATCTCTTTCAGTTTCAGTATCAGTTCATTCTTATGGATGATGAAAGATGTTTGGGTGAAGAGTTCGGCATCCTTTTCCTCAATCTCATTTTGCAGTTGTTCGTTCAGTGAACGCAGGTATGCGGCTTCCTGAGCTTTCATGCGACGCAGATGTTTAATCTGTAAACGCCGTTTCATCAGATAGAAAGTAACACACAGGGTGATGATAATGAATCCGCAGCAGGTGAGGTACCACCAGATGGTATTATACCAGGGAGGAAGAACTTCGAATGTCAGGAGGGTATCGGGTGAATAGTTGTTCAATCCGTCTGTGGTGCGAAGTCGTAGCGTATATGTCCCTTGGGGCAGACGGGCATAGGATATGCTGTTCCGCCGCTCGGAGGCACTCCAGGTACTATCTACTTCTTCCAACTGGTATTGTACGAAGAGATTGCCGGCGAAAGCGGCATTGACGGAGAAGCCCACGGTGACTGTATTGTCTTTGTAGGGAACATGGATAGGTTCGCTAAGGTCTACATAACCTGTGTACGTTCCTGTTCCCGTGTGAACAAACTCCAGGTTGGGTGCAGATAGCTCCACTGTCTGGCGCTTGCTGCGGTAAACATTATGAAGGATAAAGCCTGCATCCAGACAGATCAATGACAAAGAGTCGTTGAGTACAGCGGCATTTTCATAGGCGGTGACCAAGGAAAGATTATCCGCTTCTATTTTATATGCTTCCTTGATACGGGCAATGTAACCGTCATAGAAGAAGAGGTAGACGGAAGAGCCTGTAGTAGCCCAACTTTCTTCGCTGTTGAAGGGGATAATGCGTTTAAGATTGTGTATGTCTTTAAAGCATTGGTTCAGGTGTTGTTCCAACTGCAGGTCGTCATTCCCCTCATTATATATATAGAACCGGTCATCACCCAGGAACAGGATGCGTCCGCCTGATTTGAAGAGTCGCAGGTGTTCGGGTAGCAAATTATCCTCTTTCTTACCATAATACGTATAATAACGGAAGGCGTTCAGCTCATCATTCAGGCGGCATTTATAAACACCCCGGCTGGTAGTCTCTAACCATATATTCCCCAAATGGTCTACTTCGGCATTGGATATGGGGTCGGATATTTGTCCCATGGAATTCAGTTCTCCGGTGGACTGGTTCAGTATGAGAAGGTCTTTGTAGGTGACGATGATTTGTATTTGTTTTCCGTTGATGGTTGCTTCCAGGGTGCGGAAGACCCCGGTATTGATGCGGTAGGGCTGGCGGATGCGCAAGTCGGGGAGGATTTCGATCAGGCCGTTCGTGTGGCCGCAGAATAATCGTCCATCCATTTGCTGGAAAGACCATACTTGTCCCTGGGTGCCTTCTATCAATTTGAGAGAAGAGAACATATCCAGATCGTCAATTTTCTTCTGAGCCGTATAATAGATGCCCTGATTGGTGCCGACAAGCAGATTGCCGTGCCAGATGGTGGCATCGTAGACAGCACCGAATCCGCCGTCGGTAGAGCGGTAATAGCTTAATCCGTCGGTATAGCGGATATAGGCGAGTCCACGGTCCATAGCTGCCCAGACGTTGTTCTGATTGTCTTCATACAAGGACAGAATGGTGTTGTTCTGCAATGAGTTGGCAGAAGAGAAGTGGTTCAAGATATTCCCTTGGGTATCTACTTCATATACGCCACTAAGCTGTGTACCCAGATAATACGTGTTCCGCTTGGAAGAATAGATGCCGCAATTTAATTCTTGCCCTTGCAGTTGGCGTGAGAGGGAAGGGTTCCAGGGGATGAAGGTTTTCTTATCATAGATGTAGATTTCTCCGGTAGAGGTTCCTATCAGGTAGCGGTTTGTACCATAGGGCAGAATGACGCGGGTAATGGTACCGTTTAAAAAATCGCTTCCGGGTATTTTGTTGAGTGACAGATGGTTCAGTTGGTAGAGCGGACCGTACATTTCTTGTATCCAGTATTCATCGCGCACTTTCAGTAATAACAGCAGGTCGGTAGGCCCATCTACAAGGGTGAGCGTTTGATGGTCGTACATATAGACATGGCTGAAAGATTGAAAGTAGACTTTATCCTCCACTATCCAGATGCGCCAGAAACTTTGGTTGTCAAGTGCGTTGTTTTCTTTGAGCAGTCCTTTCAGGGAAGTGTATTTCAGTTGTCCCGACTGGTCACGGTCCCAGCGTCCCAGGTCTTCGGAGCCACCGCTGTAGATGGTCTGATGATCGGCTACGGCTATGGCACGCACAATGTTGGCGTCCGGTGTCTGGAAGAGTCGCCATTCCATACCGTCGGATTCCAGCAGACCGATAGCATTGCCAAAGTACATGATACCTTTTTCATCCTGTCCGATAGACCAGTTCTTGTTGGCTCCGTGATATTTGTCACGTGACAGGTTGGTAACATATGGTTTCTGATTGGCAGTTATCGTGGTGCAAGTGAAGAGGGACACAAAGGTGACGAATATATACTTTAGGATGTCCATAACAGGTTGAATAAAGGTTAGCTAAGGTCACGACCTTACAGTTGTTCTTGCGACAAAGATAATTAATTTCGGGTTTCAATGAAAATAAAATTCTCATTACGATGAGAAAGTTTTCTCACCGTGATGAGAATAACTTCTCATCGTAATGAGAAAACTTTTTCCTAATGGGGTTTTATTGGAATCCCAACTTCTTTAATCCAGCCTGTACATCCGGATGGCTCATGAAAAGTTTCCAGAGTAGTCCGGTGCGATAATTCTCTATCATTACGGCTATCGGGCCTTGGTCGATGGCGAGATACCGTTTGGGATACCAGTTCTCTGTTTCGCTGAAAGCATCGTAGAAACCGTAAGGACCGAAGACTTTGTCGCCCATTCCATAGAGGTGGCGCATCACGGCGAGTGATTGCTCCGGGGTATAGACGATGGACGAGAGGGCGGCAGTGGGGGAGATGACACCGTGGTCGTCCTTCTCATTCGGCATGTGGGCAGCGTAGCCGTTGACGGAGTAGCTGGCGGTCAAGCCCCAGCAGTCAACGCCGAAACCTTTCCAGTGTTTCGGGTTGCGGACACAGTAGGCACGGTTGACGAGCGTCAGGTTACGCATTTCATCAAAGTAGCTGGCGCAGTATTCATCTTTCAATCCTGTGGGATTGAGACCGAGAAAGGAATAGTGGGCCCAGAAGAGGGGACCGGCTTCACAACCTTGGTAACGTAAATGAAGTTCGATGCCTTCCACTTTATGGGGTTCGACGATGGCGCCGTTCTGTGCCCAGCCATCATGATAGACGGCGGCAGGGACTCCGTGAGTAGGTGAGGCGGCGGCAAGGATGTACATGATGAGGCATTCGTTGTAGCCGTGAACGGGGAAGTTCATGGCCCAGCCGTATTCGGGGCTCCAATGCCAGTAGAGCACATTCTGGTCGCCTTGGCGGTAGAAATTCCAGTCTACATCGCGCCAGAGGGTATCTATGCGTTGGGCAAGGGCTTGTTCCTTTGTTGTCAGGATGCTGTCTGCCCGGGAGGAATCTTTTCTATTTCCGATAGCATTGGTGTAATATTGATGTACGGTAAGTAATCCTTGCATGAGGAAAGCGGTTTCTACGAGGTCACCGCCGTTGTCTTTTTGTCCGAAGGGTTTTACTTTTCCGGTATTTCCATACCACCAATGGGGATAGGCTCCGTGGAAGCGGTCGGCTTTTTCGAGGAAAGAGACTATCTTTTCCATGCGGTCGAGACCTTCGGTGCGAGTGATGTAGCCACGGTCGATGCCGGAGAGCAGGGCCATGATGCCGAAGCCGCTACCGCCGGAGGTAACTACGTTCTGGTCTTTTTCGGGATAGATGCCATCCATGTGGATACGTTCGGGAGCAAGACCGCTGTTGGGTTCGGCACCATCCCAGAAATAGTTGAAGGTGGTCCGTTGGACGGTGTCCATAAGGGCATCGTCGGTAAGTTGAACAGTGCTTCCTGTTTTCGGATTCTTACAGGCTCCGGGGAGGAGCAGGAAGAGGAGAAGAGGAAGAAAAGACAGGGTTTGTTTCATATATATAAAGGTATTAAGAATGAAGAACTAAAAATGAAGAATGAAGAATTACCTTGCGGCATGCTTGTATAGCGCAGCCAAATTCTTCATTCTTCATTTTTAGTTCTTCATTTAATTATCATTTAAGCGTCAGCCGTGCCGTCTTCACCGCCTGGCTGTTTCCGCCAATCATGATGTCAAAGTCGCCCGGTTCTGCTATGTAGTTCAGGTCATAATCATAGAAACGGAGCAGGTCACGGGTTATCTTAAAGGATACCGTCTTGCTTTCTCCGGCGCGGAGGAAAATTTTATTGAAACCTTTCAGTTCGCGCACAGGGCGGGTGATGCTTCCTACAAGGTCGCGGATGTAAAGTTGCACCACTTCTGCACCGTCATGCTTTCCGGTATTGGTTACGGTGACTACGGCTGTCACGTAACCATCTTTTCCCAGTGCCGGCATGCTCAGGGCAATGTCGCTATATTGGAAAGTAGTGTACGACAAACCGTAACCGAAAGGATACAATGGCTCATTGTCCACATCCAGATAATTGCTGCGGAACTTTTCGAACCATTTACCTTCCGCCAACGGACGTCCGGTATTCTTATGATTGTAGAACAAAGGTATCTGCCCTACATTCTTCGGGAAAGTCATCGTCAGTTTACCGCTCGGATTAACATCACCGAACAATACATCGCCAATCGCATAAGCCGCTTCACTGCCACCAAACCATACATTCAGAATGGCGGGAACATGCTCCTCTTCCCAAACAAGCGTCAGTGGACGACCGGTGAAGAGTGTCAGCACAACGGGTTTTCCGGTTTTCAGCAAAGCCTCCAGCAGAGTGTGCTGCACGTCGGGCAGACCGAGTTCTGTGCGGCTGGAACTTTCACCGCTCATTTCTGATGATTCTCCCAGTGCGGCTACGATTACATCGGCACCGGCAGCTACCTTCAGGGCTTCATCCAATAATTCTTGGTCAGTGCGATTGTCGCGGTTCAGTGAACGGCCGAACATGGTGGCACGTTCTTCATAAGCTGCATCACCGATAAGGTTGCTTCCTTTGGCATAAGTGATGTTTACTTTGCCTGCCATCATTTCTTTCAGACCTTCATAGAGTGAAGGATAATCGTTGAGGCGGGCTGCTACACTCCAGGTGCCGGGCATATTGCTGCGGCTGTTGCCGAGGGGACCGATGACGGCGACGGTGCCTTGCTTCGCCAGGGGGAGAAGGGGGGAAAGTTGACGAGGAGACGAGGAGACGAGTTGGCGAGGGGCTACGCTGTCATTCTTGAGCAATACAAAGCTTTCGGCAGCTATCTTGCGTGCCTCGTCGCGGTGTTCTTTGGTAAAGATATCCCGCTTCGGACGGTTCACATCACAGTATTTATAAGGATTATCAAATAGTCCCAGTTTGTATTTCGCTTCCAGTATCCGACGGCAGGCAGCGTTCAGTGTAGCCATCCGTACTTTACCTTCTTTGATAGATTTCATCAATGTACCCACGAAACCTTCGCTTACCATATCCATATCCACTCCGGCATTCAGAGCAAGGGCACTAACGGTTTGAAGGTCACCGACGCCATGTTCTATCATTTCAGAAATACCGGTGAAGTCTGTCACCACGAACCCTTGGAAGCCCCATTTGTCGCGGAGTAAGTCAGTCAGCAGCCACTTGTTTCCGGTAGCCGGTATGCCATCTATTTCATTGAATGAGGCCATCACACTGCCCACACCGGCTTCTACGGCTGCCTCATACGGGTACATATATTCGTTGAACATCCGGTTGCGACTCATGTCTACTGTGTTATAGTCCCGTCCGGCCTCTCCGGCACCATACAGGGCAAAGTGCTTGACGCAAGCCATGATTTCATCGTTGCGGCGTAATTGGTCTTGCAGATTGGCACCTTGGTATCCGTATACCATTGCCTGTGCGATAGCTCCTCCCAGGAAAGGGTCTTCTCCCGAACCTTCGGAGACACGTCCCCAGCGTGGGTCGCGACTGATGTCTACCATCGGGCTGAATGTCCAGGAGATGCCGTCGGCACTTGCTTCGACGGCTGCGATGCGGGCGGATTTCTCAATGGCTGCCATATCCCATGTACAGGATAACCCCAGTGGGATAGGGAAGATCGTTTCGTAACCGTGTATCACGTCCATACCGAACAGTAGGGGAATGCCGAGGCGTGATTTCTCTACCGCCAGCTTTTGCACTTCGAGGATGCGGTCCACCCCTTTCAGGTTGAAGAGTCCGCCCACCATTCCTTTTTCAATCTTTGTGGCTACATCGCTGCTCTTTGCCTGTCCTGTGGTGATGTCACCCGTGACAGGTAGGTTCAACTGACCGATTTTCTCTTCCACGGTCATTTTCTTCATCAGTGCATCGATGAAGCGGTCCATGTCCAGTGGAGACTTTTGTGCCTGTGCGGCTGATATGCTCATCAGGGCACTCAGCAGTAACAGGCTTGTTTTTTTGAATATTGCTTTCATATATTTCTATTTATATCATTAATAGTCAGGATTCTGTACCAGTACCCCGTTCGATTTATCTATCTCCGTCTGTGGCAATGGCAACAATGCGTTCTTCGGCTGATAATTCTTCCCGGCAGCCTGAAGCACTTCCTGTGCGATGCCCCAACGTACAAGGTCATAGAAGCGGTCGGGTTCCAAAGCTAACTCTACACGGCGTTCGTGGCGGATGGCTTCGCGCAGTACGTTCTGGTCAAGAGATTCCACTTTCGGCAATACACCTGTCAGCGTGCCGCGGGCATGTGCACGTACTTGTTCCAGATAACTGCTTGCTTCACCCATCAGTCCTTTTTCGTTGGCTGCTTCGGCTGCCATCAGGAGCACGTCCGGATAACGGATGATGCGGATATTTACCCAGAATCCCATGCGGGTATACTTACGGCGCAGTGCGGGGTCTGTGTAAGCCTTCTTGTTGAAGTAAGCACCCATGGCGGTGGATACGGGCGATTCACCGTAAGGTTTATTTGTATTTTCCGGTGTGATAGGGTCTTCATTGTTGCGGCGGAAGTAGAGCAAGCTGGCATCCTTGCGGGGGTCGCCTTCTTCAAATGCTTTCCCCATCAGTGTGGTAGCCATGTGCCAACCCCAGCCCAGATCCCAGTCGCCGGCTCCGCGCACGCCCTGCACCTGGCAGAACTGGCTGCCGATGCTGGCATCTTCTTTCATGGCGTCGGTGGCTTCGCACTGCAACTCGAAGATGCTTTCGCCACAGTTCTCACCTTCTACGGTGAAGACTTTGTCCACCGGAGTATTCAGATTGTAGATACCGGAAGTGATGACCTCGGTGGAAGCTGTGTACATATTCTCCCAATCGTTGCGCATCATGTAAGTGCGTGCATGCAGCGCGCGTGCAGCACCCCAGGTGAGGCGTCCCGTGTAGTCGCTGGTCCACCGCAATGGCAGACACTCTTCGGCTTCGGTCAGGTCTTTGTCAATCTGTTCGTATACCTTCTCTGCAGTGGTCTTGGGCACGTTGGCATCAGAGGCTTCCACTACTTTAATGGTTACCAGAGGCACTTCGCCAAAAGCGCGTACCAGGTTAAAGTAGCAGTAGGCACGGAAGAAGAGTGCTTCGCCACGGTTGCGGATGGACTCTGTGTCACCCTTATTATCGCTTTTGGCAATGTCGTCCAGAATTTCGTTACATTGGTAGATGATTTTATAGTTCTGGCTCCAGTAGGCTTCCAACGGGCCATTGTTGGCTGCGTATTCGAAGTCATCCCACATGGCTGCTTCGTTACCACCGTCGCCGGCGTCACTACCCTTCTCGGAATCCTCGCTTCGCACCATGTGTACCATGAAAGCGGGGATACCGGCGGTGATGTTATACGAGCGCATCAGGTAGTAAACATTGAATATCTTTCCGCCTACAAGGGCGTTGGGATCATCGTCTTCCGTAAATTGTCCCAGTGGGTCGCGGTCCAGGAAGTCATTACAGGAACTGAATGAGAGGACGGTTGCGCCAATCAACAGTGACAGGATATATTTCTTTATCTTCATAATCTTTGTTTTTTTAAGTCTGATTTGAGTGTATGCCGCAAGGAAACCTTGCCGGGGCGCTACGCCCCTAAAAAGTCAGGTTAAAGCCGAACGTATAAATGGCCGGCATCGGATAACTGCCGTCATCCACTCCGAAAGCTATGGCACTTCCGCCCAGCTCCGGCGTATATCCGGTGTTATGCTTCCACGTCTTCAGGTTCTGTATGTTCACGTAGAGCTTCAACGCCTGCATGCCGATTTTAGAAATCAGCGCCTTGTCGAAGTTGTAAGCCAGAGATACATTACGGATGCGGAAGAACGAACCATCCTCTATATAATATTCAGAGTTCATATTGTTGATGGTATGCTTCGTGTTTAGCAACGGCTGGCTGTTGCTTGTACCCTCTCCATGCCAACGATCCATGCGTTGCTCCATGAAGTTGAACTGGCTCCAGTTGTAGTTGTCCCATGTACGGTAAATCTGGTTGCCGCCTTGTCCCATCATATCCACAGCCAATTCCCAATTCTTATAACCTACTCCGAGCGTGATGCCGTAAGTGACATCCGGCGTAGGATTACCAATCATCGTACGGTCTGCCGTAGTGATTTCACCGTCACCGTTCACATCCTTGAACTTTAGGTCGCCCGGAGTGACGGTTGCCAGTTTGTTCTTCGGCGAATGCTCAATCTCTTCCTGGGTCTGATAAACGCCTTCCACCTTGTAGCCGTAGAAGTATCCGATAGGATAGCCCGCCATTGTGTAGCTCTGACTCTTATCCCCAGCTATGATGGAGTAACCTTCCTGCACGAGGCTCAATACTTTATTCTTGATAGTGGTCAGATTGGCTCCGATGTTATAGTTCCAGTCACCAATCTGGTCGCGCCAACTGAGGGCAAGTTCCACACCCAGATTCTCGATAGAACCCAGATTACCGATGCCCGGCACTGTTCCGGAAATACCCGGTACTTCTGCCAGCAAATCTTTCGTTTTCTTCTTGTAGTATACTCCTTCGAAGTGCAGGCGGTTGCGGAAGAAGTTGGCTTCTGCACCTACTTCCCAGGCTTCTACTTTCTCCCAACGGAGATTCGGGTTAGGCAGATATGCCAACTGATATCCCGGATAGATGGCGGAGGGAGTACCGAATACGGCGGAATAGGCATTTGTCAGTAACGGTTCTGCCGGATATGCCCTGTCCAGGTTCTGATTACCCAACGTACCCCATGAACCTTTCAGTTTCAACATATCCAGCCACTCGATACCTTTCATCCATTCTTCCTCGCTCATCAACCAGCCCAGACCTACGGAATAGAAATTCTGCCACTGATTACCTGTGTAAGAAAATGCGGAAGAACCGTCACGACGGTAGGAACCGTTGAACAGATACTTACCTTTATAATTGTAGAGGATACGTGCCAGCACTGACACAGTGGAGCGTTCCCATTGCGTACTCCCGTTGGTTGCCGTAGCTGCATCGCCGATGCTCACATACCATTTATCCGAATTATCCGGAATAACCAGGCCTACACCTTGCGTGCGGGCTCCGTTCAGATTTTCGAGCTTATTATAGTAGGTAGTGAAGCCGGCTGTAGCCGTCAGACTATGATCGCCCCATGAGTTGGTATACGTCAACAGATAGTCGCTTTGTACCTTCATCTCTGTTTCCTTTGCCTGGCTCACTCCGGTCTTCCCGGTGCCCAATGTGGCTATATCTCCTTCGGCACTGGCATCATACACCTGGATAATCGGTGTGTAGGTCCGCGTACTGTTCGATGCATAATCCAATGAGAACATTGCCTTGAACTGGAAATGTTTCAGAAAGTCCCATTGACCGTATATGTTGCCCGAACCACGGTAGTTTTCCGCCTTCGTGGTATTGGCTTTCAATGCAACATCCACCATCGGGTTGTTCATCTGTGCCTTCTGGAAGCCGGGCAATGAAGTATATAATCCATATTCTTCGTTGTAGACCGGAGCTACCGGAGCTGCACGCAAGGCAGTGGCGACACTCTTTGTATCAGCCGGCAATATACGCGCGCCGTTGAACTGGAAACCTACTTTGAAGTTGTCCGTCACTTTGTAGTCGTTGCTGATATTCAATGTGATTTTACTGTATTTCTCATTCTTGATGTTACCTTGTTCGTAAGCATAGCCTGCGCCGAGGTAGAAGCTGTGCTTTTCAGAAGCACCGTTGATGCTGATGTTGTTGTTTGTGATAAATCCTGTCTGGAAGATTTCGTCCTGCCAGTTGGTATTGCCTGTCCAGTCCGAAAAATTATATTCCGGGTTGCCTTCGTTTCTCAACTGTTCGTTATACAACAACTTGAAACCTTCGGCATCCGTCATTGCAATCTTATTCGTGATAGCCTTGAAGCCGAACGAACCGTTGATGTTTACGCGCGTCTGCCCTTCTTTGGCTTTCTTGGTGGTGATGATGATAACACCGTTCGCACCACGTACACCGAAGATGGCGAGTGAGGAAGGGTCTTTCAGGATTTCCATGGATTCAATATCCTGCGGATTCAGGAAGTTGATGTTGTCATTGAACAGCCCGTCTACTACATACAGCGGTTTATAACCGTTGATAGAGTTAGTGCCGCGTACACGGATTTCCGGGTCGGCTCCTGCCTTTCCGGAGTTGATGATTTGTACACCGGCCACTTTGCCTTGCAGGGCGGACAGTGGGTTGGCTACAGGCTTATTGGCAATCTCATCGCCCTTGATGTTGGTGATGGAGCCTGTGAGGTCACGCTTCTTGGCACTACCGTAACCGATGACCACTGTTTCGGCAAGCATCTGCGAGTCTTCTTTCAGTTGTACATTGATAACGCTCCGGTCGCCTACCTTGATACTCTGTTTCTCCATACCTACGTATGAGAAATCGAGGGTGGCACCTGCCGGTACTTGGATAGAGTAATCACCATCCAGTCCGGTTACTACGCCGGTATTGGTGCCTTGTACTACAATAGATACACCTATCAGCGGTTCATTGAATGAATCGGTAACGACACCGGTCACGGTCCGTTCCTGAGAAAAAGCAGTGGTACCTATCAGTAGGAGACACACCGCTAAGAATAGATTTTTAAGCCTTAGGGCTCTCTTCATAGGAGGGTTCAGGTTTCTCTTCATTGCATTAAATTTTTATGTGAATGATTTATTGCATCAGAACAATGAAAATGGAAAAAAGATTTCAAGGGCTTTTAAATCCTGGTTTTTTAACACAATCGGGGAGGATTACTGATAAAAAGGAAGGAAACAAGGGTACGAGTTAACAAGGGGACAAGGGGCTGCGCAATGCTTCTATGCCGCATGGAACCTTGTTTCTTTGTCAACTCGTCCCCTCGTCAACTAATTCAAAACCGTTCGGTAATGAACCAAATGATAAGCTACATTATTAATATCTTATATCCTTGGATGTAGGCATAAAAAATAATACCTTTGTATTATAGTAATAACTGTTACGGTAATGTCCATTACTATAATTATAGAAAATGTAGTGTGTTTATTGACTAAAAAATGGTGTATTATGAAGTTTTATGATCGTGAAGAAGAACAGGAATTATTAGATAATATTCGTGAAGCGTCTCTGCAAGAGTCGCAAATGACTGTCCTATTCGGACGAAGACGAATTGGAAAAACCCAATTGGCACTGCAAAGTACGGCAGGTAGTCTGACTCTTTATTTCTTTGTTGCACGTAAAGCGGAAACCTTGCTCTGCCAAGACTTTGTGGATGAAGCGGAGAGAAAGTTAGGATTGCCTATTGGTAATTATATATCCTTTGCCAAGCTGTTTCACCATTTACTTGTCATCTCTCGTGAACGTCCTTTTAATCTTATTATTGATGAATTTCAAGACTTTCAGCGTACTAATCCCTCTGTTTTCAGTGAGATACAGAGAGAGTGGGACTTGAATAGGGGAATGTCGAGAATGAACCTCATAGTCAGTGGCTCTATTTATTCGTTAATGCACCAGATTTTTGAAGACCGGAAAGAACCCCTCTTTTCTCGTGCCGGGCAAATGATACATCTGAAACCATTCAAGGTAGAAGTACTGAAAGAAATATTAGCCGATCACAATCCTTCGTATCAACCAGAAGACCTTCTGGCACTTTATGCCTTTACAGGAGGAGTAGCTTGGTATGTTAGCCTGTTTATGACGAATAAGGCATATACCAAAGATAAAATGATTGGTCTGTTGACACGTTCCAATTCTCCTTTTCTGAATGAAGGGAAGAATTTGTTGATTGAAGAATTTGGACCGGATTATTCTATCTATTTTTCTATATTAGAATGCATAGCTGGCGGAGATTATACTCGTGGAGAGATAGAGAATCGTTTAGGAAAAGCTGAAATAGGTGGTTATTTGGCTAAGTTGGAAAACTATTATTCATTGATAAGTAAGAAGCGTCCTATTTTTGCCAAAGAGAACTCAAAGCAAGTACGATACTGCATAGCTGATAATTTTCTTACTTTCTGGTTCCGTTTTATTTATCGTTATCAAGGGTATATAGAATCTGGTGCATTGAAGTTGGTGGAGAATGTAATTCGTAGAGATTATAATACTTTTTCAGGAGGTATGTTGGAGCGCTACTTCCGTGATAAATTTATGCAGTCTGGTCTATATACTAATGTGGGGATGTATTGGAACCGAAAAGGCGAAAATGAGATAGATCTTATTGTATTGAATGATTTGGATAAGACAGGTGCCATTTATGAAATAAAAAAAGATGAAGCCCGATATAGTGGTACTGTATTGGGAGAGAAAGTTGCGAATCTGATGGAGGCAGAAAAAGAGTTGAAGAAATACAACTGTAGTTTAGGAAAGCTTTCATTGTTAGATATGTAGGTATTTAAAAAGCCTCCGGAAAACTTAATTCCGAAGGCTTTTTTAATCTATGTGCGGGTGATAGGACTCGAACCTACACGCCTCTCGGCACCAGATCCTAAGTCTGGCGCGGCTGCCAATTACGCCACACCCGCAGTGGCTTTTTTGTTAAGCGTCGGCAAAGATAGAAAGATTTTTCTTTCCAGCAAACACTTTGGTGCAGAAAGTAATTATTGGGTAACTTTTAAGAGTTCTCGTGCCCGTTCAATGATAGCATCCTTTTCAAGATCGTTTTCATCCATATCTACTTTTTCATCCGGGTCAATACCAAATTCGATATGTTGCTTCTTGGCATCCAGATGTGGGCTGGCAGAGAAACGCACTCCCCAACCATTAGGCAACTCTGACGAGAAAGGCAGTCCCGATCCGCCACCGGTTTTGTCCCCTACCAGCGTGACATTAGGAAAATAGCGCATGGCATTCACAAAATCATTCGTAGCACTATATGAATGGCGGTTAGTGAGAAGCATCACCTTCTTTTGCCAGCGGATACTATTGGATGGTTCCAGATAAATGGGTTCAGGCTCGGAGAAATCACTGTGCCCTTTTCCGGTCTTATGCTGAATGTATCCCGTCAATACTTTCTCGTTTGTGAAACGGGAGGCAATGCGCGTAGAATAAGTCAGGTTTCCTCCACCATTGTTGCGTACGTCGAAAATCAATCCGTTGCATGGAGCCAGATAGGAGAGTGCCTCATCCAGGTTGCCGTTTCCCACACCATCGGAGAATGACTCATAATAAATATACCCGATGTTATCTTCAAGAATCTTGTATTTAAGGCCACCGGCAATGCGGTAAGTCTTTCCAAGATATTTCCGCTCGATGATGCCTTCGTTGAAATTGCGTGGATAATCCAGATACCAATCCCAGTAGCGGGCCATATTTGAGGAACTGTAGAGGTTGACGTGTCCGTCTTTCAGTTCTGCCAGCATACTGTCGAGCACTTGGAATAACCCGTCATTGGGCATATTGGGCGTAATGAGTGGCTGATATTTATCATGGATTGCATCCCAGTCTACCTGTTTGTAGTCCAGAAAACAATATTTCTCGTCGATAATCTTCCATAAAGCTTCGAAGTTGCCTTGCGGGGAATTGTTATACTCTTCTTCCCGGATACAACTCGATAGTAAAGGCAGCAACATGAAAAGTATTCCAAGCCACCCTAATTTAATATGATATGTTCCTTTTCTTTTCATCATTCTATCACTTCCTCCCGATAGTCACTTTTTTCTTTTGTCGCGAATGAGAAACAATTCCTTTACGAACCCTACCATGAACACATGCGAATAGGTATGCGTCTTTATGTCATTTACCTTGGATTGCTGTGCATCCCACAGGTAGGCAAGGCGCATTTTTGCTCTTCCTACCGGGAAATCTACGGTTAGCATCTGCCGCAAGGAGGGCTGGTTATGCAGGGAAGTGAAGTTTATCACTCCGTTCCAATTGCCTAGCGTAAATATTTCGTAGTACGATTGCCCGTAATTGGGAGAGAACATGACGCCCATGAAAGGCAGGTTAATCTGATAACGCAAAGAAATCGGATAGTTCTTAATTCGCAAATCCCATATTGCCATTCCCGATGCATCCAGGTTGATGTAAGCACGCGCCTGTGCCGGGTTGTTACCGTTGCGCAGACTGTATACAAAACCACCGTTCAGATCAATAAGTCCTCCGGCAAGTAATTTAAAGTTTGGAGTAATAGGGAAATTGTAATGTAATCCGTAGTTCCAGTTGGCCAGCCCGGAGAACATATTGTTATTGTCCACACGGTTATGGGTATAACCAATGTCTGCCTGGAAGAAACTTTGCAAGGATACATTGCCATTCATCCACTTGGTCATGCGCATGCTTTCACGGGAAATACGGAAGTCGATACCCTTGTATTCCTGTGGTGACAGATAAGTGTCGAATACATTGGCATAGCCTACGCCATACATGGTGGCCCGGGTTACAAAGCGTGTTCTTGCCGAAGAGTCGGCCCTCAGTTCCTGTAGCGCCCTTTCTTCAACGCTTTGCGCTTTTACGCTTCCGCCCGGTCCGAACAGCAGGCATGCGGCTATTATACCTATTCTATATAAACTCATTAATATAGTTGCTTATCACTAATCACTAATCGTTAATCACTTAGAACAGTTTCATCTGCCCCGTTATTTCATCCCGGATGTCGTCTTCGCTCTTGCCATGATCGGGGTCCAGGATTTCGGGTTCTTCCTCTTCCTGTTCCTCCGTTTCTTCCGGAGCTTCGGGCTGTCGTGTCGGTTCCAGTTCATTCACAGTCTCCAGTGTAAAGGTAGTAATACGCTTACCTTTTGCCTTGAAGCCTTTCACGGCAATAAATTCGTCTGCTTCTATAATTAGCGGCTCACGGAAACTGTCATGACCACCGAATATGACTTCCAGACGCGGATAACATTCGTCTGTCAATAAAATCAGCCTGCTGTTTTTATTTTCTCCCAGATAGTTCTGCTTACGGTTGGTTGCTTCCATGCAGAAACGCTTGATGTAGGGCAGATTCTGCTGGTCCGCATCATAAAGCACGGCAGTCCATATCTTGTTCGCGTCAAACTTTTCCAGTATGCGGATATTGGGCTCATAATGGTTGCTGAGGTCGAAGTTGGTGATGTAGAAATCGCCGTTGTCATGTACCACCAGGATGCTGTCTTCACTTTGGAATTCTCCCAGATATTCACCACGTCCGTCGTAGTTGAGGCGAAGCACATCACGGTCGAACCATACTTTGCGTCCGCCCAATGTGGAGCCACCGCGTTGTTTCAGGGCAATCTTATGCACCGGCAGCTTGGTCAGGATATTACCCCTTGCCTGGCGACCCTTGATGCTGACTGCACTGAAGTCTTCTTCAAAAATAATGCGGCGCACGCGGGGATTGGGTTTCAGTGTCACCTTGATGACTTCCGCTTCACCGTTGGGATTGGCGGTGAAATACATGATGCGTGAGTCGGGTGTGCCTTGCGTCACATCATATTCGCGGTCGCGGATAATACTTGTTACGGCAAACCGTTTGATGTATTGTGTCCCTTCTTTTCCGTCGCGATAAACCACATTGTATATGGTGCGCTTATCGTTCTTCTTGAATACATTGGCATAGAGAATATTCTTTCCAACGAATTTCTTGTCGGATACGGGAGTAACCAAATAACGTCCGTCGCGGAAGAAGATGATGACATCATCAAGGCTTGAACAGTTGCAGAGGAATTCATCTTTCTTCAAAGCTGTGCCGATAAATCCTTCTTCGCGGTTGATATATAATTTCTCGTTGGCTTCCACTACCTTGCTTGCCTCGATAGTATCGAAGTTGCGCAACTCCGTACGGCGCGGGAAGTTTTTGCCGTATTTGTTTTTCAACATCAGATACCAGTCCACCGTGTACTCTATGATGTTTGCCAGATGGTGGTTTATCTCCTCTATATCTGTTTTCATGCGGGCAATGAGCTCTTCCGCCCTGTCGGAGTTGAACTTGAGGATACGTCCCATCTTTATTTCCATCAGCTTAAGGATATCCTCTTTGGTCACTTCGCGGATGAATAGAGGGTAGAAAGGTGTCAGGCGCTCATCAATGTGCTCGCAGGCTGCATCCATGTTCTTGGCTTGTTCAAATCCCTCGTCCTTATAGATGCGTTCTTCGATGAATATCTTTTCCAGTGAAGCGAAGTGTAGGCTTTCCAGTATCTCGTCTTTACGTATCTCCAGTTCGCGGCGTAGAAGAGCCAAGGTATTGTCTACCGATTTTCTCAGCACATCACTCACAGTGAGGAAGTGCGGTTTCTGGTCATCGATGACGCAGCAGTTGGGCGATATGCTTACTTCGCAGTCCGTAAAGGCATATAAGGCGTCGATTGTCTTATCCGAAGATACGCCGGGAGCAAGGTGAACCAGTATCTCTACATTGCCGGACGTCAGGTCTTCTACCTTCTTTATCTTGATTTTGCCTTTCTCGCTTGCTTTCACGATGGAATCGCAAACACTGGCTACCGTCTTACCATAGGGAATTTCCTTGATGGCAAGCGTCTTGTTATCAATCTTTTCTATCTTGGCACGTACGCGTACAGCTCCGCCTCGTTCGCCATCGTTGTATTTGGATACGTCGATGCTGCCGCCCGTCTGGAAATCCGGATAGAGTTTGAATTCCTCTTCGTGCAGATAGTTGATGGATGCATCACAAAGTTCATTGAAATTGTGGGGAAGTATCTTGGATGAAAGACCTACCGCAATACCTTCTACGCCCTGTGCCAATAGCAAAGGGAATTTTACAGGCTGGGTTACCGGTTCTTTGTTTCGTCCGTCATAAGAAAGTTTCCATTCGGTGGTTTTCGGGTTGAACACTACATCGAGGGCAAACTTCGACAGGCGCGCTTCAATATAACGGGGAGCGGCGGCGCCGTCACCCGTAAGTATGTTACCCCAGTTTCCCTGGCAATCAATGAGCAAATCTTTTTGTCCCAATTGCACCAGTGCATCACCAATGGAGGCATCACCGTGCGGGTGAAACTGCATAGTGTGCCCCACGATGTTTGCCACCTTATTGTAGCGCCCATCTTCCATTCGCCTCATGGAGTGCAGGATACGTCTCTGCACAGGCTTCAAACCATCATTGATGTGGGGTACGGCACGCTCTAGAATAACATACGACGCATAATCCAGAAACCAATTCTGGTACATACCGCTAAGCTGGTATTTTGCTTTTACGTCCTTCGTGTCAGCGGGTTTATAATCCGAATGTCCTTCGCTCCCTGCCGGGAGTTCCTTTTCCAAATCGTCTTTCGGTGCTTCAAAGTCTTCGCTCATATCTGTTTTGGGAATATCTATTCTGAATAATCACTGTATTTCTCAGTCGAACGCAAAAATACAAATTTTCTCGGTAAATCCTGCAAATGAAGGTCTTTTAATTATTGGAGGATGATAGTGTGTGCCGCGATGAATACTGTCATTCGGCTTTTTTCCGGCATTCCGGATGACGCAGTTCGGTATTCTGATAGCTTGCCCGATAGCTTACATCTTCCTGTATAATTGGCTGGATGGCTTTGTAGTAAAAACGTCTCCGAGTCCTTGGGTATTTCTAATGGCCGGTGTCATATCCGCATTGGTTGCACTGTTAACGGTGAGCTATCAAAACCTGGAGAACGGCAACGGCAAATCCTATAGAATTATTAAAAACAGAATAGGTACCTGCACCGTACCCGGAATGTATCTGAGACGTACTTGCTCCGTACTTTCTTCGGTTAGGAGTACCTCTGAGCGAAGAAAGTACGGAGTATGTACGGAGCAAGTGCATCTTGGGTGCGGTGTGGATAGGGTAAAAACAGGAATTAGCAGTTGTACAGATTAAACGCCAGAATCCGATGTACTTGTAGCTCTCATGGGGCCTTTGGACTGTGATGAAAGAAAGTGAGCGCACCGATATCCGTAAAGGAAAAATAGGTTTCGTTTTCCAGAGTTTCAACCTTATCGAAGAGATGAATGTATTTGAGAACGTTGAACTGCCGCTTACTTACATGAAAATCAAACCTTCCGAGCGTAAACGCAGGGTAGAGGAAACTCTGAAACGGATGAGCATAGACCATCGTGCCGGCACTTTCCCACCCAGCTATCCGGTGGACAGCAGCAACGTGTAGCTATTGCCCGCGCCGTAGTAATTAACCCCATGTTGATACTTGCCGATGAGCCGACCGGTAACCTCGACTCCCGCAACGGAAAGGATGTCATGGAGCTTCTTCTTGAACTGAACCGTCAGGGAACTACGATTATCATGGTGACCCATTCACGTCACGATGCTTCGTATGCCCACCGGGTTATCAATCTGTTCGACGGGCAGATTGTGACGGAAGTGCAGAGCGAGAGTTTATTGCGATAAGATAAATTAATACCCCGCCTGCCCGACTTATGATATAAATCCCTATCTTTGTGGCGTTTTTTAATAAAGAACAGGATTAAAATTAATAGATATAACAAAAAAATGGCACAAGAAGACGTTTTTAAGAAACTCGTATCACACTGTAAGGAATACGGTTTCGTATTCCCCTCCAGCGACATCTACGACGGATTGGGAGCAGTGTATGACTACGGTCAGATGGGTGTGGAACTGAAAAACAACATTAAACAATATTGGTGGCAGAGTATGGTGTTGCTGCACGAAAACATTGTCGGCATCGACTCCGCTATCTTCATGCACCCCACTATCTGGAAGGCTTCCGGACACGTAGACGCATTCAATGACCCATTGATTGACAACCGTGACTCTAAAAAACGTTATCGTGCCGATGTGCTGATTGAAGACCAACTGGCTAAGTACGACGATAAAATCAATAAGGAAGTAGCTAAAGCTGCTAAACGCTTCGGAGAATCTTTTGACGAAGCACAGTTCCGCAGTACAAACGGCCGCGTATTGGAACATCAGGCTAAACGTGATGCTTTGCACGAACGTTTTGCCAAGGCGCTTAATGATAATAACCTTGATGAGCTTCGCCAGATTATTCTGGATGAAGAAATCGTTTGCCCCATCAGCGGTACAAAGAACTGGACGGAGGTTCGTCAGTTCAACCTGATGTTCTCTACTGAAATGGGGTCTACTTCTGATGGTGCCATGAAGATTTATCTGCGTCCGGAAACAGCTCAGGGTATCTTTGTAAACTACTTGAATGTACAGAAGACCGGTCGTATGAAGATACCTTTCGGTATTGCACAGATCGGTAAGGCTTTCCGTAACGAAATTGTTGCCCGTCAGTTCATCTTCCGCATGCGTGAGTTCGAGCAGATGGAGATGCAGTTCTTCGTGAAGCCGGGCACTGAACTGGATTGGTTCAAGAAGTGGAAAGAAATCCGCCTGAAATGGCATAAGGCACTGGGCTTTGGTGACGACCATTATCGTTATCATGACCATGATAAATTGGCTCATTACGCCAATGCTGCTACAGATATCGAGTTCCTGATGCCTTTCGGCTTCAAAGAAGTGGAAGGTATCCATAGCCGTACGAACTTCGACTTATCTCAGCATGAAAAGTTCTCCGGTAAGAATATTAAATACTTTGATCCTGAAACGAATGAAAGTTATACTCCGTATGTTATTGAGACTTCTATTGGGGTGGACCGTATGTTCCTCAGCATCATGTCTGCTTCTTATTGTGAAGAACAACTGGAGAATGGAGAAAGCCGCATCGTATTGAAATTACCTGCTGCGCTTGCTCCCGTGAAGTTGGCTGTGATGCCGTTGATAAAGAAAGACGGTCTGCCCGAAAAGGCCCGTGAAATCATCGACTCATTGAAGTTCCACTTCCACTGCCAGTATGATGAAAAAGATAGTATCGGTAAGCGTTACCGCCGTCAGGATGCCATCGGTACTCCGTTCTGCGTGACTGTTGACCATCAAACTCTGGAAGATAACTGCGTGACACTGCGTAACCGTGATACGATGCAGCAGGAACGCGTAGCTATTGCTGAACTGAATAACATCATTGCAGACCGTGTCAGCCTTACGTCATTGCTGAAGACATTGCAATAAGTAATACAATAAATTATCAGAATGAAAAAAAGACTCTTAGTATTTCTGCCTTTCCTGTTGCTCACCATGGGTGTGTTCATCTCTTGTGAAGAGGTGGAAGAAGAAGGGAAGTATTCGAATTGGCAAGAACGTAATCAGGCATTCATCGATTCAATCAAAGTGGTTGCAGGAGATAATTATGTTGTTACTCTGGAGCAATTGGAGAAGATCCAGGTGGGTGAGATGTTCTATATAAAAAATGAGTTTATCAGTACAGATAATCATCCTCAATACATATATTGCAAAAAACTTGTGAAAGATATGTCTGGGCAGCGTCCGCTATATTTAGAGCCAATTAGCGTCCAATATTATGGTACACTAATTAATGGCACTAAGTTTGATGGTACTTTTACCGGTTATAGTGCAATAGATCAAAATATCCCTAACCCGCCAAAGAACGAACCAACAGATTTTGATTCGCCAGTTACATTTAACTTGGCTTCATACACTACTGGATGGAAACAATTCCCGCAGTATATGCATACTGGTGAGCGTTGGATGGTTTATATTCCATGGGATTCAGCATATGGCTCTGGTGGCTCTGGAAGTGTTCCGGGATACTCCTTATTAGCTTTTGATGTGATATTGGTGGGTGTAGAATAAATTAGTTTTTAGTAATTCTTATATAATGAGAGGTTATTGCTTACTGGCAATAACCTCTTTTTTCTTTTAGGAATACTCTTTTCAATTGAAAATGTGTTTCATTATGTTTGAAAGCTAATCAGAATTATCACATTTTCTTCTTTAACGCCTTCACCCAAATCTTATATCCTTCTTCATTCAGATGCAATCCGTCACTGGTCAACTCAGTGCGCAGTACATTCGTCCCTTTCTCCGTGAATAGAGGGAAGAGGTTGATGAATGTAATCTTGTGTTCTTTGGCTAAAGCTTCCAGTTGTGCATTGATTTCGGGAACCATATCGGTTTTTCCGGCAAGTCTCTTGTATCGCCCGAAACTTTCATTGAAAGGCAGGAGACTTTGCAGATAGAGTTTTGTGTCGGGAGATTCACGCTGGATACGCTCTATGGTCATACGTATCATGTTGACAATGCTGTCGGTAGTGAGGTCGTGTGAAATGTCGTTGACACCGGCAAGGAGGAAAAGCTTTGCGGGATGTCCCGGGAGTATCTGATGCAGACGGTCGTAGATGCCCATCACTTCATCGCCGATAATTCCACGGTTGCGGATATTCTTTTTGTTGAGGCGGGCGTTCCAGTCACCACCACCTTCTGTAAGGCTGTTGCCTACCATAACGATGTCTTTGGAAGTGATGGTGGGTTCATCCATGAATTGGAGGAAACGCTTGTAATAATGCTCCGTATAGATACGTGGGATGGGGTAGATGGATGCAGCCACGGCATTGGATACCAGCGAACGCAGGCGTACTACGCTGTGTCCGTCCTCGGGATGCACGGCGTTGATGAGCAGGATAACCGAAGTGTCATTGTCCGGGTCTATTACGATGGATGTGCCGGTATATCCGGTATGACCGTAGGTGTTAGGACCGAAGTAATCTCCGTTGTTGGAAGCATAAGCAGTGAAATTGTCCCAACCTAAAGTGCGGCCTAATGAGGCGGTGGCACGGGGAACGGTACTTAGGGCTTTCACACCCAGCGGGCTGAGGATACGGTGTCCGTTCCACTCTCCGCCGTTTTGCAGGGCGGCACAGAGGAGTGCGATGTCTTCGGCACAGGAGAATACGCCGGCATTACCGGAGATGCCACCATTCATGATGCGGGCTAGCGGGTCGTGTACTTGTCCGCAGAGGACACTGCCGTCGGGTTGCTTCTCGGTGGGGGCGATGGGGCTATGCCAGTCTCCATTGGTAGAGGAGGCCCAATGGGCATCTGCTGTATTTATCCATTTCCCATCTTTATCACGTTTGCAGGGCAGGTAATCGGTATGGTTCATACCCAGAACATCAAATAGATTTTCGCGGGCGAAGTCACGCAAGGACTGTCCGCTAACGGTTTCGATGATACGTTGCAGGGTGATGTAGTTGAGGCAACTGTATTGAAAGTCGGTCTGAGGCTTGAAGTCGCGGCGGCAGTTGGCAATGTATTCTATTAATCCATCGGGATTGGGGGAACTGTATTGCTTTTCCAACTCGGATGTCGGAGCATAAGGAGGAAGACCGGAAGTATGCGTCAACAGGTCGGCGATGCGGATGACTTTTTTATCTTTTCCATCTTCGCTTACCCAATTCTTGAAGCCGGGAATGTAAAGGCTGACGGGGTCCAGGAGGCGGAGCTTTCCACGTTCTGCCAGGATGTGGGTACAGATGGCGGTGGACATGGATTTGCTGCATGAGGCCATATCGAAAATGGTGTTTACGGTCATAGGCTCGGTGTTGGGATACACACACTTGTTACCATATGCTTTGAGGTAAGCCATTTTTCCGTTGCGTACCACGGCTAGTACGGCACCGGGAATGTCCTTATTGGCGATGGCGGTTTCTATAGCTTCATCAGCATACATCAAATGACGGGAATCCATGCCGACTTGTTCGGGGGCAACACGTTGCAAGGTTTGTGCATTGGCTTGCAGGGCAAGCAATGCAAGGAAAAGGAAGGAGGGGATTAGTTTCATAATATTGGGTGTTATCAATGAATCAGAGAGTTAATGATATTGAATGATTTGGAAGACTAACTTCATTCCCCTCCTCCAGTCGGAGGAGGGGTACCCGAAGGGTGGGGTGGTAGGCGAGAAAAGAATTCCTTATTTTATGATTAATAGGTATTTTATTGTTTACCTACCACCTCCCCCTACGGGTACTCCTCCTCCCAGGAGGAGGAGAATTAAGTTACTTCTTTAAACAGTTTTCTTTAAGTTACTTCTTTAAGTTATCTTTTTAGGATTCATTTTCCTCTGTAGGCATCTACCGCCTTCTTCACCGAGCCGTGCATCAGCAGCAGTGCTTTCGCCTTACCATAGTCCAGACCAAGTTCTTCTACAATCATGCGTGTGCCACGGTCCACTAACTTTTGATTGCTCAATTGCATATTCACCATTTTGTTGCCTTTCACACGGCCCAGTTGTATCATGACGGAAGTGGTAATCATGTTCAGTATCATCTTCTGTCCTGTACCCGATTTCATGCGTGAACTCCCTGTCACATATTCCGGACCGACTACCATTTCGATAGGCACATCTGCTTCGGCCGCCATTGGCGAGTCGGGGTTACTGGTGATGCACCCTGTGAGAATGCCGTGCTCACGAGCTTTCTGCATGGCGCCAATCACGTAGGGAGTGGTGCCGGATGCTGCAATACCGATGACGGTGTCTTTGTCGGTAATGTTACGCTCAATGAGTTCTTCCCAACCTCGGCGAGTGTCGTCTTCCGCATTTTCCACCGGGTTGCGCAAGGCGGTGTCACCACCTGCTATCAGTCCGATAACAAGAGTCGGTGGCATACCGAATGTAGGTGGTATCTCCGATGCGTCCAATACTCCCAGGCGTCCGCTGGTGCCGGCGCCCATATAGAAGATGCGTCCACCCTGTTTCATGCGCGGAACGATCAGGTTTACCAGTTTCTCAATCTGCGGAATAGCTTTCTGTACAGCCAATGCCACTTTCTGGTCTTCTGTGTTGATGTCCTCTAATATTTCGCGGACAGATTTCTTCTCTAAGTCGTTGTAGAGCGAAGGTTGCTCTGATATCTTTATGAATGCCATGATGATGATTTAATTTTTAATTTTTAATTGTCAATTGTGCTGTGATATTTAATCAGGCCTTCCATCGGACTTTTGAGGATGGTGCCCAATTGAATGCCCATTTCTTGTGCTGCTTCGGCAAGCACTTCTTTGTAATGGAATGCTACGGAACCGATGAAATGCACTTTGCTATGTTCATAGTCATACTGCATGACATTTCTTTTCAGGAAAGCCTTGAAGCTATTCAGTACAAGCATGCGCACACAAGGTTCGTCCAGATTCTGTGCAAGGAAGGGGGATAGGCTTGCAAGGAAACGATTGGGGAACGGCTTGCGGTATACACGGTCGATGATGTCCCCCGGTTCCAGATTGAACTGCTTGAGAAACTTCTCTTTCAGTTCCGGCGTCATCTGGTTCTTTAGAATGTCGCCTACCAGCAATTTGCCCAGACAGGCGCCACTACCTTCGTCACCGAGGATAAAACCCAGGGGAGAAACATTGGCTCCTATATGTTTGCCGTCATAATAACACGAGTTGGAACCTGTGCCCATGATGCAGGCTATGCCCGGTTCATGTCCGCAAAGTCCGCGGGCGGCGGCAAGCATGTCTGTATTCACTTCTACTTCGTCGCCGGATACCCGGATATGCCGGGTGATGGCACGGTGCACCATTGCAATTTTGTCGGGGAAGCCACAGCCGGCGCCATAAAAGTACACAGCGTCGAAGGCATTAGTTGTTAACTGGGGCAGCAGCGCTGTCGCAATTTCATTACTGATTTCCTCTTCCGACTGAAAGAAAGGATTGGTACCTTTCGTGAAAATCTGCTGGATGAGTTTACCATTCTCTACAACGCACCAATCGGTTTTTGTAGAGCCACTGTCTGCTATTAATATCATATCGTTCAATTTTAGTTGTTTACTATGTTGGTAACTCCGCTACTCCTTCTTATATCTTGATGTATATTTTCCGTTTATACAATTGATAGCCGATGCACCAGTTGATGGCTACGAAGAGCAATGCGTAAGCCAGTGAGCCGCCGGTTTCACCAAATACGGGCATAAGTACTATCTTATATAAGAATCCGTGTATGCTGATGCTGGCTTCACCCCAGGGGAACCTGATGCTGCCAAACAGGATGCCGAGCACTCCGCCCAGAACATACATGAATAGCGGGTTGACGCCGAAAGCTTCGAAGAAGGTGCACCATTTCTTATATCCTTTCACGTCGATGATCCAGATGAGTAGTGCAAGGAAGCTGGAGGCCAGTCCGCAAGTGGTGAGGACGAAAGTAGGAGACCAGATTTTCTTGTTGATGGGGCAGCCGTAGCTCAGCAGGAAGCCTGCAAAGGTAAGGATGGTGCCTATCAGGAATAACTTGATGAGATGCGAATTGAGCAACTCCTCACGGCTTTGTGCCTTGTTGCCGTCCAGCATCATCCGGCCTACGCAGAAGCCCAGTAATACGTGGGCGATGGAAGGAATGGTGCTTAAAAGTCCTTCGGGGTCGATGCCGTTATCTTTGTACATGTGGGCGGGGGTGAGGATGGCACGGTCCACTATGGAGAGTATGTTGGTTTCGTTATAGGCGAAGCCGTTGCCGCACATCAGCAAGATAAAATAACCTATCAGCAAGGTGGCAATAAGGTAGGGGATATGCCGGTGCTTCATGGTCAGGGCAATGATGGCGGTGGCGCCGTAGCATAAAGCGAGGCGTTGCATGACACCCAGAATGCGGATGCGGTCGAATGTCCATACAGCTTCCCAGAGTTGGGCGCCGAAGCCGATACCTTCACTGGGGTTCGTCCAGTAGTAACAGAACTTGGAGAACCAGCCGATGGCAAGGCCGATGAGGAAGATGATAATAGTACGTTTCAGTATCTTCATGGCGGCGGCGTGGCTGAACTCGAAGTTGTACTTCTTCAAGGAGATATAGGTGGAGATACCCATAATGAACATGAAGAAGGGGAAGACAAGGTCGGTTGGGGTGAGACCGTTCCATTCAGCATGGCGCAGAGGGGCATATATATGTCCCCAGGTGCCGGGGTTGTTTACCATTATCATGCCCGCGATGGTGACACCGCGAAGGATGTCGAGGGCAAGAATGCGTTTGTTGGTTTTTGTTTGACTGCTCATGATAATAAGTGTGTTAAGTTATTAGTTATCGATTATCTGTTGGTAATGGGGTTATTCTTTGTTTTCCGCTTTCTTCGTGCATTGGTCTACAAGGTAGGCAATGGAGACGTAAGGAATGCCGGAGTTAGTCGTCAGCCCTATTTCGCAGGTACGGCTGTTGGAGTAACCGATGGCAACACCGGAGGCTTCTATCTGCGGACGGAGCTTGCGCAGAGCATATGAGTTCAATTCGGGATGGGTGAAGCCACGGTCACCGGCAAAGCCACAGCAACCCACTTCTTCGGGAATGATGACATGTGTGGAGCAAAGCTTGGCCAGAGAGATGATGGTGTCTGCCAGTCCCATCTTGCGCATGGAACAGGTGATGTGCAGGGCTACGGGGCGGTCGGTCTGAGTGAAGACCAGACGGTCTCGCAGAAAGGTGTAGATGAACTCGGCGGGTTCATAGAGTCTCATCTTTTTGATGGTTTCGCGCATGCGGTGCAGGCAGGGACTTTGGTCGCAAAGCACAGGGTATTTGCCTTGCTCACTGGCTTCCCAAAGGGAGGCTTCAAGTTCGGCGGCTTTACGGTCGGCGATGTCGAGCATGCCTTTGCTTTCCCAGATGGTACCGCAACAGAGCTTGTCCATATCTTTGGGGAAGATAACTTCATAACCGCCTTTTTGGAGGAGGGAAATCATCTTGTTGACCAGAGGTTGCTCTACAGGGGAGCGCTTAGGGAGGCCCATGGTTTGGTTGATGCAACTGGGGAAATAAACTACTTTATCAGCTACGAGTGACGAGCTACCAGCTACAAGTGCTGCGCTGTCATTCTGCATAGCACTCGTAGCTTGTAGCTCGTAGCTTGTAACTTTATAGCTTTTTGGCATGGCAGGCGTCCACAAAGGTATTCCCAATACATTATGCATACCTTTCGTGATGCTGCTCATGGCTTTTGTTCCTAATACGGAATGTCCGAAATTAGCTAATGACAGCACAGGGCGTAACGCACTTTTCACACCTGCGAAATGATTGGCAACGAAATCGCCTGCTTTATATCCGAGACTGCCTTTCGGCAGTAATTCCTGACGGATGATATGAGTCAGGTCGCCTGTATTGATATTCATCGGGCAGGACATGGAACAAAGACCATCTCCTGCACAGGTCTGGTTGCCCGGATAGCGATATTGCTTTTCGAGTAATGCCAGACGTTCCTGATTTTCTCCGCTTTGTTTCAGACGCGATATTTCCCGTTGTAATACGATACGCTGGCGGGAAGACAGGGTAAAGCCGCAAGATAAACAATTCACCTCGCAGAAACCGCATTCGATGCACTTGTCAGCTGAAAGAGCTACGAGTGACGAGCTACCAGCTACAAGTGCTGCGCTATCATCCTGCATAGTACTCGTAGTTTGTAGCTCGTAGCTCGTAGCTCGTAACAGCGGTAGCGGCTTGAAATTCTTGATATGACATTGCGGGTCATCATTGAAGATGACACCCGGATTGAGTAGGCATTTCGGGTCGAACAACTGCTTCACAGCCTTCATAGCCTCAAAGGCTGCTTCCCCCCATTCATATTTCACAAAGGGGGCCATATTACGCCCGGTTCCATGTTCGGCTTTCAGCGAACCGTCGTATTTATCGACTACCAGTGATTTTACGTCATTCATCAATTCTTCATACCGCTTCACTTCGGCATCGGTACTGAAGGACTGGTTGAGGATGAAGTGATAGTTTCCTTCCAAGGCATGGCCATAGATGCAGGCATCATCATAGCCGTGGCGGGCGATGAGTTGCTGCAAGTCGGCGGTAGCTTCGGGCAGGTCTTCGATGTGGAAAGCTACGTCTTCGATGAGACAGGTAGTTCCCGGCTGGCGCGTGCCACCTACGGAGGGGAATATGCCCGAGCGGATAGCCCAATACTTGGAATATTCTTCCGGACGGTCGGTGAAGTGTACGGGGACGTAGGTGCTGAAAGCTCCCAGACATGCTTCGATAGCCGATATGTTTTGTTCCAGTTCTTCACGGGTGCGGGCTTTGGTCTCGGTCAGCACAGCGGTGAGCCCAGAGGGGTCGGAGACCTCTTGCTTATACTTTATATATATGGGGTCGTCTACAGAAGAAAGACTCTTATAGTCCAGCAATTCGGCACCCTTCACAATCAATGAAGAATGAGGTATGAAGAATGAAGAATTACCTTGCGGCGTAATTGCGCAGCCTAATTCTTCATTCTTCATTCTTACTTCTTCATTAGAATGAAGTTCTTTCATCGCTACTACAGCCCGGCAGGCATCTTTTATACTCTTGAAGTAGAGCATTGCACTTGCCTTGTGCGGATAGTCGTACTCTGTGCGCATGGTGACTTGCGAGAGGAATGCAAGCGTACCTTCCGACCCCACCATCAGATGGGCGATTATATCGAACGGGTCGTCGAAGCGGACGAACGGCAGCAGGTTCAGTCCGGTTACGTTCTTGATGGAATATTTGTATCGGATGCGTGCCGAGAGTTCTTCGTTGGCACGTATCTCATCACGCAGTTCGCAAATGCGGTTGAGGAAATCGGTATGTGTGGCTTCGAAGGAGGCACGGGAGATGTCATCCCCTGTGTCCAATATGGTGCCGTCAGCCAGTACGATGCGGGCGGAAAGCAACACTTTGTCACTGTTGGCATGTGTGCCGCAGTTCATGCCCGAGGCGTTGTTCATGACGATGCCGCCCACCATGGCCGATTGCACTGAGGCGGGGTCCGGAGCAAACTTGCGCCCGTAGGGTGCGAGAATCTCATTGACCCGCTGACCGATGATGCCCGGTTGCAGCGTAATCTGTTCGTGGTCGGGAGAGATGCTGTACTTTTCCCAGTGTTTTCCGGCTACTATCAGGATAGAGTCACTAATGGCTTGACCGGACAAGCTGGTTCCTGCGGCACGAAACGTCACAGGCAAGCCGTAGCGGTTTGCCAATCTCAACAGGTCGGAGATTTCTCCTTCGCTGTTGGAACGAATCACGATTTGAGGAATGAGACGGTAGAAACCCGCATCCGTTCCCCATGCCAACCGGCGCAGTTCGTCGGTATATATCCTTTCTTGCGGGATGACCTGGGAGGCATCGTGCAGAAAGGCCATGTAGTTGCTCTTTGCCATATTGTATATTAATTTAACTTTCCTTTGTCCCCTGCCAGAATATACTGTGGAAGGGGATGAAATGAGTATACGACCGAACCCCATTAAGTATACGACTGAACCCTATTGACTATACGACTGAATAGGGTTCAATCCTATCCTTTTTCGGTACTACATCTTTCTTGTCCTGTTATTTGTATAAGTAGTATTGCTTCGACAGCTTGCGGAAGTCTTCTGCATCCTTATACCAATAATCGCGTACATCTTCCCAACGGTTGCGCTGTGAGAACCGCTTGCGTATCTCCTCCGAACCACTCACCATGTCGAACATCCGGAAACGTCCCTTGTCGGCATGGTCAAATACGGCGCGGTCAGGATAGAGTGCTGCTATCTCTTGCATCACCAGGAACTGGATGTCGCTCAACGGTGCTTTCTGCACATCCATGATATGTACCTGTACGCCTTGCAACAATTCGCCTTTTCCTACAGAGTAGAAAGGTTTCAGGTACATCGGCCTGAATATAACACCCGGCACGTTCAATGCGTTCAGGTTCCGCGCCAGTTTTTCAGCCTCCACCCACTGGACGGCGAACATCTGGAACGGTATGGTATAACCTACACCGATAGACATATATCCCAACTCACCCAAAATACCGCTTACGGGATAGAATATCGCCGAGTGCGGATGCGGGATGTGCGGGGAAGAGGGTACCCACTGCAGGCCTGTCTGCACATAGTCCATCTTGCGTTTCCAGCCTTTCATCTTCACAACGTGCAGGTTGCATTGTGCTTTCATCATTTTCTCTCCGTTCAGCATCAGTGCCAGTTCGCCGCAAGTGAGCCCGTAAAGGTACGGAATTTTAAACTGGCTGACAAAAGAAATGCAATTGTCTTCTACAAGATTGCCTTCTATCTTCAATCCGCCTACGGGATTGGGGCGGTCCAGAACGATGAATTCTTTACCATTTTCGGCAGCAGCCTCCATAGCCAGTCCCATCGTGCTGATATAGGTGAATGAACGGCAACCTATATCCTGGATGTCGTATACCAATACGTCAATGTCTTTCAGCATTTCCGGTGTAGCCTTGCGGGTTTTGCCGTAAAGGGAATATACGGGGAGCCCGGTGTTGGCATCCTTGATGTCCGTCACATGGTCGCCTGCATGCACGTCGCCGCGTACGCCATGTTCCGGTCCGTAGAGGGCTACCAGGTTCACATTGGGGGCTTCGTGCAAGATGTCGATGGTGGATTTCATCTGGTTATCCACTCCGGTAGGGTTGGTAATCAGACCTACGCGTTTGCCTTCCAGACACTTGAAGTTTTGTTCTTTCAGTACTTCAATGCCGGTCTTTATCTTAATCTTTTGCGCCTTCATTGCACCACAGAGGACGCAGAGGACACAGAGGAGAATATACTTTTTCATGATTTATGATTTGTAATTTATAATTTCTTGCTTATCACTTACCGCTTATTACTTATCACTTCTTCCCGTATGCCGGGTCAATCTTCCTATCGGCAAACACTGTAACCACGATGGTGGCGGCACAGCAGACAATTACTATCCAGAAGAAGTTGATGTAGCCGACTGCTTCCTGAAGGTAACCTGCAAACATGCCCGGAATCATCATACTCAAGGCCATGAAAGCAGTGCAGATGGCATAGTGCGACGTTTTGAACTCACCTTCGGAGAAGTACATCATGTAGAGCATATAAGCAGTGAAGCCGAATCCATAGCCGAACTGCTCGATGGCAATGGCTGTGGAGATGGCAAACAGATTGTCGGGTTGGATGATGGCGAGATAGACGAATGTCAGGCAAGGCAACGTCATGCATGCTGCCATCCACCAGATGGATTTCTTCAGTCCGATGCGCGATGCAAACAATCCGCCCAGAATACCGCCTACGGTGAGGAATATCACTCCGATAGTGCCGTATACAATACCTACTTCCGCCGTGGAAAGTTCCAGGCCTCCCGCTTCTTTGGAAGCTACCAGGAAAGGCATACACATCTTGATGAGGAATGCTTCGGGCAAGCGGTAGAGCAGCATAAAGGCGATGGCCAGCCATACTCCGGATTTAGTGAAGTAGGTGGCAAATGTGCGCCCGAATTCTTTGAATATGGCTTTTGCGCTGGCTGTGCCCGGTGTCAGGACGGACTTGTCGGTAGCAGGCTTGGGTATTGCAAAGAGGTGATAGAAAGTCACCAGACTGAAGATGACGGCTGTAACCAGCATCGTGATAGTCCACGACAGTGGGATGTTTTTGTACTTCAGCTCGATGGCACCGGCAATGGCTACGAGCACTCCTTGCCCGAAGATGGATGCAAGGCGATAGAAAGTGCTTCGGATGCCGACGAATGCCGCCTGGTCGCTCTGCTTCAATGCCAGCATATAGAAGCCGTCGGCGGCAATATCGTGTGTGGCGGAGGCGAATGCCGTAATGATGAAAAGAAACAATGTAATAGTGAACATACTGATGGGAGTTGTTCCGGCTGCTATCATTGCTTCATCCGGTTTCGGAATGGACAGTGTCAACAGAATGAATGCTATCGACATCAGGATTTGCATGGAGACAATCCACCATCGCTTGGTCTTGATGATGTCGATGAACGGGCTCCAGAAGGGCTTGATGGTCCAGGGTAGATACAGCAAACTCGTAAACAAGGCCATCTCTCCATTGGGAACGCCCATCTTGGCAAACATCAGTACCGAGATGTTATTGACAATGAAGTAGGGGATGCCTTGTGCAAAGTATAAGGTAGGTACCCATGCCCACGGTGATATTCTTTTTGTACTGTTCATGATATTAATAGGTTATTGTTTTGTTAGATTATTCATATAGTTTGTCGATACTTGCACCGATGTAGTAGTGCAGCAGTATCGCGTCATACTTATAGCCTTGTTCACCCATAACGGCAGCTCCTATCTGGCAAAGACCTACGCCGTGTCCCCAGCCGGCTCCGGTGAGGATGAAGCGTCCCGGGATGCCTTCTTTGCTGATATCTTCTTTATCTACAACAAATGCGGAACTGTACAGGTGTGAAGTAGACAATGTGCGACGTATTTCCAGCTCCTTGCCGATGGTAAGCGTTTTCTTAGTCCCTACGATTTTCAGTTTCCAGAGACGGCCGGAGGTACCACGGGCTACAGGGATGAGGTCGATGATTTGCCCGTAGTCCACGCCGGAGCGTTTCAGTATCAGGGCGGATAATTCATCCTGGGTGTATTCCACTCGCCAACGATAGAAGTCGGTAGTCTCCTGGTCGTAGTTATTCAGTACCTGGGAGAGGACTTTCTTGTCTGTGGTGTTGCAGAAGGCTGGCGGTGAGGTGCGAATCCACGTTTCAGCTTCCTGTTCATTTGTCAGATCGGCTACGAGTGACGGGCTACCATCTACCAGTGCTGCGCTATCATTTTGCATAGCACTTGTAGCTTGTAGCTCGTAGCTCGTAGCTATCCTGTCGCGTTGTTTGGTGAGATAGGGATACTTCACATTTTCCCAGCAATACTGAAACTCTTCGAATGCACCGCCGCAGCATTTGGAGAAGCGGGCATCGCATATCTTGCCGTCGAACGTCAGAAGTTGTCCACGGGTGGCGGCAATGGCTTGCTTTACGATTTCAGTGGAAGCGCGGGTAATGCCCTGGTAACGTTGACAATGATCGTCGGCACAAACATCGAAGCGGGTATGGGCATCGCGCTCATACCATTTGATGAATTCCTCTGTGCACGCGGGCGAATCATTATTCGCTTCTACAGTGTTGTGGGGACCTTGATTGGTCTGCATGTTTGCCAGCAACCAACTGCGCGAAATGACTGCATGGGCTTTTAGTAATTCCAGCGAAGCTGTTGCACTCATTTCACTGGAGATTACGCTTGTCAGGTAGTCTTCCACGTGGATGACGTTGATACCTGTCAGCTTATTATCTTCTACGATAATCTTTAGGGCACCCAGGAAACGCTGGTCTTCCTTGCGTTCCCAGTGGAAATTGATACCGATGGTGACATCCAGCAATTCAAAGGCATCGGTAGCTTCGTTCACCGGTTCGAACAGGAGTTCTTCATAAAGGCGTCCGTTCCACAGTATCTTGCCTTCGTTGTAGGTCACCACTTGTTTACCGCTGATTTCCATGCCGTTGATGCGGTATGGATTCAGCAGGATAAACTCTATCTGCGGTTCGAACAATATGCCTACGTGTACTTTGGGCTCTTTCATATATAATCGTATTTTAGTTGACAAGTTAACAAGATACAAGGACAGTGCCTTGTCAACTTGTTAACTGAGGTCTTGTTAACTATATTTTCTCCTTGATGCGTTGCCGTACCCGGTGGAAATCATCGGCAGAAAGACATACCTCACTCAGAATTTGTACCACATCTTCGGCTGTTATCTTCAGAAAATCCTTTTCCACCGGAGTGATAAATACTCCACCAAGATCAACGGAAGCGGGGCTGCTTAATAAGTTTGCCTCTCCCTCAGCCGTATAACAAGCCGGACGATGCTTTTCACGCGGGAATACACATACTATCCATTTCCCGTCTTCATACCATGCCAATACGTTCATCATCGGTTCATCATCTTCCGGTTTGATGTCCAGTGAATGATAAATGATATCGAACAGCGCAGCAGCATGTTTTTTATTGGCAGACTCGATGACAAGCGTGGTTCGTGGTGCATCGTTCAGATACCAGAGGGTGGCTTCGCCGTAATCCACTACTTTACCCGCCACTTGTCCGCGCCAGTCCTTTTCAATGGGCATGAAGCCCTTGTTGCCGGCCTGGAAGTGTGCATGGTCGGGAGCGGATGCACCGCATTTAGGACCGTTATAAAATATCGTGTAATCTGTCAGCGCCTGCGCCAATGCCAGCATATCATTGAAACGGACAGCTATTCGCTGGTCTACGTGTGCCACTTCCGGTATCGTCAAGTGGCGGGGAAAGATGGGGAACGGATTGACCAGAACATTGTAGTGTCCTTCGAACGGGATGCCTTTCTGTACCGGAGGCAAATTGGCAGGACATAGGAAGCATTTACGCTCCTTGATGGACTTGGCGTCTACTTTTGCTCTTGAAGAAACGATGCGTGCAGGGTTGAACTGTACCTTGTAGGGGATACCGTTTACGTCCAGTTCCTTCACTTGCACACCGCTAAGGGCGGCATAGTTGTTATGCGCCGTTTCCCAAGTGTCAAGTTGGCTGGTCAGGAGATCGTTTATCGTCTGGTTCATAATTATTGCTTCTTATTCATTGCTACACGTGCCTGGAGTTCCCATGTGCGGATACGGTCTTTGTACAGATTGTGACCGTTCATCTTCACAATGTCCAGTGAAGCATCCGAGTTATCGTCCCAGCGGCGGCACAGATAAACTACATCGTACACACGACCGATTTGATACTGACGGGAGAAGTTCAACCCCAGTGCATAGTCTTCACCATAGCTGGTATTCGGAACTTTCACTTCGCGCAGCACCGGAGTATAGAAAGCGCGTGGAGCACCCAGGCCGTTGATGCGCAGTGCATTGTTGCGTCCGTTCTCCGGTGTCCATTCTTTGTGGTCGATGATGCCCGGGGCAATCATATTCATATTGAAGTCTGTCATCATATATGTACCCACCACCATGGCACAATTCTGTTCGTAGAAGGCGCGAACCATGGTTGTCAGTGTATTTTCATCCTTATAAACATCGTCACTGTCCAGTTGTACGGCAAACTTGCCGCACTTGGGATGATGCACCCCCATGTTCCAGCAACCGCCGATACCCAGGTCATTGCGTTCGGGAATGATGTGGATGAGGCGTTCGTCACTCTTGAATTCGTCGATGGCTTCCGTCGTTCCGTCCGTTGAATGATTGTCAATGATAATCAGATTGAATTTGAAGTCTGTTTTTTGTTTCAGCACTGAATTGATGGCATCACGAATGGTGCGGATGCGGTTGCGTACGGGGATAATAACCGAGGCTTCATATTCGAAGTTGTCCGCAGAGAACTCTATCTGTTTGAATTCGGGGGGCAGATAGCCACCTATTTCTTTCAAGTGTTGTGTACACGCCTGTTCCATTTCAATCTGACGGGCACGGTTTCTCGGGTCTACATAGTCGAATATCTTTTCACCACTCTTGCGGGTGTCGTCTTCGATTTCGCTGTACAGGTATTCGTTGATGTGTACCAGGCTTTCTTGCTGGCTCAGCTTCAGGCGCAAGTCATAGAGTCCGGCAAATTTATATTGTCCTTCCTTCATGCGGGAAGCTGCTTCCTTGAAAGCATCCGTACGGAACAGGAGCACAGAGCCGAAGTCGAAATCATCACGCAGTGAACCGAACTGATAATCGATGACCGGAGCATTGGTTTGCTTGCCTTCCTTCACTTGGTAGCGGTCGGCATAGACCATGCCTGCGCCACTGTCTTCGGCAATGTGCATCATACGTTCCAGGGCAAACAGCCCCAGTTCGAGCGTAGTGTATTTAGTATAGATCAGCGTATACTCTGCATCGGTATGTGCGGCAATCTCCCTCATGGCGTCGCTGGACTGCATTGACTGCGTATGCAATGTGCTGCATCCAGGCAGATTCTCCGTAACGTCCGGCATAGCAAGCAAATAAATATTATTCACTAAACCGGTTGCTTGCAGACTCTTCACTGTATTTTCCGCCTGAATAATTCCCGCGAAAGGAACAAAACAATTAATCTTATTCATATTCTGTCAGTATTATTTTTTAATTTTTAATTCTCAATTTTTAATTTTAATAAGTCCCACTTCCCCGCTGGTAGCTGTGAACAACACCTGTCGGGCATTCAGTGGTACTACGGTGCTGATAAGCGAGTTGCCTATCTTATGTTTCCACAGCACTTTGCCTGTCTTGGCTTCCAGAGCGAATATCAACCCCTCTTTAGTACCGCCGAACATGGTACCGTCTTTTTCCACTTGCATGGACGGAGCATGTTCGTAGCCGAAGCCGACATTGCTTGCCCACAACTTGCGGGGTTGGTCGCCTTTGGTTGCATAGCACACAATGCTGTCGTTCATGGTCTTGCTATACACCTGTTCACCATCTTCCGATAAACCGATGGTTTCGCGTACCATAGACTGGAAGGTACGCCATACGGTTTCTCCGTTTTCTATGTTAATAGCTGTCATTGCGCGTTGCGGGTCGGTAATGAACACTTTGCCATCTGCAGCTACGGGCCATACGGCAGCAGGAGAGAAGTGCATACGGGTCAGACCGCCTGTCCATTTCCATAATTCCCTGCCATCTGCCTTGTTCAGTGCATAGAGGGTATTGTCCCATGCTCCGAAGATAATTTTATTCGCAGTTACCAGTGGTTTCGTTTCAATGTATCCCTTCACGCCGGTGTATGCCCATATCACTTTGCCTGTATGGATATTGATGGCTCGGAAAGTGTGGTCGCTGGCACCGATATAGGCAATGCCGTTCTCAATGGCTACCGCCCCCAATACAGGCTCTTCGGCTTTTACGGTCCATAGCAGGCTACCGTCTTTACTGTTCAGACCATAGATGTTACGGTCGGCAGAACCAAATACAACGATACCGTCTGTTACTGCCGGAGTGCCTACAATGCGTTTACCGGACTGGAAGTCCCACAGTTTCTTTCCATTCTTCAAAGCGTAGCAAGTCAGATAGCCCATATCGTCTCCCACAAATACCTTATCTTTTTCTACAGCCGGTGAGCAATAGATGCCTGCACCGGTTTGCACTACCCATTGTTCCTTAGCGTTTGGATATTCCTTGTTTACTGAAAAATCAGGGTACTTTTCTGCCTTTCCATTGCGGTCGTAGTATTGCTTGGCCAGTGAGAAGGAAGCCCATTGTTGTTTCGGTTCGCCGATGCGTTGGGTATGGACGAGGATAGAATCTTGGGTTATGTCGTAGATGCCATATCCCGGCTTTCCGTCTTTGTCACGCAGGTTGCTACGCATCAGGATACCCGGAATGCCGTCGTAACGCAGATCGCGGTTACGGTGATAGTGTCCGCCGATAAACAGACGAATGTTGTAGGGGCGTACAGCGTCAGTTACTTCATACCAATTGTCCACATCTCCCTCTATCAGCGGGTAGTGGGTGACAAGTATCACGGGCTTATCCTTCCCGAATTTATCCATTTCTTCCGTCATCCAGCGGATGTCCTGCGGAACTACATGTCCGTTAGCCATGCGCATCAGCGGGCCGGAGTTGAAACCGAGGAACAGGATCCCTTTGTGCTCAAACTCAAAGCGTTCGCCACCAAAGATTTCTTCGAAGGCGGTGCAACCGGAATCGCTCCATTTTGTTTCGTGGTTGCCGAGGACGATGTAGTACTTGGCTTTCAGCAAATCCAGTGTTTCTTTTACTCTCAGCATAGTGGCACGGTCGCCTTCTTCGGCGATGTCACCTGTTATTAAAACAAAGTCTATACTGTCTGTCGCATTAATTTGCGCCACGGAGCGCAACAGGTCTTCTGTCGGGTTGGGGTTGTTGGGGCTGAAATGGATGTCCGTTATTTGTGCAAAACGGAATGTGCCATGTTGTGCCTGCATCGCAAACGGTAGCAGACACAGCAACAGGAACATTATTAAAAGTCTTCGTTTCATAGATGATGATTGGTTTTAGTGTATTATTGGTTTGATGGGATTGTTCCTTCATTAAAGAATGTCAGGATGGCATTCATCAATGTTTCTCTTTCAGCAGTGGTGCGCAGAGCTTCGAATGGGAAGCCCAGTACACACGTTTTATAGTCACCTTTGTAGGCTACACCGGCACTCAGGTTGTTCTCTGAGTAACGCATTACGGTGTATGCATCTTTTGTGGCAGGTTCGATAGCATCCGGTGATTCTACCACGTAGCTATCGGCATTCAGTTCGTTGTGGTATGTATAGTTGCCTGAAAGGGCGGGGAACGGGGAAGCTACACATTTCACCTTACCCTCTGTAGCTGCCTGCCCCACACGCCATTTATATTTCAGGACTTCTGTTGCAAATTTCTTATCGACTTCCTGAGCCGGAGTGAGACGGTTATCCCAGAGGTCGGTGCCTACATAAGCTCCCGAGACGAAGATGTTTCCGCCTTGCCTGCAATAAGCAGCGATGGCTGCCTGCATTGGCTGACTGAATGTCTTGAACTCCAGCGGCTTCACTCCGCCACGTCCCATTTTGGTCTGGCACTCCTTACCAAGTATCAGGTCTACATATTTGTAATCGGTCAGATTCATTGTTTTGTTCTCTACGCTTTCATCGCTGCAAGATATGAAAGAATATCCGGCTTTCAAAATGGCGGCTCCGTGAACAGCAGGATAATCGAATGTATTTCCGGCAATTACTTTGTCTTCATAATTACCGTAGCTGTCGCCGAAACCGGAAGCATCATCATCCATCCAAGGGATGGAACGGCGATACTCTTTCATTTTACCAATGTAGCTGATATCTTTGAGATAAGGTACTCCGTGATCTAAGTCGTCCAGAAAACCTGCAAGCAAGGTGTCAGCCGGAGCGGGAGCGGCAAAATCTGCCGGAGCGCTGATTCGGTCGAAGCCATTTACTACCAGTACAGTGCCCTTCTCGTTGAACGCACGTCCGGCAGAAAGAATTTCCGACGGGAAGCTTTCACCACCTTTATTGACGGCAGTCACTTTATAGCTGCATACCATTCCGGCGGGGAGGGCGGTGCGGTAGGTATTCTTATCCACCAGTACACCGTTATCAAAATCACCGTCTCCGATGCGGGTGTAGACAATATATTTCTCCGCATTTGCGGTTGGTTCCAGTGGGTCGGCAACGGGTTGCCAGGTCAGTTCTATCTCATTTTCGCCTATCATGCGCAGTGCCATATGGTCTACGGGTAGGGGTTGAACAACATAGTCCATATGGTATTGTGAACAGATGAACTGTAACATACCTTTATAGATGGCGCGGCTTACTGTGAAGCGGAAGCGGGGATCCAAGCCATAACGCATATCTGCAAAGTTCTGATGAGACAGTAACTCCAGCAACATGGTCGGTACGCGGGGAACACGTGCTTCGTAGTATGATTGGTTCCACATACCACGGCGCGTCCAGTTCGGTTCATATAGAGTGCGGATATCGCGCACGATATTTGATTGGATGAGATCCGTCATATCGTGCCCCAGATATCGGGATGCTCCGTTGGCATATTCTTCATTGTAGACATTAGTATAATAGATACCCAGTGTTCCGATGATGGAGTCATTCAATGTAGTTCCTGCGTCGGAGTGGAAAGCAAAAGCCATATCCACCGGAATATTCAGTCCTTGTTCCGTAGGATTGACGGAAGAACCTCCGGCCAGATAATTCACCCAGATGCCACGACTTTTGTAATCATCGGTATAGTCATTCTTTCCATGACTGTCGGAATAAATACTGTCGGGAATTCCTGCCCATTGGAGCCAATAACGCGCTGCCTCGCAGAAGCGGGGGTAACCGCTTACTTCAGGAAGTGACAAGTTACGAACTACAAGAGACGAGTGTGCTGCGCTTTCATTCCGCACGGCACTTGTAGCCTGTAGCTTGTAGCTCGTAGCTTCCGAGTCCTGGGAACTCTTTATATTTTCCGTAGCACCTTCATCAGAGATGCGGCGGGCGATGTTTCCCATACCACCGCCAATTTTCACGGCATCAGCAGTGACGATACGGCCGGCTTTATCCGAACGATTACTTAAAACAACTTTGCAGGCATCATTTCTTCCTGCATCAAGGCCGAATGTTCCCAGATAAATCCAGGTGCCGCCTCCCATTTGCTGGTTGACTTTGAATTGAGATACCCCACCTTTATGGTAAACGGTGTAAAGAGCATCGTCCGTACTGTTAGGCAATGATTTATAAGAAACATATACGGCATACTGTCCGGTAGCCGGAAGTTCCGGTATCCATTCGGCAGTGCTTTCTTTGTCTTTTTTCCCTTTGACGGTTTCAATAGTGCGGAAAGTACCTTCGCGGAACGGATTCTCAAAATCAACATACTGGTTGCGCAAGTGTGCAAAGCCTTCGCCTGTACCTTGTATCCAGTTCTTGTCGCCTATCTTTTCCGTATACACGGAACGACTGTTGAGGCAACCGTCGTTATCCACAATTATTTCAGCCGTCTGGCTATCTCGTTCGCGGGGCATCAGTACATTGGCACCTGCATTTTCCAGCATAGGGACCAGGAAGGGGAGTACATAACTTTGTGTGTATAAATCCTCTACAGTCTGGAAGATGCGGGCACGTTGCCATTCCCAGCGTGTCAGTTTGGACTCATAATAGAAGCCGTGGCTTTGCCACAAAGCGATGTGACGGTTCCTTAGCCCATTCGTGGGGGGGTAAGGTGCAGAAAGATCCGTCACTAAAGGCTTTGTCCCGGCGGGATTGAATGTTTTGGCTTTTTTGTCCTTTTTACTGCGTAGCGCTTGGGGAATAAGTTCTTCAATGCTACGTTTGTTTGTGCGGATTTGCAGGTCGTATTTGGAATACTCTGCCGGAAGTAGTGCTTTCACACCTTGATAAATCTCTGTTACGTTATTTTCCCGGAAAGGAATATAAGAACAGTTCATGTTAGCAAACAGTTGCAGGGTATTCCCTTCAACAGCAACAGAGTCAATCCGGATACGTCCAACGGAAACTTCTTTCCGTGCGGTGGCATCCAGGAATCTACCGATTTCCTGGCGGACATCCGTTGGAAGCTCTTGCGCGCCTCCCATCAGGGGGATGAGGGAGGCGGTGAGCAAAGTGAACAAAAAATGAAGTCTTACATTCATGATGATGTATTAAGTTAATTGTTACTACTTATCTTTTTTTATCAACAAGCAGAGTCCGATGAATGTGAACAGAGCGTTGAATATCAGCAGCTCGTAACTGAACTGATAGCCATTGAACCAGGCTTCCGAATTCTTATGCAGAATGAAGCAAAGGACAGGGGAGAGGATTGCTACCAATGGGATATATTTGTCACGAACTTGTTGTTTCATGAAGATGCCGAATGCGAACAAACCAAGAATTGGACCGTAGGTGTAGCTTGCAAGGATATATACGGCGTCGATTACGCTGGTATTATTCAATAGATTGAACACGAATATAGTGATACCCATAATTACCGCCATGCCCACATGCACGCGTTTACGTACTTTTACGATTTCTTCTTCTGTTTTCCCCTTTGTGCCCAGAATATCCACGGTGAATGAGGTGGTCAAAGCTGTCAATGCTGAACCTGCCGCGGAATAGGCGGAAGATATCAATCCGACAATGAACAGGATGCCTACGATGGCTGGGAAATAATCACCGGTAGCTATTATCGGGAAGAGTTCATCGCTCTTTTCTACTTGAATGCCTTGATTGCTTGCGAAGATATAAAGCAATACGCCCAGCATCAGGAACAACAGGATTACGAAGAACTGGGAGATAACGCTCGTAATCATATTCTTTTGCGAGTCCTTGAAGTTCTTGCAACTGAGGTTACGTTGCATCATGTCCTGGTCCAGCCCTGTCATAGCAATCATAGTGAATGCTCCGGCAAAGAATTGCTTGAAGAAATATTGTTTACTGTTTACATCGTCGAAGAAGAAGATACGTGACATATCACTGTCTGTGATGGTACTAATCATGCTGCTGAAGGATAGGTCCAGGTCGGAAGCAATATAACAGATGCAGAGTACTACAGATACCACCAGACAGAATGTTTTCAGCGAATCTGTCCAGATCAGGGATTTTACTCCGCCCCGGAAAGTATAGAGCCATACTAATGCTACCGTGATTGCTACATTCAATATGAAAGGTAATCCGAAAGGTTCGAATACCAGCAGTTGTAGCGTCAGACACACAAGGAACAAGCGTACTGCGGCACCCAGCATCTTGGAGATGAAGAAAAACCATGCTCCCGTCCGGTAAGAAGACATACCGAAACGGTCTTCCAGATATTCGTAGATGGACACCAGATTCATCCGGTAAAATAGTGGTGTCAGTACGAATGCAATAATTAATTGTCCTGCAACGAATCCTAATACCATTTGCAGATAACCGAAACTGCTGGCGGCCACCATACCCGGTACGGATACGTACGTCACTCCGGAGATACTGGAACCGATCATGGCAAATGCCACAACATACCAGGCTGATTTACGGTTACCGACAAAGAAGCCGGCATTGTCGGCTTTTCTGCCGGCGATGTAAGATATGGTGAACAATATCACGAAGTAAGCGGCAATGGTGATGATTACGGATATCGGGCTCATGCTAATTTATAGATTAATTATTACTGGTGAATTTAATTCTCGTCGTAGAGCAGATACGGTTTACGTTGTACCTTAAATTTCTCTACATCGTCTTTCCACATCGCTTTGATTTCATCGGCGCTTTTTCCCGCCTTAATCATTTTCCGTACATAATCTCTTCCTACCAATAACTCAAAGAATGGACGGAAGAAGTGGTCGTCCAGATTCAGATTACGGTATGCGTCGATAACATAGCTCAAATCTACTCCCCGTTTCCAAATTTCTTCATCACTCATGTTACTCAGATTTACTCCATGACATAGCTTGTTCAGTTGGGGTGGATTCTTAGCTCCCGGAATACTCTTGGGGGTGAAACTATAACTGTACCCGGTCATGTTGGGATGTCCATACACCTGGAATGGGAGTGAAGTGCCTCTGCCCAGACTGACAGGAGTTGCCTCGAAAAAACAAGTGGATGGATACAAGTATATCGACTTCATGTCCGGCAAGTTGGGAGACGGGGGAATCGGTAGCCGATACTTCGTCTGGTGTGTATAATTCTTACATTTGGTAACAGTCAGGTCACATTTGCGTGCACCGGGTAACCAACCTTCTCCATTCACCATTGATGCAAGCTCTCCCAAAGTCATTCCATGTACTATAGGAATCGGTAACCAGCCTACACCTGATTTATATTTCATATCCAGAATTGGACCATCTACATAATGTCCGTTTGGGTTGGGCCGGTCTAATATCAAAACCTTCTTGTTATATTCCGCACACGCGTCCATCAGCCTGCACATGGTAATATAGTAAGTGTAGAAGCGCAACCCGACATCTTGAATATCTACAATCAGTATATCGAACTTCTGCATGGAAGTTTTGCTTGGCTTTTTATCCTTACCATCGTAAAGGGAAAGGATAGATACACCTGTTTTTGAATCTACTGAGCTGGATACATGTTCGCCTGCATCTGCATCTCCGCGAAAACCATGTTCCGGTGAAAAGATGGCAACGATATTAAACTTGTTCTCCATGAGGATATCCAGCAGATGTTTATCTCCTATCATTCCTGTATGATTGGAGAATATTGCAACTCGTTTGTCCTTCAGGAGAGGAAAATACTCGGAAGTTTGTTCGTCACCTAAAATGACGCGGTCTTTTTGCGCTTGGCACAATAGGGCACTGCATAGTAAAAAAATAAATAGCGGAAGTTTCTTCATAATAGTACTATTGTTAAGGAGGACATTCGTTGCAACAAAGATAGATTTTATTTTAATATCAAAAACACTTATTTTATTATTTTTAGCATTATAATTAATAATTTGCAAATAATAAGTTATTCACCTTATTTATATAGAAGAAGTGCTATCTTTGTTGAAAACCTAAAAAATCATCATCATGAAGTTTACTTATTTATTTGTAGCACTTGCGTGCTTTTTCAGCTTGGCTGTTCAGCCGTTATCAGCTGGTAAAAAGAAGAAAGTTCAAAACCTGGAACAAAAGATTGCTTTGGGAGTATGGGACGATGTGGACAAGAATGCCTCGGTGGAATCTCTGATTCTCTGGATGAAGCCTTTCGATGAGGCTGGTATCAAACATTACTATATGTGTGGCTCTCCGCAGGAGGTGGCACGTTATATTGAGGCCGCCAAATCTTATAAGGGGGTAAAGGTACATGCCTGGATATTTACGGTGAATGCTCCGGGGGATTCTGTGGCGTTGGCACATCCCGAATGGTTTGATGTGAACCGGATAGGGTATAACAGTCATGAGTACGATCCTTATGTGAAGCATTATAAGTGGTTAAGTCCTTCGGTGCCGGAAGCCCGGCGGTTTATGAAAAATAAGGCTGCTTCTTATGCTGCCCTGGACGGGCTGGCCTCTGTGCATCTGGACTTTATCCGTTATAATGATGCTGTGCTGGGGCGGCGTTTGCAACAACATAAGTTCAAGATTCAGCAAGATACCTATCGGGCTGAGTATGATTTTGGTTATCATCCGGTGGCAATAGAAAAATTCAAAAAAATATTCGGTTATTCTCCATTGGATTTGCAGGCTCCGTGGATGAGTCCGGAATGGTTACAGTTCCGTTTGAATGAGGTTACTTCCCTGGTGAATGAAATAGTGGAAGCTACCCATGCCGAAGGAAAATTGGTTTCGGCGGCTGTATTTCCTTATCCTACCCGTGCCCGCATGACGGTTTATCAGGACTGGCCCACTTGGAAGATAGATATTGTCTGCCCAATGAATTATCAATCGTTTTATTCTGAAAATTTGGAATGGATACCGTTCAGCATTGAAAACGGTTTGCGCGAGACTTTCCATAAAAATAAATATGTATCAGGATTATTTGTTCCCGATATTACTGCCGAAGAGTTATATAGGGCTGCAAAGCTGTCTATTGAGGCTGGTGCAGACGGAGTGAACTTCTTCAATGCGCGCTCCTTGTTGAAAGATGGCAAGTTGGAAGTGGTAAGTAGGATTAATCAGGAATATAATTTGTGATTGTCATCGGGCTAGCTTCATCACTGAATAATTTGTAAAATACGGGGTCCTGGAGTAAGGTTTTCAATGAATATAGTTTGCCATCTACTAGGACCTCGTCACGTATTAATCTGACGCCGTGACTGTAGTCCACATAGCCAATATTATGTGCTGCGCTCAATGGTTGAATGGGGGTGCCATCAGGATAATGCCATCCGTAGATAAACAACCTGCCTGGTTCATTAGCTATTCGGTTAGTGATGACGATATCTTTTTTATGTCCGGCAATTAGTGTTCCCGGAGTTTCACCGACTATTTGACGAGTTATTTCAATAATAGAATCATGACGGGCAAATATAGGGATAGTCATCATCGTAGAATCCGGAATCATAGGATGAGGTTCTACTTTCAACGTGCTATGGTGATGAATCAAATCAGATAATTTCCGTGTAGGTAATATTGCTCCATATAAATTTGCCAATTTCTGGGCTGTAAGCGGCAGTATCGGAATACGAAGAAAATCTGTATCTGTACCTATCGCCAGAAAATCCGGTAACATACAAAATGTAACTTCATGCCAAATACCTCTAGAATCTTGTAAACTATCTGTCAGATATATGGGTTGGCGGAATAAAGTCGGAATATTCCCTTCTGAAATCTCTTTATAGACTACTGAATCACGTTCTTCCGCTGTCATGCCTATGGTCTGGCGGACAAATTCCTTTCCTGTGGCAGCTTCTTTTCTCCGAGGAGGAAACTGAAAAATATGAGGCTTCACTATTGAATCCTGACGATAGGAGTCATAAGCTCTTTCTTTCATAAACTGGTATCCTGCACTTTCATACTTGGTACCGGAAAAGACAGATTGGATATATCCGTTCCGTTCTACGAGTATCGTATGATAAATCTGGCGTTCCGGATTCTTTCTGGAATAAAACTGGATTCTCCGGTTATCTGCGGTAAAATAGATGATGCTGTCATTTTCTATCTTGTTCCATATCAGCCGTTTCATATTCTTTTTCAGGTATCGTTGCATCAGATATGTTCTGTGCCAGGTTCCGCCTTTTCTGGAGACGAATGGTTTTCCATCCAGCAATGCGTTGGCGTCATCGTAGCAAGCTACAAATAACTTGTTGTCTGGAGAAGTTTCCAACCATTTTTTTAGTTTGTGTCCATATCGCTCGTTATCCCAATTATAATTACTGTCGATGAATGAGATTTTCTTTACATAGTTGGGGATTTCCGAATTAGCATCCATAAAACCGAAGATAAAATTACCTCCTCCGCTATGGCTGTTTAGCTCTATATGCGGATGATATTCGGAGAAAAGAGAAAGGAGGTATTCTACTGTTTTCTTGATTTTTTCGTCTCGCATCGGTTCTACTTTTCTCCAACTTCCCCAACTTTTAGTATTGGCTTCCAGGTAAACGGTTACGAAGTTGTATTCTTGGTTTGTGGCTCTTATAAACCGTGTTTGTGCTCCTATGTGTTGTATGTGATAATGCCAATCATCACTTTTTGCCGGCATTTTTCCTATGGTCCAGTCCGTACTGTTGCCATTTGGCAAGGCATATAGCACAAGTTTTGTTGGCTTGTTCTTGTCAAATTCTGCTTCTGAAGGGGCATTGATATGAATTTTGATTCCCGGAGTATATACAAAAGATATTTCCTGCTCCCGAAAGTAAGGGCTCGTCACGAATCCCAGGTCAGAAAGTGAGGAACACCATATAAAGATTGCGAGAAGAATGTTTTCCATGTTGTTTCAGAATAAGAAATTATATGTGCAACAAAGTTAGATGAAGTTTTGACATTCACAATAAGTACATAAAAAATGCGTAGTTGAGCGACTCAACTACGCATTTATGAGGTTCAGGTTTTAGTTAACATCCCACCATACATTGTTTTGTATGCTGTTATTTCCACCCATGCGACTTTCAGCTTCTTTCACGTTAGTTGCATTCACTGTATACTCTGAAGAAGGATAATATATACGCTTGATATAAGCGTTTGGCGTATTATTAGCTTGGTCGGAAGGGTTCATGTTGAATACACTTGAACTTACACTTGCGAATGGCATGAGCGTAGGTTTGTGGAACTGGCGATGGTCGGCCCAAGTCTCAAAGGAACATTCCTGGAACTGAGCGATATATTTCTGGGTAAGAATCTTATCCAAGGCTGTATTATTACTTCCTGTAATATCGTCATACTTGGCTGTGGTTCCATAATAATTCGGAGAAGTTGAAGCCAGATAGTTTGTAATATTACTTTCCGGAACGCCGAGCTCTGTCATGCTTGAACGTACGCCTGCTTCATAATCGTTTTTTGCATCACCGCTAATAAGTCCCAGTTCAATAGCAATAGCCTTCAGGAAGCATAGTTCGCTGTACTTAAACAAAGGATACTTTCTATCAATAGTTTCATAATACCAAGGGCCGATTTTAGAGAAATCGCTTACAAACTGACCGTTATCCATAGCAGCGCCTACACCGGAAGCCACATGTCCCGGGTCTGTACCGTCCCAATTGCCGTCCATGCTTGCCGTTGCAGTAGCTTCAATAATACCTGCAGGTTCAAAGTGAATAGGAGCACGAGGGTCAACAACAGCCGGGGCATTTTTGGCAGCAAGAATATTTTCAGTAATGTTTTTGTTAGCCTCACGGTCGGCTACAGTCGGCCATGCCAGTCCGCCTATGCCTTGCACGAGACGCTTATAAGCTGTTGACATGTGAAGTACGGAAGAACCTTTATGATAATAAATAGGGTTTTGGGCAAATTTATCTTCACCTTGTGTCAGATAAGCAGCATCAGCGTCACTGCTGAATACACCTGCCGAGATGGCGGCAGCAGCTTCCGTTTTTGCCTTAGCGGCATCTACATCAGAGATGCGGACAGCCATGCGCAACCGGATAGAGTTGGCAAACTTCTTCCATTTGGCAGCGTCACCGCCATAAATGAGATCATAAGAGCCCACATTATTAGCGGCTGACTCATCCAATTTGCTTACAGCGTCTTTCAATTCGTCAAATATAGCATAGTAGATCTCTTTTTGAGTATCATACTTAGGCTGATCGATGTCGTTGGCTGCTTCAGAGTAAGGTACATCACCCATACAGTTGGTTAAACGCAGAATGGCATAAGCTTTCCAGATACGTGCCATTTGAACGACATTGGTATGAACCGGATTGCTTTCATTGGCTCGAATCAGAGAGTTGGCATTGGTCAGTACAGTATAGGTCAACTCCCATATATTGTCCACATAGCGCGAGTCTATGTTATAGTCGGAAGCTGAAAGCCCATCGTTAGCCGAGTATTCACAGAAAGTGCTGATCATCAACTGATCTATCTGTTGCCACTGGTTAGCATAAGGAATACCACGCCCTTGTATGAATATCAATTGGAATTTGGGGTCTACTGAACCCGGAGTAGGATTGTTGGGATCGGTATTCATATCATCAAAATCGCTGACACAGCCCATGAGAGTCATTGAAAGACCGACAATGCTTATAATAGATTTAAATAACTTATTCATATTCTTTCCTTTTTTTAGAATGTAACGTTAAGATTGAAGCCAAATGAACGGGTAGAAGGCAAAGCTGCCGTTTCAATACCCTGTCCGTTACCGGTAGAGTATGTACATTCAGGATCGAATCCCGGGAGATTATTGTACAAGAAGCATACGTTGTTGGCTACAGCACTTACTTTAATACCGCTGATTATTGTCTTGTTGAACCATCTGTCCGGCAGTGTCCAAGAGAAGTTCAGTTCGCGAAGGCGTACATTGGTTGCGTCGTAAATGTAGTTCCCGATATTTCCATAGAATTGTCCCCAATAAGCGGTAGGACTAAGTTCTACAGTATTAGCAGCTCCTGTATTCACATTCACACCCTGAGAAATTAATCCTTTACCTGTTGAATAATATTCTTCACGTCCGGCAACGGTTTCTTTTGTCTGGCCATTGGATTGCAGACGCATCATGGATTGCAGATATACATCACCACCATAACGTACATCAATCAGGAAGCCGAAAGAGAAGTTTTTCCATCTCAGTGAAGAACCGATACCTGCAGTCCAGTCCGGATTCATATTACCGGAAACACGGAGGGTAGGATCTACTATGTACTTACCATCATCGCCCACAAGACGGTTCCCTTTGTTATCATATTTGTAACCATTCGTATATATCTGTCCATAAGGTTCGCCTACCTTGGCCATCACATAGCAGTTCTGACCCATAGGACGGGCTAATGTAATGGATTCTACTCCTTCGTAAAGTTCTACTACTTCAGAAGAGTTCTTGGCAAAGTTAACCCAAAGATTCCAGTTCCAGTCGCGTGTGCGAACAGGTGTAGCGTTCATCTGAAGTTCCCATCCCCAGTTGTCAACACGTCCGGCATTGATATACTTAGCGCTATATCCTGAGGTAATAGATGATGGCATAGATATAATCTGGTTATATGCACGTTTGTTATAATACGTAACGTCGAATCCTAAGCGGTTATCAAGGAATCGGATGTCAGCACCGAACTCTGTTGATTTGATAATTTCCGGTTTAAGGTTGGCGTTTGCTTTGGTAGAAGGCTCGGCTACTCCCATCTGTCCTCCTGCCATGTTCGAAACTGTAGATAATACAGATAATAGCTGATATGGGTCGGTGTCATTTCCTGCTTCTGCATAGGAAGCGCGTAGTTTAGCAAATGAAATCCAACTGGGCACATCCACTTTAAATTTGGTCAGCATGTCGGTTACCACCCAGCCTAGAGAAAAGGAGGGATAGAAGAAAGAACGGTTGTCTTTCGGCAATGTGGAAGACCAGTCGTTGCGTACAGTTACATCAAAGAACAGATAGTTGTCCCATGCCAATTGCCCTAATGCATAAAGGGATTGAACTTCCTTTTCCGATTTATAGGTAGATGTCGTTTTGGACTGTCCATTCTGAATGGTGTAAAGCTCAGGGATATTCAAGCCTTCGGCTGTAGCATGAAAACTATTATATTGACGGTTCATCAAGTTGCCACCAACGGAGAGCATTCCAGAAAACTTGGAACTTGCAATATTTTCTTTCTGAGCTGTGACCAGGAAGTCGGCATTGTATTCAGCCATGTTGTATTGGCCGGTTGAGAAGCGCCCGTCTTTGTAACCTGCACTTGAAATCAAATCATGGCGTATCCATTTTTCTGTTTTTTTTCCGTAAGTGTCACCACCGAAGCGGATCATGGCTTTCAGCCAACTACTAACCTCATAAGACAGTGATGCGAAACCATTAATACGGTTGGTAACATCCTTATTACCGCTAAGGGAGGTCAGTGCATACGGGTTGTTAACCACTGTAAGCATACTGGGGTACCAGTCGATGATCTTTCCGTCCTTGTCAAAAACGTCTTTCATCTCATGTAGATTGATGCTACGAGGTGTATAAATGAGGGCGAATATAGGATTGAAACCGGATGCCGATAGCTCGGGGCGACCTTCACCTTTTTGATAAGTATAATTCAATTTAGCATCAAGAGTCAGGTTTTTAATGATTTCGCCGCCAGCACGGACAGAAAAGTTTGTCTTATTTAACTTGTTATTCGGAATAACTCCTTTACGTGTCGTATTAGACAGACCTACGCGATAGTTCATTTTACCGGCAGAACTCGTTATGTCAAGGGAGTTACTCCAGGATGTACCTGTATCCATGAAGTCGGAGAAATCATTGTTTTTAGCTTCCATGGGGCGGGTTTGGCCTGTCCAGTCAGTAACAACAGTACCCATTTTGGGACCCCAGGAGTTACGAGAGGTGGCAACATAAGCACCGTCTGTACCTTGTCCATATTCATTCTGGAACTCTGGCTGAATCATTACATTTTCAAAAGTCAGGTTACTGTTGTAAGAAACTTTAGTTTTTCCTCCTTGTCCTTGCTTCGTAGTAACGAGGATTACGCCGTTACCACCACGTGATCCATAAAGGGCTGTAGCTGAGGGACCTTTCAATACAGAAATTGATTCAACATCGTCCGGATTCAGCATGGATAGTCCATCGCCGGTATCCGAATATCCTGCGCCCCAAGAATTTGTATTTACGTCGTCAACACCCTGTGAATTATCAAACGGAACACCATCTACTACAACCAGTGGCATGTTGTTGCCGGATATGGAGTTGTTACCTCGGATGACAATGCGGTTTGAACCACCGGGAATAGAGGTCGAAGAGATGTTCATACCGGCAATCTTGCCATTCAGAGACGTGGCGATGTTTGCAGTACGGTTTTCAATAAGGGCATCGCCTTTTACATCTTGTACCGAATAACCGAGTGCTTTCTTTTCACGTTTCATACCTAGTGCAGTAACCACCACTTCATCGAGAGCATAGTCTGTACCGCTTAATTGTATTTTATAGGTTGTATTGTTCGTAACGGGAATTTCTTGTGCATCAAATCCTATAAAGGAGACGATAAGAGTTTTCCCATTGGATGGAACGTCGAGAGAGAATTTTCCGTCTATATCAGTTGCTGTGCCGATACCTGTGCCTTGCACAAGAACTGTTGCTCCGATAATAGGTTCGCCTTGAGTATCAGTAACAACTCCGGTAATCCTTTTTGAATTCTGTGTACTTGACGAAGTGGTATTTTGTGCACTTACACTCATTCCAGGAAAGTAACCGCCACTCATAAGCATTAGGCTGGTTACTGATAGAATAAAAAGTTTTTTCATTAACATAGATTTAATAAACAATAATGGTTAATAGTCTAGAATTACATCATACTTTTGAGTGATTCACTTTGCAATGTCTCATTTTGAAATGTAACAGTTTAGTTGTCACTCAAAGTAGAGTCAGAGGCCGTTTACACAGCTATCACATTACCAATATCTAGGAACAGTACACTAATTGTTAGCGTGGTGAGGAGCTTGTTGTTTGTTAATCCTCGTCTTTTGTGATCTTCATTCATAAAAATAGTTGATGATTTTGTTATTACTTAAAATGGTATTCTCAGAAATAAGGTGGAAATGGACAGTTGGAATAGCTGAGACTATTTTTCTGTCAGGTAAGTCTTTGTTTCATAGGCTCTTTTTTTATTTTACAGGTTTAACTTATTTTATGCCTCTCTTTCTTAAATTACGTGTTGGATAAGTTCCAAGAGGACTTGGTGTGGATATGATTAAAAAATAGCCATACTGTGGCTTTGATTTATCTAAAACTTATCTGGGATGCACTTGCTCCGTAGCTTCTCCGTACATTCTCCACTCAGAAGTACCTCTGAGTGGAGAATGTACGGAGCAAGTATAGCCCAGGTAAGAATCGGGTAGAAATCAGATGATGAGAGAGTGTCTTTTTTCGAGTAGTAAAAACGAACTCTTAATGTAGCTCGTTTTATACGGAAAAAAATCTTTTATCCCTCCTGAAGGCATTTCTTGAGGCAATTATCCAAGGCTACACCCTTTCCCCTGGATGACTACACCATATGGACGTGATAGCTATACCCTTTATAGCAAAAGGTGTAGCCTCAGATAATGGATGTTTATCACGTCAGAATACAAGTAGCATTTGTCGGTATCCAACTCTGCAACCAGCTCAACCAGGAAAGGAGCTATAAATTGAAGTTTTGAGAGCTTTTATCTTGATATATAAAAAAAAACTATATATTTGTATCCAATTCTAAATCCAGCTGCGTATGAAACTGATTGCAGAAAGTGGTTCGACAAGAACTGAATGGGCCTTGGTTGAAGATAATCATTTGATACAACGTGTTTTTACTGAGGGCCTTAATCCTTTCTTCCAAACCCGAAGAGAGATCAGCCGAAGTGTGCGTTTAGGTTTACCTGAAACTTTTTTCAAAAGAAAACTGGAACAAGTATATTATTATGGAGCCGGTTGTACTTCTTATGAGAAAAAGAATGTATTGGGTGCCTCTTTAGTAGCACAGTTTAAAACCCCAATCCAAGTAGAGAGTGATTTACTTGCGGCTGCTCGTGGGCTATTTAAATGTGAAGCTGGAATTGCCTGTATTTTAGGTACCGGATCTAATTCTTGTTTTTACAACGGAAAGATTATTGCAAAAAATGTAAGGGCAGGCGGGTATATATTAGGTGATGAAGGTAGTGGGGCTGTGCTAGGCAAACACTTCCTATCAGATGTTTTGAAAGGTTTAGCTCCTAAAGAAGTGATGGCTGACTTCTTTGAAAAGTTCCGTATTAGTCCCAATGAAGTAATGGAGTCAGTTTACAATCGTCCATTCCCTAATCGTTTCCTTTCTACTATCTCTTATTTCTTAGCGGACTATACAGATGACAATTATGTATATGGGTTGATAACAACCAATTTACGTAATTTCTTCACAAGAAATGTGTGTCAATACGATTATATGAGTTATCCTATCCGCTTCGTTGGTTCATTAGCCTATAGCTATGCTACAATTCTCAGAGAGGTAGCTCATGAATTTGGCATCGAACTGGATGTAATTGAAGAAACTCCTATGAGTGGCTTAATCGAATTCCACTCATTAAATATTGAAGAACCTTAATATATGTATATAAAGCATATTAAAAGAGGCCTTGCCTCCTTTGAATAGCAAACATATAAATATAAAGTTAAATAAATGCAAAGGAATGTTCTTGATATTAAATTATAATATATCTTTGCTAAGAAGAAACGAAGAAATTGTGTTTCATCACCTTTGTTAATAACGAGTTTATCTCTTAAAACAACCAGCTAAAGTATAACAGTCTTTAGTGTATTTTAATTTTTGACCAGTGACTAATTTGCTAAGTTCTCTTGGAACCGTAGTTAAAATGAAGTAGAGATAATATATAAGTTAAACCTAAAATTGAGAAAACGCCTATGGAACAGAAACTTACCTGACAGAAGCAATAGCTCTGGCTATTACTGACTAATCCTTACCCTTAATTTTCGAGAAAACTATTTTAATTAACAACAAAATCATCAATCTTTTATGAATGAAGATCGCAAAAAACGAGGACTAACAAATGGCAAATTCCTCACGGCAGTAGCAATAAGTGCACTGTTTTTGGGTAGCGGCAATGCTATGGCCACCCAAACTGCGGAAAATAACTCTCATGGAGTAACAGAACAACTACAATCAATAACTATTACCGGTTTGGTTGTAGATGCAAAAGGTGAACCGATCATTGGTGCCAGTGTAGTGGAAAAAGGCACCACAAATGGCGGTATCACAAATCTTGACGGTAAATTCTCATTAACGGTAAAGACCGGAGCAACTTTAAAAGTATCTTATGTTGGTTATCAGACGCAAGAAATAAAGGCGGCCAGAACAATGAAAATTGTGCTGAAAGAAGATGCAGAATTGTTACAGGAAGTCGTTGTTGTTGGTTATGGCGTGCAGAAAAAGGAAAATCTAACCGGTGCAGTTGCATCAGTAGATGTAAACAAAACATTGTCCGGTCGTCCTATTGCTGACGTGGGACGTGGTTTACAAGGTACAACTCCTGGTTTATCAGTGGTAATTCCAAGTGGTGAAGTTGGTTCTGACCCAACAATTAAAGTACGTGGACAAATAGGTTCTTTGGATGGTGGCTCAGCCCCACTTATTTTGTTGGATAACGTAGAAATTCCTTCTATCCAGATGGTTAATCCAGATGATATAGAAAGTATCTCAGTTCTGAAAGATGCTGCTTCCGCTTCTATTTATGGTGCAAAGGGGGCATTCGGTGTTGTATTGATTACAACCAAAAAGGGTGCCAGACAAGAAAGTGTCAACGTGTCTTATCAAGGAAATTTCTCCTGGCAAAACATTTCCAAGAAGATGGAAATGGCTGGTATAGATGGCATGGAATATACAGTAGAAGCTTTTGAACGCGTAGGTGGAACAAAGGCTGGTGCATTCTGGCTGGTAGATCGCACAAGTTTTGAAAGGGCTAAAGAATGGCAGCAGAAGTATGGCGGCAAGATTGGCTCGAATGATCCCTTCGTTTATGGACGAGACTGGTACAGAGGTGCCGATAAAGGTAAATATAGTATGAGAACATTCGACCCGTATGACTATATGATTAAGGAATGGACGCCATCTATGACGCACAACTTGTCAGTAAACGGAAAGAGTGGAAAGACTACATTTAATATTGGTTTAGGCTATTTGTCGCAAGATGGCTTGATGAAGCCGGCCAAGCATGATGATTTTCGTCGTTGGAATGCTTCCGTACGCTTGAGTACAGAATTTAATAAATACGTAACTCTACGTGCCGGCGCCATTTACTCCAAACGTGATAAGAGATATGCTTATGCGACTTCTTCTACTACAGCCGACCCTTGGTTATATCTTTACCGCTGGGGACCTTCAGTTCCGATGGGATACAATGAAGATGGTCTGGAACTTCGCAGTCCTGCATCAGAAACCCGTCAGGCTAACACTGCCAATATCGAAAACAGTTATTCGAATATAAACATCGGTGCAACTCTTAATTTAACTAAAGACTGGAAATTTGATATTGATTATACGTATGCTAACGAGCAGGAAATCATTAATCGTCCCGGTACCCGCTATACAGCATTGAACACTTGGGGATCCGCCATTGAAAAACTGGATAGTAATGGGAATCAAATCTATGTGGATGAAAACGGAAATCCGGTATCAGTTGGTGCAGCAGGAGCAATGCCAGCTTACACTTTGAGTAATTTTGAATATACAAGTTCCGGCGCGAACCCCGACCATATTTATCGGAAGACTACTAATGCGAACCGTAATACTTTAAATATCAATACCAACTATAACTGGCAAATTGATGACAACAATAACCTGAAAGTATTGCTCGGTATGAACCGTGTGACATGGGATGAAAAATACAGTTGGAACCAGACTACTAAATTGATGGACTTGGATAATCCTCAGTATGATTTGGCCTATGGCACTCAAACCGGAAGCGGTGGTAGCGCTTGGGATGGTCAACTTGGTTTTTATGGTCGTGTTAACTATGCATTGTATGATAAATATCTGTTGGAAGCAAACTTGCGTTATGACGGTACATCCAAATTCCCAACAGATCTGCAATGGCGTTGGTTCCCCTCATTCTCTCTGGGATGGCGTGCCAGTGAAGAAGCATTCATGCAGTGGGCGAAACCAGCTTTGTCTTCTTTAAAATTCCGCGGTTCCTGGGGTACTATCGGCGACCAGACTGTAAGCAATAAACTATATGTTTCCACAATGTCTACCGGGCAGAGCGCATGGATTGGCGGCGACGGCAGTAAGGTAGGATATGTTGGAACTCCAACAGCTATCATCCCGACTATTACATGGCAGGATATCACTACACTCGATATTGGTTTGGATGCACGCTTTTTCAACGGTGAATTAGGGTTTACATTCGATTGGTACCAGCGTGACACTGAGAACATGATTGTGCCGAGAGGAAATGTTTCTCTTGCATTTGGAGCCGGAGCTCCGAAAGGTAACTTTGGTTCATTGAGAACAAAAGGTTGGGAAATTGCAGTTGACTACAATCATAGATTTAAGAATGGCATTGGTGTCAATGCAATGTTTACTTTGTCCGATGCTATCACAGAAATTACTGCTTACGGTGATACCAAGAGCGTAGATAGCTGGTATGTTGGTAAGAAATACGGTGAAATTTGGGGTTATGAGACAGAAAGATTGTATCAGAAAGATGATTTCGTATACAACCCTGATGGCACTCATCAGAAAGTATGGCTGAAAGGTGGCAAAGTTTACGATACCGAGCAGGCCGGAGCTAAGAAAATGAATAAACTCAGTGACCCGAATGCAGCTTACCAGGATTATCTGCAAGGTGGCGACTTCGTATTCGGTCCTGGTGACGTGAAGTATAAAGACCGTAATGGCGATGGTGCTATTAACGATGGTAGTCGTACTACCGACGATCATGGTGACTTGAAGGTGATTGGTAACTCTACACCGCGCTTTGAATATGGTTTTCGTGTAGGAGCCGACTATAAAGGTTTCGACTTCTCCATGTTCTTCCAAGGCGTAGGTAAACGTGAAATCTGGGGTGCAGGCTTCCTTGCAATACCAGGCTACAATTCTGCCGATGGTGCTATGCCTCAGGCCATTGCCGGAAATTTCTGGAAAGAAGACCGCACGGATGCTTTTTATCCGCGTGCATGGAATTTAGGTGGACCGTCGCTGGGTAACGCAGGATATAGCTATAATATGCTGAAACAATCCCGCTATCTGCTGGACATGTCTTATCTCAGAATTAAGAATATTACATTCGGATATACTCTTCCTGTAAATATCAGCAAGAAGGCTTGGTTGCAGAAAGCACGTATTTACGTTGCGCTTGAAAACTTCTTCACCTTTGACCACTTGAATGATCTTCCTATTGACCCGGAAGAAATCTCCGGTTACTCAATGTTTAATGCAGATAACTATAACTCTGGTCGTACTGGTGTAGGAACTCCGACATTCAAGAGTATGTCATTTGGTATTCAGTTGAACTTCTAAAACTATTAAATATGAAAAAATATATATTTGCATTATTCTCAGCTGCGGCACTAATGTTTGCCAGTTGTGACGATGTGTTGGATCGTCCGCAGTTGAACAACCCGCAGGATGACAATTATTGGAGAAATGAAACGGACCTTCGTTTGTTTGGAAACGGTTTTTATACTAACTATTTTGTCGGATACAACAGTAGCTGGGGTACCGCTTATGCTCCTTTGCGTGGTTACAACTTCTCTGACGACGTAGCTACCACAGGTAAGCAAAGTTCATTTGAGAATGCAATTCCTTCCAGCCGTGGCGGTAGCGCGGAGGAGGTAGCATGGTTAGGTTCTGCCTTTGCCGGTTCAAGTTGGAACTTCGCCTGGGTTCGCAAAGCCAATCTTTTCCTCGACCGCATTGAAACGGTTGCTAAACCGAAAATAACCGAAGACACTTATAAACATTGGAGTGCAGTAGCACGCTTTTTCCGCGGCTTCGAGTATTGTCGTTTGGTATGTGTATTTGGCGATGTTCCTTATTATGACAAGGTGTTCAGCGAGTCCGATGAAAAAGAAATGTTCAAGAATCGCTCTCCTCGTGCAGAAGTAATGGACAAAGTATATTCAGACTTTGAATATGCGTTGCAGAATCTGCGTCTGGATGATGGTGCTCAATACTTGAACCGCTATATTGCTGCCGGTTTCATCAGTCGTCTGATGTTGTTTGAGGGAACTTGGCAGAAATACCACAATGGCGACCAGGCTTTAGCAAAGAAGTATCTGGAAATGGCACGTGATGCCGCTGACTTGATTATAGCTTCCGGTAAGTGGGAGATAAGCAGCGAGTTCCGCGGTTTGTTTGGTGCGCAAGACTTGAAAGGACACAAGGAAGTGTTAATGTATCGCCATTATGATGCAGCTTTGAGTGTAACACACCATGTTGCTTCATATTCTAACGGACAAGAAAGTCAATCACCAGCTTCTAATTTGGCATTGGCAAAATCATTCCTTTGCAATGATGGTAAACCTTACTTGGCATCCGACGTGGAAGATGCTGATGTGTTGGACATTGCACACATGATTAAAACACGTGATCCACGCTTTGAAGCAACTTTTGCCAATAAGGCCAAGATCGAGTCTGCCACATTGCTGTATGCAACTAAGTTCATCGACCGTGTAGGTCCTTCACTGGCCGATCCTAGTTCTGTTGCAATTTATGCAAGTATGACTAATACGAATGATTATCCGGTGATGCGTTATTCAGAAGTTCTGTTGAACTGGCTGGAAGCTAAAGCAGAATTGGCTTTGAGCTATGGCGGTGAGAAGGTAACGCAGGGTGATATTGATATATCGGTAAATAAATTGCGTAGCCGTCCTTTGGATAAACCTGCTGTAGATAATGGTGTCGAGCAAACTGCTCCTATGAAATTGGCAGATATTACAGCAGACTTTGACCCGGCTAGAGATAAGGGAAGTGTTAAGGTTACCGGAGATTATGAAGTTGATCCGTTGATTTGGGAAATCCGCCGCGAACGTCGTATGGAATTTGTTTTTGAGCATTCACGTATATTAGATTTGAAACGCTGGAAAAAACTCCATTACATGGATAATGCAACTTATCCTGATACGAAGTTAGGATTGTGGGTAAACATCAAGGAAGAAGTTCCCAGTTATCTGGACAAAAATAAGGATGGTACATGGCCCAAGAGACAAGTAATGAAAGAAGATGGTACAATTATTACTTATGATGGAACAAATGGTGATGCATTGGTAGGTTTTTATTTGCCGCTAAATGCTTCTAATCGTGATGGATTTACGGAACGTTCTTATTTGGCACCGATTGGACGTGCTCAGATTAACCAGTATAAGGAAAAAGGCTATACATTGAGCCAAACAAAAGGCTGGGAAGAATAGTACATTTTATTAGTTAACTGGCAAGCGCCCGCTTTTCACAAAACAGAGTGAAAGGTGGGCGCTTTTTATTCAAACTTCACTTGGCTTTAGCAATAAACTCCTTCTTTCCGAAACCATTCAAAGCAAAGCCTATCATGTTTTTTTCAACATTGCAAATAATATGATTATAGCTAATTAGGTGATCATTAATTAAATGGTCATCTAATTAGCATCAGCATTTTCTGCCCGATTCATCCGTCTCATCTTATTATTTAAGTAAAGAATGAAAGCCTTTTAAGTTGCATATTATTACCATTGGAAACTCAGCAATGTTCTCTTGGAACTTGGTATATATCTAAAAAGAACAAGAGAGATAAAATATAAGTTAAACCTATAAATATAGAAAACGCCTATGGAACAGAAACTTGTCTAACAGAAGAAATAGCTAAAGCTATTCCTATACTGACTATCCTTGCCCTAATTTTTAGAGAGAACTATTTAATTAATAACAAAATCATCAATCTTTTTATGAATGAAGATCGCAAAAAACGAGGACTAACTAACAATAGGTTCCTCACGGCAGTAGCAATAAGTGCACTGTTCTTAAGTAGCGGTAACGTAATGGCTGCTCCAACTGCCTCGGACAATGTTTCAGAAGTAACAGAGCAAATGCAATCTATTACCGTTACTGGTTTGGTTGTAGATGTGGCAGGCGAGCCTATTATCGGTGCCAGTGTGGTGGAAAAAGGTACTACTAATGGAATTGTAACCAACGTTGACGGTAAGTTTACTTTGAGTGTTAAGTCGGGCGCTACTTTAAAAATATCATTTATTGGCTACCAATCACAAGAAGTAAAGGCAACCTCAACTATGAGAATCATCTTAAAAGAAGATACTGAATTATTAGATGAAGTGGTAGTGGTTGGTTATGGTGTACAGAAGAAAGCTAACTTGACAGGGGCAGTGACCACTGTAGACTTGAATAAGACTATGGCAGGCCGTCCTCAACAAGATGTATCCAAAGCATTGCAAGGTGCGGTTCCCGGTTTGAGTATCACCACGGAAAATGGTGATATCAATGGAAGCGCCTCGATGCGTATTCGTGGTGTGGGTACGTTGAGTAACTCCGAAAAGAGTAATCCGTTGATTGTGGTGGATGGCGTTCCGATGGATGATATATCTTTCTTGAATACGCAGGATATTGAAAGTATTTCTGTATTGAAAGATGCTGCTTCTACCTCTATTTATGGTACGCGCGCGGCTTTTGGTGTTATCTTGATTAACACAAAGAGTGCCAAACCGACGGAAAAGGTTACCATTAATTATAGCAATAACTTCGCTTGGGATCAGGCAACTTACTTGCCCAATTTCCCGGATGTTCCCACTCAGCTTCTTTCCGCACTGGAGGCCAAAGCTAATGCCAATCAATATGAAGTTGAACTCTTCGGTATGTATTTCGATAAATTGTTACCTTATGCTCAAAGATGGGCACAGCAGAACCGTGGAAAACTGAAATATGGTGAAATGAGGCCTTATCAGAGTGACAGTAATGTTGGTGATTATGCAATAATCGACGGAACTCCTTACTATTATGCCGACTGGGATGTTCAGGATATCTATTATAGCAAAGCTGCTCCTTCGCAGAGCCACAACATTTCTGTTCAGGGAACTTCCGGAAAGACTAATTACTATCTTTCTTTTGGTTATGACGAGAAAGAAGGTATCATGAAAGTACGTCCCGATGAACTGAAAAAGTATAATGTATCGGTGAATGTAACTACCAACCTGTACGATTGGTTGCAAGTAGGTGCACGTGTCAACTACTCTCGTAAGGCTTATCAGCGTCCTGATGTCTACAGTAGTACTTACCAGACTCTTTGGCGCTGGGGTTCGTTCTTTATTCCTTCAGGTACTATCGATGGTTATGACACCCGTCTTATGGCCATGCGTAAGCAGGCGTCCGACCGTCGGGAAATCACTGATCTCACCCGTATGAATGCATTCCTGAAAGCTGAGATTGTGAAGGGTTTAACTCTGAATGCAGATTTCACTTATGCTATTCAGAACCTGAATAGTGGTTCGGAAGATTTCTCGGTTTATGGTGTTGACTGGTCGGGAATGCCTACTCCTAAATACATTGTAACTAAGAGCAACTCGGCAATCTGGCGGGATAATTCCAAGCAGAATACCTGGACGCTGAATGTGTATGCCAACTACGCCAAGACTTTTGCCAAGGCTCACAATCTGAATGTAATGGTTGGTGCCAATGCGGAAGAGGTAGATTATACTTATCTGTATGGATACCGCAAAGGGCTGTATGATGAAGCATATCCCGAATTGAACTTGGCGAGCCAGGATGGACAACAAATAAACTGGTCGCACACTTCCCGTGCATCAGCCGGTTACTTCGGGCGTATTAATTATGACTACAAGGGCATCTACTTGTTGGAGTTGAACGGACGTTACGACGGTTCTTCCAGATTCCCGCATACTGATCAGTGGGCTTTCTTTCCTTCTGCTTCTATCGGTTACCGTTTCTCTGAAGAAGCTTTCTTTGCACCGCTGAAAAAAGTTATCAGCAATGGTAAGTTGCGTGCATCTTATGGTGAAATCGGAAATGAAGCCATCGGCGACTATATGTTCGAAGCAATGATTACCCAACGTGAAAATACATCTGCTTCAGGATATATTTATTGGGTAGACGGCAATGGGGCTAACGCCAATAGACTGACTCAATACAATATGCCTAAACTGGTGTCGAAATCTCTCACTTGGGAACGTATCCGCACCACTGATATTGGTATCGATTTGGGTTTCCTGAACAATGAACTTACCGTAGGATTCGATTGGTATCAACGTGAAAACCGTGATATGCTTGCTCCTGCTCAGGTTCTGCCAAACAGTGTAGGCGCTACTGCTCCTTACGATAATGCCGGTACTCTGCGCACACGTGGATGGGAGTTGAACCTCGATTGGCATCGTAAATTCGGTGAATTCAATGTGTATGCCAACTTCAATCTTAGTGACTCCAAGACAAAAGTGACGAAGTGGAGTGATGACTCTAAACTGCTCAGTTCTTATTATTCGGGTAAGAATTATGGGGACATCTGGGGATTCGAAACAGACCGTTACTTTGAAGAATCAGACTTTGCCGGTCAGAATGCAGATGGTAGCTGGAACTATAAATCGGGTATTGCCAATCAGAGTGCACTTGAACGGGCTCCATTCCACTATGGTCCGGGCGATATTAAGTTCAAAGATTTGGATGGAAGCGGTGCAATTGACGGTGGAAAAGGAACCGCTGACGACCACGGTGACTTGAAGGTTATCGGTAATTCACTTCCTCGTTACGAATATGCTTTCCACCTTGGTGGCAGTTGGAAAGGCATCGACTTGGACTTGTTCTTCCAAGGCGTGGGTAAACGTTCCGATTGGACTATTTCTTCTCTGAATTTCCCGATGATGCGTGCAGCCGACTTGGCTATTTATGATAACCAGACAAGCTATAACAGAGTGCTCTATACTGATGATTGGAAAACGATTACCGGTTATGAAATCAACCAGAATAATACCTATCCCCGTTTATATCCGGGTAATGAAGCAAAAGGTACCGTATCGGGCATTGCAAACGGTTCTAACAACTACTATCCGCAAAGCCGTTACTTGACCGACATGTCCTATCTTCGTCTAAAGAATGTAACCCTCGGTTATACTTTGCCGAAGGAATGGACCCGCAAAGCTTTCATCGAAAAGGCGCGCATCTACTTTAGCGGTAGTAACCTCTTCTTGCTTTACAAGGGTAGTGACCTCCCCGTTGACCCGGAAATCAGCACTGGTGACGGTCTCTCTTATGGTGGCTGGGGACGTACGACTCCTATCACCCGTACCTTCTCATTCGGTATTCAGGTAACCTTATAATAACCATTAAAACAATAAGAATGATGAAAAAAATATTCATATACGCAACAATAGTATTGATGGGCTTGACGAGTTGTAATGACTTTCTCGACAAGGCACCTCTGGATGCCTTTACCAATACTTCTGCATATTGGAGCAATACAAGCAACCTTGACAACCAATGCAATACGTTCTATAACAATTACTCGGGTTATGGAAATGGCAGCGGTGGCGGTTGGTTCTATTTTAAGACGCTGAGCGATGACCAGGTGGACTATCAGTCAACCGTCTGGACTTACACAAGTGTAGTTGCTACTTCTACAAACTGGTCTGCTCCTTTTACTGAAATCCGCCGTGCTAATTATATCATCGAAGGATTGCAAACATCTACGCTTGATGATGCAGTGAAAGCTAATTATGAAGGTCTGGCACGCTTAAACCGGGCATGGCAATATTATCAATTGGTTCGCATGTATGGTGATGTACAGTGGATAACTACAGTTGTAGACCCGGCAGACAAAGATGTAGTTTATGGACCACGTACGGATCGTGATGTTGTAATGGACAATGTGCTTGAAGATTTGAACTATGCTACCACTACAATTACGGGTACCAATAAGCAACGCTTCACTGCCGACATGGCACTGGCCATGAAAGCTGACATCACGTTGTATGAAGGCACCTATTGTAAGTATCGCAATGCCAATGACAATGCCGGTAAAGCAGCCGACAACACTCGTGCTGAGAAGTACTTGCGTGAGTGCGTATCAGCTTGTGAGGCATTGATGGCGAAAGGATATTCGTTGAATCCGAGCTATCAGGAAAATTACAATTCTGTGTCGCTGGCTTCTAATCCTGAGATGATTTTCTACAAGCCTTATTCACAGAATACCTTTATGCATTCCACCATTGACTACACTGTCAATACAAGTGGAACCAGCGGTATGACTAAGAATGCCTTCGACAGTTATCTGTTCCTTGACGGCAAACCTAAAGCAACCACTACAATGGATACTAATGATGCTGCAGTCAAAGATGCAGATGGTAAATATAGTCTTGAATCTGTTCTTGCTGTTCGCGACAAACGATTGGCGGTTACCCTCGACCCTGTATTGTGTTTCAAAGGTAGTGCTTATAGCCGTGCCGGAGTTGCAGCGTTTACCTCCACTACCGGTTATGGTATAGCTAAATACGATAATACGACTGAGCTAAGCGTAAGCGACCGTAACAGTATTAATAAGCAGTACACAGACTGTCCACTCTATTGGCTGTCTGTGGTCTATCTGAACTTTGCTGAGGCTAAGGCTGAACTTGGAACATTGACACAGGCTGACCTGGACAACTCCATCAATAAATTGCAGGCTCGTGCCGGATTGCCCGCTATGACTACTCAACCGGAAGCCGATCCGGCCAATAATATGGGTGTTAGCAATTTGATTTGGGAAATCCGCCGTTGTCGCCGTTGTGAATTGATGTGTGATAATTGGACACGCTACTGGGATTTGATTCGTTGGCATAAGCTCGATTTGCTTGATTCTTCCAAGAATCCTACTATCTATCTCGGAGCTAACATGAAAAATGTAGAAAATCCGGAAATTGACATTAATAGTGATGGATATATGATTGGTTCAAACACTCTTAACCAACCACGTACGTATGAAGCCAAACATTATTTCTATCCGATACCTACAACACAGTTGACTCTGAACCCTAATATGCAACAGAATCCTAACTGGAAATAAATAAAAAGGGGGCTGCTCATTCACTGAAGCAGTCCCCTTTTTTATTTATTGTAATATGAATGATTGTTTTTTAAACCGCATTCTCCTTTACCAGATATTCTGCAATCTGTACTGCATTCAGTGCAGCGCCCTTCTTGATTTGGTCGCCCACAATCCAGAAAGTCAGCCCGTTCTCATTAGTCAGGTCCTTACGGATACGCCCCACGTAAACGGGATCTTTGCCTGCAAGGAACAACGGCATCGGGTATTCCTTTTCTGCCGGATTATCCTGCAACACCAGACCGTCACCTTTTGCGAAAGCTTCACGCGCTTCTTCCACCGAGATAGGACGCTCTGTTTCTACCCAGATGCTTTCAGAGTGGGAGCGAAGGGCAGGAACACGTACACAAGTAGCACTTACCTTAATGTCGGTGTGCATAATCTTGCGCGTTTCGTGATACATCTTCATTTCTTCCTTGGTGTATCCGTTTTCGGTGAATACATCAATTTGGGGAATGAGGTTGAATGCCAACTGGTAAGCAAACTTCTCGACAGTGACAGGTTCACCTGCCAATACCTGACGGTATTGCGTGTACAGCTCGTCCATAGCAGCAGCACCGGCACCGCTGGCAGCCTGATATGTAGAAACGTGTACGGTCTTTATATGAGAAAGCTGTTCGATGGCTTTCAGCGCCACTACCATTTGGATAGTGGTACAGTTAGGGTTGGCAATGATGCCGCGCGGACGGTCTTTGGCGTCGGCTGCATTTACCTCGGGCACTACCAAAGGCACATCATTATCCATGCGGAAAGCACTGGAGTTGTCAATCATCACAGCACCATATTTGGTGATGGTCTCGGCATACTCTTTAGAGGTACCAGCGCCTGCGGAAGTGAAAGCGATATCAACCCCTTTAAAGTCATCGTTGTGTTGCAAGAGTTTTACCTCGATCTGTTTACCGCGGAAGGTGTATTTTGTTCCGGCACTGCGTTTAGAACCGAACAACACTAACTCATCCAACGGGAAATTCCTTTCATCGAGCACACGCAGGAATTCTTGTCCCACGGCTCCGCTTGCTCCAACAATAGCTACTTTCATTTTCTTTTGTTTTTAGTTTATAAATTAAATTGACGAGTTGACGAGGAAAAAGAAAGGGAACGAGGCAGCCTTGTCAACCTGTATCTCTAATCCTTGTTAACTCACATTTGATAGAATTGGCTGCAAATTTATAACAATTTGCTGTATGACAACGCATAAAATGAAAAGTTTTTTGTTATTTTGCATCGTAAACCTAAAACTTGAAGCCCATGGACTTATTTGACTTCAGTCTGAAACTTCCGATTACTGACCCTACATGGATATTTCTCCTTGTACTCCTCATCATACTCTTTGCTCCCATTTTGTTGAACAGGCTCCGTATTCCACATATCATCGGCATGATACTGGCGGGATTGGTGATTGGTGAGCATGGGTTCAATATTCTGGCAAGGGATAGCAGTTTCGAGTTGTTCGGTAAGGTAGGACTATATTATATTATGTTTCTGGCTGGCCTCGAAATGAATATGTCGGACTTCAAACAGAATCGTGGAAAGGCCGTAGTGCTGGGATTACTGGCATTCATCATTCCGATAGGGATTGGTTTGGTGACAAATATGGCCTATCTGAAATATAGCTTCATAACTTCTGTTCTGTTGGCGAGTATGTACGCGTCGCATACGTTGGTGGCGTATCCTATTGTTATCCGGTATGGCGTGTCCCGGCACCGCAGTGTGAGTATTGCGGTAGGTGGCACGGCTGTAACGGATACGCTTACGTTGTTGGTACTGGCAGTAGTAGGGGGTATGTTTAAGGGTGAATCCGGTGGGTTGTTCTGGCTATGGCTGGTTGTCAAGGTCATCTTCCTGGGCGGGCTGATTATGTATTTCTTCCCTCGCATCGGTCGTTGGTTCTTCCGTCGTTATGATGACAATGTGATGCAATTCATCTTTGTGCTTGCCATGGTGTTCCTGGGAGCGGGGTTGATGGAATTTGTCGGGATGGAAGGTATTCTTGGTGCTTTCCTTGCCGGTCTGGTACTGAACCGGCTTATTCCGCATGTCTCTCCGTTAATGAACCATCTGGAGTTTGTGGGCAATGCGCTTTTCATTCCCTATTTCCTGATTGGGGTGGGAATGATGATTGACATACATGTGATTTTCGGTCATGGCAATGCGTTGAAAGTGGCGGGGGTGATGATTGTAGTTGCGTTGACGGGTAAGTGGATAGCGTGCTGGCTGACGCAGAAAATATATAAGATGGGAGCCATTGAACGAGAGTTGATGTATGGGTTGAGTAATGCACAAGCTGCGGCTACGCTGGCGGCGGTGTTGGTCGGATATAACATTATACTGCCTAATGGTGAACGTTTGCTGAATGACGATGTCCTGAACGGCACGGTGCTGCTGATTCTTGTTACCTGTGTGGTGAGTTCGTTCATTACTGAGCGTGCCGCCCGTAAAATAGCCATTGATGAGGCGCACTTGGAGGAAGAGAATCGTCCGGCGGAGTTAGAGAAGATTCTGATACCGGTTGCTAATCCGGATACGATTGAAGACCTCATAAACTTGTCGCTGGTGATACGTGACCCGAAGCAAAGGGATAATATGTTGGCTTTGAACGTGATTAATGATAATAATGCTTCGGAAGCTCTGGAGATTCGCGGAAAGCGCAATCTGGAGAAGGCGGCGATGATAGCGGCATCAGCAGATGTCCCGTTGAAACTGATTAGCCGTTATGACTTGAACATTGCCTCAGGTATTATCCATACGGCTAAAGAACACGAGGTGACGGATGTTATTATAGGTCTGCACCGGAAAGTGAATATCGTGGACTCTTTCTTTGGTATGCTGGCGGAGAACTTGCTGAAAGGCTTGCACCGGGAAGTGATGATTGCCAAACTCCTGATGCCGATTAATACGATACGAAGGATTAATATTGCCGTTCCACCGAAAGCGGAATATGAGGCAGGTTTCCAGAAGTGGGTGGAACACTTCTGCCGTATGGGAAATATGTTAGGATGCCGGGTGCATTTCTTTGCCAATGAAGAAACAACCGGACTTCTGCAAATGCTGATGAAGAAACGGTATAGTACAACATTGACAGATTTCTCCCGCCTGGATGATTGGGGCGACCTGCTGTTGCTGACCGGACAAGTGAATTACGATCACTTATTGGTAATAATAAGTGCTCGTCGTGGTTCTATTTCCTATGACCCGACGTTTGAAAGACTTCCTGCCCAATTAGGAAAATATTTTGCCAACAATAGTTTGATAGTGCTTTATCCCGACCAGTTGGGAGAGCCGCAGGATATGTTATCTTTCTCCAACCCTCGTGGAAACAATGAGGATCAGCACTACGAAAAGGTGGGTAAGTGGTTCTATAAGTGGTTCAGAAAAAGTGATAAGTAATTAGTAAGGATGGAAGATTGGAGGCAGAGGACACAACTCCTGTTGGGGGATGAGAAGATGGAACGGCTGCGGCAAGCGCATGTGCTTGTTGTCGGTCTGGGTGGAGTAGGGGCATATGCGGCGGAAATGCTTTGCCGTGCCGGAGTGGGACATATGACAATTGTGGATGCGGATACGGTGCAACCTACAAATATCAACCGCCAGCTTCCGGCTTTACATTCCACATTGGGGCAAAGCAAGGCGGAGATATTGGAGAAACGTTTTCGGGATATTAATCCGGAGATTGAACTGACGGTGCTACCTGTATTTCTGAAAGATGAAAATATTCCCGAACTGCTGGATACGGCGTCTTATGATTTTGTAGTGGATGCCATCGATACGTTGGCTCCGAAGTGCCATTTGATAGCGGAAACCTTGCAACGCCGCATGAAGATAGTTTCCAGCATGGGGGCCGGTGCAAAGAGTGATATTACTCAGGTTCGTTTTGCCGATATATGGGACACTTACCACTGCGGATTAAGTAAAGCCGTAAGGAAACGGTTACAAAAAATGGGGATTAAGCGTAAACTGCCGGTGGTGTTCAGCACGGAGCAGGCAGACCCGAAGGCGGTGTTGCTGACGGAGGATGAAATGAATAAGAAATCGACGTGCGGAACAGTCAGTTATATGCCGGCGGTTTTCGGATGTTATCTTGCGGAATATGTGTTGAAGAAATTATAAATAGGATGAAGAACTAAAAATGAAGAATGAAGAATTTGGCTGCGCTGTAAAAGTGTGCTGAAAGGTTATTCTTCATTTTTAGTTCTTCATTCTTCATTAAAATAGGTATGATACAGTTAGAAGGAATAACCAAGAGTTTCGGTAGCCTGCAAGTTCTGCGGGGGATTGACCTGGATATAGATAAAGGAGAGATTGTCAGTATTGTCGGGCCGAGTGGTGCCGGGAAGACTACTTTGCTTCAGATAATGGGAACATTGGATGCTCCCGATAGCGGAACGGTAACCATTGACGGCACTCTGGTGAGCCGAATGAAGGAAAAAGAATTATCTGCCTTTCGCAACAAGCATATCGGCTTCGTATTCCAGTTTCATCAACTCTTGCCGGAATTTACCGCATTGGAGAATGTGATGATTCCTGCTTTCATTGCCGGTGCGGGGCAGAAAGAGGCTACAGCCTCCGCATTGGAATTACTTGAGTTCATGGGGCTGTCAGACCGTGCCGAACATAAGCCAAACGAACTTTCCGGTGGAGAGAAGCAACGTGTGGCTGTAGCCCGTGCTCTTATCAATCATCCGGCTGTGGTATTGGCTGACGAACCTTCGGGTAGCCTGGATACACATAATAAGGAAGAACTGCATCAGCTTTTCTTCGACCTTCGCAACCGTTTGGGACAAACGTTTGTCATTGTCACCCACGATGAAGGATTGGCACAGATTACAGACCGCACGGTGCACATGGTGGACGGGGAAATCAACAAGGAAATGTAGAAGAGGATTTGTATCCTCTTATTTCCCTGTGCTCATCACTCCCGAATCATTCTCACTGTTATCCACCTTCCTCTGTATTCCTTTAAATGTACGTCCGAAGGAGAAATTATAGGATAGGTTGGCAAGGAACATCTGCCAGTCTTTCTGGTTGTTCCACGTCTGTACTATCTTGTTGCTTTCCCGGAACTTAAGCTGCTGTATCGCCACTTTTATCTCTTTTTGCTGCGATGGCTAAGGAAAATCGTAGCAAGCATTTATTCTTTCCACCATGGTGGAAAGAATAAGTATCCGGATGGAAAAGACTTACTGTTGGAAGGAAAAAAGCATAGGAATGCCTGAGAAAGGAGTTAGTTGTTGAGGGAAATTCATATCCGTGCAGAAGAGAAGGAAACAAGGATACGAGTTGACAAGGGGACAAGGGGCTGCGCAATGCCTCTGTGCCGCATGGAACCTTGTTCCCTTGTTAACTTGTCCCCTCGTCAACTAATTCATAACCGTACAGAAACGGGCAAATTATTTCATTCAATGCGTTACTCAAAGCAAACATAATGACTGATTCTTTCTAAATCGGCTTCTGTAAATTCCTCATAAAGGGTGAAAGGTTTGAGGCTCGTTAGCGAGCCCTTTTTCTTGCGGTATTCTATTATTGCTTTGGCTTGGTAAAAGTTGATATACGGATGGGAGCGTAGTCTGTCCACACTGCTGCGGTTCAGATTGATGTGATGAATGTCCGTCGATTTGATGCTGAACCATGCTTGTAATTGCCGGGTATCAAGGTGTATGTCCTTTAACTGCTCTATCTGATAGAACCCACCTAACCGCTGTCTGTAGCCAACAATTAGCCGGGCTATGCCACTCCCGATACCAGGTATCTTCTTTAGTTCGGTGGTGTCGGCAAGGTTCAGGTCGATTACAGTGCCGGAGGCATACTTCATATTTTCTACCTGTGCAGGTTGGGGAATGTATAACTGCGGTGCGTTGCGTGCCGTATCTTCCGGAGCAATATATATATAAGGTGAAAGACTGGAATATTGCTCTTCCGTCATGCCATATATCTTTTTGAAATCTTCCGGTTTCCGGAACTTACCACCTTTGGAACGGTAGTGCAGGATGTTTTTAACCATCCAGGCAGGCAAACCCAAATGCCGGAATGCCATTGAATCTGCTCTGTTGGGGTTGAAGGGAGCCAAGACTACAGGTATTTCTGCTTCTTTTTGTTCATAAGATGTGTGTGTCCATCTTCTTTTGGGGTGTTCCTTTTCTTCCAGTGAGGCTATGAATTCTTCGTATTCCTGCCGGGCAGCAGCTTGTTCGGCTATATCAGCCGGAGAGACATTGTCTCTATGTTGCCAGGCAGATATAAGATACCCGGAGAGAAGAACGATGCCTGTTGCTGCTATGAGTATCAGGATGCCTCGCCTTTCTCCCCGGGAGAAGTAAAAGAAATCTTTAAGTGGATTTTGCATCTCCTACAATTTCAGGAAGCCCAGTTCTTTGATGAAGATGAGGGAAATTGCTATCGGAGCTATAAACTTCAATATGAATATCAACACTTTGTAGAACGTCACTTTCAGCGTTCCGTTGTTGCTGACTTCTTCCCAAACTATCTTCTTATTCAGATACCAACCGGTGAATATGGAAATACATAAACCACCTAACGGCAACATAATCTTGGCCGTGACAAAGTCGAACAGGTTAAATAAGTTCAAACCGAATATAGTGTAGTCTTTGCCCACTCCCAATGAGAGCGAACATAAGATACCCAGAAACATACAACCGCCTGTCACGAAACTTGCCGCACGCTTCCGGCTCAGATGGAATTCTTCATGCAGATAAGCTGTCACCACTTCGTGCATGGAGATGGTAGAAGTAAGTGCAGCAACCGCCAGAAGAACGTAGAACATTACAGAGAATATATATGCCAATAGAGGTATACCGCTAAATGCCTGCTGGAATACATTCGGCAATGTAATGAAAATGAGGCTCGGACCTGCATCGGGCTGGATGCCTACCGAGAAGGCTGCCGGGAAGATGATGAGCCCTGCCAATATTGCAACGAATGTATCGATGATGCTGACGCTGAAAGCTGTCTTTGTCAGATTCGTGTCTTTTTTGAAGTAAGATGCATAGGTACAAAGGCATCCCATTCCCAGACTTAAAGAGAAAAAGGCTTGTCCCATGGCACTTAAGAATACGTTCGCATTCACCTTATCCCATTCCGGTTTCAGAAGAAACTCTAAACCTGCGCCCGAGCCTGGCAGTGATATGGAACATGCCGCCAATATGATTAACAGAATAAACAGCATCGGCATCATAATCTTGGCAGATTTCTCAATACCCTTTTCCACTCCTTTCACGATGATGAAGTGGGTGGCAAGGAGGAAGAGTACGAGCCAGATAACCGGTCGCCAGGAGTTCGTAGAAAAAGAATCGAATGTATGGATATAATCGGCTGCCGTTTTTCCGGCAAAGTTGTCGGTGACGGCTTCTCCAATGAATTCCAACGTCCAGCCTGCCACTACGGAATAATAACTCAGAATCAGAAATCCCGCCAATACACCCATACGCCCTACCCAACGCCAATGCGTGCCCGGTGCCAGTTTTTGGTAAGCTCCCGCTGTGTTGGCGCGTGAGTGACGTCCGATGAGGAATTCGGATACCATGATGGGGATTCCTAAAATAAGTACGCATGCTAAGTAGATGAGAATAAACGCAGCACCGCCGTGATTGCCTGTCTCGTAGGGAAACCGCCATATGTTACCCAAACCGACTGCGGAACCTGCTGAAGCAAGTATGACGCCTAATTTACTTCCAAAGTTGGCTCTGTCATTTTTAGTCATAAAAAAGTTGATTATTCTTTCATTTCGTTATTATTCTCTACTAAAACATGCAAATATAGAAAATGTTCTGTACTTTTGCCCACAAATCGTTCATAAATTGAAATATGCTATACTATATTAAGAAATATCCGGTGTCGTTGCTGATTATACTGACGGTGATTTATTTGTCGTTTTTTAAGCCGCCGACGACTGAACTGAACACGATTCCTAATATTGATAAAATTGTACATATTTGTATGTATATGGGTATGTCCGGCATGTTATGGCTGGAGTTTCTCAGGGCACACCGGAAAAGTGATTCTCCTTTGTGGCATGCATGGGTGGGAGCTTTTGTATGTCCTGTGCTGTTCAGCGGAATAGTAGAGCTGTTGCAGGAATATTGCACCACTTACCGTGGCGGTGACTGGTTGGATTTTGCTGCGAATACTACAGGAGCGATTATCGCTTCGCTGATAGGCTACTTTGTGTTGCGTCCGTGGATGATGAAGAGGGTTAGTGGTGATTGATTATAAATAATCAACCACCGTATTCAGTTTAATTCCATTGGAGCCTTTGATAAGGATGGTTTTCCCGTGAGGCCTGCTTTTCTGTAAGACCTCAATGACTGCCCGTGCATCCGGGTAAGTTGGGAAATGATGTTTGGCAGCAGCAAACTGGTCGCCTACCAGCATCACGTCTTCAAAACCGCATTGCGTGAGGAAATCTGCAATCTTCTGATGTTCTTCGGGACCCTCTTTCCCTAATTCCCTCATATCTCCCAATATCAGCATTTTATTTTCCACTTTCATGTTATGGAAGTTACTGATGGAAGCCTGCATACTGGTGGGGTTAGCATTGTATGCATCAATAATCAGCGTATTATCTGCGGTTCGTTTCAACTGCGAACGATTATTCTGTGGGGCATAGTCTGCTAAAGCAATATTTATCTTTTCAGGGGCTACATCGAAGAAACGACCGATGGTGACGGCAACCAGTGCATTCGGGAAGTTATATTCACCAATCAGTTGGGTCTGCACTTCATGACATTCACCATCCTTGCCCGCTTTCCATTCAAAAGACAGATAAGGAGAATTGCCCGTCACATGTCCGCTGATATACAATCCGTCTTCGCTTCCATAAGAAATCAGGTTTAATCCTCCGGCAATCTCTTTCAGGTATGCGTTGTCGTGATGAATGAAAACTGTAGAGCTTTTCCGCTCGCGGAGGTAATCGTACAGTTCACCTTTGGTTTTAATGACTCCTTCGAAAGAACCGAAACCTTCCAGGTGTGCCTTGCCTACATTGGTGATGATGCCATAATCCGGTTCAGCTATATCTACTAATTCTTTGATGTCTCCCGGATGGCTGGCACCCATTTCTATGATACCGAGTTCATGCTCCGGCTTCAGGCGTAGCAAAGTGAGGGGGACACCGATATGGTTATTCAGGTTTCCCAGCGTATAAAGTAGATTGTATTTTTGCAGAAGAACAGCGGCCATCAATTCTTTGGTGGTGGTTTTTCCATTGGTACCTGTGATGCCGATGAGGCGTGTGCCCAGTTGGCGACGATGGTGATTGGCTAGTTGTTGCAGCGTATGCAGGCAATTGTCTACTAATATGTAATGTGAATCTCCTGCCGGAGCGTGTTCAGCTTCGTCTACTACTGCGTATGCACTTCCTGATTCCAATGCTTTGGCTGCAAAGGCATTCCCATTGAAACTGTCGCCTTTTAGGGCAATGAATAAAGAACCTTCAGGGCAGTTGCGGCTGTCGGTTGTTACACTGGTGCATTCCAGAAATATCTTGTAAAGAGCGGTGATATCCATAACTATCTCCTTTTTGAAACGTTGTTATATTCTGTTATTTTAAAACGTTGCAAAGATAGATATTCTCCGTTACGGTGATACGCTTACGGCAAAAATGTTTTTTATTCTTTCAAAGGTAAAGTTAGGATAAAGCGGCAACCTGTTGTATAGGTTGAGTCTATAAGGAGAGTGCCTCCCATCTTTTCGGCAATCATGCGGCTGATGGATAAACCTAATCCTGTGCCGGGAACAAATGAATCCAGTTTGGTGAAACGCTCAAACACGGCTTCCTGCTTCTCTGTCGGGATGCCGATGCCCGTGTCGGCTACACTGAACAGGATTATCTTCTCTTCTTCGCGGATATGGTATGTAAGGGTGACACTGCCTTCCTGCGTGAACTTTGCTGCATTTTGCAGAAGATTCATTAATATCTGCGAGATACGGTCGGGATTTGTCTGCATGATGAAGTTTTCCCGTTCAGGAGTGAATATCAGTTGCACATCCGGTTTGAGTTTGAACCGTATCTGGTCTATGCAGGTTTGGCAGACACCTGTGATATCTGCAATGGTGTGTGCTGGTATCTCCCGTTCGCCATCCAGATAGGAAAGGTCGAGTACGTCATTGACAAGTTGCAGAAGGTTGGTGCTGTTCTGCTCAATGATATGGGCATACTCTTTCGTATCGTCGTTGCCACTAAAGTAACTACTGAGAATTTGTGAGAAGCCTACAATGGAATTGAGCGGTGTACGTATTTCGTGACTCATGTTCTGAATGAATTCCGATTTCATGCGGCTGCCGTCTTCTGCCTGTTCTTTAGCGTATTTCAATGCTTCTTGGGAAAGGAGCAGTTCTCTGTTCTTTTCGCTAAGTTGCTTCTGGGATAAGCGCAAGCGTCCGTTAAGGAGATGCTCGCGGTAGAAAATAATGAAACCGAGGCTCAGTAATACTATCAGGAAAATGATAATGCGTTGTTTGTTTACCAGGTCACGTTGCTGCATTTGCTGTTGCAATTCGCTTTTTTCCAACTTCAATCCTTCCACGCCGAGCATAGCGGAAAATTCTCCCGATGTGATGTCTTCATTATGTATCTGAGCTGAATCATTCAGAAAATAATATTCCATGAAATATTTGGCGGCATTGGCCATGTCACCCATATTATAATATATTGAAGCGCAATTGAGCGTTGCGTCCATATTGTCCTTCATACTCTGTCCAAAGGTAGAGAGGGAATAGTTTAGGGTTTTCAGTGCCTTTTCGTATTGTTTCGTCTGCGTATAATATCTCTTTAGGACTTCATAATATTCCTGAAGATTTTTCCTTACTTCTTTTTTAGTATCGGACAGGCTCTTTGCCTTCTCCATATATTCCCAAGCTTTGGAATAGTCTTCAATGACAAGATAATACTGGGCGGCACGGACGTAATGATAAAACTCTTGTGTACTGCTATAAAGGCATGAAGCGCTTTTTTGCAGGTTTTCATAGGCTTTCCCGGTTTCTCCCAATTCACAATAAAGATTGGTCAATACTGAATAGGAAGTGGTTAGGTTGTATGTGTCTAGGTTGTATTTCAGAATAATTTCTATCTCTTTCTTTTTATTGTCAACAGCCAGGTTGAATAATCTCTTGCACTGGTAAATTGTACTGAGAACATTGTAGGCGCCGGCTATGCCGTCCATATACTTTTCCTGTTCAGCTTCTTTCATCATCTTGTTCGCTTCATACAGGGCAATATTATATTGGTATTGCTTGATATGGAAGTTGATGAGCCGCTTGCTCCATACGAAATAGTAATATTTGGGTTGTTGGGTTTTTCGGGCGAAGTCCTTTACTACGTCTACGTAGTGGAAAATGCTGTCTCCTTGCGTTCTTTGGTAGTAGTAGAAGTCCAGCTTATTGCATAATGCTACAGCCTGCATGCGTCGATCATTTCTCTGAACTGCCATCTGAAAGAGAGTGTCTGACATCTGTATGACAATAGGAGAACTCATTTCAGCTTTGCAATGCAGATAATAAGCATATAATGTGCTATCTACATTGTATTCTTTCTGCGTGTCTCTTTGCTGTCCTTGTGCTGGAAGGTTGCATAATGTAATGAGGCAGAGCAAAACGGTAAGGAGATATAAATCTATCCTTGTTGCGTTCATGATTATTTATTAATGCGCTTGCCGCAAAGTTAATTTATCTTTTTTGAAATAAAAAGGCTTTGTGCTATTTTATTTATATCATTTTAAAGGTAAAGTTATTACAAAGCGGCATCCTTCGGTATATTTGCTGTCGAGTATCAGACTGCCACCCATCTTTTCCATAATGAGACGTCCAAGTGCTAACCCCAGCCCGGTTCCTGTGGAGAATGTATCTATTTTGGCAAAACGTTCGAATACAAAATCTTGTTTATCTTGAGGAATACCGATTCCGGTGTCTGTGACACAAATCATTAATGACCGTTGTTTCGGATGGATATGCCAACTGAGTGTGATGCTGCCTTTTTCTGTGAATCGGGCTGAATTGTGAAGCAGGTGTGATAGTACCTGAGTGAGACGTCCGGGATTGGTGTGCAGGTGGAGCTCTTCCTGCTCCGGTTGGTAAACCAGTTCTACATCAGGTTTAAGTGAATTTTTAGCCTCTTCCACACATTGACGGCACAATGCGTTTATCTCTACTTTAGTGTCGATGGGGATAGGTGTGCCACTATCGAGGTTCGCCAGTTCGAGTACATTGTCCACCAGTTGTAGCAGATGGTTGCTGCCTTGTTCTATGATGTCGGTATATTCTTTCGACTCTTCATTTTCTTCGGAGATGCTGCCGAGTAATTGCGAGAAGCCGACAATAGAGTTCAACGGAGTGCGTATTTCGTGACTCATATTCTGGATAAACTCCGTTTTCATGCGGCTGGCGCTTTGCTCTGCATCCTTGGCGCGGCGCAGAGTCTTGTTTAAGCGGACTTCGCGGAAGAACATGAATGCAAAACTTGCTATAATGATACATAAGAGGATAATGAGACGTCGCCGGTTTTCTAGTAGTATTTCCTGATTTTTCTGTATCAGCTCTTTGTTTTCCTGATTGAGATGCTCCATTCCTAGAATAGTGGCGAATTCTCCTACCGATATATCTTCCTGGGCACTACTTAGCGAATCGTTGAGTGCAAAAGCGTGCTCTAAATTCTCAATTGCTTTTGAATACTCTTTTTGGGCAGCATAAATGAGGCCAAGTTTGCGGTATAAGGATGGAGTGGCAAAATCATTTATTTCAAGAATCTCAAGGTGGGCAGCCAGAGCCTTGTCATACTCTCCAGTCTTCATATAGTAATCTGTGGCAACTTCCAGCAGATTGCTTTTGCGTTTAGTGAGCAATTCAATATTATTATTGTAATATTGTATAGCCTCTTCCAATAACTGCCGGGCTTTTGTCATGTCGTTTGTCTGCACATAGTAGCGGAGAGCGCCACACAGGAAATATCCTTGCTGAACGTCATTGAGTACGTACTTTTTAGCTTCTTCGAGAGCTTTCCATGCTTTTTCTATTTCATGAGTTTGAAGATAGCAGTTACTCAATTCAAGATATTTGTTTGTCAGGTTGTACTGATTCAGATTGTATTTTAGTGTGAGGTCTATCAATTTCTGACCATATGTGGCAGCTTGTTTATACAGTTCTTTGGCCTGATAGATGCGGGCCAGTGCCTGATAACAATTTTGCATACCATCAATTTCTTTCCGGTCCTCGGCCTCCTGCTGCATCTTATTAGCTTCGTAGAGGGCTAAGTTTAATTTCTTTTGTTTGGTGTAGTAAGTAATGAGACGGTTTGCCCACGCAAAATAGTAATATTGAGGTTGGTTAGTCCTCTGAGCGAAGTCTTTGACTTTATTGGTGTAGAAAATCAAGCTGTCTTCCTGACCATCGGTAGCAGGACTGAAATAGAAATGGTCTATTTTAGTGGAGAGGGCTACAGCTTGCATTCGTATATCTCCCTTCTCTGCTGCCATTTGGAAGAGGGTATCCAACTTTTGCATGACGGAAGGAGAGGTCACTTCTGCCTTGCAACGCTGGTAGTAGACAAATAACGTACTGTCTACGTGATATTTTTCTTGTTCGTTTGTTTCTTGTCCGCAAACTCGCCCGGGAGTAAGCAACCAGAAAAATAGTAGGAAAAAAAATGCCGCTCCGGCACTCCTGCATACCTTCATAGTTTACTACTTCTTTCGATTAGTTGTCAATCCTGAGCAAAGTTAATTTGTTTTTTTAGATTTTATGCATTTATGATAATCTTTTTTGGTTACATTTGCAAAGTATAAACGAAAAAGGGCTAACCATGGAAATATCATCCTCTAAATACATCAATATCAACGGTTCTTTGCTCGACCTTTCCACTCCCCGTGTCATGGGGATATTGAATGTCACTCCCGACTCTTTTTATGCCGGTTCCCGCATGCAGACCGAGGCTGAAATAGCCGGACGGGCACAACAGATATTGGATGAAGGTGGCACAATCATAGATATCGGTGCATACTCTTCCCGCCCGAATGCGGAAAACGTTTCTCCCCGTGAAGAGATGGTGCGTCTGCGCATGGGATTGGAAATTCTGAGTAAAACACATCCCGAAGCCGTTATTTCTGTCGATACTTTCCGCGCGGATGTGGCACGGATGTGTGTGGAGGAGTATGGGGTGGCAATCATCAATGATATTGCTGCCGGAGAGATGGATGCGGATATGTTTCGTACAGTGGCAGAATTGAATGTGCCTTATATCATGATGCACATGCAGGGTACTCCGCAAAGTATGCAGCAACATCCGCATTATGATAATCTTTTGAAAGACGTTTTTCTGTATTTCGCAGAGAAGGTGCAACAATTGCGCGATTTGGGTGTAAAGGATATTATCCTCGACCCCGGTTTCGGTTTCGGCAAGACGGTGGAACATAACTACGAACTCCTGGCACATATGGAGGAATTTCGTATTTTTGAGTTACCTTTGCTGGTGGGCGTTTCTCGTAAATCCATGATATACCGTCTGCTGGGCAATACTCCGCAGGATGCATTGAACGGAACAACTGTACTCGATACCATCTGCCTGCTGAAAGGAGCTGATATCCTCCGGGTGCACGATGTGCGCGAAGCTGTGGAAACGGTGAAGATTGTGGAAGCGATGCGGGAATATAGTGATAAAGTGATAAGTGGAAGTCACCTCGTTCATATTAATAATTAATAGTTCATAATTAATAGCTAACTACCGTGTTTTTTGATATTGGCGTAAAAGATATTATCGATGTTTTGTTGGTTGCATTCCTGCTTTACTATACGTATAAGCTGATGAAGGCTTCCGGTTCCATCAATGTGTTTACGGGTATTCTGATATTCATATTGATATGGTTGGTGGTATCTCAGGTTTTGGAGATGAAGTTGCTCGGTTCCATCTTCGACAAGTTGGTGAGCGTAGGAGTGGTTGCACTGATTATTCTGTTTCAGGATGAAATACGGCGTTTCCTGCTGACGCTTGGTTCGCACCAGCATGCCAGCGCATTGATAAGGTTCTTCACCGGAAATAAGAAAGAAAGTATGCAACATGATGAGATTATGCCGGTGGTTATGGCGTGCATCAGTATGGGCAAACAGAAGGTGGGGGCTTTGATTGTTATAGAACATAACTTCCCGTTGGACGATGTGGTGCGTACGGGAGAGATTATCAATGCTGATATAAATCAGCGCCTGATAGAGAATATTTTCTTCAAGAACAGTCCTCTGCATGATGGGGCAATGGTTATCAGCAAAGGCCGCATTAAAGCTGCGGGATGTATATTGCCGGTGTCGCACAATCTGGACATACCGAAGGAATTGGGACTGCGCCATCGCGCGGCAATGGGTATCTCTCAGGAGTCCGATGCAATGGCCATTATTGTTTCTGAGGAAACCGGCTCTATTTCCGTGGCTTACAAGGGGCAATTTCACCTGCGCTTGAATGCGGAAGAACTTGAAAGCCTGTTGACGAAAGAAAATTAGTATGGGCTGTGACAAAATGATAGTAAAAGCGTCTAATGGTATGGAAAGGAAGGAAATTCAGTTGACAAGGTAACTAGTTGACGAGGGGACAAGGGGCTGCGCAATGCTTCTATGCCGCAGGAACCTTGTCCCCTCGTCAACTAGTTACCTCGTCAATAGAAATAGTATAACATAGATAAATATTAGCAATCTTAAAGAATAAAAAGATGGATAGACGGAATTTCTTACGGATGGGGAGTCTGGCGGTATTAGGTTCGCTGGCTGCTCCGTCGCTAGCCTTACCGGATACGGTGCGGGGAGCTTTAGGAGGAGGAACGGATAATAAGTCTGCCGTGGATGCGGCAATGAACCATTTCGGTGTGACGGAAGCTGACTTGAAGAAAGTGCTGACCGTTGCCCTCGAAAAAGGTGGAGACTATGCTGACCTCTATTTTGAGCATTCTTTCAATAACAACGTTAGTCTGATGGACGGCAAGGTAAATAATTGCAGTTCGAATATTGACTTTGGTATGGGAGTGCGTGTATTGGCAGGCGATCAGAGCGGTTATGCTTATGTAGAAGGCGTGACTCTGGAAGAAATGCTGCGTGCGGCACGTACTGCTGCCCGTATTGCCTCTTCGGGTAAAGCCGGCAAACCGGTGGCATTCAAGGAGAAGACGATTGAAAGAGACCGTTACTCTGTAGTGACTCCTTGGGAAGAAGTGAATCTGAAAGCTAAGATGCCTTATTTACAGAAACTGAATGACAAAGTGTTCTCATTGGATAAACGCGTGCGTAAAGTACAGGCGGGTTTGAGTGACAACACCACCCATGTATTGTTCTGCAATTCCGAAGGTGTTACTTATTATGATTATCGCCCGATGGTATCCTATATGGCTTTCTGCGTGATGGAAGAAGATGGGCGTATGGAAAATAACTATGCCACCCGTTCTTACCGTAAAGGATTTGAATTTCTGTCGGATGATATTATCGAAGTGCTGGCTCGTGAAGTGGTGGACCATACGGCAATCATGTTCAAGGCCATTAAGCCTAAAGGTGGTGAACTGCCTGTGGTGATGGCTGCCGGTGGTTCGGGCATCTTGTTGCACGAAGCCATAGGACATGCCTTCGAAGCTGACTTCAATCGCAAGAATACTTCTATCTTTGCTGACCAACTGAATAAGAAGGTATGCAACGAACACATCAGTGTGGTAGATGACGGTACCATTCCTTTCAACCGCGGTTCTGTGAACTTCGATGATGAAGGTGTGGAAGGCCAGAAGACGTATATTGTGAAAGAAGGCGTGCTGACCAGTTATCTGCACGACCGCATCAGTTCCAAACATTATGGCGTGGCTCCCACTGGAAACGGTCGCCGCGATACTTTCCGCAATGTGCCTATTCCGCGTATGCGTGCCACTTATATGGAAGCCGGAAACATGAAAGAGGAAGATATTATCTCTACTGTAAAGAATGGTATCTATGCCTATCAGTTCACCAACGGACAGGTACAAATCGGTGCAGGTGACTTTACTTTCTTCGTGAAGTTCGGTTATCTTATCGAAGATGGCAAGCTGACGCAACCCATCAAAGACATCAATATTATCGGCAACGGACCGAAGGCATTGGCAGACATCACTATGGTAGCAAGCAATGACCAGATAGATAACGGTACGTGGACATGCGGTAAGGACGGACAGTCTTGTCCTGTAACCTGCGGCATGCCGTCGGCCTTAGTAAGTAAATTAACGGTAGGAGGAGAAAACTGATGATTACAGACGATAATAAAAAACTGGCTCAATGGGCGATGGACTTCGCTCTGAAGAATGGTTGCCAGGCAGCCAAAGTGATATTGTATGCCAATTCAAATACTTCTTTCGAATTGCGTGATGCTAAGATGGATCGTTTGCAGCAGGCTTCCGAAAGTGGTTTGGGAATAAACCTCTATGTTGATGGACGTTATGGTAATTACTCTACTAACCGTCTAAATAAAAAGGAGCTGGAAAGCTTCATTAAGAATGGTATCGAGTCTACCCGTTATCTGGCCGAAGATGAATTTCGTGTACTGGCAGACCCTGCCCGTTATTATAAAGGTGGCAAGCCCGACTTGAAGATGTTTGATGATAAAATCTTCGGTATCAATCCGGATGATAAAGTAGCTCGTGCCCGTGCTGCTGCAGAGGAAGCATTGGGTAAGAATGATCGCATCATCTCTGTAGAGACTTCTTATAGTGATGGTGAAAATGCTTCTTACCGCTTGATGAGCAATGGTTTTGAAGGAGAGTCCAAGTCAACGTGGTATTCGGTAAGCGCCAGTGTGGCAGTTAGAGGTGAAGGGGAAGCCCGCCCGTCAGACTACTGGTATGAGAGCACGCTGTTCTATGATGCATTGCCGAAGACGAATATTGGTGGCAAGGCGTTGGAACGGGTTTTGCGTAAGTTGGGACAGAAGAAGGCGAAGTCGGGTAAATACACCATGGTGGTTGATCCGATGAGTTCCGGAAGTATGTTGAGTCCTCTGCTGAGTGCTCTCTACGGTTCGTCTTTGCAGCAAAAGAATTCTTTCCTGATAGATAAACTGGATCAGAAGGTTGCTTCCGACAAGCTGACGCTGATGGATGATCCGCACGTTATCGGTGCCAATGGTTCGCGTTACTTTGACGGTGAGGGTGTGGCTACGGAACGTCGCCCGATTTTTGAAAATGGTGTGCTGAAGACTTACTTCTTCGATACATATAATGCCAAGAAGATGGGGGTAGCTCCCACTATCAGTGGTCCGTCACGCCTGGTGCTGACCCCTGGGGATAAAGACCTTAACGGGCTGATTGCTGATGTAAGTAACGGTATCCTTGTAACTGGCTTGAATGGTGGTAACAGTAATAGTAATACCGGTGATTTCTCTTATGGTATCGAAGGTTTCCTCATTGAAAACGGTAAACTGACACAACCTGTCAATGAGATGAATGTTACCGGAAACTTCCTCACGCTGTGGAATTCGCTGGTAGCTATCGGAAATGATGCCCGTAAAGACCGTAGCTGGTTGGTTCCTTCATTAGTGTTTGAAGGGGTAGATTTCAGCGGTCTCTAAAGAAATAATCTTTTAAGATTAACATCCCGTTCTTCCATGATTGAGGTCAGGAAGGACGGGATGTTTGCTTTTGTGTAGAAAGGAGGAAATTTAGTTGACGAAAGGATGCTTTCCTTCTTCTCTCTCTATTGCTTATGAACAGAGTGATACGGAGAATTGCTGAAACGATGAACCGGGAAATAAAAACATTAGGGTAGCAAGATTCTCAATGGATATTAATTCAGCATCAAACTCATATATGCTTTTTCGCCAGAGAAAACTTTCTCTGTCAGTTGCCCGATAGTCAGTCGTTCGTGAGCTCCCGGAATGCGCCTGTGACTATACATACACTTTCCTTTGTTCAGATAATAATAACCGTTATTGGCAGACAGTTGGTCGTCCACAAGGTCAATATTCATTTCTTCTTCCGGATGTGCAGCTGCATAGAGCTGAAGGACGGGCTTAGCTTGAATGATACGTATCATCCCCAAATTGGAAGTTGGCTGATTCTCTATAAGAGGTACAATGATATGGAGAGTTTCTGCTTGCATCCTCCGGCAAATATGGGTCAGTAGCAGATGTTCCGTTTCGGGAGTATCAGAAAACAATTCACCAATGTGCAAGATGGAAGGATTCTCATCCGGGTAAGCAACGGCAAGAGCGGAAATGCCTGACTCGTTCGAGAAGCTGAATATGTACCCCCTGCTTAAAGCCAGATCGGCAAGTATGACACGAAAATCTGCTTCCGTATGTTGTAGGCAGCAAGGACGTTCATGCATTTTACGATTCAGATACTGGTAGGCGTCTTCGTTATAGTCAGTGAATGTCCGGAATTCCCAGCCAATACTGATAGATGAAGTGGGAGAGGAGGCCTCTTTCTCGTCAGTAGACAAATGGAACGTGCGTTGCCCGTAACGGAAAGCCGTTACATAGCCCATACGCGCATAATAATCAAATAACCACGGTTCGGCAGGAATCAGAGTGCTGAAAGCGACATCATTGTGGTACATGCGTCCGAATGCTTGTGACAGCAGTTCGCGCATCACGCCCCGGCTGCGGTAATCGGGATGGGTGCAGGCACCTGAAACATAGGCTATAGATATTTCGCTTTCACAAAAGGTCATGGGATAGGGAAGCATTTGCAAAGCAGCAATGACTTCATTGCCACTTTCGATAGCGACGTTGACCTCACTGTTGTAACGGAGATGAAAATACATATCCACAAACTCTCTGCTGTCATTGAAACAAAGTTTCCACAGTTTCCTTACTTTCTCACGCATTTCTCTACTGGCTGTTTTTTGCTTACTACTCAATGAATTACCATTTCAGGGGCTCTACGGGAGTCTCTTTCAGACAAGCTACATACTTCTCCAGGATGATAGCAGGCTGGTAGGATAGTTTGGCTTTGCGCAACCCTTCGATGCCCAGATCTTCTTCGCGGTTGATATAAATATATTGTTCGGGGATATGGTTGGCGAACTCATTGTTTATCATGGCATAGGCACCGTCAATGCTGGTATCGGCCTTTTCCACATGCACGCCGAAGGTGTCCTGGTTGATGGGCATGCCGAAGGTGAAAGCTACAATCTTGCCGTCTACGTGGAGAATGCCACCTGTCAGGCCGAGGGCTTCGAAGTTGTGCAATGCGTAGATAAGTGCGCGGCGTTCGTTGCCGGTACCTTCATGCTGGTCGCAGTTGTTCACTTTGCACCATTCGGCTTCCAGGTCAAGACATTCTTGAATACGATCGGGGGTGAGGGGGACGTACTCGTAATTGTAAGTCCGGCGGAATTTGTTGAGATGGTTTCGTTTAGCTTGAAACTTCTTACCTGCCAGCGTGGCAAGGTCGGTGCGCAGATATAGGTAATCGGCATAATCTCTGTCTGCCTCAAAGTGAAACTTGTCCGGCATAATAGCTTCCAGGTCTGCACGCATACCAGCACATACGCCAAGCATACAGAAACGTTCGCCTTCTTGCGTAGCGTCTTCTATCATGTCATCCAATACTTTCTTTAAATCTCCGTTTCCTACAGGCATCATATATACCAGTTTCCCTCCCGCCCAGAATTTCAGAATAAGGAAACCGTCTTGCACCGCAAACTGGGTGTCGTAAAGAAAGCGCCAGCTACAGAGATTGGAAAATGAAAGGTCACAGTTGCGCCGGGGGCTGTTCTGTGTATAGGATGTGATAACTTCTTTGTCTTTAAGTTCGATGTCTTTAAATGAAATCATATAGTCGTTTTCGTTAAGTTGATTACTTAGAATAACAAAGATAAGGAGAAATTGTTATAGCAAGCCTAATAATCGCAAAATAGTTGGTGTGAGCAGGGCGGTAAAGATGCCATTCAGCGTTAGGCCGAGACTGGCATATGCTCCGTATTTGCTGCTGATGTCCATTGCGGTGGAAGTTCCTACGGCATGGGCGGCAGCTCCCAGAGATAATCCCTGGGCAATGGGACTGCCTACACGGGTCATTTTCAGCGTTTTTACACCTACAATGCTACCCAGCAAACCTACGCAAACCACTACGGCGGCCGTCAATGACGGGATGCCGCCTAATGTCTTGGCCACCTCCATGGCAATAGGAGTGGTGACGGATTTGGGAGCAAGTGAATAGATAATTTCTTGCGGTGCTCCCATCAACTTGGCAATTACTACTACGGAAACTACTCCGATGATGCAACCTGCCAGTTGGGAAAGCAGGATGGGAACCAGTTGTTTCTTGATAGCTTCCAACTGCAGATAGAGAGGTACTCCAAGGGCCACTACTGCCGGTTTCAGCCAGAACTCTATGAGATGTCCGCCTTTATTATAGGTGTCATAACTGATATGCGTCATTTTCAGGAAGATAATCAGAATGGCAATGGTCAGCAGAATGGGGTTGAGCAACAGGATACCCGTCTTCTTCTGCAACACTTTAGATAAGAAAAACACGCCGAAGGTGACGGCCAATAGGAAAAACTCGTTGTCTAAGTAACTCATTTGATTTTACGTGCTAATTGATGAACCCATCCTGTCACTACCAATACCAACAGGGTGCTGACTAAAGAAGCAATGACTATCGGCCAGAACTGGGCGGCGATAATGTCGAAATAGAGCATGAGGGCTACGCCGGGCGGGATGAAGAAAAATCCCAGATTAGCAACCAGAAAGTCGGATAATCCCTGCACCCATTGCAGCTTAATCCAACCTAATTTCAGGAAAAGGGTGAGCAACAGCATTCCTACGATGCTGGACGGAAGTTTGATATCCGTAAGAAAAACAACCAATTCACCCAAAGCCAGGCATCCGAAAAGGATGGCGCATTGACGGACCATAATACTATTACCTATTTTTATTATTATTAAATTCAACTTTCTTCTGTCCGAAAGGAGTTGTCATTTCATAGAAAGCCCTTCTAATAACTTATCGGAAGCTGAATTGTTTATTGAAAACGCTGCAAAGTTAGGTATTTTGTAGTTTGGTTATCACTGTCCGCTGTGATATATGTCCGAAAATCATTCGTTAGTGTTAAATATTATAATAATTGTGCTCTGGACTATAAAAATACCCCGAATTGCAATGTTGATATTGCAAAATTGTGTACTTTTGCGGCGTGAATAACACGTCTACCGGATAATTATACACAATTTATATATATGCAGAGATTAATTAATGAAATCGTTGAGCGCGCGAAAGCCGACCGCCAACGTATTGTTCTTCCCGAAGGTACGGAAGAACGTACTTTGAAAGCTGCCAATCAAATTTTGACAGATGGAGTTGCTGACCTGATTCTTCTGGGCAATCCGGATGAAATCAATGCTTGTGCAACAGAATGGGGACTTGGAAACATCAGCAAAGCTACAATCATCGATCCGGAGAATCATCCGAAGAAAGAAGAGTATGCACAATTGCTGTGTGAACTCCGCAAGAAAAAGGGTATGACTATTGAGGAAGCCCGTAAACTGGTGGTTAATCCGCTTTACCTGGGCTGTCTGATTATTAAGAATGGTGATGCTGACGGTCAATTGGCTGGTGCACGCAATACGACTGGCGATGTGCTTCGTCCGGCTTTGCAAATCATTAAGACGACTCCGGGCATCACTTGTGTATCCGGTGCGATGCTGCTGTTGACACACGCTCCCGAATATGGAAAGAACGGTATTTTGGTAATGGGTGACGTTGCTGTTACTCCGGTTCCTGATGCAGAACAGTTGGCACAGATTGCTGTTTGCACGGCTCGAACAGCTAAAGCCGTGGTGGGTATGGAGCCCAAAGTGGCAATGCTCAGTTTCTCAACCAAAGGCTCTGCTAAACATGAAGTTGTGGATAAAGTTGTTGAGGCTTTGAGAATTGCTAAGGAAATGGATCCGGTTCTCGCTATCGATGGTGAGTTGCAGGCTGACGCCGCATTGGTTCCGGAAGTAGGAGCCAGCAAAGCACCGGGTTCTGCTATTGCAGGTAATGCAAATGTGCTGATTGTGCCGAGTCTTGAGGTGGGGAACATCTCTTATAAACTGGTCCAACGCTTAGGCCATGCTGATGCGGTAGGCCCGATTTTGCAGGGTATTGCCCGTCCGGTGAACGACCTGTCACGCGGTTGCTCCATCGAAGATATTTATCGCATGATTGCCATTACTGCTAACCAAGCCATTGGGGCAAAAAAATAACCATTAAATCTGATATATAAAAAATGAAAGTCTTAGTTTTGAACTGCGGTAGCTCGTCCATCAAGTATAAGTTGTTTGATATGGACCATAAGGAAGTTATCGCACAAGGTGGTATTGAAAAAATCGGTCTGCAAGGCTCTTTCCTGAAACTGACTTTGCCTAACGGTGACAAGAAAGTGCTGGAAAAAGATATTCCCGAACATACCGTTGGTGTGGAGTTTATTCTGGATACATTGATTAGCCCTGAATATGGTGCCATTAAATCTTTGAATGAAATTAATGCAGTAGGTCACCGCATGGTGCATGGCGGCGAGAAGTTCAGCGAATCTGTATTGTTGACGCAAGAAGTCTTGGATGCTTTCACGGCTTGTAATGACTTGGCTCCGCTTCACAATCCTGCTAACTTGAAAGGTGTGAACGCTATCTCTGCGATTCTGCCGAATGTACCGCAGATCGGTGTGTTCGATACAGCATTTCACCAGACAATGCCCGACTACGCTTATTTGTATGCTATTCCTTATGAACTTTATAAGAAATACGGTGTGCGCCGTTATGGTTTCCACGGAACCTCTCACCGCTACGTTTCAAAACGCGTGTGCGAGTATCTGGGTGTGAATCCGGAAGGAAAGAAAATCATTACTTGCCATATTGGTAACGGTGGCTCTATTACTGCTGTCAAAGATGGCAAGAGCATGGATACCAGCATGGGATTGACTCCGTTGGAAGGTTTGATGATGGGTACCCGTAGCGGTGACATTGATGCCGGTGCTGTGACTTTCATCATGGAAAAAGAGAACCTGACTGCTGCCGGTGTATCCGACCTGCTGAACAAGAAGAGCGGTGTAATGGGTATCTTTGGTGTATCTAGTGATATGCGTGAGTTGGAGTCTGCTGTAGCTGCGGGCAACAACGATATGGCTATCCTTACCGAGAAAATGTATTTCTATCGCATCAAGAAGTATATCGGTGCTTATGCTGCTGCTTTGGGTGGCGTAGACATCATTGTGTTTACCGGTGGTGTAGGCGAGAACCAGGCTTCTTGTCGTTCGGGTGCTTGCGAAGGTTTGGAATTTATGGGTGTGAAACTGGACTTGGAAAAGAACAAAGTTCGCGGTGAAGAAGCTGTGATTTCTGCCGACGACTCCAAAGTGAAAGTAGTAGTTATTCCGACTGATGAAGAGTTGATGATTGCCTCGGATACGATGGACATTCTGAACAAGAAATAATCCTTGAAAAGTAGATAACATCGCAACGACGATGTAACAATAATGCCGGAAGCAGTGCAGATTGCCTTCCGGCTTTATTTTTTTAGCAATATCTGCTCCGCCAGTGGTTTAAATTCCTTATCTTTGGAGGAGATAAGAGGATAGCAACGTTTATTCAAACTACTTTAAATATATCAATTTATGAAAAGATTCACGTATTTATTGCTCTTTGTCCTGTTGACAGGTATGACGTATGCGCAACAGGCAAAGTATGTATTTTATTTCATCGGTGATGGAATGGGAGTTAATCAGGTAAATGGCACAGAAATGTATCTGGCCGAACAAGAAGGACGTATCGGTGTGACGCCGTTGTTGTTTACCCAGTTTCCGGCTGTAGGTGTTGCCACCACTTTCTCTGCCACCAACTCTGTTACAGACTCTTCCGCTGCCGGAACCGCCCTTGCCACCGGAGTGAAAACCTATAACGGTGCCATCGGTATGGACGACCAGAAGAATGTAATTCAGACAGTTGCCGAAAAAGCAAAGAAAGCCGGAAAGAAAGTTGGTGTAACCACCAGTGTTAGTGTGGATCATGCCACTCCTGCAGCGTTCTATGCGCACCAGCCTAATCGTAACATGTATTATGAAATTGCTCTCGACTTGCCGAAAGCAGGCTTCGATTTCTATGCAGGCGGCGGCTTCCTGAAGCCAACCACTACTGCCGATAAGAAAGAGGCTCCGAGTATTTTCCCTATCATTGAGGAGGCCGGTTATACTATTGCAAAAGGAGTAAATGATTTCAAATCTAAGGCTGCCCAGGCTGACAAAATGGTCCTGATTCAGGAAGATGGTGCCACTCCTTCTTGTTTGCCATATTCTATTGACCGCAAAGCCGGTGACCTGACTCTTGCTGAAATTACTGAAAGCGCTATCTCCTTTCTCACTAAAGGTAAGAATAAAGGTTTTTTTCTGATGGTAGAAGGTGGAAAGATCGACTGGTCTTGTCACTCCAACGACCCTGCCACTACTTTCGAAGAAGTGATTGATATGGATAATGCTATCAAAGTAGCTTATGAATTCTATAAGAAGCACCCGAAAGAAACTCTGATTGTAGTAACTGCTGACCATGAAACTGGTGGTTTGGGTTTGGGTACAGGCAAATATGAATTGCACCTGAAAGCTTTGAAGAACCAAAAACAGTCTCAGGATTTACTTTCTATCGCCATCACTGACTTGCGTAAAGCGAAGGGACATGATGTGACTTGGGAAGATGCCAAGGCTTTATTAACTGAGAAGATGGGCTTCTGGAAAGAACTGCCTTTGACTTGGGAACAGGAAAAAATGTTGCGTGATGAATTTGAACAGTCGTTCGTAAAGAATAAAGTGGTATTCGAAGAAACGCTCTATTCGAAGACTGAACCACTGGCTGCTTCTGCAAGAAAAGTCATGAGCCAGATTGCTATGGTAGGCTGGACAAGTGGTAGCCATACTGCGGGATATGTTCCGGTATATGCAGTGGGAGCAGGCTCCAAAGAATTTGCAGGTAAGTATGATAATACGGAAATTCCGAAACGTATAGCCAAGGTAGCGGGATACAAATAATGTAGTTACAAGTTACGAGCTACAAGCTACAAGTACTATGCAGTGTAATTGCGCAGTCACTTGTAGCTTGTAGCTCGTAACTTGTAACTACTTTAAGTCTTCTTTAATCACTTCGTCTATTTCCTCCAGGCGTTCTTTTTGTTCCTTTTTAGATTTCACTTTTTGGTCTTTGTATCCGAGGTCTGTATGCTCGGAAATTTCCTCACTGAACTCTTCAAATTTATCCTTTGCCGGACGACCATGCGGGTCAATATTTTCCTCGGCAATCGCATCATTTCTGTAAATCATATCATCCATAACAATTAAGCTTTAATGGTTTATGATGTTATTACAAGATTGCCCGCAGAAAAGTTCCGAAGAATCATACTTTCCCATATCTATTTACAGAAGATTAAAACGGCGAAGTATCTGTTTACAGTGCCGGAAGCAGGTATTTCCGAATCAAATTCGGTTGGATTTGTCCGTTTTCGGGCCGCGTTGTTACTGCAATTACAGCATCTTTTTCTGGAATAACAAGAATATATTGTCCATTTCTTCCGTCGGCACAGTAAGCCGGTGCTTTGGCAATCCATTCTTCTGGCAGTATTTGTTGACCGTTCCATTTCCCTTTCTGCAAGAAGAGTTGTCCCAGCTTGGCAAGATCTTCCGTTTTGAAGAACAATCCCCAGCCGTCGCTGTTGATGCCTTGCGGGTTTTTCTGAAGCTTCACATCGACAATGCCCAACGGACGGAACAGGCGCGGATATAAATACTCCATGAGTTTCTCTTCATTTGCTTTTGGTATAGTGGCGGAGTCTACCCATGTGTAACTTGTGGATTCTGTATCTTGTCCGCCAAACCATTCTTCGGCAATGACCTTGCCATGCTGCACAATCATGATGCTATGCAGTTCTTGATTAGCTTTCTGCATCACATCCAGATATCTCTGCATTGCTTTTTTCAGTGTCCCGGGAGTGGTGGCGCGAGGAAGACCTTTCGTTAGTTGATTGATAGAAATCAGCTTGATGCCTTTATCTTCAATGGTTTGTTTTACGCGTGGACTGGTGAGTAAGTCTGTTACCCCCTGCCGATCGAGTGCTACGTTCTCATAACCGATATGGAAGACAGGGCGCATTTCTTCATTGTCCAGTGCCGGATGGTCAAGAAACAGGTAGCGTTTACCTGCCTCCAACTTGTTTAGTGAACGGATAAAACTTTCTTCCTTTTCGGCACTTGTTCGGCTGGGACCGTCGTAACCAATATAGGTGAATTGGTAATCTTCCGGTGAATCCATACGGTCGATAGAGGGAAGATGATATTCTTTAGCCAGGCGCAGCACCATTTCATTTACTTCTTTAGTGAAGCTGGTGGACAACATATGCCCCGTCAGGTGGCTGAGCTGTGGGATATTCTTCAACGCCATTTCTATCTGTGCACGAAATTCCTGCTCTACTTCCTTCAAGTCCCATTTATTTTCCATAACTGACTGTCCGGGATATGCCGGATTAGGTCCCATCATCGGATAAAAGTATCCGTTCTCATCCGTCAGACTGGGGCAGTGTGTCAATGGGCGCCACTTTACATTTTCCCATTCGCTGGTAATAACTAAGTGTAATCCGGCATCCAACCCCGGGTTTTCTTTCAGCAGGCGGACGGCTTCCGGATACCAACTGGCTACGGGCATTACTTCTACTGAACGGGCTATTCCGGACTGATACGTCTGGATACAGGCTTCGTTGACAGAGTGGAAAGCGCCGAGGTCATCAATGCGGACGGCGAGGGTAGGGGCGGATTGTCCCCATGCTGGAAAAATACTTGTGGCAAACAGGCATACGCTGAAAAGATGCTTCAGTTTTGAGAAGTTCATATAGACTACATTTTGGTTTCTCCTTCGATAAAGTTTTCAAGGAAAAAGTTTTCGCCATCGAAGACAGCATACGAGAAGAAATTTATCCAGTCTCCCAGTATTGTGATGCGGGCTGTGGCACTCAACGTCAGGTCCAGTTCGATGTGGCGGTGGCCGTAGATGAAGAAGTTGATGTTCGGATGACTTTTCAGGTACTCTTTTGTGTAGAGTATCAGGAACTCTTTGTCTTCGCCCATATAATCGGGTTCTTTGCCGTCAATGCGTTTCTGGCGGCTGTGCTTTGCCCAGTTCAGCCCCCATTCCATACTCCAACGGGGGTGGATGGCAGAGAACAGGACTTGCAGGAATTCGCTGTGAAACATGGAGCGCAGCAGTTTGAACTTTTTGTCCGGGTCGCCCAGACCATCACCGTGTGCAAGATAGAATTCCTTGCCGTATATTTCTGTAGTGAGTGGTTCGCGGTGCATGATGACGCCACACTCTGTGGTCAGATAGTCGGCACACCAGATATCATGATTGCCTGTGAAGAAGTGTACCTCCACTCCCATGTCTGTCAATTCGGAGAGTTTGCCCAGAAAGCGGGTATAGCCCTTTGGAACAACGGTTTTGAACTCATACCAGAAGTCGAACATATCTCCAAGCAAATACACGGCGGATGCTTTATGTTTGATGCTGTCGAGGAAATTCACAAGGCGTCGTTCCTGGGTGCGTCCGTGTTCAATGGCGCGTGAGCCGAGGTGTGCATCCGAAAGGAAATATACGTTCTTCATACTTCTGAGTTTTAAATTTGTTTTGAACACAGAAACACGGAGGTACAGAGAGAATGTTTTCTTTCCGAGGCTTCTTTTCTGTGCCTTTGTGTTTAAGGTTTATATTACAAGAAACCTAATTCCAATTTGGCTTCTTCGCTCATCATGTCTTTATCCCATTCCGGCTCAAAAACCAGATTGATGGTGGCGGCAGTGACGCCGTCAACCGATTCAACTCTTTGGCGCACATCTTCCATGATGAAATCGGCAGCCGGGCAGTTGGGAGCTGTTAAGGTCATGTCAATACTTACTTCCCCGTTGTCGGCGAGGTCTATCTTGTAGATAAGTCCCAGGTCGTATACGTTTACCGGGATTTCCGGATCGAATACGGTCTTGAGCATCTCTACTATTTTTTCTTCTATTTCAAACTTGGTCATATTCGTATGGTTTAGTTAGGCAAAGCTAAAGAAATTAATTGAAACTACAAAAGAACGGGTTTTGAAAAAGCCGCTAAATCATTCCTTCATCATTGAAACTGTAGTACTTTCCGTCTGTTACAATAACATGGTCGATGAGGCGGATGTTCATAGTCTGTGTTCCTTTTTGCACGAGTTGCGTCAGGCGTTGGTCGTCTGTGCTTGGGCGAGGACTGCCGGAAGGATGGTTGTGTATCAGGGCTATTTGCGTGGCGCGTTGTATTAGGGCTTCGCGCAGAATGCTGCGTACATCGGCAGTGGTCTGGTCGATGCCGCCGCGACTGATACGGGTTTTGTCAATGACGCGGGAAGACTGGTTGAGTAGCAATACCCAGAATTCTTCGTAAGCAAGGTCGCAGAGCAGGGGGTGGAAAAGCTCGTAGATGTCTTTGGAACAACGGACCGTGGTGCGTTCCGGTCGTTCCTGTAGTTTGCGGCGTTTGCCCAATTCCAGTGCCGCCATGATAGTGATACTTTTGGCCGGGCCGAAACCCTTGAAGCGGGAGAAGTTCCGTACTTCCCATTTCCCTAATTGATTCAGGTCATTGCCACATTCGGAGAGTACCCGTTGCATCAAAGTCACTGCGCTTTCTTCTGTGTTTCCTGAACCAATAAGGATGGCAAGCAATTCGGCATCGCTCAGAGCTTCTGCACCTTTCAGCATCATCTTTTCCCGCGGACGGTCTTCTGCCGCCCACTGGTTGATATTTAGTTTTTCCATGCTACTCACTAAACGCTAATCGTTCGTCACTTATAAAAGTTCTTTTTGAATGCCTCAAATTCATCTTTTCCCCGTATGCAACGGTTCCACCATGCCCGCCAGAAACCGGTCCCGTATCCGATGAGCTGGATGAAAGAAGCGGCGATGGAGTAAATGCCAATAGGCAAACTCCGGTTTTGGATGGTGGAGTCAATGCATATCAATAGTGCATATAACGCAATGGGCGTCAGGCTATAAAGGCAGAAAGGAGCACCAAGCAACAATATTACCACTCCAAGCGTGAATGCTGCCGGTAATAGGTGGACAATCTTTAACGATTCCGGGTACTTCTTATACAGATTGATACGTGCAATCCCCGAATTGTGCACTTGCTTGAAGAACTTTTTCAGGTCTGTGCGCCGTTTATGATATACCCATGCATCCGGGAACAGCCGGCACTGATAACCGCCCTTGAATATCCGGATGCTAAAGTCAATATCTTCTCCGAATCGCATTTTGGAGAAACCTCCGAGTGCAGTGTATACATCCCGTCTGACTCCCATATTGAAGCTTCGTGGATAGAATTTATCCATTTTCTTTTTTCCACCGCGGATGCCGCCGGTAGTGAAGAAGGAAGTCATGGAGTAATTAATGGCTTTCTGTATATTCGTGAAGAACTTATGTGCCCGGTCCGGTCCGCCAAAGGCATCGGCAGGAGAGGTTTGGAGTTCTTTCTCAATAGCGGTGAAGTAGTCTTTGGGCAGTATGCAGTCGGAGTCCAGTATAATCAGATATTCTCCGGCACTTCGTTCGGCACCGTAGTTCCGGCTTTGTCCGGGGCCGGAATTGGGCTTGTTGTAATAATGTATATTCAGGTCTTCCTGATAGTATTTCACTGCTTCAGTGCAAGGAACGGATGACCCGTCTTCTACAACCACTACTTCAAAGTCTTTGAAGCTTTGTCGCGTCAGACTGTGTAGTAGTTCGTCTAACTCGTCGGGACGGTTGTATACGGGGATGATGACGGAGTATTTCATAAATGCATTAATCTTTTAATTCATCACCAACTTGGTGACTGTTATATTCGTTGTCTGTCTTTATCAGTTTACTCATGGTTGCAATTGAGGTTACTTGTTGCTTACAAAGATAAACCATTATTTTCCGATAATTACTCCGATTGCATATTCTTTTACTGGCTATATAGAAAAACTGCCTGTCGGAAGTGTTTAATTCTCCTGGCAGGCAGCTTATATATGTATGAAATGGACAGTCTTATACTTTCACGCGGCTTACGTAAGAACCGTCACGAGTGTCAATTTCAATTGTTTCGCCTTCGCTGATGAATAAAGGAACACGTACGGTGGCACCCGACTCAACAGTTGCAGGTTTCAGAGTGTTGGTAGCTGTATCACCTTTTACACCCGGTTCGGTATAAGTAATCTTCTGCTGAACCTTGATAGGCATGTCAGCGTAAAGAACAGTTTCGGTAGAGGCGTCCGATACAACTTCCAAAACTGAACCTTCCATCAGGAAGTCAACACCGTTGATGAGGTCGTGAGCGATAGGATGTTGGTCGAAAGTTTCCTGGTTCATGAAGATATAATCTTCACCTTCTTTATATAAGTACTGATAAGGACGACGCTCTACACGTACATCTTCCAGCTTTTCGCCGATATTGAAGCGACGTTCGAGTACGTAGCCGTTTACCACGTCTTTCAGTTTAACACGCATGAAAGTGTTACCTTTTCCCGGTTTTACATGCAGGAATTCGATACAGAAATACAGCTTGCCATCCATGCGGATGCAAGTTCCATTTTTAATGTCTTGGGCATTAATCATACTAATATTTTTTATTTTAGATGTTATATAATTTGTCTCCAGTGAGCTTTGCGGGTGCAAAAGTAATGGAAATCAGTAAAAAACGCAAAAAGTTTTGAGAGAAAAAGACTTAACTCTTGGTTATTTTGAAAAAAGTCCCTATTTTTGCAGCCCGATTACGTGAAATAATAACATAAAACAATATACAGTAATGAAAAGAACATTTCAACCCTCTAACAGAAAGAGAAAAAACAAACACGGTTTCCGTGAAAGAATGGCTTCCGCTAACGGTCGCAGAGTATTGGCTTCACGTCGTGCAAAAGGCCGCAAGAAACTGACTGTTTCTGACGAATACAACGGAGTGAAAGGATAATTCGCTCTTTGTTTAAAGAGATAAGAAAGCCGCAAAGGACTGATAACAGTGCTTTGCGGCTTTTCTCTTTTTTATATGAACGTAGTGCAAAACTATCTTATTTCTCTGTTTCCTTTCCGGCTTTCTTCCAGCCTTCAAAACCTTCGTCAAGGTCGTAGACTATATATCCTTTCGCGCTGAGTATAGCGGCTGCCTTTTTGCTGCGCTTACCACTACGGCAGTAAAGGGCTACAGGCTTTTCTTTTTGCAGTGTGGAGTCTGCCATTGCCGGAAACTCTTTATCCAGTACATTGATATTGATACTGCCCGGTATGTGGTCCTCAGAATATTCAGCAACGGTACGTACGTCCAGGCGCTGGACATCCGGATTAGCAATAATTGAAGAGAACTCTTCTGCTGAAACGGACTTGAAATCTCCTTTTTGCTGACAGGAAAAAAGGGAAGTGAAGAACAGGCAGATGCCTGCGATAACGGAATTTATCTTCATCTGGATTGTTTTATTGGGGATTATATTCAAATTCATAACTCTTTTCTTTACCGGAGTAGGTTTGCAGAGAGAAACGTACTGTTACCTTTTCTATCCCTTCTGTAGCATATTGCCGCAGGGGGATGGAAAGATAGGCACGCTTGTTATAAGCCTGTACATCTCCGTCGCTATGATACAATGAAAGGTGCACAAACCGGTGCCCGACCTCTTCGTCCGTGCTGACTTCCTCTTCCACAAAGTGGAATAAATGTTTTCCGTTTTGTGCTTTGATGTCCAGTATCATATTCAGATAATCAAGTCCCATCCAGATACTGGTCACATCAGCCGGATCGCGTTTCACGCCATCTTTGAACTCCGATGCAGGTCTCGGCACAGGGGATACAGCATTCAACGAGGCATACAATTTCACTCCGGATGTGCCATCAGCAGCCACTGCCATTCCATAATTACTGACTATGCGGACTGACGCATTCGCATCTATGTGCGTATTCGATGCGTCTTCCACTACTGCGTAGGTTTTTCCTTCATCCGTCAAAACGGATTTTAAACTGCCATTGGCATCTGCCTGTGCAGTCAGAAATTCCAGTTTTACGGGTGGATAATGATACTCGTCATCATCGCCACAGGAAGAAACCAATACACATAGCAGTATGGGCAAGAACCAGCGTAAAGAAGCGGAGGATTGTAGCTTACCTTTCATATCTTACTTTATTTCGGAGTCTCAGTTTTTGCAACCAGATAATTCGTCAGAGGATTGGCATACATCAACAGTATCTTTTCGCGCAGGAACGGTACGTCTTTGTTTGCCAGTTCTATGCGGCCGAGTTGCTGGTCGATATATTTCAGGAAACGTTGTTTCTCTTCGATGGTGTAATGGGAGGAGAAAGTTTCGGTACCCGACAAACAATCGTGAGCTATATAATTACCGGGGTATATACGATAGTTCGCATGGATTTTCCGGTCTATAAGGGCGGAAATCTGTGAGAAGAGTTCGGGTTTGGGGAGAGAACGGTCCAGCTTTGCCAGTTCCTCATTGATGCAGGGCGACACTTGGAAGTGTACATAGCCTTTAAATCCGAATAATCCGGTCTGCATATTCTTCAGGTCGTCCGCCTGCGTTTTCTTGTAGTCCGGTATGTCACGTTTCAACTGGAACTCTTGTGCTTTCAGGTAGTCGCAAGGGTCATATTCATACGAGATAGCCAGCGGAGCAATGTTCATTTCTGTCAGTCGGTCGATGATGTCGCCTTCCCCGCCTATGGCAAGCATTTTGAGAACGCTTTCCTGTGTGCGGTCGTTCGAGTCTTTCGCACGTCCTTCGCGTTGGGCTATCCAGATGGATTGATTCTTGTCTTTGATGGTATGGTGCATATAGCGCGACATACGTGCCGAAGATTCCAGCATCTGTCGCATAGTCAGGGCACGCTGCACAATGAATGATTTGTTGACGCGCACGAATTTCTTAATCCAGGGATAGATTAATAAGTTGTCTCCGATGGCAATCTCTACCGTGTCTATGCCCTGGTCTATCAATTCTACGGACAGGAAGCCTGAGTCGAGGAGGATGTCACGGTGATTGGATATATAGGTATAAGCAGACTCCTTATCCGGTAGTGCCGTGCGGTCCATAGTCACTCCCAGAGTCGTATCTTTGGCAAACTTTTTCAGAATTACGTAACAGAATGCTTTCTGAAACTCCAACTTCGTCTTGCATGAACGCATTTTCTGTGCAAGTGCCTCAAAAGGAACTTCCGGAAAAACAGCAGTTGCCACCTGCCGGAAAGCCGGATCGGCAATCAATTCCTCAAAAATTTGAGGAAGTTCCTCGTCATGATAAGGGCGGATTTCATCAAATTCCATGTTCATAATGATTAACGTTTAGTGATTAGCGATTAGTTGGTTGTGAATAGTGAATTGCCTGAATGCTAATCACTAATCACTAACCTTTCATCACTAAAATTGATTCTCGATAATATCTGTCATTACATCTTTGATATCCAGTCCCGCAGCACGCACCTGCTGGGGTATGAAACTGGTAGTCGTCATTCCGGGTGTGGTGTTTACTTCCAGCAGGTTGATTTTGTCTCCGGCTGTGATGATATAATCCACACGGATGATGCCGGAAGCACCCAGAATATCATATATGGCGGAAGTCAACGCTTGTACCCGGCGAGTCAGGTCGTCGGAGATGCGGGCAGGAGTGATTTCGGAAACCTGTCCGTTGTACTTGGCGTCGTAGTCGAAGAATTCGTTGTCCGTCACCACTTCCGTGATGGGGAACACTACCGACTTTTCTTTGGTCTTGTAGCAGCCACAGGTGATTTCTGTTCCTTCCATGAAGGCTTCCACCAGGACTTCTTGTGCTTCGTCGAATGCCTTAACAATGGCAGGCTGTATTTGTTCTTTCGTCTTAACCTTTGTTACACCGAAACTCGACCCCCCCAGACTGGGCTTGATGAAGCAAGGCAAGCCAATCTTCTCTATCACATCTTCGTCGGAAATGGACTGTCCCTGCCGGAGCACTAAAGACTCTGAAATGCGGACGCCAAATACTTTCAGGTATTGGTTGCAGGCAAACTTATCGTAAGTAAGTGCGGCTGCCAGCACTCCGCAACAGGAGTAGGGGATGTGGAGCAAGTCGAAGTAACCTTGCAAACGTCCGTCCTCGCCCGGGGTGCCGTGAATGGTGATGTAGGCAAAGTCGAAGGTAACCTTCCTGCCATCCAGTTGGAAGCTGAAGTCATTCCGGTCGATGGGCGCTTTGCCGCCGTCGGGGAGTTGTGCATGCCAGTCCAGTCCTCGCATTTCCACTATATATAATGTGTACTTCTCCTTATCAATAAAGGAATAGATGCCCTGTGCACTGCGCAGGGAAACCTGGAATTCGGAGGTATCACCTCCGCAAATGATAGCAATCGTGCGTTTCATTCTAAATCTCTGTTACTAATGTAGCCTCTCCATTTGTCTATCAGCCGAGTCATGTCGTCGGGCATTTCTGAGGTGAAATACATCTCTTCGCCGGTGGCGGGATGCACAAACCCCAGCGTCATGGCGTGCAGTGCCTGCCGTGGACAAGTGTCGAAGCAATTGTTTACAAATTGTTTGTATTTACTAAAATGAGTACCTTTCAGAATCTCATGGCCACCATAGCGTTCATCATTAAAGAGCACGTGCCCGATGTGTTTCATATGTACACGTATCTGATGGGTACGTCCTGTTTCGAGGATACACTCTACAAGGGTGACATAGCCCAAGCGTTCCAGTACCCGGTAATGTGTTACGGCATGTTTTCCCTGGTCGTCGGGCAGGACGGTCATTTGCATACGGTCTCTGGGGTTTCGGCCGATGTTGCCTGTGACGGTTCCTTCGTCCTGTTCCATAACTCCCCATACCAGCGCACGGTAGCGGCGTTTGGTGGTTTTATTGAAGAACTGTATGCCGAGATTGGTTTTGGCATCCGGTGTTTTTGCTATGACGAGCAGACCGGATGTGTCTTTGTCGATGCGATGCACCAATCCCACGTGAGGGTCGTTGGCATCGTAATCGGGATTATCTTTCATGTGCCAGGCGAGGGCATTCACTAAAGTACCCTGATAGTTTCCGTGTCCCGGATGTACAACCAGTCCGGCGGGCTTGTTCACTACCATGAGATATTTATCCTCATAAACGATATTAAGCGGAATATCTTCGGGGATGATTTCGTTTTCATAACGCGGACGGTCCATCATGATGGTGATGACGTCCATTGGCTTCACCTTGTAGCTGCTCTTGACAGGTTTGTTGTTGGCCATCACAAAGCCGGCTTCCGCAGACTTCTGAATACGGTTACGTGAAGCGTTCGTCAGGCGGTCGAACAGGTATTTATCTATGCGCACCATCTCCTGTCCCTTGTCCACTACCACACGGAAGTGTTCATAGAGTTGCGCCTCATCGCCGACGGGTTCTACATCGTCCAGGTCGTCATCAATCGTTATGTCGTCCGGCAATTCTTCTGTCATCTCTTGTTTTTCTATGTGTTATTATAATGAAAACTCCCCGTGTATATCTTTAGAACCAGGATTCATCTGCGGCAGAATCTCCGGAAGAAACGGGCGTGCCGGTTTCTACTCCTGTGGAATCCCCTTCCTGGGGCAAGTCTCCGCCATCTCCCACTATCAGGGTCAGCGTGGCGCCTACGGGCACTTGTTCACCGTTGGTCAGTGTGTGTCCTTTATATTTCACGCCATATACCCAATCCTTCTCACCGGGTATGTACTGGTTTTCGGCCAGTTTGAAGCCGGATGCCAGCAGACGTGCTTGCGCCTGACGCATGGAACTGTTGTCCGCTACATTGGGAACGGCTTGCAGGGGTGTACTGAGTGTGTTTATTGTCAGATAGATGGTGCGTCCTTCTTTCACCTTCTGTCCGGCAGAAGGATTGTAGTCGAGGATGCATCCGGCTGGTAAGTTTTTTACGTAGCTGGAGTCGGAAACAATGCAACTCAAGCCTTGGTTGCGGAATAGCTTTTCGGCTTCTGCAACTCCCATGCCTTTTACATTGGGCACCACTACAGCTTCACCATGACGGGTATATATATCCAGTCCCTTCAATACTCCAAACAGTGCAAGGGCAACCACAATAATCATTGCAATCAGGTTTGCCCAGAAGTATTTATTCTGTCGGAAAGAAAAAAACTCTTTTATAGTCATAATCCTTAGCGTTGTTTGGGGCAAAGATAATGCAAACCGAGAGCAGTACAAAATAAGCTCGCTTATTTTTAACGTTGAGATGTTGCTAATCTTCGCTTTTGGATTAAAGGAAAGGTATGTCAGAAGTCTTTTAGTGTATTCCGGGCACATAATGATTCGTCCGGAATACACAAAGACTTTCTCTTTTTTAGAGTGATTGGAGCAGTCTCTTCAATACTACCGTAGCTGATATTTCGCGATTGGCGGCTTCGGGAATAACGATGGACTGAGGGCTTTCGATGACGTCGTCCGTCACAATCATGTTGCGGCGTACGGGCAGGCAGTGCATGAAACGGGCATTGTTGGTCACAGCCATCTGGCGGTTGCTGACGGTCCATTCGCGGTCTTTACTCAGAATCTGTCCGTAATTATCGCCTGCATAGGCTGCCCAGTTCTTGGCATAGATGAAGTCGGCACCTTCAAAGGCTTTCATCTGGTCGTATTCCACGCGGGCATTTCCCACGAATTGCGGGGCAAGTTCGTAGCCCTCGGGATGGGTGATGACGAAATCATAATCCGTAGCATTCATCCACTCTGCGAATGAGTTGGGCACGGCTTGGGGCAACGGGCGAGGGTGCGGAGCCCAGGTCATTACTACTTTGGGGCGTGCCGTCTTCTTGTATTCCTCGATAGTGATGAGGTCGGCAAAACTCTGCAACGGGTGGCGTGTGGCAGCTTCCATTGAGAACACCGGACGTCCGGAATGTTGGATGAATTGGTTGATGATGATTTCGTTGTAGTCATCTTCCTTATTCTCGAAGCGGGCAAAGGAGCGTACACCGATGATGTCGCAATAGCAACCCATCACGGGGATGGCTTCCAGCAGGTGTTCGGGTTTGTCACCGTCCATGATGACACCGCGTTCTGTTTCCAGTTTCCAGGCACCTTGGTTGATGTCGAGTACAATGACGTTCATACCCAGATTCATAGCAGCTTTCTGGGTGCTGAGACGGGTGCGCAGGCTGGAGTTGAAGAAAATCATCATCAACGTCTTGTTGCGTCCCAACTCTACATATTTAAAACGGTCTTTCTTAATCTCAAATGCTTCGTCCAGTGCAGTCTTCAGATTGCCGATATCCTGCACACAAGTAAATTTCTTCATCTTACTATATTTATGATTTATAATTTATGCGAATCAGTGGTTGAATTTCATCGATTTTTGTAGTGGTTATGAATTATCACTCCCTCACCTGTCCTTCTCCTTCAATAATCCACTTATAGGTAGTGAGCTCTTCCAGTGCCATGGGACCGCGGGCATGCAGCTTCTGCGTGCTGATACCAATCTCGGCACCCAGTCCGAACTGCGCTCCGTCTGTAAAGGAAGTCGGTACGTTGACGTATACGCAGGCGGCGTCCACATCACGGCAGAACCATTCGGCACGGGATTCATCTTCGGTCACAATACATTCGCTATGCTTGGAGCCATATTTCCGGATATGGGCGATGGCTTCGCGGATGGATTGAACGGTTTTGACGGACATTTTGTAGTCCAGGAATTCGGTGCCGAAATCTTCTTCTGTGGCCTCTTTCAGCAGCTCGTCGGGATAGCTGCCTTTCAGGGCATTGTAGGCATAAGGGTCTACATAGATCACCACATGGCTTTGGGACAACGGCTGGCAAAGGGTGGGGAGGTCATTGAGGCGGTCTCCGTCAATCAGTACGCAGTCCAAAGCATTGCAGACGCTGACGCGGCGAGTTTTGGCATTGTTGATGATAGCGGCACCTTTCTTTACGTCACCATATCGGTCGAAGAAGGTGTGGCAGATGCCTGCTCCGGTTTCAATTACCGGGATGGTGGCGTTCTGGCGCACAAAGTTGATGAGGTTGCTGCTTCCACGGGGAATGAGCAAATCCACATAACCTCGGGCATTCAGCAGTTCGGCGGTTGCTTCACGGTCGGCGGGAAGTAACTCTACAATATGCGGGTTGACGTTGAAACGTTCCAGTACTTCGTGTATCACGCTGATGATGGCACGATTGGAGTAGTCGGCATCGCTTCCGCCCTTCAGGATGCAGGCGTTTCCGCTTTTCAGGCAGAGGGAAAACACATCGAAACTGACGTTCGGGCGTGCTTCGTATATGATGCCGATGACACCAAAGGGAACGCTTACTTTTTTGATTCTCATTCCTTTCGGGTGTGTGCTGTCCTTTAATATGCGTCCCAGTGGAGAGGGGAGGATCGCCACATTGCGTGTGTCGGCAGCAATGCCTTGTAGGCGTTCTGCGGTTAATTTCAAACGGTCGTATTTCGGGTCTTTAGGGTCCATCCTTTCCAGGTCCTTCTTGTTTTCTGCAAGGATAAAGTCCGATTTAGCCAAGGCAGCATCTGCTACAGCCTGCAAAATCCGGTTGATTTCCTGGTCGCTCAGCGATAATAACTCTCGGCTGGCTTCCTGTACAGTGGCAAATACTTTGTTTAAGTTCATCTTTATTGTATTTTTTAGTGTTGATTACACTGCAAATGTACTAATTATATTGAGAATGCATGCTTTACTCTTTGAAAAAGGATTTGCAAGTGAGAAGGATGAGGGTGGGGAATTGCAGATGATACATTGCCAACTTCTTGCCACTTCGTTGGCAAACTTTTGCCACCGCCTTGGCAAGACATTGCCACACCATTGGCAAACTTTTGCCAAAGCTTTGGCAAGATGTTGGCAAAGTAATAATTACGGGAGCCGGCTTCTTATTCCGAAAACAAGTAAATGAGCATAAGTGATTCATACTTTCTTTCACAAGAGTATTATTTTCGCCAATCCTCCCCATTAATTTTATTTTAAGTAGATATTAAGGCTTTTTCGTTGACTTTATTAATGGGTCCCGCTTTTCTTTGCATTCGGAAAACATAAACTTAATAATCATGAAAAATCGTTTGATAGGTCTATTCTTTGTATGCGCTTGTTGCGTAATGGCCAAGGCTGATGATTTGAAGCTATGGTACAGCCAGCCGGCTAAGGTATGGACCGAAGCGTTACCTTTAGGAAATTCTCGTTTGGGCGCCATGCTCTATGGCGGAGTCGTTAATGAACAAATACAGTTGAATGAAGAGACTGTCTGGGGCGGTGGACCGCATCGGAATGACAGTCCGAAGGCACTCGGCGTGTTGCCCCAGGTCAGGGAACTGCTTTTCACCGGGCGTGAGAAGGAAGCTGAAAAGATGATTGCCGATAACTTCTTTACCGGACAGCATGGCATGCCCTTCCAGACTATCGGCAGCCTGATGCTGGAATTTGACGGACATGCCGATTACTCCGATTATCGCAGAGAACTGGATTTGGAAAAGGCGATAGCATCCGTACGATACAAAATAGGTGAAGTTAATTATACCCGCACCGTGTTTACTTCGCTGGTGGACAATGTCCTGATAGTGCGTATTGAAGCCGATAAGCCGGGCGCAGTCAGTTTCACCACCCGATACAGTACCCCGTATAAGGAATACGAGGTAAAGAAAAGCGGTAAGAGCCTGCTTTTGTCCGGTCACGGCTCTGCACACGAAGGCATTCCCGGAGCCATCCGTTTTGAAACCCGCACCCAGATAAAGGCTGAAAAGGGCAAGGTGAGTGTAACCAATGACTGCATCGAAGTGAAAGGAGCGGATGCCGCCGTGATTTATGTGACGGCTGCCACCAACTTCGTCAATTATAAAGACGTGAGTGCCAATGAAACCCGGCGTGCAACGGAGTTCCTTGCGAAAGCCATGAAACGCCCGTATGCCCAAGCACTATCCGCCCATGAGGAGGCCTATCAAAAGCTTTTCGGTCGCGTATCACTCAACGTGGGATCTTCCGCAGAAGAAGAAACATCCTATCGCATCAAGCATTTCAATGAAGGCAAAGACCTCGGTCTGGTAGCGTTAATGTTCCAGTTCGGCCGCTACCTGCTCATCTCTTCTTCACAGCCCGGCGGACAACCGGCAGGCTTGCAAGGCATCTGGAACCATGAACTCTTCGCTCCATGGGATGGAAAATATACCATCAATATCAATACCGAGATGAACTATTGGCCGGCAGAAGTGACCAACCTTACGGAGATGCACGAGCCTCTTTTCCGGATGGTGAAAGAACTCTCCGAATCGGCACAAGGCACAGCCCGCACTCTGTATGACTGCCGTGGCTGGACAGTGCATCATAATACGGACCTGTGGCGCATGGCCGGTCCTGTAGATGGTGCTTCGTATGTATGGCCGTTGGGCGGCGCTTGGTTGAGCCAGCACTTGTGGCAACACTATCTTTATACAGGCGACCAGGCATTCTTGCAAACCGCTTATCCGGCTCTGAAAGGAGCTGCCGACTTCTTCCTCGACTTCCTGGTGGAACATCCTGAATATGGCTGGATGGTTTGTGCACCCTCCATGTCGCCCGAACAAGGTCCTCCGGGAACAGGCACGATGCTCACTGCCGGATGCACCATGGACACACAGATTGTGCTGGATGCACTGACTTCCGTCCTGTCGGCTACGAAACTGCTCTATCCCGGTCATACATCCTATTGCGACAGTCTGCAAAGCATGATTAAACGTCTGCCTCCTATGCAGATAGGCAAGCACAATCAGTTGCAGGAATGGTTGGCCGATGTGGATGACCCGCACAACGACCACCGTCATGTCTCCCACTTGTATGGTCTTTATCCCAGTAATCAGATTTCTCCCTATGCACATCCGCAGCTTTTCCAGGCAGCTAAACGTTCGCTCCTGTATCGCGGTGACATGGCTACCGGGTGGTCCATCGGCTGGAAGATAAACCTGTGGGCACGTCTGCTCGATGGCGACCATGCCTATAAGATAATCAAGAATATGCTGAATCTGGTGGAAGATGGAAATCCCAATGGACGCACTTACCCGAATATGTTCGATGCACATCCGCCCTTTCAGATTGATGGTAACTTCGGTTTTACGGCCGGTGTGGCCGAGATGTTGCTTCAAAGTCATGATGAAGCATTGCACTTGTTGCCCGCCCTGCCCGGCGATTGGAGCAAAGGCAGCGTGAAAGGTCTGGTGGCACGCGGAGCTTTTGAGGTGGATATGGACTGGGATGGCGGTGAGCTGACTACGGCTACCTCCCGTAACTTCCCGCATCGGTGGTAACCTGCGCATCCGTTCGTACGTGCCACTGGAAGGTGCAGGGCTGAAAGAGGCCAAGGGTAGCAATCCCAACCCGTTGATGAAACGCGGAGATATTAAAGAGCCTCTGGTGGCTGCCGGACTGAGGGCACAGTATCCTCTTCTGTATAAGATTTATGAGTATGATATTCAAACTCAACCGGGAGAAAAGTACACTTTGCAAAGAGCGCTTTAGTGATTGGTATCAAGATAATATAGATATAAAATAGGTTATGGTAAGAAGACTAAATTGGTTTATTGTATACTTGTTGTTTTCAGTAGGTATTATGGCACAGACTGCCGGTAAGCAGTATAACTCGTACAAAGGATTGGTGATGGCCGGTTATCAGGGGTGGTTCAACGCCCCTGATGATGGCGCCGGCCGGGGATGGTATCATTATACGGGGCATGATGGCTTTCGCCCCGGTTCGTGTACGATTGACTTTTGGCCGGAAGTGTCGGAGTATAAGCAACTGTATAAGACGGAATTCAAATTTGCTGACGGCACGCCGGCTTATACCTTTTCTTCGCACGATGCTTCTACGGTGGATACCCATTTCAGATGGATGAAAGAGTATGGACTGGATGGTGTGTTTATGCAACGTTTTGTAGGGGAAATCAGCAATACAAGCGGACTGAACCACTTCAATAAGGTGCTGAACTCGGCTATGGAGGCTGCTAATAAGTATGAGCGGGCTATCTGTGTGATGTACGACCTGAGCGGTATGCGTCCCGGTGGTGAAGATGTGTTGTTGAAGGATATTGCTGATATAGCCAAGCGCCATTCCTTGAAAGACCACGCCAAGAATCCTTCCTATCTGTATCACAATGGAAAACCGTTGGTTACTGTTTGGGGCGTGGGATTTAATGACCGTCGTCGTTATGGCCTGAATGAAGCCGAGAAGATTATTAATGGTCTGAAAGCACAGGGGTTCAGTGTAATGCTGGGTGTGCCTACACATTGGCGCGAATTGAGTGGCGATACGGAGTCGGACCCTCGTCTGCATGAGCTGATTAGGAAATGTGATGTAGTGATGCCATGGTTCGTGGGACGTTATAATGAAGAAACATATCCCCGCTATCAGAAGCTGGTCAGAGAAGATGTGAAGTGGGCCAGGAAGAATAAAGTGGACTATGCTCCTTTGTGCTTTCCGGGGTTCTCGTGGCGTAATATGAAAGGACACGAAAATAGTGTACAGATACAGCGTAATAAAGGTTCGTTCCTTTGGAAACAACTGTCGGGTGCTATAAAGGAAGGTGCTGAAATGCTTTATGTGGCCATGTTCGATGAAATAGATGAAGGTACGGCAATCTTTAAATGTGCCAAGAAGGTTCCTGTAGGTGCCAGCACGTTTGTTCCTATTGAAGATGGGATTGAAAGCGACCATTACCTGTGGCTGGTAGGGCAGGCAGGCAAGATGCTGCGCAAAGAGAAGCCGTTGGAAATGAAGCAACCGAAACGGAAATGATTTAGCTACAAGCTACGGGCTACGAGCTACAAGTTCCTTTCGGCGTGATAGCCGGGCGAATAATTATTTGCCCATAGCGCAACTTGTAGCTTGTAGCCCGTAGCTCGTAGCTTATAGTGTAGCTCGTAGTTACTCGATAATCTCCATTAAAGAGTATTTATATTCTGTTCCTAATGAAGCTGCATATTCTTTGCAGAAAGTATCGTAAACAGTTTTGGCAAGTCCCTTTTTCCCTTGCTGGCAGAGGATGCGGCATTTCACACAAAGCGCTTCTTCATTGATATAATCATGCTGGAAGAGGGTATCCGCAATCTTCAACTTCAGTGTATCCGAAAGGTCTTCCTGCTTCAATAATCTGGAAAGCAAATCAATAGTATCATTGGAAAAATCATTCTTGAATGCATCAATCCAATCATTCTCTACATTAGGAAGCATCATACCACGCAATAATAATTCAAGCAGTTTCTCCAGGTCTTGTCCGTTATTTCCCCTGTACAAATGGAGGGCTTCCAGATAGTCGCAGATAGTGCCTTCTTCAAACTGTATACTCCAGAATCCATTCTGATTCAGTATCTTGATATCACCCACTTTATCCAGTAAACCACGCAACTTACTCATGTATACATTACGGTTGTTTTTAGCAGACTCTTCTGCTTTATCGTACCATAACAACTGGATGAGTTTGTGCCCGATGATTCCCTTTGGATCTTTGCCTGTATAGAGAATAAGCAGTATCAGTAAGGCTTTAAGGGTGGGAGTGAATAAGGCTGTACAGTCGTTCCCTTCTTTATCAACAATATGGAAGCCGCCAAAGAAACAGATACATTTCTTTGAGAAATCATAGTTGTGGAATGTCGGGTCGGGTGCACTGATCGGCATATCTATTTTTATCTCAGGCAACTCTTTTGTCAATAGGGTATTCACTCCTTCTGTCTGGGAGGTGTCTGTTGCCGGGCTTTTCTCTTCCTTGGCAGAAGATTTTACCCGGTTTATTCCTTCTTTTCGTTTCTTGTAATAAAGAGCTCCTACACCGCTAATGACTAATAATCCGCTTACGATGTACAACCATAGATAGGTGTGCTTACCCTGAGCTGTTTTGCCTTCAACTACATCCGGCTGTTTGAAAGACAGAATGGGGATTGGGGGGAAATTCAATTCATATATATCCAAATCAGCTTTTCCGCTTACTTCAGCTTGATGGATGGCCACATATAGTTTCTTTTGTTTAGGCGAATAATATAGGTTGCTATATAGGTATTGCGATTCTAATTTCAATCCCATAGGTAACGACATCAGTTCAAAATGTGGCGTTTGGGTATCGATTCTCATCAGAGTGCCACCTTGCTGTGTGCTGAAAAGGTAGAAGCAATCTTTTTCCGCATCATAAACCATGTTTTCACAGGGTTGGAAATCTCCATCTGCCGGAGTTTGCGGAGCCTCCCACAGCTTATTGACCTGCTGGGTGAGCAGGTTGACCGAATATAAGTCGTAATAGTTGCGGGGAGATAATTCCTGTCGTCCGGATGGGCAACCGCGACCGCCAAAGATGTAGAGCGTACTGTCGACAATAGCGGAACTGCAAGAATACCGGGGATGGATACTTGACAGACTGAGTTGACGTTGCGGTGTATCTTCATAAGGATAACTGATGACTAATTTATTGTTATAGTGATAATGTCCGTATCCGCCAAAACTGATTAAGGAGGAATTGGAAGGATTATATACAAGCGTATTGTTCCAGTAATCATGCTCTAATACGGGCGCTTGCGTTCCCTGCCAGCTTTGTGTTACGGGGTCGAAGGCCGAGAAAAGGTTCTCATTCAGATTATAGGATAGTAGCTGCTGGTGTTGCGGTATGTATATCAACTGGTTTGGATAGTTGGCAACAAACTCTCCACCTTTAACCCGGATGGTGTCCGTCACTCTTTCATCAGTATGAAAGACATATAGTTTCCTTTTATCCGTAGCCACATAGAAAGTGCCGACAAGAGGGTCGAATGCTACGGAAGGAGAAGAGGCAAAATGCTGTGAGTATATCTTCTTCCAGGTGATATATTGGTCGATAATCCAGCGGGTATTTTTACCGGTGGCCGGCATGTGGGACACTTCATCATAACAAATATCTCCGTTGTGGCGTGCCATCTTCCAATGGCGTATTTCTTTGCTTCCACGTTTTATACTGATATCTTTTATATTAACGGAAGCGACATCGGCCAGAGAGAAATTCTCAAATGGACAATAACCAAAGGCTATGCGTATACCTTGTACGCCTTTCAGGTCGGCATATTGCACATTGATTTCCGTACTATCATATGATACGGTAATATCACCTTCTTTGAAGTCAAGGGTAACATTGGCAGAAGTCCACATTTCACGTCTCACTTCCTTTTGAATGGGGTGTACGGCATCTCCGGTGACCAGAATCGGAAAACGTCTGTCGTTATCACTAACACTGTACATCAGGTCGATGTTTTTATTATTATCAGTGATGATACGGAATACAGTTCCGAATACATTATCAGGTCTGACCCGGAGATTGAAACTCAGGGTTATCTTTTCTCCTTTGGCTGCTATGTACTTTCCATCTTCTAATGCCATGCTGGTGAATTCGGAATTTTGAAGTGGATAAGACTGGATATGCAAACCATATTCAGGAAGCTGAGACATTGAATGCATACATATAAGCAGGAGGAAGATTATAGATAGTGTCTTTTTCATTTTGTATGTCCTTAATGAAGTATTAGCTTGGACAAAAGTAATGCTTTTTAGCGAAAAGCAATTACTAATTCATGCAATTCTTCTGGCAGGGCTCCTCTTTTTCAAGAAAAGATATCCATTAAGTGGATTTTAATGTTTCATTAATTATGGTGTTATCATTTTATTAAGCGGTTGCGGTTTATTTTGCATCATCAAATTAAAATCTGATAACATGAATTTAAAGAGACACTTGTTTTTATTTGCAGGCATATTCTCCTGCGCTTTTCTAATGGCTCAGCAGCCAAGTGATATTTTATCCGTTTCGGCATCGGCTAATATGGAAAAAGCTTCGTTAGCTTTTGATAAGGATCCGAAGACGATGTGGGAGGTTAGTGGTCAGGACTTGAAGACTGACCAATGGTTAATGTTCACCATCCAGACTCCCGGTGACGTATGTGAACTTAATCTTCAGATGCAAGGTGTGGCGAAAGATGACTTGAAACAACTGATGAATGTATTTGTCACCTACGATCCGATGAACCTCGGAGTACCTGTTGACTATCAGGTACAGGGTAATGCAAAAGAAATGAAAGTGAAGTTTTCACCCAAATATGGTGCACACGTCAGACTGGCTTTCAAAGGAAGTGACCGTGTGAAACCTTTTACCGTGAAAGAGGTTTCGGTTCTCTTGGCTGATAAAGAGTTGAAAGACCGGAAGGGGGAAAAGACTGCACTCCGCTATATGGACCCAACGCTTCCGGTGGAAGAACGTGTGGAAAGTCTGTTGTCTGTGATGACTCCGGAAGATAAAATGGAATTGATTCGTGAAGGGTGGGGCATTCCCGGCATTCCTCATTTATACGTACCGCCCATTACCAAAGTAGAGGCTGTGCATGGCTTCTCTTATGGTAGTGGAGCAACCATTTTCCCGCAAGCATTGGCGATGGGAGCAACCTGGAATAAGAAGTTGACAGAGGAAGTGGCAATGGTTGTTGGTGATGAAACTCTTGCAGCGGGTACTATGCAGGCATGGTCTCCGGTGCTGGATGTAGCACAAGATGCCCGTTGGGGACGTTGCGAAGAAACATTTGGCGAAGACCCGGTTCTGGTATCACAGATTGGTGGAGCATGGATCAAAGGGTATCAGTCTAAAGGCTTGTTCACTACTCCGAAACATTTCGGCGGTCACGGTGCTCCGTTGGGTGGCCGCGATTCTCATGATATAGGATTGTCCGAACGGGAAATGCGTGAGGTACATCTGGTTCCGTTCCGTCATGTTATTCGTAATTATGATTGCCAGTCGTTGATGATGGCTTACTCAGATTTTCTGGGAGTACCGGTTGCGAAAAGTAAAGAGTTGTTGCATAATATCTTGCGCGAAGAATGGGGTTTTGACGGTTTTATTGTTAGTGACTGCGGTGCTATCGGTAACTTAACGGCGCGCAAACACTATACGGCAAAAGATAAGATTGAAGCAGCTAACCAGGCATTGGCAGCAGGCATTGCTACAAACTGCGGCGATACTTATAATGATAAAGAAGTGATACAGGCAGCAAAGGACGGACGCCTCAATATGGAAAATCTGGATAACGTTTGCCGTACCATGCTGCGTATGATGTTCCGTAATGAACTGTTTGAAAAAACTCCCAATAAACCTTTGGATTGGAATAAAATATATCCGGGATGGAACTCGGACAGCCATAAAGAGATGGCGCGTCAGGCAGCCCGGGAGTCTATCGTAATGTTGGAGAATAAGGAAAATATATTGCCTTTGGATAAAGGTATCCGCTCGATTGCTGTATTAGGTCCCGGAGCAGACGATTTGCAACCGGGTGACTATACTCCGAAATTGCTGCCCGGTCAGTTGAAATCAGTATTGACAGGTGTCAAACAGGCTGTGGGCAAGCAGACGAAAGTAATTTATGAGCAAGGTTGCGACTTTACAAATTTGAGTGAGACGAATATCCCTAAAGCGGTCAAAGCAGCTTCTCAAGCAGATGTGGTAGTTATGGTTCTGGGAGATTGCTCGACCAGTGAAGCTACGACGGATGTTTACAAAACATCCGGTGAAAACCATGACTATGCAACCTTGATTCTGCCGGGCAAACAACAAGAACTGCTGGAAGCGGTTTGCGCAACTGGGAAACCGGTCATATTGGTTCTTCAGGCCGGTCGTCCTTATAATCTGACAAAGGCTTCGGAATTGTGTAAAGCTATTCTTGTCAACTGGTTGCCGGGACAAGAGGGAGGTCCTGCTACGGCAGATGTGTTGTTCGGTGATTATAATCCTGCCGGTCGTTTGCCGATGACTTTCCCACAGCATGTAGGCCAGTTACCTCTTTATTATAACTTCAAAACTTCCGGTCGCCGTTATGAATACTCTGATCTGGAATATTATCCTCTCTACTATTTTGGATATGGTTTGAGTTATACCTCTTTTGAATATTCAGGCCTGAAGGTGCAGGAGAAAGACAATGGCAATATTGCCGTGCAGGTAACTGTGAAAAACGTAGGTCAGCGTGCAGGTGATGAGGTTGTCCAATTGTATGTCACTGATATGTATGCCAGTGTAAAGACACGTATTACGGAATTGAAGGACTTCACTCGTATCAATCTGAAGCCGGGTGAATCGAAGACGGTTTCTTTTGAATTGACGCCTTATGAATTATCATTGCTCAATGATCGCATGGATAGAGTGGTAGAGAAGGGGGCATTCAAGATATTAGTCGGCGGTGTTAGTCCTCAATATGTGGCTAAAGACCGCATTAAGGATAGTGTAGGCTATACAGATGCCGGAAAGGGTGTGTCCGGTATGTTTGAATATACCCATGAATTTGCTGCAGATTTCGGTTTGACTCTATTTAAAGTAGAAGAAAACCTGGTGAAGAATCAGAAGACAGTTTGGGTGTCTGTTAAGAACGATGGTACTTTAATGGATACCGGTAAGATTGATATGTATGTTGGTGGCAAGAAGACAGGAGATAATGTCCATTATGAACTGGCTCCGGGAGAAGAGAAATTGATACCTTTCCATGTGGATAAAGACAGTGATGCGCCTGTTGTATTTACCACTAAATATAAAGTGCTATCTCTTTAACCATTGTCACTGATATTATGAAAAAACTTTTAGCATTCTTATGTATTTGTATGCAGCTTGTCCCATTATGGGGGCAGGCTGTATCGCGTATCTCTAATGGAGTGAAAGTTGAGGCCGGAACAGTCAGTGTGGAACTGGAATGCTTTTCGTCTTCTATCATACGCGTGAAGAAATATCCTTCGGGGAAAATACCGGAGAAGCAGTCTCTTTCGGTTGTCAAGCGACCGGAAAATGTGAAATACAAATTGCAGGAGAAGGATAACCGGATGACACTAACTACTTCCGAATTGTCTGTTTCTCTGGATATTGCAAAGAATCAGATATGTTTTGCGGATAAGAACGGAAAAGTCTTGTTGGCGGAAAAACCTTCTTCTGTTGGTTTTACTCCATTCGATGATGCAGGAATGCCTACATATAAGGTTCGCCAGAGTTTCCGTCTGGATGCTGATGAGTCTATTTACGGGCTGGGACAGCACCAGCAGGGACGGATGAATCAGCGGAATCAGACAATGGTTATGCGGCAGGTCAATATGGAGATTTATATTCCGTTGATTCACTCCGTCAAAGGATACGCTTTGTTTTGGGATAACTATTCTGCCACTACCTTTACGGACAATGAGCAGGGAATGACTTTTGAGTCGGAAGTCGGTGATTTGTGTGATTATTACTTTGTATATGGCGGAGGTGCTGATGGAGTAGTGGCAGGATTGCGCGACCTCACCGGGCAGGCTCCCATGTTTCCGCTTTGGTCATTCGGTTTCAATCAGTCCAGAGAACGTTATGTCAGCCAAGATGAGTTAGTCGGGGTAGTGAAGAAGTACCGTGAGCTGCAAATTCCTCTGGATGGCATTGTGCAGGATTGGCGCTATTGGGGAGAAGACCATGCAGACTGGAATGCGATAGAGTTTCGCAACCCTCTGTTTCCCAATCCTAAAAAGATGCTGGATGAGGTGCATAGGCTGAATGCCCATGCAATGATTTCTGTTTGGCCTTCCTTTGGTCCGGCTACTAATCCGTATAAAGATTTCGAACGGCAGAACAAGCTGATGGCACATGAGACTTTTCCGCAGAACTCCGGCGTCAGGGTATATGACGCTTACGATCCTGTGGCAAGAGATATTTACTGGAAGCACTTGAACGAGCAGATGTTCAGCATCGGCATGGACAGTTGGTGGCTGGATGCTACTGAACCGGAGCATAATCCGATTAAAGAAGAGGATTACGATTATCAAACTTATCTGGGCTCTTTCCGCAAGGTGCGTAATGCTTTCCCATTAGTCAGTGTAGGTGGTGTCTACGATCATCAACGGGCAGTGACTTCTGATAAACGAGTTTTTATCCTGACGCGTTCCGCTTTTGCCGGACAGCAACGTTACGGCGCGCAGTCGTGGTCGGGGGATGTCGTTGCTGCCTGGGATGTGCTACATAACCAGATTTCTGCTGCTTTGAACTTCTCACTTTCGGGCATACCTTACTGGAACTCGGATATCGGCGGATTCTATACAGCCAATCATTTCCCTGGTGGTGTGGAGAATCCGGCTTATCAGGAATTGTATATACGCTGGATGCAATTTTCCGTTTTTACCGGTATGATGCGTTCACACGGTACGAATACTCCACGTGAGATTTTTCAGTTTGGGAATCGGGGTAATTGGGCTTTCGATGCACAAGAGAAGATGATTAATCTCCGCTATCGTTTACTACCTTACATTTATTCTGCATCATGGGATGTTACTTCCAATGGCGGAAGCCTGATGCGTGCCTTGTTTTCTGATTTTCCGACAGACCAAAAGGTGTTGGACTTAGGTGATGAATATATGTTTGGTAAGTCTATTTTGGTAGCTCCGGTTACAAGTACAAGCCGAAGCCGTTCTTTATATTTGCCTGAGGGAATCCGTTGGATTGATTTCTGGACAGGTGAAATGCAGGATGGCGGACGTGAGATTACCCGCAATGCTCCTATTGATATAATTCCGTTGTATGTGAAAGCCGGTTCCATCATTCCTGTAGGACCTTCTGTGCAGTATGCAACCGAGAAACCATGGGATAATCTGCAAATCCGTATCTATCCTGGTGCTGACGGGGAGTTTATCTTATATGAGGATGAAGGTGATAATTATAATTATGAAAAAGGAAAGTACACCACTATCCGCATGGCATGGAATGACAGAAAGAAACAGTTTACCATCTATCCTTGTGAAGGAGGTTATGATGGGATGCTGAAAGAACGTAATTTCCGCATTACCCTTGTGAACGGACAGGATGGGCTTGGTCTGGATAATGAATCGCATACTGTAAACATTGCATACAAAGGAAAGAAACTAAATGTGAAACTACCATGAAAAACATAGCCAAATTAATGAGCATAGCTTTGGTTTCAGGACTGATCGTAAGTTGTGCATCAACAGAACAGAAAACAGTTCATAATGAAAGGATTGTTACCAATCCTATAGATTTGAATTATCGTTTCCAACCGAACGAGGAGTCACGGCGTGAAGCAGCCGACCCGGTACTGGAATATTTCAAGGGATATTATTACATGTTTGCTTCCAAATCTGGTGGTTACTGGCGTTCCGAAGATCTGGCTAAATGGGAGTATATTCCCTGTACTACTATTCCGACCTTGGAAGATTATGCTCCTACCATTCTTGTTTATGATGATACGCTTTACTTTACTGCATCCAGCGGAAATACCCGGATTTTCAAGAATGCCCATCCCGAGACGGATACTTGGGAAGAAGTAGATACGAAGTTGACTTACCGTCAGCATGATCCGGCTTTCTTTAAAGACGATGATGGAAAGGTCTATCTATATTGGGGATGCTCTGATGTAGATCCGATTGTGGGTGTGGAAGTAGATCCGAAGAATGGTTTCTGTGCTATCGGAGAACCTAAACCTCTGATTGAACATAATGGTGATAAATATGGTTGGGAAGTTCCTGGAAAGAATAATGAAGAACCACGTCAAGGCTGGAATGAAGGTCCTTGTGTACTGAAACATAATGGGCGTTATTATTTGCAATATGCTGCTCCCGGTACCCAATATCGTATTTATGGTGATGGTAATTATGTAGGTGATAATCCGTTAGGCCCCTTTGAATACGTAGAAGACAATCCTTTTTCTTTCAAACCCGGTGGCTTTATCGGTGGTGCAGGACATGGTCATACATTCAAAGATAAGTATGGCAATTATTGGCATATAGCCTCTATGACAATTTCCGTGCGTCATTGGTTTGAACGCCGTTTAGGTATATTCCCGGTCGTTGTTTCCGATAAATACGGTATGTATGCGCTTACCACTTTTGCCGATTACCCATTCTGCGTTCCCGGCAGGAAAGTGGACTTTGAAAAAGAAGATATCAACATGGGTTGGAACTTACTTTCGTATAAGAAAAAGGTATTTGCATCTTCCTTTCTTGAAGGCTATGAACCGGAACTGGCAAATGATGAACAAGTTGAAACCTGGTGGTCTGCCCAAACTGGTAATAAAGGCGAATGGTTGCAAATGGATCTTGGCAAACTGATGGAGATAAATGCTATCCAAGTCAATTTTGCCGATCACAATTTCAATGTTCATGCTCCTCATGGACCGGTGGTTTACCAATATTATATTGAAGGTTCAACCGATGGAAAAAACTGGATTCGTCTGGTAGATGAAGAAAAGAATGAGGAAGATGCTCCTCATAAACTGCATACTTTGAATACTCCTACAAAAATGCAATACCTGAGAATTTACAATGCGAAAGATATGGAAGGCTGTTTCTCTTTATTCGGTTTACGCGTTTTCGGTCAGGGTGGTGGCAAAGTTCCTGCTGTAGTAACAGGCTTCCAGGCTTCACGTGATGAAAATGATAAACGTATCTACCGTTTTAGTTGGGAACCACAGGATAATGTGACTGGCTATATTTTACGTTGGGGAACGCGGAAAGAGAAACTTACCCACTCCATGGTAGTTTATGACAACCAATATGAAGCTCGTTATTTTAATAGAGATTCGGAATATTATTTTTCTGTCACTGCTTTCAATGAAAATGGTGTCGGGAAATAACCTGTAGGATAAGAATTAATTAATCGTGGCTTGCAGCTTTATGACCTGTTTGGGTTATAAAACTGCAAGCCTTATTTTTATGAGGTGCTTTCCTGCAGCTACGTACTAGTTTCTTATCTACCCATAAGTAGTTGCCTGGCTACTACGTAGTGAATGAATAACTACTTATGGGTAGTTAAACACCACTTGGATATCGTTTAAACTTCACCCGAAACTTTCCTTATTTCTTCAATTAATCTATTTATATATTCTTTTTTAAGGTGCATCTGTTAAAATGCGCCTAAGACTCTATTTTGCGGCAAAAAAAGTGCTCCGATTAATGTCTTTTTAAGGATAATATTAACGCCAACCCCATACTTTTGCCCTCATAGAATTTTAAAACTCTAATTTAATAAATATGAAAAATGCACAAGTATATGTAAAGTCTCCTCCCCTCTGAATTGTCTTCTTTAGGCAAGCTGAAAGGATAAAGTTTTTTAAGTGACTGAAATTATATATTTACCAACTTTTAATTTAATTATTATGAACAAACGATTTTTTAATGCGCTCCTGTTTGGAGCGGTGGTTCTTTCAACAGGAACCTTTACTTCATGTAATAATGATGATGTTGATGATTTGAAGTCAAGAGTATCAGTAATCGAAGTGGCAATTGACGACATCAAAACACAATTGGGTAAAGCGTTGATGACCGGTGCAAGTATTACGAAGGTAGATGAAAGTAATGGCACGTATACATTAACGTTGAGTGACGGGCAGAAAATTGTGATAAAGCCGGGAGGAGGAAGCATTTCTATAGTAGTTACTGATACGGAGGCTATCATTACAATAGAAGGTGAAAAGTATGTTCTTCCATTGGGATCTTTAGTAAACTCACTGATTTATAGTCCGGAGACGATAGATGGTGTTGTAGAGATAGGTAATGCTGGTGTTACTGTGAACTTCTTGGCAAGACCGGCTCTCAAAAGTTTGGATGGTGCCCAATTTACAATTGCTGAGTCTCATGTACTTACTCGTGCTACTGATGGTGAACAGTTTAAAGTGAGTGGAGATGCTACATTGGAAGGCGATTTTATTAAAGTTCCTATTAAAGCGCTTGGTGAAGCAGAAGCTGGAAAAACTTATGCTGTTTCTCTCCAAATGAATCTCAAGGGAACGATTATTGGTTCCAATTATTTCAATGTGAAAGTATCTGATGACTTCTCCTCCGTAGCTGAAGACTTGGGTGGCGTTACGATTAAGGCCGATTATGCTCCGAAAGACCTCGCTGACGGTTTCAAAGAGATGACTATCAATGGCCTTGATTTGCTGAAAGAATTCAATTTCAAAGATTTGTTCTCTGAACTTCCTGAAGGGGTTGAGTTTGCTGTTGCAGCAGCAAGTAAACAACCGGGGGGCAAGGCACAGGAAAAAAATGAAATGCTGAAGTCTAGTTTGAAAGCTGACGGTACGTGGAAATTTAGTGAAAGACCAGGAACGAGCTTCAATGAGAATGCAGATCGTTCAGGGTTCTTGATAAATGTGCTTGCACATGACATTGTGAAGGCTAAAATTTATGTAGTAGTAACAGATCCGTTGGCTGCTGTTGCAGATGACGTGTTTAAAGGCTCTTTGAAAGGCTTAGGTGAGCCACACGTAGAATATGGTGAGATGCCTGCAGAAGGTACGAACGAAGGTGCGCCTGTAGTTGTTGCTCCTGGAGTAAACAGTCTTAATTTATATGATGTGATAGCCAATGATAAATTATCTTTGAAACATGGTGAGGGTGGTGCCAAGATTGTAGAGGCTCTTCAGGGGTATGTCGCTGAGGTTGATGGTGATAATCTTGTTTATTCTGATGGTTCGTCTTTGGTTGTGGATGATTTAGGTAAGCAACTCCAAGGTAATATTGTCTATTATAACCGCCAGATTTCTATCGCTTCCTCTCAACGTCGTAGTTGGGTTATGAGTGATGATGAAAAGAAAGCGTTTGCCGGTGCTGAGTGCAATGGTGAAATTCTGAATGGATTTGATGGGCTTAATGGTTCTACTATGGTGGCTAATGGTCTTAAAATCACAAATGAGGGTAACTTAGAAACAACAGAGGCTTATGGCGGCTGGGCTCTTCGTGTAGGCTTTGGTGTTCGTTTTGAATATGCTTATGGCTCTAGAGACATTAGTGACGGCTGTTTGTGCTTCCTTTGGATCAATCGTCGTGATTGTGCTGAGGGTGTAGTGGATAACCCTACTAAGATAGAAGAGTAATTTAAAAATAATAATAAGAAAGTCTCTTGAGACAAATAGAGACTTTCTTATAGACCTTTTCTAAATAGATAGAGAATAACATGGAAAATATAAATCTGAATAATAATGATAGAAGTGCATTCTTTTCATGGAAATCGATGATGTTTGCGCTTTTATGTCTCCTGACGGCATTGCCTATGTCAGCACAGAACCGCATTGTTCGCGGTACTGTAGTTGACCAAACAGGCGAAACTGTCATAGGAGCCAATGTTCGGGTGAATGGTACCACTCGTGGTGTCATCACCGATATTAACGGTGAGTTTGAAATAGCTGCCGATGCAAAAGAGAAGCTGACAATTTCTTTTATCGGCTATATCGATGCTGTAGTTGCAGCCGACAAAACTAGCCTGAAAATTACATTGAAGGAAGATAGTCAAGCTTTGGAAGAAGTAGTTGTTGTTGGTTATGGTACACAGAAGAAAGCTACATTGACAGGTGCTGTTTCTGCCATCAATAATAAAGAAATAGCTGTTACCAAGAATGAAAATGTGGTGAACATGCTTTCTGGTAAAATTCCCGGTGTGCGTATTTCACAGAAGAGTTCACAACCTGGTGAATTTGACAATGCTATTGATATTCGTGGTATGGGTGAACCGTTGATTGTAGTTGATGGTATCCCTCGCGATAAGGCGTATTTCTCACGTATGGATGCCAATGAAATAGATAATGTATCTGTATTGAAAGATGCTTCTGCTGCTATCTATGGTGTGCGTGCTGCCAACGGTGTAATTTTGGTTACTACTAAGCATGGTGAAGCTTCTAATGGCAAGTTCGACATTACATTCTCTGCTAATTACGGTTGGCAGCAGTTCCTCTATGTGCCGCAAACAGCAAGTGCAGCAGACCATATGTTACTTATTAATGAGAAATATTATAATGCTTTTGGTGACAACACTTATCCGAATCGAACTCCTGCTAAATACACTTGGCAAGATATGATGGAGTACAGTACCGGAAGGAAAAAAAGTACGAACTGGACAAAAGAGTTGTTCGATGACAATGTTCCGCAGCAACAATATAATGTTAGCGTGAATGGTGGTTCCGAGAAAGTGAATTATTTCTTTAACCTCGCTTATTTGAAACAGGAAGGTTCTTATAAGAGCGGTTCCTTGAATTATGATCGTTGGAATTTCCGTAGCAATATCGACGCCAAGATTACTAACCGTTTAAAAGCTACTATACAAACCAGTGGTTATATGGATGAAAAGAATCAGCCGTTTACCGATATTTGGTCTGTGTATAAGAAGGCTTGGACTTACCGACCGACTTCGGAGGCTTATGTAGACGGTGACCATAATTACCCTGCTTGGGATAGCGAAATGGGTGAACCTGAAAATCCTGTAGCTGCCACCAATAGTGACCTTACCGGTTATCGCCGTGAGAAACGTGTCAACTTTAATGGTGCTTTGGCATTGACTTATGACATTCCGGGAGTAAAGGGCTTGAGCGCAAAGGCTTTTTATAGCTATGACTATTACACCACCAATAATACCAGCTATAAGCGTGCTTATAAATTGTATAATAAGAGGGAAGATGGTACAATGGAAAGTTTCGATCGTAATGCAGACAGTAATCTGAGACGCAATACCGATCCGAGCTATGGAACAGTGATGCAACTTTCTTTGAACTACGCCAATAAGTTTGGAGATCACAATGTTGGTGCTATGGTGTTGTTTGAAGAACAGTACAACAATTGGGATAACTTTTATGCACAACGCGTCATGCAGTTGGATGGTGAATATCTGATTTATGGTGAAGAGAAGGATCAGATAGGCTCGATGGGAGGTGCCGGTGACAAAACCCGCCAGTCTGTTGTAGGTAAAGTAAACTACGATTATAAAGGACGTTATATGGTGGATTTTGCTTTCCGTTACGATGGTTCTTCCAGTTTCCCGAAAGGGGCGCGTTGGGGATTCTTCCCATCCGTATCTGCTGGTTGGCGCATAAGTGAAGAAGCATTTATGAAAGAATTGGTTCCTTTTCTTACCAATTTGAAACTTCGGGGATCTTACGGTAAGATGGGTGATGATGGAGGTGCGAACACGTATCCTCAGAATGTAGTAGCGTATAATATCGAAAAAGATAAAATCGGCTGGTTCTATAATGGTGCACTAATGGCTGGTGTTGCTGCAACTTCTATTCCTAATCCTGATTTGACCTGGTATACTGCTGAAACCTATAACCTTGGTTTGGATTTCGACCTTTGGAACCAAAAGTTGAGCGGTACATTTGAAGTGTTCAAGCGTAAGCGTAGTGGCTTACTTGATACTTCTTCAACTATCATTCCGGGTACGGTAGGTGCTTCTCTGCCGAAAGAGAATCTGAATAGCGACCAAACCTTTGGTTGGGAGATCAGCTTGAATCACCGCAATAGAGTAGCTGGGGTGAATTATTGGGTTGGCGGACAAATTTCTGCTACCAAGAATCGTTGGGATTATCGTCAGGACAGTCAGGCCAGCAACTCTATGGATGCTTGGCGTCGTAGGGACGTATCAGGACGTAACAAAGATATCTGGTTCTCTTATGAGGAAGGTGGACGATTCAGTAGCTATGAGCAAATTCGTTATCACAATGTTACCGGTGGCGGATATGGTCAGGGAACATTGCCGGGTGACTATTACTATCAAGACTGGAATGGTGATGGTATAATTAATGGTGAAGATAATCATCCGATGGCAACTTATAACCTGCCGGTGTTCAATTATGGTTTTGTAATGGGTGCCGAATGGAAAGGTATTGATCTTTCTCTGAACTGGCAGGGCGCAGCAGGCGTATACAATTCTTATACTGAAGTGTTTACAGAAGTAGGACCATTCAATGGCGGTGCCGTGTTGGATATTTATCTTGATCGTTGGCATACGGCTAATCCGAGTGACGATCCTTTCAATCCGAATACCCAATGGATCTCAGGATTATATCCGGCCACCGGTCACAGTTTCAGTAATGCAGGAACAGGTATTAAGAATACCTCTTATTTGCGTCTGAAAACTTTGGAAATAGGTTACACACTGCCAAAAACATGGTTGGCTAAGGCGGGCATTAAAGATCTTCGTGTTTATTTCAATGCTTACAATCTCTTAACTTTTACTGGTTTGGATAATATAGATCCGGAACGTCCCGGAGCAAGAGGTGGTGTAAATGATGATCCTAACAAAGATAGTGTCTTGTTCTACAATTACCCTGTGAACCGTTCGTTTAATATTGGTGCAACTATTAAATTCTAAAGATAATAGAATATGAAAACATTAAAATATATATTTGTAGCAGCTGCATTAGGACTTACGGCGACTTCCTGCTATGACCTGGATCTGGAGCCAAAAGGACTTATCTACGAAAATGTACTGTTTCAATCGGACAATGGTATCAAGAAATATCTTGCTCTGATGTATCAGGACCTTCCTATTGAAGATTTTAATTATTGCCAGAATGGTGATGATAAGGGATATGCTACAGTAAATGCCAGTGGTTGGCATAGTGGTAATAGGTGGCAGGCCCAGAAGGGTAGCCCGGCATCTTGTGCTGCTGAGGCAACAGGCCGCGGAACTTCTTATGGCGATGGTTGGGGATACTGGCCTTATGATCGCATTCGCGACATCAACAATATGTTGGAGCAATTGCCTAATTATCGCGATAATTATAAAGAAAACGATTATAATGCCTATTTGGGCGAGGCTCGTTTCTTGCGTGCATTCTACTATTTCGGAATCGTGAAACGCTATGGTGGTATACCTATCGTAGACAAGGTGCTCGATCCAAAAGCTCCACTGGAAGAATTACAGCAACCACGTAATACGGAATATGATTGCTGGAAGTTCATTTATGAAGATTTGAAGTTTGCTATGGAGAATGCAACTGCTTCTAAAGACGAAGTAGGACGTGCGAATCGTTATGCTGCTGCGGCATTGATGTCTCGCGCCATGTTGTATGCTGGTTCCATTGCCAAATATACTCAATACACTGCTGTTACCGGTCCGGCTGTTTCTGCTGGTCTGATGGGTATGCCCGAGGACAAAGCACAGGAATTTTTCCAATATGCTTATGATGCATGTGAGTTTTTACAAAAAGCCGGATTCAAACTCCATACTGGGGCAGATAAAGAAAAAGCTTATACGGAAGTGTTCCTGAATCCGAATACGGAAGAGGATATCATGGTTAAGCAATATGGACCTAATACCAGTACTCCGACCAATACCAGCTTATTCCACTGCTGGGATTGTATGGTGTTGCCGAAGGGCGAAGGGCTTTCAGGTGACGTAGGTGTTGCGCTTCAGCCTGCATGGGAACTAATGGGACTTTATGAGATGCCTGCCATCACCAATGAAGAAACCGGTGAACCGATACGTTTTGACAAAGTGACTGACCTCTGGGATACGGATAAAATGGAACCGAGATGCCGTGCCAATTTCTACTTTACCGGTATGACTGAATCCATGTCCGGTACAGTACTTGACTTCCAGGGTGGTGTATATAAAAGCTATCCGGGCACTGCTGCTGATGGTACTGCAGAGACGCAGGGAAGCGTTAACGACTATACCAACCAGTTCCGTATAAGAGCTTCTCAACCGGGTGAATACAAGGAGGTTAATGGTGTTAAGATGAAAATTAACGGTATACACGGTTTGGCAGAAGGTACAGGTGATGAAGGTTATTCGCGTATGGGTGCTTGCATTCGTAAATATGTACAGGCTGACGGAAGCAATGCCCGCGTATTCTTCACTAACTATCAACCTTGGAAAGTATTCCGTTATGGTGAAATCTTGTTGAACTGGGCAGAAGCTGCTTATGAATTAGGCTTGATTACCGGTAACGAAGATTTGAAAGCAGAAGCTTTCGAACATATCAATGAGATACGTGACCGTGCAGGTGCCAGCCGGCATGAGATGGTTGCTAATCCGGCAGATGTAGGTTCCGAGATTTATGGTTTTGTGATTGATGAAAACCTGCAATATATTCGTGATGAGCGTGCCCGTGAACTCTGTTTCGAAAATCATCGCTTGTTTGATATTCGTCGCTGGAGAATAGCTGATATCATGTTCCAGGATGGTGTATATACTCATACATTACTTCCGTATCTGGTTCTTGATGAAAACAAATGGATATTCTTGAACGAAGTGGAACGTGAAGGTCGTAGAGTGACATTTGACAAGCGTCATTATTATGAGCAGATTCCGGGCGGTGAAATCAATAAGAACCCGTTGCTGATTCGTAATGATGGTTATTAAATGGAATAATTCTTATAAAAAATATTGATATGAAAAAGTTAATATACAGTTTATTGTGTGGAACTGCAACATTGCTGATGGCATCTTGCATGGAAGTGGATAACTTTGATGCTCCCGATTGCCACTTTTATGGAAAGATTATAGATTCCACTACTGGAGAAGGCATCGTTTCCGACCGGGGAGATTGCCACATTCGTATATGGGAAGTGAGCTATAAAGTCAATCCCGGAAGTCAGGACCTTGCTATAAAGGAAGACGGTACGTTCAACAATACCAAGCTCTTTGCCGGTACGTATGATATGGTTCCTGAAGGTTCTTGGTGGCCGGCAGATACTATTCGTATGGGTATCGGTAGCAAGACTACTCAGAATTTTGAGGTGACACCTTATTTGAAACTCTTTGACTTCAAGACGAAACTCGAAGGAACTACACTTACCATGTCCTGCCGTTTGGATGCACCGGTTACTGAAGGACTTCCGCAGATTATGGATGTTTGTCCGTTTCTCAGTTTGAACCACTTCTGCGGTGCTTCCAATCATATTGGTTATTACGATAAGCCCGGCAAGATTAATGTCATGAAGACTTGGGACAAGATTCCTAAAGAGGAAGACGGTAAGAGTATAGCGTATGAAGTATCGTTGCAGGTAAAGCCCGGATACATTTACTTCGTCCGTATGGGTGCCAAGGTGAAGGATAAATTCGAAAAGTACAATTATACGGAAATTGTAAAGATAGAAGTTCCCAACGAATAGTTGGATTATAGGTAATAAGATTGTAATAATGGGCCGGAATGAAGACGTATGTTTGTTCTTCCGGCCTTTATTTTAACTATTAAAAATAGAAAAATGAGATTGAATAAAATATATTATTTGCTATTATGTACCTTTCTGGTATGTGCAACTTCTTGTGGCGGCAGCGATGATGACATCATTCCTCCTGCCATTGAACCCGAAAAGCCTGACAATCCGGAACCGACTGAAATATACAATGAACCCGACTTCACACCTCACAAGGATGGTGAGCCTTTCGATACTTACCGCGGATTGGTAATGACCGGCTATCAAGGTTGGTTTGGTGCACCGGGTGACGGATGTTCGCATAGCCAGCATTCAAATACCGCGTGGTACCATTACCGTGAAAACGATATGTTTGAACCGGGCGTATTGCGAAATTCTATCGACTTCTGGCCTGATATGCGTGAATATGAGAAACAGTATACACCTGGCAAATTCATTCTTCCTAATGGTGAGAAGGCTACGGTTTATAGTGCCTATGATAAATCCAGTGTCCTGCTTCATTTCAAGTGGATGAAGGATTATGGTATTGATGGTGCATTTATGCAGCGTTTCGTGGGCGAAGTAATTGATAACCCAGATGGTAAGGATCATTTTGATAAAGTCCTTGAATCGGCTATGGAAGGTTCAAATACTCATCAGCGTGCTATTTGTGTAATGTATGATTTAGGTGGTTTCATGTCCAATAACAAAAGAGGGACAGATGCTGTCTTGGCAGATGCACAAGCCATCATGGATAAATATATGTTGAAAGACCGTACTAAGCAGAAGTTTTATCTTTATCAGAATGCTAAACCAATGATTGTACTTTGGGGCGTAGGTTTCAATGACAACCGTCCTTATTCCCTTACGGATATAGAAAATTTGATGAATGGCTTGAAGGAGAAAGGTTTCAGCATTATGCTTGGTGTTCCCACTTATTGGCGTGAAAGACGTAATGATGCACTGCCGGATGCCAAGTTGCACGACTTGATAAAGGCTGCTGATGTCATTATGCCATGGTTTGTAGGGCGTTATGGCGATGATAATTATTCCAATTTCCATAGTCTGATAGAAAATGACATAAAATGGTGTAAGGATAATAAGGTAGAATATGCTCCGCTTTGTTTTCCCGGCTCTTGCGACCGCAATATGCATCCCAATAATGGTATAAATCCACGTCTGGGTGGCAAGTTCCTTTGGAATCAGATGTATCATTGCATTAAATCGGGTGCACAGTTGCTCTACATTGCTATGTTCGATGAGATAGACGAAGGTACGGCCATTTATAAATGCTTGAATCAGAGTGATGTTCCGAGTAACGAATCTGCCGTAGACTATTATGTCGTATATCAAAACGGAGGATACCGGATTAGCAGTAAAATGGTTGAGGGATTGACAGGTAATGACTGGTGTCAGCGTGCCAAGGATCTGAATATTACTTTTATGGGTATTGAAGACGGATTACCCACTGACCATTATTTATGGCTTGTAGGGCAGGGCAAGAAGATGCTTCGGGGAGAGATACCTTTAAAATCCACATGGCCTTCCAGATGACATAGCTAATTATATATCCGGATCGTACCCGAGACGTACTTGCTCCGTACCTTCTCCAGTGTTTCTCCACTCAGAGGTACTTCTGAGCGAAGAATGTACGGAGCAAGTACGTCTCGGGTACGATTCGGATAGGGTTCGGATATGCTTTTCATTACCCGTAAAAAACTTTGATTAATGAACCTTTCCCATGCAAAAAGCAGAAGATGAAAAAAATACTATGTTGCATTTTGTCACCGTTTTGCTCCGTACAGATAAAGAAGTACATAAAAAGAGCTTTGGAATAAATAATAACAACTGAAATATAAAATACCTATTAAAATGATTACTACCATGAAAAAATGCTTTTTACTATTACTCGTTTTCTTCTTGTTCGGGACTCTGAATGCAGCACCCAAACATTCTAAGAAAACTAAATATCCATCTTACAAAGGTTTGGTTATGGCTGGGTATCAAGGTTGGTTTCACCAACCGAGGAAAGGGGTAATGTACCCGGATGAGAACAGTGTCCGCATAGATATGTGGCCGGATGTGAGTGAGTATGAGAAAACATATCCGACGGGACAGAAATTGGCAGATGGCTCTACTGCCCGCTTTTTCTGTTCTACGGATGAGAGCACGGTAGATCTGCATTTCAAGTGGATGAAGGAGTATGGGTTGGATGGTGTATTCATGCAACGTTTCTTCGGGGCTGCCCGTCCGGAAGCACGCAGGCGGAGTACAGTGCTGGAGCATGCCATGAAGGCGGCTTCAAAATATGGACGTGCTATTGGAGTTATGTATGATTTGTCCGGCCTGGCAGCTAAAGGTGAAGATTGCTCCATGTTGATTGACGACTGGAAATATCTGGTTGATTCGCTGCGTGTAACTAATCAGACAGGTGAACAGACTTATGTCTTTTATAATGGCAAACCGTTGGTTACTATCTGGGGTGTCGGTTTTCCTGATCGTCCGTATGATATTCGTAATATCGGTTTGGAACGTTTTATCGATTTCCTCAAAAATGATCCGGAATACGGTGGTTGTAGCGTTATGTTGGGAGTACCTACTTTCTGGAGAGACCTGAATGCCGATTGCGTACATGATCCTTACTTGCACGAGCTTATCAGACAGGCGGATATTGTTCTGCCATGGATGGTGCAGCGCTTTACTCCGTTGCTCCACAATGATATGGATCGTTATCGGGATGTTATTCTTGGTGATATAGCTTGGTGTAAAGAGAATAATATCGGTTATGTGCCTTGTGTGACTCCTGGATTCAGTTGGCACAATCTAAGTCGCCATGCATTCAAGGATGATGTGAAACCTTCCGGTTCTATTCCCCGTCAGGGCGGACGCTTCTATTGGCAACAGATTTCTACGGCAATCAATGCAGGGGCTACGATGCTGTATGTAGCTATGTTCGATGAAGTGAATGAAGGTACTGCCATTTTCAAGTGTACAGATAATCCTCCGGTGGGAAAAGAAGTCAAGTTTGTGGGTATGGATGGGATGCCGTCCGATCATTACCTGTGGCTGACGGGTGAGGCGGCAAAGATGCTTCGTTGTGAGAAACCACTGAGCTTTGAGATGCCTCGGAGGGATACGAAATAGAAAATCGAAAAAACTGCGAATTATTAAGTTGAAATTAAGAGCTTTGTTAATCAGTCAACTCTAACTTTGCTCATATTAAATATTAAAACTATAAAAAAGCGTATGAAAAATTATTTGATTACCTTGGCTGCTTTGTCGTTGACATTGATGAGTTGCAACAACCAGAAGCAAGCTAAAACGGTTACTTTAGGTCCGAATCCTTTCATTACTCACATGTATACAGCTGATCCTTCCGCCCATGTATGGGAAGACGGACGTCTGTATGTTTATGCTTCCCATGATGTCGACCCTCCGCGTGGGTGCGATTTGATGGACCGCTATCATGTATTCTCTACGGATGACATGGTGAACTGGACGGATCATGGTGAAATATTAAACTCTTCGCAAGTGTCTTGGGGGCGTAAAGATGGTGGCTTCATGTGGGCACCCGATTGTGCATATAGGAATGGCACTTATTATTTTTACTTTCCGCATCCGAGTGGTGATGACTGGAACAATACCTGGAGAGTGGGCATAGCTACCAGTAAACATCCTGCCAAAGACTTCACTGTACAGGACAAGTATATTGACATGATAGGAATGGAAGACGATTGCTTTGCCATGATAGATCCCTGCGTCTTTGTGGATGATGATGATCAGGCTTACTTCTACTATGGCGGTGGAGGCCGTTGTGTGGGTGCCAAAATGAAGGATAATATGATGGAACTGGCAGAACCGCTGCGTGCTATGGAGGGTCTGAAAGATTTTCATGAGGCTGCCTGGGTACATAAAAAAGACGGTGTGTACTATTTGTCCTATGCTGATAACCATGCGGAGAATGGCAAGGGGGCTAACCGTTTAAATTATGCAACCAGTAATTCACCGTTAGGACCATGGACATATCAGGGTGTTTATCTGGAACCGACAGGTTGCGATACAAGTCATGGCTCTATAGCTGAATATAATGGTGAATGGTATGCTTTTTATCATAACTGTTCTATTTCAGGAAGGGGAAATCTTCGCTCTATTTGTGTAGACAAGCTATACTATAATCCGGATGGAACTATAAAAGTAGTAGAACAAACAAAATAAAATCGTATGCGTCTATTTATTCATCTGTTGAAGTTGGGTTTCTTTATTGCTGCACTTGCTCTTACAGCTTGCAGCGATAAAGATACGCCGGGAGAAATACCTCCAGAAGTTCCCCCTGAAGTGTCAGAGGTAGATCCTCCGGTTCCTGATGGGTCGTATGAGTACGATTATGATATGGACTATGATTCGGAAGAATATCTGAAAGCTTATAAAGGAACGACCTATAAAGGTCCGCATCGGGTACCCGGCACCTTAGAAGCGGAAGATTTTGATGAAGGAGCACAGAATGTGGCCTATTATGAGAGCGACTCTAAACTGGCTGATGTGGGGTACAGAGGTTCCCACGCCGTTGATGTTCGTGCGGAAAGTAAGGCTTCCGGAGGTTATTATATCGGTGATGTACAGCCAGGTGAATGGATGTGTTATACGATTGAGGTAGATGAGGATGGCGCCTATGCCATTGAAACATTCTGCGTGAAAGGGGACGGATCGGAGGGAAGTTTCTACTTTGAGGTAGATGGTAGGGGTGCAAGCCGTAGTATAGATATGCCTCTTGGGGGATGGACGGATTTTAGCCATAAAGTGAAAGCTAATGGAATCCAACTGACTAAAGGGAAACATGTACTGAAGTATTGCGCCAATACACCGGGAAACATCGATAAGTTCGTTTTAACGCGTACAGGTGAGTTGGAAGATATTTCTAATTCTTTCACTTACCCTGTTACGAAAGCAATGAGTAATCCCCTGTTTGTAGAGTGGGAGTCACCGATGTACAATAGTTGGATAAAGGGACCTCTTTACACAGCTGATGCTTCTGCACATGTATGGAACATTGATGGGAAAGAAGTACTTTATGTGTATGCTTCGCATGATATGGAGCCTGCACTCGGATGCGACCGCATGGATCGCTATCATGTTTTTTCTACGGAAGATATGGTGAATTGGACCGATCATGGGGAGATAATGAATGCAGCCACAGTGCGGAAACATAATGGTTGGGGGTGTGATGGCTTCATGTGGGCTCCCGATTGTGCTTATAATCCGGAGAATCAAACTTATTATTTCTACTTCCCGCACCCGGCCAATGCTGCTGATTGGAATAGTACCTGGCGGGTGGGAGTAGCTACCAGTAAGTATCCGAATAAGGAATTCCGTGTAAGAGGTTATATCGAGGGTATGCCTCCGGAAATTGACCCTTGCGTATTTATAGATGAGGATGGTCAACCTTACATTTATAATGGAGGTGGAGGTAAATGCTATGGTGGTAAGTTACGGAAAGATGACTGGACGAAACTGGATGGAGAGGTTAAACCGATGACCGGCTTGAATGATTTCCATGAAGCGACCTGGATACATAAATACAATGGTAAGTACTATCTATCGTATGCGGATAATAGCCCGGGTGCCAATCGTTTGAGGTATGCAACAAGCGATTCTCCGTTAGGCCCATGGAAGTATGAGGGGATTTATCTGGAACCGACCACTTGTGACACCAGTCATGGTTCTATTGTAAAGTATAAAGGTCAATGGTATGCCTTCTATCACACTTCTGATTTTTCAGGACAGGGAAATCTACGTTCGGTTTGTGTAGATAAGTTGTTCTATAATTCGGATGGAACCATACAGGTCGTAAAGCAGACCCGTGGACAGAAATAATCATTAAAAAGAGACTTATTTTACCACTTTATTCAAATTTAATTAGCGATTAAGTCTTTTTTAATTGAAAGGGAAAGTGCTGAGCCTTACATTTGCCTTCGAGAATAAATATAAACTAAAACTGTTATATTATGAAAATTACACATTGCCTGGCTTCTGTAGCTTTAGTTTCCATGTTGGGCGCTTGTAGTGGAGTACAAAACCAAGTAGCCGCCGTGAAAGGTCCGGTGGACTATGTGAATCCTTACATGGGAAATATCAGTCACTTGCTGGTGCCCACTTTCCCGACTATTCACCTGCCGAATAGTATGCTTCGTGTCTATCCCGAACGGGCGGATTATACAACAGATCAGTTGAACGGCCTTCCTTTGATTGTGACCAGTCATCGTGGTAGTTCTGCTTTCAATCTGAGTCCGTATCAGGGAGATAAACTTCGTCCGGTTATAGCTTATAGCTATGATGATGAGAAGTTGAAACCTTATTATTATGAGGTGGTTCTCGATGACGAGGAAATCAAAGTGAAGTATGCACCTTCTCATCAGTCGGCTCTTTATCAGATAGATTATAGTCAGCAGGATAAGCCTGTATACATGATGATCAATTCGCGTAACGGTGCTATCAAGGCAGGTGACGGTTTTGTGAGCGGTTACCAGCAACTGGAGAATAATACGCGGGTTTACCTGTATATAGAATCGGACGTTGCCCCTATAGAAACAGGTATTCTGGCTGATGGTAAAATAGATGCAGACAAGAAAGAAGCAGAAGGGCGTAATGCCTGTGCTGTAATGCACTTTGCAGACGGAACAAAAACAGTCAACTTGCGCTATGGAATTTCATTTATAAGCGAAGAACAAGCCAAGAAAAACCTGCAACGTGAATTGCCTGATTATAATCTGCAGGCTTTGGCAGAAAAGGGACGTCAGGTCTGGGATAAAGCATTGAGCGATATTCAGGTAGAGGGTGGTAGTGAGACGGATAAACAGGTTCTTTATACATCGCTTTACCGTGTATTCGAACGTCCGGTTTGTATCAGCGAAGACGGTCGTTATTTCAGTGCCTTTGATGGAAAGATACACGAAGATAATGGTGAGCCGTTCTACACAGACGATTGGATTTGGGATACTTACCGTGCTGCCCATCCTTTGCGCCTTTTGATTGATGAAGGAACAGAAAAGAATGTGATTGACTCTTATCTGCGTATGGCTGAACAAATGGGTAATATGTGGATGCCTACTTTCCCTGAAATTACAGGTGACTCCCGCCGTATGAATTCCAATCATGCCGTAGCAACTGTAGCTGATGCGGCTGCTAAAGGCTTGCAATTCGATTTGGCTAAAGCCTATGAAGCTTGCCGTAAAGGTATTGAAGAAAAAACACTGGCTCCATGGTCGGGTGCTGCTGCCGGTTGGATTGATGATTTCTATAAGAAGAACGGATATATCCCTGCACTTCAGGAAGGAGAAAAAGAAACAGACCCGAATGTACATCATTTCGAAAAGCGTCAGCCAATTGCAGTTACGTTGGGAACTTCCTATGACCAGTGGTGTCTGTCACGCATAGCCGATATGTTAGGAAAAAAAGAAGAGGCTGCTCATTATCTGCAATGTGCTCATAATTACCGTAATGTGTATAATGCTGAAACTGCTTTCTTCCATCCGAAGGATAAGAATGGTAAGTGGATCGAACCATTCGATTATCGTTTCTCCGGAGGTATGGGTGCTCGTGAATATTATGGTGAGAATAATGGTTGGGTTTATCGTTGGGATGTTCCTCACAATGTAGCCGATCTGATTGATTTGATGGGTGGTAACCAGCAGTTTATAGCAAACCTGGATCAAACTTTCCGTGAACCGTTGGGACGTGGCAAATATGCTTTCTATGCACAGATACCGGATCATACCGGAAATGTGGGACAATTCTCAATGGCTAATGAACCCTCTCTGCATATTCCTTATCTGTATAATTATGCGGGTCAGCCTTGGAAGACACAGAAACGTATTCGTCAGTTACTGAAGACTTGGTTCCGTAATGACTTGATGGGATTACCGGGTGATGAAGACGGTGGCGGTATGTCAGCATTTGTAGTTTTCTCTTCTTTAGGTTTCTATCCGGTAACTCCGGGTTCTCCGTCTTATAATATCGGCAGCCCTTTGTTTACTAAGGCTAAGGTAATGTTGAGCAATGGAAAGGTATTTGAGATAGAGGCACAAGGTGCATCGGATGAAAATAAATACGTTCAGTCTGCAACATTGAACGGAAAAGAATGGAATAAACCCTGGTTTAGTCATGACGACATAAAAGAAGGTGGAAAATTGGTATTGGTGATGGGTAGCAGACCCAATAAGGTATGGGGTAGCGCAGGTGATGCAGTACCTCCATCCGCAGAAAAACAATAAGGCATAAGTCAATAGGAAAAACATGAAAACACTTAAAAAGATTGTATTTACAGGATTATTAGCTCTAATTGCCTGTGCCATTCCGGCACAGGCTCAAGAGCTATATAAAGATGAGAAGGCACCGATGCATGAGCGCATCATGGATTTATTATCACGCTTGACGGTTGAAGAAAAAATCAGCCTGTTGCGTGCCACCTCTCCGGGAATTCCCCGTTTGGATATTCCTAAATATTACCACGGTAACGAAGCGCTTCACGGAGTGGTTCGTCCGGGACGCTTTACCGTTTTCCCGCAGGCTATCGGACTGGCGGCAACCTGGAACCCGGAATTGCAATTGCAGGTAGCTACGGTTATTTCTGATGAGGCCCGTGCCCGTTGGAATGAGCTGGAGCAAGGACGGGAACAAAAAAATCAGTTTAGTGACTTGTTGACCTTCTGGTCTCCTACAGTGAATATGGCGCGTGACCCACGCTGGGGACGTACTCCGGAAACTTACGGAGAAGACCCATATTTAAGTGGTGTCATGGGTACTGCTTTTGTGAAAGGCCTGCAAGGCGATGATGACTGTTATCTGAAGATTGTGTCGACTCCCAAGCATTTCGCAGCCAATAATGAAGAACATAATCGTTTTGTATGTAATCCGCAGATTTCAGAGAAACAGTTACGTGAATATTACCTTCCGGCTTTTGAAGCGTGCGTGAAGGATGGTAAATCAGCTTCCATCATGTCAGCGTATAATGCGCTGAATGATGTGCCTTGTACCTTGAATGCTTGGTTATTGACGAAAGTACTTCGTGAGGACTGGGGATTCAAAGGATATGTGGTTTCCGATTGCGGTGGACCTTCCTTGTTGGTGAATGCACATAAATATGTGAAGACTAAAGAGGCTGCGGCTACCCTTTCCATAAAAGCAGGCTTAGACTTGGAATGTGGTGATGATGTATTTGATGAGCCTTTGTTGAGTGCCTACCGTCAATACATGGTTACGAATGCTGATATAGATTCGGCTGCCTATCGTGTGTTACGGGCACGTATGCAGTTGGGGTTGTTCGATAGTGGAGAAAAGAATCCTTATACGAAAATATCTCCGGCTGTGATAGGGTCGGCAAAGCATCAGGAAGTAGCTTTGAATGCAGCACGTGAATGTATTGTATTGCTTAAGAATCAGAAAAGGATGTTGCCGCTTAATGCCAAAAAGGTGAAATCAATAGCTGTGGTAGGCATCAATGCTGGTAATTGTGAGTTTGGAGATTATAGTGGTTCGCCAGTGATTGCTCCAATCTCAGTGTTGCAGGGTATCAAAGATAGAGTAGGCGATGGTGTGAAAGTGGTATATGCTCCTTGGAAATCAGCTGTAGACGGTATGGAACTCATACAGGGAGTCAATTTCCCGGAAGGATTGAAAGCCGAATATTTTGATAATACAAAATTACAGGGGACTCCGAAAGTGCGCAAAGAAGAATGGATTAACTTTGAGCCTGCCAACCAGGCACCCGATCCTTTCTTACCTAAATCTCCTTTGTCAGTTCGCTGGACAGGAAAATTACGTCCTACGGTTACCGGACAATACACATTCAGTTTTACATCAGATGATGGTTGTCGCTTGAGCATTGATGGAAAAATGCTGATTGATGCATGGCGAGGACATGCTGTCCGTACAGATACAGCTACTATTTATCTGGAAGCCGGAAAGGATTACCAGTTGAAGGCGGAATATTATGATAACCGCGACTATGCTATTGCTAAACTGCAATGGCGTGTCCCACAGGTAGGAAAGATGACACGTCTGGATTTGTACGGTGAAGCCGGAAAGGCAGTACGTGAGTGTGAGACAGTGGTTGCCGTATTGGGCATTAATAAGTCAATAGAACGTGAGGGGCAAGACAGATATGATATCCAACTTCCGGCGGACCAACAGGAGTTCTTGCAGGAAATCTACAAGGTAAATCCGAATATCGTAGTTGTATTGGTAGCAGGTAGCTCATTGGCTATCAACTGGATGGATGAACATATTCCGGCTATCGTGAATGCTTGGTATCCCGGTGAAAGCGGAGGTAAAGCTGTAGCGGAAGTTTTGTTTGGTGATTATAATCCGGGTGGCCGTCTGCCGTTGACCTATTACAGAAGTCTGGATGAACTCCCTCCGTTTGATGATTATGATATTACTAAGGGACGTACTTATAAATACTTCAAAGGGGATGTCCTGTATCCTTTCGGTTATGGTTTAAGTTATACCACATTCAAGTATTCCAACTTGCAAGTGGCAGATGGTGGAGAGGAGATAAATGTTTCTTTCCAACTGAAGAATGCAGGTAAATATACAGGTGATGAGGTTGCTCAAGTATACGTGAAGTTGCCTGAACGGGATGAAGTAATGCCTGTCAAAGAACTGAAAGGTTTTGAGCGTGTCGCATTGAAGAGTGGTGAAAACAAGAAAGTGACTTTGAAATTACGTAAAGATCTGTTACGTTATTGGGATGAAGCGAAAAGCAAGTTTGTCTATCCTTCCGGTGATTATACGATCATGGTAGGTGCTTCTTCTGCTGATATTCGTTTACAGAAGGTGGTTTCGGTATTACAGAAAGATAATTATCCAATGTCTCACCCGGAAAAATAAATAAGTATGGAACGGAATGCCAAATTTCAGTGGATATTTTGTCTCTTATTGGGTTGTGCTACTTCATTAGTAGCGCAGAATGTGGCAAATTGGGGATTGACTCATCCTCAGCCGAAAGAGACGTTACCGAAGTCGAAAGCGCAAATCATGATGCCCACCCCGAAAATGCAGACACCGGTGGAAGCGGTGGTAGAGAAGGTTGGGGAGAATGATTTCCTGTTGAACCGGGGCTGGAAACTGACGGATGGCAAAAATGGATGGTATAATGCAACCGTTCCGGGTACTGTATTGACTACTTTAGTGGATCAGGGGGTGTATCCCGATCCTTATTATGGACTGAATAATCTGGCAATTCCCGACACTCTGTGCAGGATGGATTGGTGGTATCGTTTGGAATTCAATTCACCTGTTCCAGAAGGCCGGGAAGCCTGGCTGGTTTTCAAAGGTATCAATTATCAAGCCGAGATATGGCTGAACGATGTATGCCTGGGTACAATGAAAGGTGCTTTTATCCGGGGTGAATTTAACGCAACGGATCATTTGGTGGATGGCAAGAATACGTTGGTTGTTCGTATTCTTCCACCGCCTAACCCGGGAATTCCTCACGAACAATCTCCATCCGCCGGAAACGGTATGAATGGCGGACAATTGTGTCTGGACGGGCCTACCTTTATTTCTTCAGAGGGATGGGACTGGGTGCCGGGCATCCGTGACCGGAATATAGGAATCTGGCAGGATGTACATTTACGTTTCACGAACGGTATCCGTCTGCATGATACGCAGGTAGTTACTCATCTGGCATTGCCGGATACTACGGTCGCTGAAGTTACCGTACGTACGGAAGTGGAGAACTTGCAACCGATAGCCAGACAAGTATCCGTTGACCTGAATCTTGAAGGTAAAAAGGTGACTCAGGAAGTAAACCTTGCACCGAAAGAGCGGAAAACGGTTGTCTTTACTCCGGATGCTTACAAGGTATTGGAACTGAAGTCTCCCCGTTTGTGGTGGCCGAATAATTACGGTCGTCAGGAACTTTATACGATGGATGTGGTTGTAGCGGAAAAAGGCGTACCCTCTGATTCTAAGAAAGTGCGTTTCGGAGTCCGTGAGCTTTCTTATGAATTGGAAGTCTGTTTTCCCGATGATTCTATCCGCCGGGTGGAATATCGTCCGACGGTTATGGAGCAGGGCGAACCTATCTTTGATAATATAAACCGCAAATATATAGAAGGCGGCATGTGTATGCCTCGTCTGAAAAAGAATGTTTCTTCTGATATTCTTGTGCCGGCACCTGATAAAGCCATGCAGCATTATATGGTGATAAAAGTCAACGGCAAGCGTATCTTCTGTAAAGGAGGTAACTGGGGAATGGATGATGCCATGAAGCGCGTTTCGCGTGAACATCTTGAACCTTATTTCCGGTTGCACAAGGAAGCGAACTTTAATATGATCCGCAACTGGACGGGCGAGAGTACGGAAGCGAGCTTCTATGAATTGTGTGATGAATATGGTATGCTGGTTTTCAATGACTTCTGGCTGAGTACGCAAGGCTACAATATGTCGGTAAATGATGATAACCTATTCTTGCGGAATGCAGAAGATGTAGTGGTACGTTTCCGTAATCATCCTTCCATTGCTGTTTGGAATCCCCGGAATGAGGGCTTTGCACCTGTTTATATCGAAGAACATCTGGCGAAGATGATTGCCGAGAAAGACGGTACCCGTTATTACAGTCCGAATTCTACTCATTGCAACCTGAGACCAAGCGGACCATGGAACTATCATAAGAATCCGGTGGATTACTATCGTGATCGGGCACATGGGTTCAATACTGAACAAGGTTCAACTTCCATTCCTACGGAAGAATCCATTCTGGCTATGATGGATGTGAAAGATGCCTGGCCCATCAGTGATGTGTGGTATTACCATGATTTACATGGTGGGCAAAGAGAATTTATGGAGGCGATAGACCAGAAATATGGAAAGCCGACGGACCTGAAAGATTTTAGCCGGAAAGCACAGATTGTCAATTACGACAGTCACCGTGCCATGATGGAAGCTTGGAACAGTAAAATGTGGAATAGTACAAGTGGGCTGTTGTTGTGGATGAGTCATCCGGCTTGGCCCAGTATGGTTTGGCAGATTTATTCCTGGGATTATGAAACTTTCGGTTCTTTCTATGGATGCCGTAAAGCGTGTGAGCCGATTCATATCCAGAAGAATCTGGATGATCAGAAAGTAGTGGTTGTCAATACTTCTTTGAAAGAGATAAAGGGGGCTAAAGTAATATATGAAGCTTATTCTCTTGAAGGTAAGTCATTGTTTAAACGCACTTCCAAGTTGAATGTATTGGCTAATGGATTGACTGAGTGCTTCGTACAAGATAAACCAATTTCTGTATCCGGAGTATATATGGAACGCTTGATACTTCAGGATAAGCGTGGCAAGGTTATTTCGATCAATGATTATTGGCAAGATAACGGTGAGGGTAATTTCCAGGGATTCAATGCTTTGGAAGAAGCCTCCATAAACTGTAAACTAATCCGGCAAAAGGAGAGTCAGATACAAATAGAATTACAGAACACCGGAGCAATGCCTGCCCTCGCTCTGAAACTCAATGTCCGTGAGGCGGATACAGATAAGCGTATTTTGCCGGCTTATGCTTCCGACGGCTATTTTAACCTGTTACCGGGAGAGAAGAGAACGGTAACGGTGGAATATGTATCCCGGGAGGAAGTCGCCATTTCTGCTGAAGGGTATAATTTAAAGCGTAGCAGATTACTCACACTGAAATAAATAAGGCCATTATGTGGAACAAAAAGATACTATACTCCATATTTATCGGTATAGCATCGCTGGGAGTATGCGCTCAGCCGGCTGTACGTCAAGGATATTCCATTCATTTTCCTGAAACTTATGCGAAGTGGCAGGAAGCTCTGCTGGCAGGTAACGGTAAGATGGGAATCATGGTTTTTGGAAATCCTTTGCATGAAACGGTGGTATTCAATGATCGCTCTTTCAACTTTCCACGGCAGAACCCGCGCACGTTTGCGGAGGTTCCCCGTGATACGCTCGATTTGATAAAGAAATACTGCGCAACCGGGAAGTTTAAAGAAGCGAATGATTTGGCTGTCCGTACCTCGCATTGGCAAGACGGGGGAGAGGGTGGAAGACATCCGGGCTTTGCACTTAAAATAGATATGGATGCTTCCGGAGCGGTAAGAGATTATCGCCGTATTTGTAATTATGAAACCGGTGAAATTACTGTCCGGTGGAGTGATGAACGTGGAGCATGGAAGCGTCGGGCGTTTGTTTCAAGAGATGCCGATGTTGCAGTCTTCGAACTACAGGCACCTTCTGCTGGTAAACTGAATTGTGCCATCAGTTTGCAAATGCCCGCAGAGATGAATTTCCCGAAAGGACTGAAAACAAAATGTCTGCATACGAAAGATTATCTGAATATCCGTGTGAACTATGCCGCACCTATGGATACTATAGGCTATGAGGGAGGTATCCGCGTGAAACAGAAAGGGGGCTCTTCTTTTTTGCATAACGATACCTTATACATAAAGGATGCCTCGGAAATCCTTTTGCTGTCCCGAACTCAAAAGTATCCGGAGAATTGCGGGGCTGAATGGAGTAAAGGATTTCTGAAAAAAGGGCTTGATGCGGTTCGTGCCAATTATAATGGATTATTGAAAGCTCATAAAGCTCTCCACACCTCTATCTATAACCGGGTGCGGATTGATTTGGGCGCGACTCCTCAGGAACGCTCACTATCTAACGAAGAGCTGTTGGAGAAGCAAAAGAATACCGACCAGCCTGTACTGGCTTTGTGGGAGCGTATCTTTGATGCCGGAAGGTATCATTTCCTATCTTCCGGAAACGAACTGACTCCTCCTGATTTGTTAGGAATCTGGACCGGCGACTGTAATGCCGGATGGGGTGGTTACTATCATTTGGATGCCAATTTGAATCTGCAAGTCAGTGGTGGCAATACGGGTGCTATGCCTGAAGTGATGGAAGGCTATTTCCATCTGAATGAGATTTGGCGGAAAGATTTTGAAACCAATGCTGCCAAACTATTGGGTTGTCGGGGTATGTTGGCCTGTGGAAACACACCCGGACTTTCTTCAGGACTGATGGCCTCTATCAATGATTTCTACCCTTACCATTATGCGACAGGTGAAGAAGCCTGGTTACTTTATCCTTTCTGGGAACACTATCTGATAACGGAAGATCAAGGTTTCCTGAAAAATCGTTTGTTCCCTTTGCTGAAGTGTATGGGAGATTTCTATGAAGATTTCCTGAAGTACAAGGATGATGAAGGACACTACATTATTGCAGGATCTGTTTCACCGGAAAACCAGCCGTCCAATTTGCGGGTATCTTTGCTTAATAATTCCGCTTTTGATCTTTCCGGAGCCCGTTTCCTGCTGTCTACATTAGTTAAGGTATGCGATTTACTGGGTGAAGAACAGGGCGTAAATGGTGGTAAAGTCCGTTGGCAACGCTTATTGAATGAATTGCCTCCCTACCGGATTAATAAGGATGGAGCCATCAAAGAATGGGGCTGGCCGGGACTTGAAGAGAGTTATAATCATCGCCATTCCAGCCACTTGATGATGGTATGGCCTTATCGGGAATTCTCGGAAGATAAGACACCGGAACTTTATAAGGCTGCTCATAGGGCGCTGCAAATGCGTGATCAATACAACTACGAGAATGCCGGTCACGGCTATCTTCACGCTGCCTTGATTGCTGCCGGACTGCATGATGCCTCTTCGCTAAAGAAGAAAATGATGACGCTTACTCAGAAGGATTTCTATTATAACAGTTTGTCTACTGCACATTATCCGAACCATGGTACTTTCTGTACTGATGTTTGTCATTCCGTACCCGAGGTACTGATAGAAATGCTGGTTGGCTCCAATGAAGAAGGTATTGACTTATTACCAGCTTTGGTGGATGGTATCCGGCAAGGTAGCATTGGTGGAATAAAGACTCGTTGCGGAGTTACCATCGAACATCTTTCATGGAATCTTTCACAAAATAAGGTGTCTGTAACCTTGTATTCAGCGAAAGACCGGAAAATAAGAATGAAAGCCGGTCAGACGTATGATCGTACTATTCAGTTGAAGAAAGGGAAAACTTATAAAGCTACAATCGATTATCAATAGCAACGGTTGCTATTAATTACTAATATAAAACGCATTACTTATGAAAAAACATTTTTATTCTATTTTTGCATTATTTCTGGTAGGAGCTATGTTCTCTTGTCAGTCCCCTAAAAGCAATTCGGCTAAAGAAGAAACAGCCGGTATTGACAGTATGGCTCCCAATCCATTTATCACGCATATGTACACAGCCGATCCTTCGGCACATGTATGGGCGGATGGACGTTTGTATGTATATGCTTCTCATGATATCGATCCTCCGCGTGGTTGCGATTTGATGGACCGTTACCATGTATTCTCTACAGATGATATGGTGAATTGGACAGATCATGGTGAAATTTTGAATTCATCACAAGTTCCCTGGGGGCGCAAAGAAGGCGGATTTATGTGGGCTCCCGACTGTGCTTACAAAGATGGTACGTACTATTTCTATTTCCCGCATCCCAGTGACACGAAATGGAATAATAGTTGGAAGATCGGTGTAGCTACCAGCAAGGAACCGGCTGCTAACTTTACTGTGCAGGGATATATCGAAGGAATGGACCCGTTGATCGACCCTTGTGTATTTGTGGATGATGACGGTCAGGCTTATATCTATAACGGTGGCGGCCAGATTTGTAAAGGCGGCAAGCTGAAAGATAATATGGTGGAACTGGATGGAGAAATGAAGGAAATGGAAGGTCTGGAAGACTTCCACGAAGCTACATGGGTTCATAAATATAATGGAAAATACTATCTCTCTTATTCCGATAACCACGATGAAAACTGGAACGACGGCGTGAAAGGCGACAACCGTATGCGTTATGCTATCAGTGATAACCCGCTCGGTCCCTGGAAATCTATGGGTATCTATATGGAGCCTACGGATAGCTATACCAATCATGGCTCTATCGTAGAATATAAAGGCCAGTGGTTTGCATTTTACCACAACAGTGCTTTATCCAATCATGATTGGCTACGTTCTATTTGTGTGGATAAACTTTATTACAATGAAGATGGAACTATCCAGATGGTGAAACAAAGAAAATAAGATAGATTATGAGGTTAATAAGTCTGATTTTATTGTTCCTGTTGAGTGGAACTGTTTCAGCGCAGAAAGTCGAGTGGTATACTACCACTCAGACTTCTCCGTGGGTGAAACAGAAGGTAAAGCCGGAACGTGCAACTACCGGAGCAGAGATCGTGCTTGACCCGACTCAACGCTTACAGTTGATTACGGGTATAGGTGGCTGCTTCAATGAAATGGGGTGGGATGCGCTGAACGCTTTGTCGGCTGAAGATCGTGAAGCTGTTCTTCAAGCAATCTTTGGCAAAGATGGAGCTTGCTTCGACTATTGCCGTCTTCCGATGGGGGCCAATGACTTTGCCATGAGTTTCTACTCTTCTGCGGATGTTGCAGGAGATTTTAACCTGGTGAATTTCAATATCGACCGTGACAGGTATATTCTGATTCCTTATATTAAAGCTGCCCGCCAGATAAATCCTGACTTGCGCGTTTGGGCGTCTCCCTGGTGTCCTCCGGCTTGGATGAAGACGAATAATCATTATGCTTCTGCGGTTCGTCCGTCCGGAGAGAAAGATGTGAATGGATTACTTCCGCGCGAGGCTATAGCAGAGTTCAGTACAGGCTTCCGGATGGAGGAAGGATATCTGAAAACGTATGCCGATTACTTTGCACGTTTTATCAAAGCCTATGAAGCCGAAGGATTGCCACTGGAATGTATTCATGTCCAGAATGAGCCTTGTTCCAACCAGGTCTTTCCCAGTTGCAAATGGCGCACGGAAGATCTGACTTTTTTCTTGGGGCATTATCTGGGACCGACTTTCGAGCGGGAAAATATCAAAACTGATATTTATTTTGGAACTATCAATACATCCAATCCGGATTATGTGCGCACTGCTTTGCGGGATGAACAGGCAGCTAAGTACATTAAAGGCGTTGGCTTCCAGTGGGATGGTAAGAAGGCTATTCCGACTATCCATCGTGAATATCCTGATCTGAACTTGATGCAAACTGAGACTGAATGTGGCAACGGAGCAAACTCATGGGATTATGCTGAATATACATGGAACCTGATGAAGCACTATTTCAGTAATGGCATCAATTCTTATCACTATTGGAATATGATTCTTCCTACTCCGGGCATCAGTCCTTGGGGATGGAATCAGAATTCGATGGTGTCCATTGACAAGAAGCAACAAACCGTGAAGTATAATCCGGAATTTTATCTGATGAAGCATTTAGGGCATTTGGTGCAGACAGGTGCTTATAGACTGGAAACACCGTCAGATAAAAATATGCTGGCTTTCGTAAATCCGGATGGTACGGTCAGTGTGATTGTTGCCAATGTGACTGATACGGAAGAAATGATGAGCATTGAAATAGGGGGACAGAAAATTACGTTGACTCTGCCACCTCACTCTTTCCATACGGTAAGCTGGAAGAAATAATTTTTTGTTTGACAGAAAGTATGCGCATATATTGAATTAATTTTGAATCACTACTTATCGTTTTAATTCCATTAGTGTGGTATGAATACAAAAAAACATCTTCAAGACATTTTTCTTATGCTTGTCTGTTATTAGTCTGTCTTTTACACTGAATGCTCAAGAATTGACACCACTCCGTTTGGGTGTAGCGGGAGTGTCACACGGACATCTCCATGAAGTTGATTGTTGTAGAAATATTAGAATCTGCAATCAAAAGTGCTAAAAGCGGTAAACCCGTCAGATTTTAAGCCGAATTATGAGACTTTGGGGCTTGCATGATAGATGCTCAATCTGCAAGGTCATATGAAATATTAACTGAATAATAACATTTTAATCATGAAAAAAGTATTCCTTTTCATCCTGTTCTGTGGATGCCTGGCTCTATCGGGCACGCTCAAGGCTGCCGAAGGACAGCTAATGGCCGGAACGGCTAAAATAAACATTACTCCCAAACAAAACATCCCCCCACACGACTCTGTGTATGCACGTGCTTTGGTGATGGAGGTAGGCGATATGCGTGTAGCACAGGTGTCTGTCGACTTGGTTAATTTTTATAGCGACCGCGTGGCTAATGTCTGCAAAGAAAAATACGGCATCACGCAGTTGCTGATCTGTGCTTCGCATACTCACGAAGATCCCAACATGGCTGATGCCAGACCTCGTGAAAAGAAACCTGACCACACTCCGTTCTTTGAAGAGTGCATCGTTAAGGTAGTGGGCGAAGCAATCGGCAATATGTTCCCCGCACGTATCTCGGCCGGCACGCGTACGTTTCCGCAATTGGGTTTCAATCGTCTCATTATCCGTAAAGACGGTAAGGCTCGCGAATCGTGGATAGGCGATGAACACTACAATGTAGAAAACCCCGAACGGATACCTTTCGGTCCGGTTGACCCCGAAGTAGGCGTAATTAAGGTAGAAGATATGCAAGGCAATGCCCGTGCCATCGTTATGAGTTATGCCATGCATGCAGACCTTGGTTGTTTCAGCTATGAAATTTCGGCCGACTATCCCGGATATGCTTGTAGGAAGGTGGAAGAAGCGTTCGATAACAAAGCTATCTGCCTTTTTGTAGCCGGTGGTGGCGGTAATGTGGAAGGATTGATGATTAGCCGGCGACGCTCAGGGCCCAATGATCCTATCAAAACAGACTACAAGCCCATTCAGCGCACAGGAGAATTGCTTGGCATCGAAGTGATTAAACTGGCCAACGCACTACATGCCTCCGGTGACAACACCTCTTTCAAGATGCGTACGGACTCGTTGCAATTCTCTACTCGCGAGGATAAAAACCGTAAGGTAAATGTCCATATCGCTACATTCCTCATTAATGACTTTGCAATAGCCGTTTGCCCTGGTGAAATGTTCGTACAACTTCAATTGGAATGGAAGGCAAAAGCCAGACTGGCCGATGTGACTCCTCTCTTCTTTGGCTATACGTATGTGAAGGGACGCTCACCCGGCTATGTAGCCGATGTACGCTCGGCGGCATTGGGAGGTTTTGGTGCCGAAGGTGGCAATCGTATACAAGTAGGAGGTGGCGAAGCCATCATCAACAAGCATTTAGAGAGTTTGTATATACTCAATGACCAGCGTGCGAGCATACACCTTAGATAAAATAGACATAATAAAATAAAGAAAATGGATGAGGCTGTGTTCTAATTTTTATTGGACACAGCCTCTTTCTTCTATTCTATATATAGATAATCGTAATGTACTACCGGTTTCTTGCCATGCTTTCCCATCGCTTCTCTGGCCTGTGTGGAGTCGCAGTTTGCTTTGCCCACACCAATGGGTTTACCTCCGAAGTCAACAATCCGCACAATATCATCCTTCTCAAATTCGCCGATGACGTCGGTAATGCCTACAGGCAGAATGCTGACTGCCTTATCCGAAAAAAGCAGTTCCGTAGCACAATAATTGATGTGCAACTCGCCTTTGGCAAAACCCTCGCTGTGGGCAATCCATTTCTTGACACTTGATACAGGCTCGGCCGAAGGTATAAAGCGAGTGCAGAGAGTACTTTCAGGGTGTTGAATCAAATCGACAAGAATATTATCCCGTTTACCGTTGGCGATGATAACAGTAATCCCTTCGTCGGCTACTTTACGGGCGATATTGGTTTTGGTAAGCATTCCGCCACGGCCGAAGCTGGATTTGGAAGTCTGTATATAAGAAGAAAGATCTTTTCCCTGGCCGATTTCCCGGATGACTTCAGAAGCGGGATCGGCAGGAGAACCGTTATAAATACCGTCGATGTTACTGAGAATAATCAATGCCTGCGCATCCATCATGGATGCTATCAAGCCGGACAACTCATCATTGTCCGTAAACATCAGTTCACTTACAGAAATTGTATCGTTTTCGTTGACAATAGGTATAACCCCATTTTCCAGCATTACCGTCATACAGTTCTTTTGATTGAGATAATGTCTGCGCGTAGCAAAATTCTCTTTCATAGTCAGCACTTGTCCTACAGCAATGCCATGCTCCCGAAAGAGTTCGTAGTAACGGTTAATAAGTTTAGCTTGCCCGACGGCAGAGAAAAGCTGACGCTGATCTACACTGTCCAATTTCTTGGCAGAATGCACTTCACTACGTCCGGAAGCTACGGCCCCGGATGACACAAGTATAATTTCTACTCCTGTTTTATGCAGTTCGGCTATCTGATCGACTAAGGCAGACATACGTGTTACGTCCAGAGTACCGTCACGGCGTGTCAGGACATTGCTGCCTACTTTTACAGCTATTCTCGAAAATTGTTGTACCATGTGTTGTATATCGTTCTTATGTGGTTTTGGGTAGGAGGGTGAAAGGGTTATTCTTCATCTTTTCCTTTGTCGCGCTCACGGATTATCTCCATGGCATCTTCGTATCTTTCCTCACTGACGAGAATGGTTACATCCGGTGCTATATAAGGAGCGATGGTGCTCATAAGCCCGTCCTTGATAATAGTTGCTATACCATTGTTTTCGAGTAGACCTTTTACAAGTTCTGCTTCCCACGGTGATCCTTTGAACACTTCAACTGTGCGGCTATAGTCTGTTGATTTCATAATGGTAAGTATTAATAGGTTTAATATTACAAAGATAATGCAAATCGAATGCATAACTTCCATGTTTACATGAAAAAGTTATGCTGAGATACAGCTTATCTTCTTCAAATATAACAAGTATTTCGGAGAAAAGGTTTGTTTTTCGGTAAATATTGATGATTATAGTTCTATTCGTTGTACGGTTACCACCTCTTTTAGGAAGGTGGATGCCGATTCAATGAACTTCTCTTCTGCTTCTGTGGTGTAGTAAGTGCAGTTTCCACCTTTTGTACATTTGGCGTCCATTTCCGGATGTCGACGGAAGTAGTCTTTCAAGCTGTCGGCTACCAGTTCGCCTTGTGCCACGGTGGTAATTCCGTTCGGCATGTATTTCTTAATTTTAGGTAGAAGTAAGGGGTAATGAGTACAACCAAGAATCACAGTATCAATTTGTGCGTCTTTCGCCAGAAGTTCGTTGATATATTTACGAACAAAATAATCTGTCCCGTCTCCTTCCGCTTCGTTGTTCTCTACGAGAGATACCCATAGTGGACAGGCTTCACCTGCTACCCGAATATCCGGAAAAAGCTTATGGATTTCTAATGGGTAGGATTCTGATTTAATGGTTCCTGCTGTGGCAAGAACACCGACATGGCGGCTCTGTGTAATATTACCTATACACTCAACGGTAGGACGGATGACACCCAATACACGACGTGCCGGATCCATTTGAGGCAAATCATTTATCTGTATGCTGCGTAATGCTTTGGCAGATGCCGTATTGCAAGCCAGAATAACAAGATGACATCCCATCTCAAACAGTTTAGTGACTGCCTGTAGGGTGAATTCATATACGATTTCGAAAGACCGTGTGCCATAGGGAGTACGTGCATTATCTCCTAAATAGATATAGTCATATTGGGGCAAGGCTTCACGTATCTTACTCAGAATGGTGAGTCCGCCGTATCCGGAATCGAATACACCGATAGGGCCGGGAATAGTCGGTAAATTTTGTTTCATACTGGAAAAGCTTTGTACACATTGCAAAGATAATGCAAATCGGATGCAGAACTTTCATGCTTGCATGAAAAAGTTCTGCATCCGATTTGCATTATCTTCTTTAAAGATATAAAAAAAGATGTTTCTTTTTTATTTGATGCCCAACTGAGCTTTCACTTTAGCAGTAACATCCACGCTTGTAGCACTTATATAAGGTATAGAAGTACGAGCCAAGTCGAAGATGTAGATAGCACCTTCTGCTTTACCTACAGCCTGGATAGCTTCGTCCAGTTTCTTATAGATAGGTACCAATGCTTCTTGCTGTGCTTTCTGCATGTTCTGGTAAGCTTCCTGTTGAAACTCTTCTTGTCTTTGAGCCATATCTTGCAATTCTTTTTGGCGTCTTTCTGCAATATTCTTCGGCAGAGAGTCAGCTTGTGCCTGAAATTCCTGTACTTTCTTGTTGAACTCAGTCTGAGAACGTTGCATCTCTTCTTGGTATTGTTTAGACATAGCATCCAAGTCAGCTTGTGCCTTTGTATATTCCGGCATGAGAACGATGACTTCCTGAGAGTTCATGTGAGCAAATTTTTGTGCCATTGCTCCTAACGGAAGAGCAAACACAATTACGAGTAGTGCGATTTTTTTAAGCATAATGTTTATTGTTTATTTAAATAATTGTTCATTGTATCAATGCAAATATAGTGCTTTAGCTTATATTCATTGGGCAAATTTATGAAATTAATTTGAATATCCTAACTTTGCAAGCACTTCATTGCTGATATCTATTTGTGGAGAGGCAAAAATGATGCTTGCTGCAGAAGCGCGATCAACAACTACGGAATAACCTTTCTGTTCTGATATTTCCTTAACAGCATTATATATTTCATCTTGAATCGGTTGCATCAGACTCTCACGTTTCTTAAACAATTCTCCTTCAGGACCAAAATAGGTACGACGCAGCTCCGCTGCTTCCCTCTCTTTAGCGACAATCGCTTCCTCTTTCTTTCCTTTTTGTTCTTCGGAAAGGAAGACGGCTTCCGATTGATAGTTCTTATACAACGTCTTAGCTTCTTCGGCAACTTTCTCTACTTCACTTTGCCATTTCTTGGAAGCTTGGTTCAACTGTTCGTTAGCACGTTCGTAAGCCGGAATGTTTTTCAGGATATACTCCATGTCAATCAGGGCGAACTTTTGTGCACTGGCTGTCATGCCTACGGCAAACAGCAAGAACATTAATAAAACAGACTTTCTCATAACGTTTGGTTTTTGTGATACAATTAGAATTCTTGTCCTAAGATAAAGTGGAATTGACTGCCACCGTACTCTGTAGAACCACGTACTTTATCGAAACCATAAGCCCAGTCAATACCCATCATACCGATCATCGGCAGGAAGATACGGACACCGACACCTGCAGAACGTTTCAACTCAAACGGGTTGAAGTTCTTCACATCTTGCCAGGCATTACCGGCTTCTACAAAACCTAACGCATAAATACTGGTACTTGTTTCCAGCATCAGCGGATATCTTAACTCAAGACCGAGGCGGGTATAAGCGTAACCTTCATATCCGTAAGGAGTCAATGAGCTATTTTCATAACCACGGAGAGCAATACTTTCCGTAGCGTAACTGGAGTAACCGGTCATACCGTCACCACCAACGTCGAATGTTTCGAACGGAGATTTCTTATACTTGTTATAGTGTCCCAGCAAACCAAATTCCACGCGGCCCATCAATACCGGAGTACGTTTCACTGCTACAGGGTCCATCAACGGGATGTATACTTTGGATTTGAATTTCCATTTGTGGTATTCAATCCATTTGTGCATCTTATTCATATCATCCTGATTGCTGGTGCTGTATTTGCTATAATCTTTGCCATCGAACAATGAATATGGCGGAGTCAACTGCACTGACAATGAGAACTCGGAACCTGAACGCGGATAAATCGGGTTGTCGATTGAACTGCGAGACAGGGTCAGGTTGATGCTGAGGTTGTTACATTTACCGTTTGTAACGGGGAAGTATTGCCAGTCGCTCAGGATATAACGTTGGTAAGACAACTCTGCAGTAAACTGGAAGTAGTCATCCGGCCATTTCAAACGCTTACCGAACATGGCAGCCACACCGAACATCTTGATAGACTTGTCGGGGTCGTAATAGTTTTCGTAACTATTGTAGTTACCGTAGTTGTACATACCATAACCATACATACCGCTATACATACTGTTATAGTAGCTGTTCATATACGCCGAGTTATAGTAACGGCTACTGATGTCTGTCTGCACGGAATAGAAAGCCGACAGAGAGAATGCATTAGGACGCTTACCACCGAACCACGGATCGTAGAATGAAATACTATAGGATTGGTAATACTTGGCATTGGTTTGTCCGCTGACAGTCAGTGTTTGACCATCACCCTGCGGCAAGATACCACGATAGTTTTCACCCGGATGCAGCAGGTTGGCAAGTGAGAAGTTGGTGAACTTTAAACTCAGTTTACCGATGATACCTGTCTGTCCCCAACCGGCGGAGAATTCCACCTGGTCATTGGCTTTGGATACCAGGTCATAGCCTATATCCACTGTTCCGTCTTCTGGTCTCGGCTGGATGTCCGGCTTGATCTGTTCCGGGTCGAAGTGTCCCATCTGTTGAATTTCACGCATGGAACGCATCAGGTCTTCACGACTGAACAAGTCGCCCGGGCGGGTACGAAGCTCGCGACGTACTACGTTTTCATACAAACGGTCGTTACCATTGATGCTGATCTTATTGATGGTAGCCTGACGACCTTCGAAAATACGCATTTCCAGGTCGATGGAGTCTCCCACAATGTTTACTTCCACGGGCTCGAGACTGTAGAACAAGTAACCGTTGTTGTAGTAAAGGTTACCGATAGCGTCTTCGTCCGACATAGTGCGTTCTTCCAGCAACTTCTGGTTGTAAACATCGCCTTTCTTCATACGAAGCATGAAGTTCAACTGTTCCGAAGGATACAATGTATTACCTACCCATGTTACATTACGAAGATAATATTTGTCTCCTTCTTCAATTTTCATGAAGATGTCTACCGTACGGTCATCATAGGGCTTGATGCTGTCTTCTACAATCATGGCATCACGATAACCCAGCTCGTTATACTTGTCGAGAATCAATTGCTTGTCCGCTTCAAAGTTCTCTTCTACGAACTTCTTGGTACGGAACAGGTTGATCAGTTTATTCTTCTCGTTGGTCTTCTTCATGATGCGCTTCAACTTCTTGGTTGTTATAGCCTCATTGCCAACGATGGTGATTTCGTGCACTTTCACCTTCTCCTTCTTGTCGATGTCGATATCTACGATAACCTGGTTCTCGTTGGATACATCATCTTTTTGCGAGATGGTAACTTCTGCATTCTTGAAACCTTTATCATCAAAGTAGCGCTTAATCAAAGTCTTGGCACGGTCTATGACGTTAGGGGTCACCTGACCGCCTTTTATCATACCGACTCTGCTCTCGATATCCTCACGTTCGGACTTTTTCACGCCGTGATAGCGGATGTCGGATACACGCGGCCGCTGAGTCAGATGAATGGTCAACCATATTTTGTCGCCTTCTATCTTGTCAGCCGTGATTTGAACATTGGAGAACAAACCATGACGCCAGTAACGCCTACAAGCCTGAGTGACTTCTTCACCCGGGATAGTAATCGTTTGACCTACGGACAGACCAGATAATCCGATCAGTACATAGTCCTCATAGTTCTTAACTCCTTCTACTTTAATTTCTGCAATCTCATACTTCTTGGGGGTTCCCGAGTAGAGAATTACTGGTTTTTCCGCATCATCGGTGCCATTGGCATCTTGAGCGGCGCTTGTCAATACACAACCAAAGAGGCAGATAAACGCTGTGAGTATAGAGAAAATACGATAGTGCATTTATGTTTTGGATTAAATATGTTTGGGTTTAACTGATTTGTTCACTGATTTTTCCGAATCTGCGTTCCCGTTTCTGGTAGTCGCAAATGGCTTTGCAAAGTTCCTCTTCCCGAAAGTCGGGCCAATAGGTTTCGCAAAAATAAAGTTCCGAATACGCACATTGCCAAAGCAGGTAATTGCTCAGGCGGATTTCTCCGCCGGTACGTATCAGCAGATCGGGGTCGGGCATGAAGTTGGTCGTCAGGTGTTTTGACATTAAATCGCAATTGATTTCTTCGAGTGCCAATGCTCCTTTTTGTACCAATGCGGCTATTTGCCGGCTGGCTTCTGTTATCTCCCAACGTGAAGAGTAGCTGAGGGCAAGTACCAGGCACATGCCTGTATTCTTAGAAGTATTTTCCACGCAATTGTATAAGCGGTCTTGTACATTTGCGGGTAACTTTTCAATATCTCCAATAATCCGGAAACTGATATTGTTCTTCATGAACGTATCTTCTTCGATAGAGTCGAAAAGAAGGCTCATTAAGGCTGCCACTTCATCCGATGGACGGTTCCAGTTTTCGGTTGAGAACGTATATAGGGTCAGATATCTGATTCCCAGCCTGGCGGCTTCTTCGGCAATGACGTGCACGGTTTCAGCACCGACTTGATGTCCGTAGCTGCGTTCGTGTCCACGCTGCTTCGCCCATCGTCCGTTGCCGTCCATGATAATCGCCACATGCTGGGGTATCCGGCTCAAATCAATTTGTTCTTTATATTGCATCTTTTTTAGTTGTTACAATCCTTGCATCTTGGGAACAGGTCGTAGGTGATGAAAAAGACGGTGAATGCATAACTGTCTTTGTTCTTCCAACCTTTTCCTTTTATCTGGTACGGATCTTCCAGTTGTAAGCCTTCCCGTTGGGTAACGTCCAACTGATCGCTAAGGCTGAATCGCATCGTGAACTCGCATCCTATGTTGATGCGCGGCGTTGCTTTGTATTTCACACCCACCCCTATAGGGATGTTCATTGTGAAAATCGTCTTAGCGGGTTTTGGTGCGAACGTAAATCCTAATCCACCTAATATATAAGGTGTGAATCGGCGGTCGCCCCGGTACGTATTACCGATACCATATCCCAAAAAGTTATATTCAAACTGTGCTCCTAAATCGAAAACCGTCCGCTTGAAAGCGGCATACTCTCCATTCGGATACACATTCTTGAAATCTCTCGTGTCACCGGAAATCCTGCCGGCTGTCAGGTTGCCTTTTATTGCCATATGCGGATTTAGTAAATACCGGGCAATGAAACCTCCCGCTATCCCTGTGTCCTTAAACGGGGTACTGCTATTGGCATCTCCCATATAAAAACTTCCTCCAATGGCGCCTCCTAATTCCCATGTGTATTCTTCCTGTGCTGTAACACAGCAGAAAGGGAACGTAAGCAGACAAAACACTATCTTTATAATTCTTGTAATAGTCATACCGTTTTCTTGTTACTCCTTATTTATATAAGGAAACGGAAAATAGACTATTTTATTATTGTATTGCGAAACCCAGTTTGTTCAGACGACCACGCCAAACAGAACCGTCGCTGTTCCATACAATCCAAATATAATGATTTTCGTCAATAGCAAGAGAATAATCTCCCTTACCTTCGAATAAGCTTTTGTATTCGATTGTCTCTTTGTCATCCTCGTCTTCTCCCGGAATGACTACTTTTTCTGATGGATAACGGAATTTGGTTGCAGCTTCCTCCCAAGCTATTCCTACACGGGAAGAGCGGATAATATCGAATTTTCCGCCCATCATGTGGAACAGGCCTCCATAATACATAATTGATGGATTCTTCATAACCGGACAGAAGAAATCTGATGGCGTACTCATGTCGGCCCAAGTGAGTCCGTCCATAGTAAACCAAGGCACTGTTGCCTTAACTTCTGCTTCTGTATTACCCACTATTACTGTTTGTTTGATGCCACTTGCATTAGTGAAAACAGAGGAATATATATCTTCCAGAGGGAAGTCAGCAGGAATCGCTTCTTTTCCTTCACTCATTTTCCAATTTGCCTCTCCATCACTTTTTGCACAGAAGATATTCTTACCCTCAAAGAAACAGATACCGGTAAGTGTGTTTTTACTTCCTGTAACATCATCTGCCGGAATACCTGCAATGAATGTCACCATCTTCATTCCTTGCATATCCATATCACTCCAACTGATACCGTCGTCTGAATAGAGCGCTTCTCCGTTCTCTGTAGTTATATACAATTGGTCATTGAAGCTAACGATAGAATTCATTTTCGCATCATCAGGAAGTCCGCTAACTGTAATTGGGCTCCATTGAAGAACGCCGGGATTGGATATGGAACTGCGATAGCCGGTTGTAGAAGAAGTGTAAACGAATAAATCCTTTTTCAGAATGGCGGACTTTTTCTTGCCGGTGACAGGTGAAGCAGGGAGTGCTGCCATTTCTCTCCAAATCAGAGAGTCCGGATCTTGCTTATGAACGTTTACCTTAATTTTATATTCACGAGTAGTTACCATATCAGCTGCATGTACTTTCAGTGTGATAGGTTCTCTCAAATCGACAGAATCGCTCATGATGAATACAGTATCGGCAAGACCGGAAGTTACCCAGCCTGTAACGCTCAGTGTATCAATCAATATTCGGTCTATGATAGTGTCAGCCCAAACAGGGAGGGAATCAACGTTGTAAATTTCTCTTTTTAGTTGGTCAATCGTAAACTTATAATATATGCCTTTTCCTATAGTGTCAATACCAAAAGCGCGTATGGTAGCGTCGGAACTTAATTCATAATTATCATCTGAGTCAAGACATGAACTTATGGCTATTGACATAAGAAGAAAACTCAGGATTACGGATAAAAACTTTATTCTCATTTTCTAAAGATAGTGTTTATTTACAAGTTGCAAAAATAGGAACATTTTTTTCTATAATCAGCATTGCAGGGAAGATTTATATAAAATTATAGATAATAAGCCCGTTTTTCTCGATAAAAAAGCATCAAAATGAGGCGTTTCGGACTATTTTGTCATTGTGTAATGCCGTATACTTCTGCCGAAAGTTTGTTCACGGGCATAACTGATTTTATCCTTCATTTTAGGAGCTTTAACACCCGATGACAACTGTATTGGGCTTTCTTCAACGAATGCTTCGTCCCAGAGTCCACTATCGATGAAAGATTGCAGCAGGATACTGCCCCCTTCTACCAGGAGAGATTGTAGTTCACGCTCATACAGGGTTTGCATCATTTGCGGCAATATGTCTTGTTGAAAATCTATCGGAAGATATTCTACGTTGCGAAGGTCGGCATGAGGCTGTTCTGTGAAGACGAATGTCGGCGTGCTTCCGTCAAATAGGTGAAGGGCAGGTGATAGACGCTGTTCTCTATCCAGAACGAGGCGTACGGGGGAACGCCCGTGCCAATTACGTACGGTTAACGAGGGATTGTCCAGTTCAGCAGTGCGGGTTCCTACAAGAATGGCGGCATGCTCCGCCCGCTTTTTGTGTACCAGCATAGAGGTTAAGGGGGTGGAAAGAATAACAGCATTGCCGCTATCCCGGCGTACATCAATAAAACCGTCTGCCGACTCAGCCCATTTTAAGGTGATATATGGGCGATGTAAGCTGTGGAAGGTGATGAAACGCCTGATTAAATGTCGGCATTCATCTTCCAGCATTCCGACAATGACTTCCCGCCCGGCATCTTTCAACTTCTGTATGCCTCGTCCTGCAACTTTAGCGAAAGGGTCCTGGCAGCCGATAACGATACGGGGAATTTGTTTCTCGATAATCAGATCAGCGCAGGGTGGCGTTTTTCCATGGTGTGAACATGGTTCCAAGCTCACATAAATTGTAGAACGCTTTAATAAGGAGGTGTCTTTTACGGAACGGATGGCATTTACCTCAGCATGTGCTTCTCCACAGCGTACGTGATAGCCTTCGCCGATAATTTTTCCGTCACATACGATAACTGCTCCTACCATTGGATTGGGAGCTGCATTGCAAAGCCCGTTCTGAGCCAGTTGAATACAGCGGCGCATATATTTTTCTTCTTCCATCTGTGCTTCTTTTCTCGGATAATTCTTACTTTTGCACTCCAAAATATCCATATATGAATATTACTGCTTCTTATATTCGCCAGAGATTGCAAGAGGATTATACTTTGCAAGAATCCGGCAATCTGTCCAGGCTTATCTGTTGCGAGATATTAGGGCAGAGGGCAGTGGATTATTATTTGGGCAAAGATATAACTTTATCTGTAAAAGCGGAACAGGAATTAGAAAGCATTCTCACTCGTTTGCATCATTTTGAACCAATACAATATATTTTAGGTGAAGCCCGTTTCTTGGGAAGAACATTTTATGTGGCGCCTGGTGTGCTTATACCTCGTCCGGAAACGGAGGAATTGGTAGAGTTGATGCTGAAAGAACTTTCTCCCGTTTCTCGTATTCTGGATATCGGGACCGGTAGTGGCTGCATTGCTGTTTCTTTAGCAAAAGAATTGCCGGAATCCCAGGTCACGGCTTGGGATGTGTCCGAAGAAGCTTTGTCTATAGCTGTCTCTAATAGTGAAGCTTTGCAGGCGTCAGTCCGGTTCGAACAGCGTGATGTGCTGACTTATTCCCCTGGCGCAACAGAATGTTATGATGTGATTGTAAGTAATCCGCCTTATGTTATTGAAGCGGAAAAGCAGGAGATGGAGCAGAATGTACTGGATTGGGAGCCTTCGCTGGCATTGTTTGTGCCCGACGCGGATCCTTTACGCTTTTATCGTCGTATTGCCATGTTGGGACTTGAAATGCTTGTACCCGGCGGAAAACTTTATTTTGAAATTAACCGTGCTTTTGGAGCAGACACCGTATCTATGTTGCGTGAATCAGGATATCGTGCTGTTTGTCTTCAGAAGGACATTTCCCATAATGATAGATTTGTAATAGCCGAAAAATGACAAATATTACTGAAACGGAAGCGCTGAACAAAGTTGCTGCCTATTGTTCCACTGCGGAACACTGTCGTGCCGAAATTGCCGAGAAGCTACAACGGTGGGGATTGCCGTATGATGCTATTGACCGCATCCTCAAACGTTTGGAAGATGAAAATTATATTGATGAAGAACGCTTTTGCCGTGCTTTTGTCAATGACAAATATCGTTTTGCCAAGTGGGGGAAGGTAAAAATAGCTCAGGCGCTCCAATTGAAGAAGGTCTCCTATAATGTATGCCGGCGTTTTTTGAATGAAATAGATGAAGAAGAATATCTGTCTATTTTAGACGGTCTGTTGGTGGCGAAGCGGAAAAGCGTTCATGCTGAGAACGAATTTGAACTGAATGGAAAATTGATGCGTTTTGCTCTGAGTCGTGGTTTCGAAATGAAGGATATTCGTCATTGTATACAACTTTCTGACGAAAATGACGCTTTTGAGTGAAAAATCTCTTTAATCTTTTTTTTATTCTCGTTCTGTTTCCGTATTTTTGTGCCATATTTACTATAAATAGCTAATTTAGTTATGAGAACTTTAGAAAAACTATTCGCAGAGAAGTTGCTGAAGATAAAAGCGATTAAACTACAACCGGCAAATCCCTTTACATGGGCTTCCGGGTGGAAGTCTCCTTTTTACTGTGATAACCGCAAAACACTTTCTTATCCTTCTTTGCGTAATTTTGTAAAGATTGAAATTACCCGTTTGATATTGGAGCGTTTCGGGCAGGTGGATGCAATTGCCGGTGTAGCAACAGGCGCTATCCCTCAGGGAGCTTTGGTTGCCGATGCGCTGAATTTGCCGTTTGTGTATGTACGTTCTACCCCGAAAGACCACGGATTGGAAAACTTGATCGAAGGCGAGCTTCGTCCGGGTATGAAAGTCGTGGTTGTTGAAGATTTGATTTCCACTGGTGGAAGTAGCTTGAAAGCCGTTGAAGCTATCCGTCGCGACGGGTGCGAAGTAATCGGTATGGTAGCTGCGTATACCTATGGTTTTCCTGTTGCGGAAAAAGCATTTAAAGATGCCAAAGTTCCTTTGGTGACGCTGACTAATTATGAGGCAGTTCTGGATGTTGCACTTCGCACGGGTTACATCGAAGAAGAAGATATCGAGACGCTGAACGAATGGCGTAAGGACCCTGCACATTGGGATGCTGGAAAATAACAGCGGTTATACTATAAATAATTATATGACAAAAGGGCCATTCGGATAAATTCTGTCCGGATAGTTCTTTTTTGTCTTTTAAAGAGAATCGGAATATGACAAAATTTGAAAGTGGTGTAAAGACAATACCTGCCTCACAGGAACTTGTTTATGAAAAACTATCCGACCTGAATAATTTGGAGAAGTTTAAGGACAGTCTGCCGGAGGATAAAGTAAAGAACTTGAGTTTTGATTCGGAGAGCATGGTGATAGAAGTGGCTCCGGTAGGTAAAATAGCATTGAGTATCGTAGAAAAAGAACCGTGTAAATGCATCAAGTTTGCTACAACCACTTCACCGCTACCATTCAACTTGTGGATACAAATAGTACCTGTCTCGGAGGCTGAATGTAAGATGAAGCTGACCATCGGCATGGAACTGAATCCTTTTATGAAAGGTATGGTTCAAAAACCTTTGCAGGAAGGATTGGAAAAGATGGCCGATATGCTGTCGATAATACCGTATTAATATAAGTGATTAGTGTTTAGTGATTAAGTAAGGTCACTGCCACTACACACTAATCACTAATCGCTAATCATTAATCATTGAATAAATGGCTCAGAAACTTTGGGAGAAATCCGTTCAGGTAAATAAAGATATAGAGCGCTTCACGGTAGGACGTGATCGCGAGATGGATCTTTATCTGGCAAAGCATGATGTATTGGGTTCAATGGCTCACATCACCATGCTCGAAAGCATCGGTTTGCTGACAAAAGAAGAATTGCTTCTTTTACTTGATGAACTGAAGAGTATCTATGCAACTGCCGAAAAAGGTGAGTTTGTGATAGAAGACGGAGTAGAAGATGTGCATTCGCAGGTGGAACTGATGCTGACCCGTAAACTGGGTGATGTAGGTAAGAAGATACACAGTGGCCGTTCCCGCAACGACCAGGTGCTGCTCGACCTGAAACTCTTCACGCGCACACAGATAAAAGATATTGCTGAGGCGGTGGAACAGTTGTTTCATGTTTTGATATGTCAGAGCGAGCGTTTCAAAAATATATTGATGCCGGGCTATACTCATTTGCAGATAGCCATGCCGTCTTCTTTTGGTTTGTGGTTTGGAGCTTATGCAGAGAGTCTGGTAGATGATATGCTTTTCTTGCAGGCGGCATTTAAGATGTGTAACCGCAATCCATTAGGTTCGGCTGCCGGATATGGTTCTTCGTTTCCGCTGAATCGCACGATGACAACTCGTCTGTTAGGATTCGACTCTTTAAACTATAACGTGGTTTATGCGCAGATGGGACGTGGAAAGATGGAGCGTAACGTTGCATTTGCTTTGGCAAGCATTGCCGGTACTATCTCTAAACTGGCTTTTGATGCCTGTATGTTCAACAGTCAGAACTTTAATTTCGTAAAACTACCCGACGATTGCACAACAGGTTCCAGCATCATGCCTCATAAGAAAAATCCTGATGTATTCGAACTGACGCGTGCCAAATGTAACAAGCTGCAATCATTGCCGCAACAGATTATGATGATTGCCAATAATCTGCCATCCGGTTATTTCCGTGATTTGCAGATTATCAAAGAAGTCTTTCTGCCTGCCTTCCAGGAATTGAAGGACTGCCTGCAGATGACGACTTATATCATGAATGAAATCAAGGTGAACGAACATATTCTCGATGATGATAAGTATTTGCTTATTTTCAGTGTGGAAGAAGTGAACCGGTTGGCACGTGAAGGCATGCCTTTCCGCGATGCCTATAAGAAAGTCGGACTGGATATTGAAGCCGGAAAGTTCTCTCATAGCAAACAAGTGCACCATACGCATGAGGGTAGCATCGGTAATCTCTGTAATGATGAAATCTCTGCACTGATGCAAGAAGTGGTAGATGGTTTCAACTTTCATGGAATGGAAGTGGCTGAAAAATCCTTGCTTGGACGATAAATACAATATGTATGCGGAAATTCTGTATAGTAATAGGAATGCTTTGGTTGTGTGTCGCCAGTTGTGGTGATTCCTACGAGTCGAGCATTCCTTCCGTTACCTTTAATTTCTCATGCAGTCTTTCACAATCTCCTTATTATAAGATTACGACTCCCGGTCAGTTTCTGAAGATCGAAAAGAATGTAAATGGATTACCCGTAGGGTATGCTGGATTGATTATCGGGCAAAGTGTTTTCTCGGATGGGGATACTTATGTTGCATATGACGCAGCTTGTCCGGTAGAAGCTAATCGCAGTGTTTCGGTAGAGTTGGTGGAAGACGGACTGGGGACGGCAAAATGTCCTAAGTGTCATACTGAGTATAATTTAAGTAGTGGTGGATTTCCTACAGGAGAAGGTACAGAGTATCTGAAACATTATAAAGTCTCCATGTCCGGCACTACTTTGCAAGTGCGCAACTGATAAAATAGCAACATTTTCCATGTGAAAAATTTGGCTGTAACAGGGAAACTCCTTATCTTTGCACCCGTTCCTCAAAAAAGACCTGCGGAAATAGCTCAGTTGGTAGAGCATAACCTTGCCAAGGTTAGGGTCGCG
>NZ_CAJLKP010000002.1 GCF_905207245.1 uncultured Bacteroides sp. | reverse complement strand
AAAATATATTGAGTAAACTAACTTAGGTATAACAAGCGAAGTTGTCAACTAAATCCAGTACAGTACAGAAATATAATATGAATGCTCGTTTCCTTTAATGGGAACTGCAGTTTCTCCTTATGGGAACGCTCGTTTCCTACTGTGGGAACTGTCGTTTCTGCTCTTGGAAACCGGATTCGCCAATGGACTTGCATGCATAGAATGACAATACCCTTTCTTTCAATAGATATGCATACTTCGCTTGTGATTGCTTCGAAAGCGCATCTGCCAACTTCATTTTTATCTCATTATACTCATATACGGCCGATTTCCCGGCAGCATACTTTTCCAACGCATAGCGGTGAGCTTCTTCATTGGCTGCTACGGCTTTGGCGGTCGATTCATATTTTTCCAGTGCGTTCACGGCATCTGTATAAGCCTTTTCAATGTCTTTATACAGGCTCTTTTTCTCATTTTCCAGAGACAGGCGGGCATTACTCTCCTCTATCCGTGCGGAGCGTACTTCATTTCGTGTTGAAAAGCGGTCGAAGATAGGGATACTCAGTGTGAGGTAGACGCTTTTTTGCATATTATTCTGAAGTTGCTGATTGAATGACGGGTTTATGCTGTTTCCCGAATGGTAGTATCCGGTACTGGCACCGGCACCTAATGAAAGCGTAGGATAGTATCCCGATTTGGCTACCTTGATGGCTTTCGAACTACTTTGCAGTGAGTAGTAAGCCTGTTTTATCTGGGGCATACAGTTCAGTGCGTCAGCATAGATGGCCTGAGGCATAATGGTATCTATCCGGAAACTGTTTTCATCGAGAGAATCGACATCGAAATCCTCGTGAGCCTGCAATTCCATTAATTGCAGAAGGTCAAGAAGTGAAAGGCGGAGCGAGTTCTTTGCCTCCGTTGCCGTCAGTTCGTCATCTGCCAATTGTGCTTTGACGTCGTATAACTGAGATTGCGGGGCTTTGCCGTTTTCAATCAGAAGCAATGTTCTGTCCTCCTGTTCCCTGGTCAACCGGATTTGCTCCAGGGCTATCTTATGGATTTCCTTATTCAGCAGAATCTGGAAGTAGCAACTCGTGACGTTCAGTGACAGGTTGTTTTCTATTAATTCTTTGTCGGCCCGGGCAGCCATCAAGTCGAACTTGTTGCGGGATATGGACGCGCTTCTGCGGAATCCCGTGAAAAGGGGCACTTCGGCACTTACCGAAAAAGAAGTGCTCCGTGTGTTGCTGTCCTCATACGTGTTGCTGCGGTTGAGCGACCGCCCGAAGTCGAACTTCTGCGAGGTTCCGGCATTCAGTTCCGGCAGGAAACTGCTCTTTAGCGTACTTTTCTCCACTTTCAGTTTCTCAATCCGGTTTTGGCTTTGTTTCACCTCAATGTTGTGCCGGATGGCATAGTCGATACACTGTTGGAGAGTCCATCGTTCGGTCTGCGCTTGTGCGTTGCCGGTGATGAGTAAGCCGGCAATTATCAGATATTTTACAATCAGCTTGTTCATAAAAATAACATTGTTTGATTACTAATTATTCTATTTCTTTTGTTGGTACAAAAATAGGACAATGTAGAACCAAACAATGTTATGTAAATGTTATCGCTATGTTAAGATTATTCGAACATGGCGAACTGCTCGTTCCAGAGCCTGTTGTACGGTCCGCCCGACATGTAGAGCTGGCTGTGCGTACCGGTTTCCGCTACTTTGCCCTTGTCGAGCACCACAATGTTGTCGGCACATCTCACTGTGGTGAGGCGGTGGGCAATGATAATGACTGTCTTTCCTTTCCCTGCCAGCGCATCCAGAGTTTCCTTCACGTAGCGTTCGGCTATGGAATCCAGTGAAGACGTGGCTTCATCAAAAATCAGGATTTCCGGTTCCTTATATAAAGCACGGGCAATGGCAAGTCTCTGCCGTTCGCCGCCGGAGAGGGATGCGCCGTGTTCGCCTATCTGGGTCATGTATCCGTCGGGCAACCTGTTGATAAAACTGTTCAGTCCCAACTGGGTTATCAGGTCGGCAATGCGCTTCATGTCCGGCTGCATATCGCCGAGTGCTATATTGTCGACGATGGTTCCGGCAAACAACTCAATCTGCTGGGGCACTGTGCCCACCCGGCGCCGGAGGCTGCGATTGTCAATCTGTGCAATGTCATATTCTCCGATGCGGATGCGTCCGGACTGAATGGGGTAGATGTGCTGCAACAGAGAAACCAAAGTCGTTTTTCCCGAGCCGCTCTCTCCGATGACGGCGGTGGTTTTGCCTTTCTCGATGGTTAGGTTCAGGGAGTTGAACACTTCTTTTCGTGAGCCGTATCTGAAAGAAACGTCTTCGAAGGTGATATCTCCCATCATATCCGGTTTGAGGATGATTTTCTGTTCATTCTCCTGCTCTCTTTCCAGGTCCATAATCTGGAAAAGGCGGTCGGCGGCTATCAGTGCGTCCTGGATGGTCTGGTTGGAAGATATCAGTGAGCCGATGGGCGAAACGACGTAGCCAACCAGGGAGTAGAACACCATCAGCGTGCCGGGCGTCAGTTCCTGATCGATGACCAAAATACTGCCCAGCCACAAAATAGCGATTGTGATGCCTGTAGATACAAACTGAATACCTCCCTGTGCCATGATAGAGCCGTAAATGCTGCGGTAGGTGCTCTTCAACAAGTGTACGAAACGGCTTTCCGTCTTCAGGTTGGCATATTCTTCGATGCCGAAGCGCTTGATGGTGGAGATAGAGTTGATGGACTCCACTAACTGCGATTCCAGGTCGGCACTGCTTTCCATGATGCTGCGCTGGTATTTCCGGTTCAGTTTATTGAAGCTCAGGTAGATGAGCAGGAACAGTGGCGCGGCTATCAGGGTGACGACTGCCAGTTTCCAGGAGTAGATGAACATCAGGCAGAGGGAAAACACCAATATCATGATGTTTACTACCAGGTCGAGCGACACATTGTTGATGAAGTTACGGATTTTCACGGCATCGTTGACGCGTGAAATGATTTCACCAACGCGCATGGTGTCGAAGAACTGTTGCGGCAGGGTCAGCAGATGCTTATAATATCCCAGAATCAATGCGGCATCAATCCTTTGTCCGGTTTTTAGGGCCAGAATGCTTTTCATGGCTCCGATAAAGGTGCGCAGCAATAGGATGACAAGCATTATCACACCCATCAGGTTGAGTAGGTTGGTGTTTTTGTCTACTAATACGTAGTCGGTGATTTTCCCTACATAAATGGAAGTGGACAATCCCAGAATACTGAAAATGAGTGCACCGAAAACGGCTTGTAGCATTACGGACTTATGGGGTGCCAACAATGAAAGAAACTTTTTGGTCATGCTGGTCTTCTGGTTTCCTTTTTTGAAGGTTTCTTCCGGTTCCATCAATACCAGTATGCCCGTCCAGTCGTGCCGGAAGTCTTCGTTCAGCACTTTATGCATTCGTCCGTCTCCCGGGTCCATGTAAGTGATATGCGTTTTCGTCACTTTGTAGATTACGACAAAGTGTTGAAGTTGCTTGTGGTTCACCAGCACATGCGCAATGGTGGGTTTAGGAATCGTGTACAATGCGTCGAACTGTGCGCGGACACCTTTGGCAGACAGCCCCAGTTTGTTGGCGGCTTCTATCAGTCCCAATACATTTGTACCTTTCTGGTCGGTGAATGCATACTGGCGGATGCGCGAAACGGGGAAGCGTAGGCCATAGTGGGCACATACGGAAGCCAGACAGGCTGCTCCGCAATCGGTGATGTCATGTTGCTTGATCTTAGTTCCTTTTTTCATTTTATCTCTGTTTTTTATTATTTGCTACTTAATGTCTATTTGCTGTTTCTTGCTATCATCTCATTAGCCGCATATTGCCTTGGGTTCGCCCAATCGTCAATCTTCTGATAAAGCAGATCGAACAAGGAACGGCGCGTCACCATGAAGTGGGCGCTGACGGTCATACCTTTCTTCAATTTTCCTATTTGTCCGTTTTCCAATGTCAGGTAATCCTGTTCCATTTCGCACTTCACTTTGTAGAAGGAATTGCCTTGATTGTCCGTCAGGAAGTCGGAAGAAATCTCTTTCACTTTCCCCGGAAGCGTGCCCCACTCGTTGTAATTAAAGGATTCCACTTGCACGTTGACCGGCATGCCTATGCTCATAAAGCCTATGTTGCGGGGAGTGACGTATACTTCGAGGCAAAGCGTAGAGTCGGGGCTGATTACCGCCAGTGATTGTCCGGCTTGAATGCTGCTTCCCCGGTATATGCCCGAGAACTGGTCGAGCGTGCCGTCTACCGGGCTGCGGACAATGTACATATCCTGGTCTTTCACTTCCTGCTTGAGGCTGGTGCTCATTTCGTTGCGGGAGTTGCGATAGCTGTTCAGGTCGGCTTGCCAGGTGCTTAGTTGGCTTTGCACCAGTGAAGCCAGTTCGTTTTGTTGACTTTGATATTGGAAGTAGTATTTATCGTATTCTTCTTCCGAAATTACTTTCTTCTCAAATAAGGTCTTGTTGCGCATATATTCTTTCTCGGCTTGTGCCAAAGAGGTTTCAAGTTCTTTCTTCTTTTTGGTGAAATACGTGTATTCCTGTCGGCGGACCGGAGAACGGAATGCGGACGGATGCTCGCCTTTTGACAGGTAGGCTAAATCGGAAAGATGCGCTTCGTAATCGTTCAGGCGATTGGTCTGATAGTTTATTTTATAGTCGGAACTGTTTGTGCGGAAGCGGAGAAGGACATCACCTTTTTTCACTTGTTCGCCTTCGCGAACATAAATCGAGTCAACGAGTTCCGTGATGGCCGATTTGATTTCAGTCTTTTCCGTAATGGGGCGGACTACTCCGCTGCCTTGCACGGAAATATCCACATAAATAAAGGGGAGTGCTACCATAGTAACCGTGATGGCAAATAAAACTACCCAATAAATAATCTGTGACTTTGTGGTGTGCTGATAGATGTACGTCTCAAGACTGTTTTCTATCCATTCGTTCGGTAATAACATATCTTTCTGTTTTTAATGATTAATACTTTTCTCTTTTTCGTGAAGCAAAAGTACGGGGTTGATGGCGGAAGATAGGTTATAGGTATGTTATCGCTATGTTAAATAGATGCTGAGTAGAATAATACGAAAATAGTGATTAACTTTGAACCACTAAAAAGGAAAAACTATGGTGATGAATGATATGCTTCGTAAACTCCCTATCGGGATACAGACATTTGAAGATATACGGACTGGCAATTATCTGTATGTGGATAAGACCGCTCTTGTATGGAAGATAGCCAATACCGGCAAGCCTTACTTCCTGAACCGCCCCGTCGCTTCGGCAAGAGCCTGTTACTCTCTACTTTTGAGGCTTACTTCGGGGGGAGAAAAGAACTTTTTGAAGGGCTTGCCATCGAACAAATGGAGACGGAATGGAAAAAGCATCCTGTGCTGCATTTGGATTTGAATGCAGAAAAGTATGCAGGATATCAGCATGAATTATTACTATTCTACCGTATGCGGTATTACGAAAGAGGAACTATGCAAGAACTTCATTCCTGAAATAGAGCATTTTGGAGAGATAAACAACCTGACGTTTGACGAAACAGTGGATGCACTGACCAGAAACTATGACGGCTATCATTTCCACCCGAGAGGAGAAGGCCTGTTCAATCCGTTCAGTGTTCTGAATGCATTCAGCAATATGGAGCTGGGAAGTTATTGGTTTCAGACCGGTACCCCGACTTTTCTTGTTGAAATGTTGCAGAAGACAGAGTATGATTTGCGTACCTTACTTGATGGCATTGAAGCACCCGCTTCCGTATTCTCCGAATATCGGGTAGATTCCAATAATCCTATTCCACTAATTTATCAGAGCGGTTATCTGACGATAAAGGGCTTTGATGAGCGTTTCCGCAACTACCTGTTGGAGTTTCCTAACGATGAAGTGCGCTATGGTTTCGTAGATTTTCTTGTACCTTTCTATACCGGAGTGAAGAATAACGATCAGGGTTTTTATATAGGCAAATTTATCAATGAACTTGAAAGCGGGGATTACGACTCTTTTCTCACTCGTCTGCAAGCTTTCTTTGCTCATTTTTCTTACGAATTGAATGCCAAGACCGAGCGCCATTATCAGGTAATTTTCTATCTTGTCTTCAAACTTATGGGTCAGTTTACCGAGGCCGAAGTAAAGAGTGCCCGAGGTCGTGCGGATGCTGTTGTAAAAACTCCGAAGTTTATCTATGTCTTTGAGTTTAAGTTGAACGGCACTGCGGAGGAAGCCTTGAAGCAGATTGACGAAAAAGGTTACCTGATACCTTATCAGGTAGACGGACGCGAAGTGATAAAGCTAGGTGTGGAGTTCAGCGCCGAAGAACGCAACATCAGTCGTTGGCTTAATGAGATTCCTTGAATCTTGTCTGATAATTATTTATGGTATGATGTCATATAAATCAAAAGTACCGTGTATATTCAGAAGACCCAGCAGTTCATAGAATATATACGTTAATGTGATTATAAAAGTAAACTTTCCGATAGAATATTTATCACTAAATCCATGAAACAATAAAGTAGCGGCAGGTGCGCAAACGATACATATGTGGTAGCGAAGTGAAGTCTCAATTACCTATAAGTAATCATTCTATAACCTATAGGTAGTTGATCGTTTACTTAGTAGTAGTTGGCGTACTACCTATAAGTAATTTTTAAGGTGAATCTATGTATCGGAAATTGCGGGTGATCCGTTTATTACATTATTGCGTTATATAGCATGATAATACCACTTATTCCTACATAAATAAGTAAAAATAATCGTTCTCTTTTTAAACGTTGGATTTCTTTTTCCAACTTTTTCTCTTTGTTGTCCATTTTTCTATAATTATTAAAAATATGATTATTCGACTTTTTCTTATTGGTCGCTTCCTTTGAGTGGAAATCACAAATACTCATAATATAAAGCTTTTATTTCAAGTAGTATTGGGCTATATTCTAATAAAAAAACAGGGAAGTTTGTTTAATTAGGAAAATAGTAGGAGACATACTATAACATCTCCTACTATCTGTTATTAGTAACACTAATTGAACTTTGGGAGCGAATTCATTGAAACTATATTGTGATAGTATTCCTGTTTTCTACTTCTCTTATTTAGTTCATTTATCGCCAAGCTTCTGGGGCACCTTGCTGTGATGCGATATTATATGCAATTACTTTTGCGCCGTCCACTATTGCTCTTGCAATGCTTCCACATAGCATCCCAAAATCTCTTGTAAAATCATCACCGCCACAAATGGTGATTAAATCTTCTTTGCTTAAATTTTCCATATAATTCATAATTGCCTCCTTTTTTATTTGTTGAAAGTTTCTTTAAATCCTTCAATAAAATCACCTCCTTCATTATAGATGTAGATTCCTGCGGAAATTATGGCTAGAGCCAAACCAACGTCAAATCCACCATTTACTTCTTTCATTTCTTGCAAGTTCATTTCTTGCATCATTGCATTTTCTTTGAAATTTTTCATAATTTTCTTTTCTTTTAAATTGTTAATAATATAAATTTTACTGTGTTTTCTTTAAAATATAGCTCCTTGCGTTAGGATGCTGCTTTCTTGTTATTCATAATAGCGTCAAATGCTTTTTGTAGAACTTCTAAGGGTATAATCGGGAGAGGCAAGAATCCTATACCACCATTTACACCTTTCATTTCACTGATACCCATTTCTTGTATCAATTCATTTCTCTTTGAATCTTTCATAATTCTTCATTTTTTAATTGTTACTAAAATAGTGTTTGTTATCAACAGAACAGAGTTTTACCAGAATTTAGTGAAGTCCTCTCCACGGTCGGGCTTCTTAAAAGGATTCAGCTTCCTTTCATTAAGAATATCAAGCGGACTACGGGTATCTACAAATCCTCCCGATACATTTCTCTGTTCTTTCTCATTCAATGGTTTTACCATGTACTTTTCATTCTTTTTCATAACTGTGTTTGATTTTTATATTAATACTAAAATTATTTAAGGAAAATAGAGGGCGTTACAATTATATTGGTTAAGCTAGTGCTTTCGTTGTATTTCTAACAGCCCCATATATGTGTTGATATCTTTTTCTTGATGTTGCAAAGTTAAGAGCTTTGTTTCACTGTTTGTGTTATTGCTTTGTAATCATTAGGTAGCACTCTGCGGTATTTTCAATGATTCCACTGGGGAGAGTTGTGGCATTAGAACTTATTTCTCTGGGCGTTTATTCCTTGGAGCCATATACAAAGCATAAATGCTATATGTGACACTGCCACTAATAACTGTAGCGATAAGATCGAAAATATCGAAAGTGGTGGAAAATGCAAACTCGCTAATGAGAAGGACAACGACACAACATATAAGTGTTTTTTTTATACTGTTTCTTCCTCTGATTATTCCCCAGGCTATCAAAGTAGTACTTGGAACAAGTATCCAACTGCTGATCGTGTCTGCAATATGAAAATCAGATAAATGATTTCTATAAATATATGGTCGATATGTATTTGACAAGAAAGCACCTGTTAACATTATTATAAATCCCAATATTATTGCAATAATATGTTTTTTAGTATGTTTCATTATAATATATCTCTGATAAATAATTAATTTCTGTTTAGGACTCGTCTGTACATAAATTGGCAGAGAGGTTGGTACTGCTTCTGGAGAAAAGAAACAAGAATCAGAAAAGGAGGCTGAATTCAAAAGTCTGTTTTGAGACAGCCTCTTGTTCTTGGTCGTTTATAAATGACAGAATACTTGTTATTTATAATTAAATTTCTAGTTAATGATTATATAAATTCTCATGTACCCGGTCATTTTTGTCCATTAGTCTGGTGTTCAGAGTACCGGCAAATCCGATAAATTCCCATATTGCATATGCAACCTCTGACAATGAACCGCCTTTTATCTCGAAGAGTTCCTCTTGAGACAATTCTTCTGTGTTATACATTTTAGCTTTCATACAAATAGTACTTTAGAAATTAATAGCTGCTGCTTTATCGGCTCCAGATTTAAGTGCACCTGCAGTATCTTTGGGATTGGTCAGTGTTTCATAAATGAAACCAGTTATGGCTGTTACTGCAGCTACTACAAACCAGTTTCCTCCGTTTGTCATTCTCATTTCACTTGTGTTCATTTCTTGAATGCCAAGTGCATTTCCTAGTCTCTTTAAATGTTTCATAATTAATAATTTTTTAGTAATACATGTTGTTAATAAAATCTCCTATTAGGATGGCTTTTGATAAAAAAGTTTCAATTTTCTTCTTTGAATGCTTTAGTGTATGTCTTCTATTGATAATACTTTTGGAAAGTATGGGGTATTACAAAAACACTGATTATACTAGTTTCTTCGCTGTAATTGTAACAGCCACCATACGTATTGATACATTCTTCTAAAGTTAATGCTTTCATCGGTTTTCTTGTGTATCGTTTCTGTAAAGTGTTTGCTCCTGTAGGTTTAGAAATCAAGCATCTTGAAGTATTCTCTGATTTCTCCATTTTTTAGGGGGACACATTCGCAGGTGCCAGGTGCAGGCTTGGTGCAATGGATGTGCATCGGAATGTTATGACCGCCATTTACATTTCTCAGTTCATTTACGCTAAGCGCTTTCATTTTCTTTGTTTTCATAATTGTTGTTTTTTTAGTTATTAATTTATTTGCAAAATGTTTTTTGTTTTACTATTACAGAATCAGGTGTTTCTATATCTGCGATTGTGTTATTGCCCTGCCACTATTAGGTTAATGGCTACATGAGTCTGGGAAAATTCTTGCCCATATCTGTGTGACAGGTATCATCGATAGGAAAGAAAGGGTTGTTTTCTCCGAAGATTCTTTTCAATGCATCTGCTTGAATACAATTGGCACAGCCGCCATTTACATTTCTCAGCTCGTTTGCGCTAAGCGCTTTCATTTTCTTTGTCTTCATAATTGTTTCTTTTTTAGTTGTTAATATATTTGTAAAATATTTCTTTTGTTTCTTGTTGATGTTGCAAAGTTAAGTACTTTGTTTCACTGTTTATGTTATCGTTCTGTTATCGCTATGTTAATGTTTTCCGGCATTTCGGGAGGTGTTGTTTATAACATTATATGATGCATGCCACACATCTTATTTCTCCTGATTCCAGTCCGGTTTTCCGAACTTTTAAGCCCTTTTGAAACTGTCTGTTTTTCATAACTTTTTTCTTTTTAGTTTGTTACTTTTGTTTTTGATTGATGTTGCAAAGTTAAGCGCTTTGTTTCACTGTTTATGTTATTGTTCTGTTATTGCTATGTTAATAATCTCTTGTTCTGTTGTTGTGAAATCATTTAGTATATTCTATTATATACTTGAAGATTCGGGCAATCTCTCGAACGGGTATTAAAGTTTAAAAATCTCTTGCTCTTCATAAATCTCTTCTTTTTAATTTATTGCTTTTGTTTCTTGTTGATGTTGCAAAGATAAGTGGTTTGTTTCTCTACTTATGTTATCACTTTGTTATCGCTATGTTAATATTTTCTTGCTGTGTTTTGAAGAATTCATTTGGTATATTATATAAGGTACATACTTTAGAACCTCCTAAGATTTGTTTGGTTTCCCAAACATTCAAATCATTTAGATACTTCTTACTTTTCATAACTGTTCTTTTTTAAATGTTACTCTTGTTTTTGATTGATGTTGCAAAGTTAAGCGGCTTTTCTCTCTACTTATGTTATTACTCTGTTATCGGAAGGTTAATACTTGCTGAAGAATCTAATGTCCTAACTATAATCCATTCTCCATTAACAAGTACCCATTTATACGCACCACCATAAATTGTCATTTTTTCTTCTTGCGTTAATTCTTTTGTAAGCTGTTTCATAATTTATAATTTTTAGTTATTTCTTTGTTTTTAGTTTGATGTCGCAAAGATATAGCTGTTTTTTTAAATAAAATGTTATCTAAATGTTATCCATTATTATCAGAATGTTATTATCTTTGCAAAAAAAATGCATGAATAGAAAACATATTATATTATTTACAGTCTTAGGATTAATAGCTATATTATCATTACAAACGATATGGCTATATAATACTTTTGTACTGGTTAGAAATAATATATATGAAGAAACTAATAAAGTTTTAGATGAAGCATTAACTGAAGCTATTGCAGATTTCAGTAAGTTAGGCGTTCCTGAGGGGACGGCAATCTCGTCTGGACCTATAAATGATTCAATACCGGCAAACACTTATTTTTATGAAGGTTTGTGGAAGTTAGGAATTGAGATTTCTTTGAGTGATATTGACTCTCTTACTAATGACTTGTTAAATAGGGCTGGGGTGGAAAGTGATTTTTTTTCATGTTGGGTTAATCCCCAAAATGGAGAGATTTACCAAAAGAGTAAACTACAAACTATAGCTGTTTGGGGAGCTATTAAGTCTGAAATAATTCCTGTACGAACTGATTTGTCACTTGGAATACAGTTAATTTTAACAAATCCTTATTGGACTATCTTTGAGCGTATGAGCCTCTTAATGATAGCGACCGCCATCATGATGATAATGGTAATCACCTGTATCATTTATCAGATTAAGATTATCATTCGTCAGGACAAGATAGCCAAAGTTCGTGAAGACTTCTCTTACGCCATGATACATGATATGAAAACTCCTCTTAGCTCTATTCTGGCTTGTACGAGTCTTTTGCATAGTGGCAAGATGGACAATTTGCCTGAGCTGAAGGAGAAATATTTTTGCATTGTAGAAGATGAGGGCGGACATTTGCTGAACTTGGCAAATAAGGTACTTACGCTTTCTAAATTGGAGAATCATAAGCTGGAAATGTCAAGAACTGTATTCCCGTTGGAGCCTATGGTGGCAGACTTAATAGAAAAGTTTACTGCAAAAACAGCCAAACCGGTACATTTCACTACTCACTTGCAGGCGAAAGAAATTTGCGCTGATGAGGAATATCTGAAAGAGGCTATCAGTAATCTGATAGATAATGCTATCAAGTACTCTAAAGAATCGGTTGAGATAAATATAAGTTCGCTCAGCAATGCTACTCATGTCCTTATCAAAGTGCATGATAACGGTATCGGCATTTCGGAGAAAGACCGGAAACATATTTTTGAGAAGTTTGAACGTGCCTCGGCTTTCAAGCGCTCCAGACTTGGCAAAGTTGCCGGTTTTGGGCTGGGACTGAATTATGTATATCAAGTGATGGATGCCCATGAGGGTAGCGTAACAGTGAATAGTGTTGAAAAAGAATTTAGTGAATTTATTTTGTATATACCAATAAAGACGGAAAACTATGATTAAATTATTAGTAGTAGAAGACGACCCGACTTTGCTTTATATTGTGCAAAGCGGATTACAGGAAGTGATTGGGGGCTATGAAGTTTTTACGGCAACTAATGGAGCTGAAGGATTGAAAGCTTGGGAAGAGCATCATCCGGATATCATTATCTCGGATGTGGATATGCCGGTGATGGATGGTTATGAGATGGTGGAGCGTATCCGTGAAACAGATGGCGATACACCTATTTTGTTTGCCTCGGCCATGAGCTCGCCGAAAGATGTGACGAAAGGATATAAGATAGGGGTGAACAACTACGTAAAGAAGCCCTTTGTTCCCGAAGAACTGGATGCTCATATCCATGCATTGCTCAAAATGAAAGAAGGCGTAAAAACACAGAATGAAAGTGATCATTGCAGGATAGGTCGTTATCTGCTGGATGCCAAACATGCCACTTTGCGGAATGATGAAACCGGTTATGTAAGAGTGTTAACTATCAGGGAAGCGCAAATAATACAGCTTCTTTACGAAAATAGGAATAATGCAGTGAAGAAGAGTGCCATCCTGAGTCGCTTCTGGGAAACAGAGGATGATTATTTCGCATCGCGTAGTCTGGATGTGTTCATGTCTAAAATACGAAAGTATCTGGAAGAAGAACCTCGCGTAGTGATAAAGACGATAAGAGGCGTAGGACTTATGATGCTATTGGATTAATCCCCTTTGTTATTTCTGATATTCTTGTCCCCCCTGGCTACCTCGTCGACAAAACCTCCCCTTTCGTAGATTTTATTTTCTGTTTTCCTTTCCCTCCCTTACATTTGCATCAGAATAAAAAGAAATAGACTCAAAAATCAAATATGTAGAGACTCTCTCTAAATAGCGTTTTTTCATGTATTATTGACTGTACCGTTCCACCTCCGTGAGGAGAGGGAACGGTTTTCTTATAATGTATGTTGGCTAAAATAATTCGCCCCTACAAGTCATCACAACTTGTAGGGGCGGATAGTTTTATATATAGGTTTAAGCGTCTTTATAACTAAGCGCTTAACTTTTTCCTATACACTATGATCAATACCATAATACCAATCACCATCAATGCCAGCGCTGCATAAGCAATACCTTCCGTTACGTGCAAGCTCTTCGGGTCGAAGCGCATTTCAATGGTATGCTTCCCGGCAGGGACGTACATGGAACGCAGGATGTAGTCGGCACGCGCAATGTCGGCAGGCTCCCCGTCAATGGTGGCTATCCAGCCGTCCGGGTAGTAGATTTCGGAGAATACGACTACACCATCTTTCGAATTGTTGGTTTCGTAAACCAGGCGATTAGGCTCATAGCTCGTCAGGCGGACGCTGGAAAGGCTATCCTTATAGGAGGTTGTTGTACCTTTCAAGGCCTCTTTGAAACGGGCATCTACTACGGCTGTTTCTGTGGGTACTATTGTGTGTAAAGCGTCAATTTCCTGATTGGCATTATCCACATACTCCACCTTATCTACAAACCATGCATTGCCGTAAGCATAAGGATTCATGACAGGGATTGTCTGCCCTTGTCCGGCAGGAAGTATGAAATACTTAGTGTTCAGCATATTCAGAACGCGGAACCGGGAAGCATCCACGCTATCCATTTCACCACCTGCAGTGGCAATAGCCTGATAGGCGGCCTGCATCTCGGGAGTGATATGGCGTTCTATCACTTCCTGATAACGGCGCAACTTGGCGGCATGATATCCGCCGACACTCTTGTGCCAATATGAAGTGTTATTTTCGCTGAATGCACTTCCCGAGAGGCTGAGTACACGATAGTTCGGATCAGTGTCCTGCAATATTATTTCGTCAGCTTTCGTCTTCTTGAAAGTATCTACCTGGGCAGAACGGGGGACAAATTGGTCATCGTGCAGATAGCGCTTGTTGACTCCCCACATATCTACTACGCAAAGAATAGTAATACCGGCAATCACAATTGTATTCTTTAATTTGCCGCTATAATAGAACCATAACAATGCGCAACCAATCACAACGATAATGAAGCTACGCAACGCATCGGAACTGACCATTGCGGTCCGCATCTCTCTCAGATTGGAAAGTATGCCGGACAATTCCTCCCGGGGAATCATATTCTGATTAACTGCATTCTGCAACATCTGAGCTTCCTGCGCAGGCACAAATGTAGAACTGAAAGCTCCAGGTATGATGGTCAGTAGCAAAGCTACACCTGCCGTTAATGCAAAACTGATACCAACAAACTTCAGTTTCTTTTTCAATATTTCCGGGTCTTCCAGCACCTTTTTCAAAGCAAAGATGGCCAGCAACGGAATGGTGAACTCTGCAATGACGAGAATGGACGATACGGCACGGAACTTGCTATACATAGGTATATAGTCGATGAAGAAGTCGGTCAGTGGCATGAAATTTTTTCCCCATGAAAGAACGATAGAGAAGAATGTGGCTCCGACCAGTGCCCACTTCAATGGACCTTTGACTATGAAGCAACCCAAGATGAAAAGGAACAAAACAAAAGCACCTACATAGACGGGACCTGATGTCATGGGCTGATCACCAAAGTACTGGGGTAGTTGCTGGTATAATCCGGCATACGTAGGATTGGCTTTTTCCATAGCTGTCTCATTCGAAATGAGGGGTACGGAAGCGCCGCCTTTAAAGTTGGGTACCAGCAACGTCCAGGTTTCTCCGATTCCATAGCTCCATTGGGTGATGTAGTCACGATCCAATCCACTGCTGGTCTGCTTGGCTGCATCGCCGGTTTCCACGAGTTCGCTTTTGCCACGCATGGTTTCCTTGCTGTACTCGTAAGTGTGATACAGGTTCGACAAGTTGACACATATACCGATGAGTGCAGCTACTACAAGCACACCGCTTGCTTTAAAGAACTGCGGCAAGGTTTTGTTGCGCCAGGCATCTTCAAAATAAGCTCCTGCAATGAACAGGATGACAAATAGGAAGTAGTAACTCATCTGTACGTGATTAGACAGAATTTGCAGGGCTATAAACAATGCTGTTATGATACCTCCTACCAGATATTTTCCCCGATAAGCCAGTACGATACCCGCTATCGTGGGTGGTATGTAAGCCAGGGTGATAAATTTCCATATGTGCCCGGCGGAAATCAGAATGAAGAAGTAAGATGAGAATGCCCACATCAATCCTCCCAATCCTGCCAGCCATACTGGTATGCCGAATGCACGCAACAGGATGAAAAAGCCCAGCATCAGAATGAAAGTCAGGTTTACATATGTGGGCAAGAACAGTTGATATGCTTTCTGTACCCATGTCAGTGGTTTTGTAGACTCATAGCTGGGAGCTATCTGGTAAGTCGGCATGCCACCGAACAGCGAGTTTGTCCAGCGTGTATATTCGCCGGTTTCTTCGCGATACTTTGTTGCTTCTTGTCCGGCACCGGCACCGGCAGCAGTGTCGTGTTGGAAGAGAATGCGGTTTTCTATATCCGCCGGAAAGAAATAGGCGAACGAAAGAACAGCAAACATAAGAATGACCAGGAGGTCGGGGAGGAGCTTCTTCATAAAAACGGAATTTTTATGAAATGAAGAATGAAGAATGAAGAATGAAGAATTACCATGCGGATTCATAGCGCAGCCAATTCTTCATTCTTCATTCTTCATTCTTCATTTCGTTATTAATAACGATAATGTTCAGCCTTATACGGTCCGTCTACTTTTACACCAATATAAGCGGCTTGCTCGGGAGTTAGTTTGGTTAGCTTCACACCTATTTTTTCGAGGTGCAGGCGTGCTACTTCCTCATCAAGATGCTTGGGAAGACGGTAAACACCCGTTTCATATTTCTTGTTGAACAACTCGATCTGTGCCAAAGTCTGGTTGGTGAATGAGTTACTCATGACGAATGACGGGTGACCGGTAGCGCAACCCAGATTAACCAGACGTCCGTCTGCCAACAGGATAATGCTGTGTCCGTCGGGGAAGTAGTAGCGGTCTACCTGCGGTTTGATGTTGACGCACTTGATGCCGGGATAATGTTTGAGCGCATCCACTTGGATTTCATTGTCGAAGTGACCGATGTTACAAACAATAGCCTGGTCTTTCATCTTCTCCATATGGTCGATGCGGATGATATCGATATTACCGGTGGTGGTGACAAAGATGTTACCTTGGGTGCAGGCTTCTTCCATCGTGATTACCTCAAAACCTTCCATGGCAGCTTGCAGGGCACAAATCGGGTCTACTTCCGTTACCAGTACGCGGGCACCATAAGTACGCATGGAGTGTGAGCATCCTTTACCTACGTCGCCATAACCGCAAACTACCACTACCTTGCCTGCAATCATCACGTCCGTGGCACGCTTGATGCCATCGGCAAGTGATTCACGGCAACCGTATAAATTATCGAATTTAGACTTCGTTACGGAGTCGTTCACATTGAATGCCGGGAACAGCAATTTGCCTTCTTCCTGCATCTGATATAAGCGGTGTACGCCTGTGGTTGTTTCTTCGGATACACCACGCATCTCAGCAGCCACACGATGCCAGCGGGTAGGGTCTTCTGCCAATACGCATTTCAGAATGGCGTTCAGTTCAATCTCGTCTTCCGCATGAACTTCTTTATCCAGAACAGAAGCGCTGTTTTCAGCTTCATAGCCCACGTGTATCATCATGGTGGCGTCACCACCATCATCCACAATCACCGTAGGACCTTTGCCGCCGGGGAAGTTGAGAGCTTGGAGCGTACACCACCAGTAGTCAGCCAGCGTTTCACCTTTCCAGGCGAATACGGGTACACCACTTGCGGCGATAGCTGCTGCGGCATGGTCTTGGGTCGAATATATGTTGCAAGAGCACCAGCGCACTTCGGCACCCAGTGCTACGAGGGTTTCAATCAGTACCGCCGTTTGGATGGTCATGTGCAGGGAACCCATGATACGAGCACCTTTCAACGGTTTTGTTTCTCCATACTTTTCGCGAAGAGCCATGAGGCCGGGCATTTCTTGTTCTGCCAGATCGATTTCCTTGCGACCGAAGTCGGCAAGCGTAATGTCTGCCACCTTGTAGGGCAGAGTAGAGAATAATTCTTTAGACATATTTATCAATGATTTAAAATAAAAAGTGCTGCAAAGATAGAACATTCTGATTAGTAGGACAAAAGCTATTCGTTTTTTTTAAATAAAAGCTTGGAATATATGTTGATATAATTGAAAAGATATGTATATTTGCTTCCCTAAAATAATATTAAGCAATATATATACCTTGAAATGAGGGATTATAACGATAAAACAAAGGAAGAACTACTGGATATAATCCGGGGATTGGAAGAGCAACTAACAAGTCGTCCTCCTTGGAAAACCCTATGCCCAGATGAAAATCCGGGGGCTTTTAGTAAGAAATATGGTAAAGAAATACTGGATGCTATTCCGGATATGCTGACTATATTTGATTTCAATCTGGACTATATCGAGTTACTTTCCTCTCCTGAAACTAATCATGTGGAAGGCTTGTCCGGTGATGATACGTCACGTCCTAACCTTAAGGATATAGTGCCGGAATCAGAATACCGTAAGATCCGTGCCAATATGGAAAAAGTGATACGCACCCGTCAACCCAGTATCGGAGAACATTCATTGCTGTTTGAAGGAAAGATGCATCATTATGAAAATCTGGTGTGTCCATTGGGAGACCAGTATCTGCTGTGCATGTGCCGGGACGTTACGAGCCGGGTGAATGCCCAGCGTGAACTGGCTGCCGCCCGTATAAAGGCGGAAGAGGCTGACCGGTTGAAATCAGCATTTCTTGCCAATATGAGCCATGAGATACGTACACCGCTAAATGCGATTGTCGGATTTTCGAGGCTGGTGATTGATCCGGGATATGAGGGAGATAAGGAAGATTATTGCAATATCATCGAGAAGAACTCTGAAGTACTGTTATGTCTGTTTAATGATATTCTGGACTTGTCGTCAATGGAGGCAGGAGCTTTGGAATTCAGGAAGGATAAAGTGAATATGTATGCTGCCTGCCTTGAAGAGTACACCAGGCACCGGACCAAGGTGAACGAAGGAGTCAGGTTGATATTGGATGATAGTGATAAGAATTTGTATGCTGCGGGAGATAGATCGCGCGTCATGCAGGTGTTGATGAACTTATTGAGCAATGCTGTAAAGTTTACTCCTGCCGGAGAAATCCATTTGGGATATGAACAACGAGGCAATGTTGTGCAGGCTTATGTAAAAGACACAGGTCTCGGTATACCTGCCAATCGCGTTGCGAAGATTTTTGAGCGTTTCGGTAAGATTAATAATTTTGCGCAGGGCACCGGGCTGGGGTTAACTGTTTCCCGTATGCTGGTAGAACGAATGGGCGGAAGAATCTGGGTGCGGTCGGGCATGGGAATAGGGACGACGTTTTTCTTTACGTTGCCGATGAGCGAATAAATAGAAAAAAGGAGTTGCTATACAGTGGGTAATGCTGCCCAACTCTTTACGGCTTTTTGTCGATACAAATTACTCAACTGTTGATTTTCTGATAATGATATTCGATTCCAATGTGATGGTCTGATTGGGAGTTGAGAAATCATTGATTTTTTCAAGAATAAGGCGGACGGCAATTGTGACCATTTCATCAACTTGTTGCTCAACAGCAGTCAGTGGTGGGTGTACCAAGGTTGATAAAGCGGTTCCCGACATACAGCAGATTGCAACTTTACTTGGAATAGCGATGTTGTGTTCTTGCAGTGTTTGTTTTGCACCTAACGCTTGAGTCTCTGTAAAACAAAAAACCGCGTCGAAAGGAATTTCAAGGCTTAAGACTTTCTCAATGGCATTGGCACCATCATTAACACTGACGCCCGATTCGATAGCATATCGTGAATCGTAGGGAATATGGAATTTTGCTAGTGCATCGCGGTAACCTTTCTTGCGGTCAATCGTGTTTTGGATATGCCGAGGACCAGTTAGATGGATAATTTGTTTCTTTCCTGAACGTATAAGATGTTCAACCATGAAGAATGACTGGATATAGTCGTTACTTTTTACTGCCGGAACGGAGATGTCGGAAATCGTGCGGTCGAAAAGGACTATTGGGATATGCCGGTCCAGGAAACTCCGGTAAACATCAAGATTGGCAGTATTGTGACAGGCACTAATCAGGATGCCTTCTACGCGCGCATTATCAAACATTGTCAGGTTTACGCGTTCTGTTTCAGGGTCTTCATCAGACAATGCCAAAATAACACGATAGCCTTGCTGATTTAATAGACTTTGAGCAGCGGTAATAAAACTCATGGAGAATGTGGTTGTCATCTCAGGAACCATAATTCCGATGATACGTGTACTTTTCAAACGCAGGTTAACGGCCAGCTCATTGCGGCGATAGCCCATCTTATTAGCCGTTTCAACGATTTTTTCTAACGTTTCCTTGCTGACATTTTTGCTGTCTCCACTTAATGCTCTTGACACAGTAGATTTTGATAGTCCCAATGCAGCTGCTATATCTTTAATTGTAACGTATCTCATGGTTATGGTGTGTTTTCTGCAAAATTAGGACTTTTATCTATTCATATGCTAAAAATAAATGCCAATATCTTCTAAAATGTATGATTTAACGTTGGGAACGGTTGCGGAAAATGGGAACGGTTGCGGGAACGGTTGCGGATTATTTTCCGAAGAAAAACCTTGTGGCACAGCTAAATGGAGTTTAGTTTTGTGGTGTAAAGAGAGCGAATGAAACAATTTGCTTGAGACTAATTAACTAAATGCTATAATAAGATGAAGGATACAATGAAGGTTGCAGTGATGCTGGGAATCGGTCGGATGGGATTTGAAGAACGTCCCATTCCAAAAGTTAAGCCCAATGAAATATTGGTTAAGTTGGACTATGTGGGCGTTTGTGGGTCAGATATTCATTACTATGAAACAGGAAGAATTGGGAACTATATTGTCCAACCTCCTTTTATGTTAGGTCATGAGTCTGGTGGTACTGTAGTTAAGGTAGGGCAAAACGTGAAACATTTGAAAATTGGTGATAAAGTGGCACTCGAACCAGGTAAGACATGTGGTCATTGTCGTTTTTGCCGTGAAGGGAAATACAACCTTTGTTCTGATGTGGTATTCTTTGCTACCCCTCCGGTGGATGGTGTATTTGCGGAGTATGTGGCACATGAAGCAGATCTCTGTTTTAAACTTCCTGAGAATGTTGATACGCTTGAGGGGGCACTTATTGAGCCGTTGGCTGTAGGCTTTCATGCAGCCAACCAAGGTGAGGCACATGCAGGTCAAACAGCGGTAGTCTTTGGTGCAGGATGTATTGGTTTGGTTTCGTTAATGGCACTTAAAGCCGAAGGTGTCAACACAGTCTATGTTGTAGATATCATGGAGAAGCGTTTGGAAAAAGCGTTGGAAATAGGTGCAACTGCTGTGATAAATTCAAGTAAGGTCAATCCTATTGAGGAAATCAATAGGCTGACTGCTGGTGAGGGTGTTAATCTTGTCATTGAAACTGCCGGTATGGAAATTACTACTCGGCAGGCCATTAGTGTTGCTCAGAAAGGTTCGAATATCGTCTTGGTAGGGTATTCAAAAACAGGAGAGATGGTATTGCCTATTAGTCTGGCAATAGATAAGGAACTCACATTCAAGTCGGTGTTTCGTTATCGTCATATCTATCCAATGGCTATTGAGGCTGTGGCTTCCGGGAAAATCGATTTGAAAAGTATCGTGACTAATATCTTTGACTTTGATGATATCCAAAATGCAATGGATATGAGTATTAGTGATAAATCGAATATTGTAAAATCAGTAATTAAAATCTGGTAAACTATGAAGACGAAAACAGTTGTTGGTTTAGGGGAGGTCCTTTGGGATGTTTTCCCTGAAGGAAAGAAGTTAGGCGGAGCGCCTGCTAATTTCGCCTATCATGCAGCTCAACTGGGGCTTGATGCTATCGTGGTTAGTGCCATTGGTAATGATGAATTAGGCGATGAGGTTGTAGCCTGTTTTGAGGACAAGGCATTACCACACATGCTTGAAAGCTCGTCGTGTCCTACTGGAACAGTTCAGGTTAGTGTCAATGAGCGTGGTATTCCTCAATATACAATCGAAGAAGGTGTAGCATGGGATAATATCCTGTATAACGAAACATTAAAAGCACTGGCAAACCGTACTGATTGCATTTGTTTCGGTTCGTTGGCTCAACGCAATTCAGTATCGCGAAATACTATTGAACAGTTTCTTAACGATATGCCTGCCTGTTCTTTTAAGGTCTTTGATATTAATTTGAGACAGCATTTTTATATGAAAGAGCAGATTGAAAAATCGTTCTTCTTGTGTAATATCCTAAAAATAAATGATGATGAGCTTGGTAAGGTTTGCAGTATGTTTAGCATTGCGGGGACTCCAATCCAACAGTGCCGGACACTTCTTGCAACGTATGGTTGGAAAATGCTGATCCTGACTTGTGGCGAGATGGGAAGCTATGTCGTTACCCCTGATGAGGTATCGTTTTTGGAAACTCCCAAAGTGAAAGTTGTTGATACTGTTGGAGCTGGTGACTCGTTTACAGCTGCCTTTTGTGCGTTACTCTTGAAAGGTGAATCAATTGGCGAAGCCCACCGAAGAGCAGTTGATGTTTCAGCTTATGTTTGTACCCAGGCAGGTGCAATGCCAGCTTTGCCGAACTATCTTAAGTAATACTTTCAACAGTTGATATAATGAAAAACATCAGATTACAGCTATTTGTCTTATTCTTGTTGTGTACTTGTTTTCTCTATGCCCAGCAAGCCAAATATATATTCTTCTTTATAGGAGATGGAATGGGAATAAACCAGATACAGATGACTGAACTATACAGTGCTGAACTTCAGGGTAATATTGGGGTAACTCCCTTATTATTTACTCAATTCCCAATAGCAACTATTGCAACCACCTATTCTGCAACGAATGGTGTCACCGATTCGGCAGCTTCAGGTACCGCACTGGCTACAGGTGTGAAAACCCGTAATGGCTGTATTGGGGTGATGAAAGATAAGATTACCCCTTTGAAGAGCATCGCAGTGAGAGCTCGGGAAGCTGGTTGTAAGGTAGGTGTGGCATCAAGTGTGGCTATCAATCATGCAACACCGGCTGCATTCTATGCCCACAATGAAAATCGAAAAAACTACAATGCAATTGGCCATGACCTTGTAGCTGCCGGATTTGATTTTTATGGAGGTGCTGATTTTTGGAGTGTCACTCCTCAGGATTCAATAGGACTTTATGACCTTGCCTATAATAATGGTTATACGATAACTCGTGGTTACAAAGAATTTCAGAAGAAAGCCCGTACATCGGATAAAATGATTCTGTTTCAAAGGAGTGCAGTGTCGAAAATTGATAGCCGCACAATTCCCTATGCCATTGATCGCCAAAAAACAGATCTGACATTGTCGGAAATTACACGTGCAGGTATTAATATCTTAACGAAAGACCCTGAAAAAGGATTCTTCTTCATGATTGAGGGTGGGAGTATTGATTGGGCATGTCATAGTAATGATGCAGCGACAGTGATTCATGAAGTTCAGGATTTGGATAAAGCTATAGGGGTTGCTTATGAGTTCTATCAACAACACCCTGATGAAACATTGATTGTGGTGACAGCCGACCATGAAACCGGTGGTCTTGGGTTGGGTACCGGGTCGTACGAATTAAATCTTGGTGTTCTTGGTAATCAAAAAATCAGTGAGCGTGAGTTTTCAAAGGTACTTAATCACTTAAGAAAGAAAAACAACGGTAATGTTTCGTGGGATATAGTTAAGAAATCTCTCAGTGAGAACTTTGGTTTCTGGAAAAAGATTCAGTTGGCCCCGCAACAAGAGGAGCGATTGAAAATGGCCTATGAAAGCTCGTTTATCAACAGTGCCGGTCTGGTTGAAAGTGAATATCAAAAAGATGAAGCGATTGCAGCTGAAGCAAAAAAAATCATCAATGAAATCGCTCTTGTGGACTGGATTAGCAAAGGTCATTCGGCTAGTTTCGTGCCTGTGTTTGTTCTCGGGGTTGGTGCAGAGGATTTTCAAAGTCGTACTGATAATGCCGAAATACCTAGAAAGATCGCAGAGATAGGTGGATATGGGGTGGAAAATTAACATTTATCATTAGGGTTTAAGATTGTTTTTTGGGTAACTTAATGTTCTTAAGTCGACTTAAGAGTACATATGAGATAGAATTGTAAATTATAAATAGAATTAAATGTTTAACCTTTTTTTATGGATATGATACATAGTTTATTAGGGACTTTCAGAATGAAGCCTTCCCAACTAGGTCGTGCTACATTAATACTGGTGTGCTCATTTTTCAGCATATTTATAGCCAGTGCAAATGGTATAAAAGATTCTTCTGGAACAGAGCGGGAAATAACGGGTTACGTCCAGGATGCTCAGGGCGAACCGGTCATTGGAGCGAGCATCAGGGTAAAGGGAACAACTGTCGGTACCATTACTGATGTGAGCGGCCGTTATACTGTTAAAGTTACAAATGAATCAACTTTAGTTATTTCTTTCGTTGGATACAGAACTGAGGAGGTGAAAGTGGGTAATCATAATACTATTGATATAATTCTTCAGGAAGACTCAGAGCTTATAGATGAAGTGGTTGTTATTGGTTATGGTACCGCTAAGAAAAAAGATTTGACAGGTGCTGCTGCAAATATTAAAGGTGATAAGGTTGCTGAACGTCGTACTACACAATTGGCTACGGCTCTTCAAGGTGCTGTATCAGGGGTATTAGTGACTCGTTCAAGTGGTGAGCCTGGAGCAGGTGCAAGCAATATTCTGGTGCGTGGTGTAACTACAATTGGTGATTCATCACCTTTGATTGTAGTCGATGGTATTCCTGTAGGTAATATTAACGATGTTAATGCCAATGATGTGGAAAGTATCACGGTATTGAAAGATGCAGCTTCTGCTTCCATTTATGGGTCTCGTGCTGCGGCAGGTGTAATTTTGGTGACGACCAAACGTGCGACTGAGAAAGACTTGCGCATCAGTTATAACTTCGAGTATGGTATTGAAATCCCCACTGCCCAACCGAAACAGGTTGATTTTCAACGCTATCTTGAAATGGTTAACGAGTTGAAATACAATGATAATCCTGCTGGGGGCCTTTACACGGTCTATACTGAGGATCAGGTTAATAATTGGGTAAAAAACAATAAAACCGATCCCGATAACTATCCGATAACTGATTGGTATGATCTCTTGATTAAGGGCTCGGCACCACGCCAAACCCACACGTTGAACCTTGTTGGCGGTAGTAAAAATGTCAAGACGAGAGCATCTCTTAGTTACGAAAAAGTAGATGGGCTTTATAAAGATGCCGAAAACTACTACGAAAGATATATGGCAAGGTTAAATAACGACTTGACATTCAGTAAGTATCTTGCCGCTTCGTTAGATTTAAATGTAAAGTATGCCAAGAATCACGAACCAATGTTTTCGGATGTTTGGAACAGTATTTTGGTAGCCTCACCTGCTTATGCATGGCAGTGGGAGCATGGTGGTCTGGCTGATGTGAAGGGTGGTAATAATCTCTATGGCCGTCTGGTTGAGGGTGGCTACAATGAAACTTATTCTACAAAGATTGGTGGGCGTGTTTCTATTGACTTCACTCCATTCAAAGATTTGAAAATATCAGCTGTACTTGCTCCGGATTTCTCGATTTCTAAAGGTAAGAAGTTTCAGAAAAAGGCTGGATTTACATCACAGGATGATCCTACTACCATCATTGGTACGTTTGCCGGTTGCGGCTCTACTAAGTTGACAGAGAAACGTGCCGACTCCCGTTCGCTAACTACACAGTTTATTGCAAACTATATGAAAAAGTTTGGTAAGCATGACTTTAATATTATGCTTGGTTACGAAAACTATTATTACCATCATGAAACAATGGGTGCTTCAAGTGACCATTACGATTTGGACAGTTATCCTTATCTGGATGCAGGTCCTAAGGACTATTTAGCAAATTCCGGTTCCGCATATGAGAATGCTTATCGTTCATTCTTTGGTCGAGTTATGTATAGCTTCAATCATCGTTATTTGCTTCAGGTTAATGTTCGTCGTGACGGTTCATCACGTTTCCATAAAGATTCTCGTTGGGGTACATTCCCTTCCGTGTCAGCTGGTTGGATTATCAGTGAAGAACCTTTCATGGAAAAAATTAATGGCAAAACGCTTTCATTCCTAAAGCTGAGAGCTTCTATCGGTACTCTGGGTAACGAACGTATCGGTAACTACCCCTATGTCTCATTGATGGAGTTTACTAATTCGTTGTTCTACAACAAGGCTGATGCAAGTGAATCTACCTACTACAAAGGGGCCGCTCAAATCCAATATCCTATACGCAATCTAACATGGGAAACGACTGAAACATACGATATTGGTGTTGATGCGCGATTCTTTGACGGACGTTTATCTTTTGTGGGCGACTATTATTACAAGCGTACAAAAGACATGTTGCTTGATCTTGAAATACCCAAATATATGGGATATTCTAATCCGTCACAGAATGCGGGTAAAATGCATACCAGAGGCTATGACCTTGAACTCTCATGGAATGACCGTATTGGTGAATTTACCTATGGTATCTCTGCTAATCTTTCTGACTATATTTCTAAAATGGATGATCTGAGTGGTACGCAGTTCATGGGCAATCAGGTGAAGATGACCGGTAGTTTATTTGATGAATGGTATGGTTATATCTCTGAGGGCTTGTTTCAAACCCAGGAAGAACTGGACAAATCTGCTACACTAAATAGCAATACACAGGTTGGTGATGTGAAATATAAAGATATCTCTGGTCCGGATGGTGTGCCTGATGGCATTATCTCTCCCGAATATGACCGTGTACTTCTTGGGAATTCACAACCTCGTTTCATGTATGGTGGAACATTGTCGGCTGCTTATAAAGGTTTTGACTTTAGTACTGCTTTCCAGGGCATTGGTAAGCAAAAGGTACGTATGAACTCTAAGATGGTTCAACCTTATCACAACCAGTGGGGAAGCATTCCTGCCATTATAGATGGAAATTATTGGAGTTCCTTCAATTCTGAAATAGAGAATCTGGCGGCACGTTATCCACGTCTCACTTATCAGAACAATGATAGTAATAACGCTATGTCAACCTTCTGGATGTTCAATGGTAGTTACTTTCGCTTGAAAAACATTACCTTAGGATACACCCTTCCGGCAAGCCTTACGCAAAAGGCTAAAATTGAGCGGGTTCGTTTCTATGTATCGGCCAATGACCTGTTCTGTCTGAGTCATTATCCTGACGGTTGGGATCCTGAACGCGGAACTACCTCTTATGCTATGACCACTTCGGTGTTGTTTGGTCTGAATATTAATTTTTAATGGATTAGAGCAATGAAAAATATATATATTATACTGACAGTATTTGCACTTTCATTGGTATCGTGCAACAGCTTAGACTTGTATCCACTAGACCAAGGTTCAAGTGAAACCTGGTACAGTAACGAAACCGAGTATGAAATGGCGGTGAATGATTTGTATCGCACTGCATTTTGGCCTGTTGCCAAAGAAGCTTGGTCTGATGACTACCTTTATCGTGACGTTGCCGGTCCTGACATTGTCGATGGAACGTTAAACAGTGAAACAAATACGTCCGGTAGTGTTGAGCTGGCAACATTCTATACCAACCAATACAAAGCCATTGCCCGTTCCAATGCTATCATCGCTAATTTGGATCGTGGTCGTGAAAATGGAATCAATGAGGCTACTCTGTTGTCCTATGAAGCCCAGGCACGTTTTTCACGTGCTGCACATTATGCTATGCTGGTCTTTGCTTTTGGTGATGTAGTCTATGTGGAGGATCTGTTAACTATTGAAGCCGCATCTAAAATGGCACGGTCACCTAAAGCCGATGTGATTAAAATCATTTATGATGATTTTGATTATGCTGCTGAACATCTTCCGGCTTCTTACACCGGAAAACAGGTAGCAACCAAAGGTGCCGCTTTGGCATTGAAAGCACGCTATGCGTTGTATTTCGGTGATTATGAGATCGCTGCTACAGCAGCAAAAGCGTGTATGGATCTGGGTGTTTATAAGCTTCATAAAGATTATGGAGATTTATTCTATACGAAGAATGCTGAAGAGTCAATCTTTTTATTGCCTCGTTCAACTGCTCTCCTGATTGGTAATATCGGCGATGCAAAAAGCTACTACCCACGTACAGCGGGCGGTTTTTCGAGCAAGGTTCCTTCGTGGGCACTACTTGCAGCTTACGAGTGTACCGATGGTAAGTTGATTGATGAGTCGCCTCTATTTGATTCTCACAATCCTTTTCAGAATCGAGATCCTCGCTGCACAGCTTCGATCGTGGAATTTGGAAGTGAGTTCGTTGGCTATGAATATAACCCTCATCCGGAGGTTACTAAAGTAATGGACTATTCAACAGGGAAGCTGGTGAATAACGGTGATACTCGTGCCAGGGCTCAGTTTGCTTCCTTTACCGGTTTGGTGTGGAGAAAGTCAGTTGACAGAACGTGGGGACCCGATACCAACTTTACCCCCGAGAATGACCTGATAATTATCCGGTATGCCGATGTGCTTTTGATCTATGCTGAGGCTAAGATTGAGTTGAACCAGATTGACCAAAGCGTTTTGGATGCTATTAATCAGGTGCGTGCACGTGCCTATGGCGTGGAATTGAGTGATGTTTCTAATTATCCTGCTATTACAACAACTAATCAGAAAGAACTCCGAACGGTTCTTCGTCGTGAACGGCGTGTTGAGTTGGCCTTTGAGGGGCTTCGCTATTACGATTTGATTCGTTGGGGATTAGCTCAAAAAGCGCTGAATAAACCAAACTGTGGAGTACTCTATCCCGGAAATGAATTGATAGATAAAGTGGTAAAACCGGGACATTGGTTCTGGCCTTATGCTCCAGAAATAGATGAAGATGGTATTGCCGATTTTTCAAAAATGGTAAGCGATGGCTATGTACAGGTTTGTTCTAAGGGAGCTTTTTCTGAAAGACAATATTTATGGCCTATCCCGGCAAAAGAGCTGGTGATTAATCCTAATATGACTCAGAATCCAGGATATTAGTTCATGAATTGTTTTATCTAAAGAATGATATAAGTGGCAGAGCTAATGGTAGTATGGAAAAATATCTGGAGTTCTGCTACTTATTTTCAGTGAATAATGTATATTAGCAATGAAGAAATTCATCTTTTTCTGTTTTATAATCTGTAGTTGGACAACAGGATTACATGCTCAGCGCGTCTTTATAGCTCATCGAGGTGTCAATATGTATGGCACAATTGCCGGAGAGAATTCTTTGGAAGCTATCTCATTAGCCAAACGCGCCGGTTTTCAGGCTATTGAAACCGATGTACGTCTGTCAGCTGATGGATACTTGGTAGTGATGCATGATAGTACACTAAATCGTACTTGCCTGAATGCTGACGGAACAATACTTTCCGTTCAAGTTCCAGTTCAAACAAAGACTCTTATAGAACTGAAACAGGATTTTATCTTAAAGGCTGATAAATCGGAAATGAGAAGTCGGATACCTACATTAAGGGAATTTCTAACCGAATGTAAACGGAACGGACTTTATACATTTATTGAACCTAAATTGCTTGATGAAACTGGTCGGCATTATAAAGATATAATCACTCTTGCAGATGAAGTGCTTGGAAAGGGAAATTACGTTATTACTTCCAATAATCGTGCTAATGAGATTATTCGAGATCTTGGAGTTTACGATGTCCGCTTAATGGGAATTTTATATCAGACTGTCTTTGAAAAGATACAGAACCAAGGAGATTGTATTATGGCTATTAGTGCTTCCCGCTTTGATGAGAATGAGTATGACCGATACGCTGCATTAGCCAAGTCGCATGGTCTTATGAGAGAATCACATGCTGACAAATTCGTGCATTTCAATAAAATTAATCGTAATGATATTAATTTCATTTCCACGGATTTGTTGGCTCCCGACCTGAACGGTCAGGGTACCCTTTTGGTTGATAAACACGAAATTAAGGATTTTATTTGCCCGGTCATAACTAAGGTTGGGAGTATATTACTAAAAAAGGAACAAACGGTAGTACTCAACGAGCCGTTACCTTGTGTAACCTTTGGTGGAATCTATTTAGAGATTGAACTGAAAGGAAACGTTGAAATTGAGTTGGGAAATCAGGTTTTTAATGTGAAAACCGAAGATATTGCTAAACATCAGGTTCTTATATATAATGCTTCTCCGGCATTTAAGGTTAAGTCGCTTTCTGATGAATCTGAAATTAAGAGACTAATGTTGAAAATCGTACAATTTTGAAAATACTATTATAACATATATCATCATGGAATTAATGAAAACGTATACAGAAAAAGAAAGGCAAATAGAAGTCATCAATGACGTTGATGTCTTGGTTGTTGGTGGTGGGCCTGCCGGTGTCGGTGCTGCTATCGGTGCTGCCAAGGCCGGAGCTTCGACCATGCTTGTTGAGGCGATGGGCTCGTTTGGTGGCATGTGGACCAATGGGCTGGTGATCACATTGGCCGGGTTCAACAGTTGGTTGCGTCCTTATCGCCGTTGTGTAGATGGTGTTATGGGTGAATGGATTGCGATGGCTGAAAAGAAGGGAGGAGTTGAAAATAACCGTAGTTGGGTACTGAGTTCTGACCCTGAGATTATGAAACTGACTGCTGATGAACTACTGTTGAAATATCAGGTAAGATGTCTGTTGCATACCTGGATGGCCGATGTCATTGTTGAAGAGAATAAAGTGAAGGGGGCCATTGTAGAGAATGTGGATGGGCGTAAGGCAATTATGGCTAAGATCGTAGTGGATTGTACCGGAAATGGGGATGTCATAGCGCGTGCCGGAGCCGGATTTAATATATCACCTGAACTTCAGCCCATGACATTGCCTTTTTTTCTTGCGGAAGTTAACCCACAGGGAAGTGTAGGCTATGAAGATGAATTGACAATACCGTTTGGTCCCGATCCCGGTTTCTTAGGGAAAGAATTGTTAACCGAATATACCTCGCGAAGGAGAGATGTCGGAATTGACCGTGAGATGCTCAGTAATGCCTGTGAGGCCGATGAACTTCCTTGCTTTGGTGGTCCCTGGTTTGGCGGTTTAAGAAAAAACTATCCTTGGGTTAATACGACACGTGTTTATGGATCGGCGGTTAATGCAAACGAGCTGACTGCTGCTGAAATGGAGGCACGTAGTGATGCTCACCGTATTGTCAACTATTACAAAAAACATTGTAAAGGCTTTGAGAACAGTTGGATTATGAATACTTCGGCCACCATTGGCATTCGCGAAACCCGTAGGCTTGATGGGGTCTATACCATGACCAAAAATGACATTGTATCCAACCGCAAGTTTGAAGATTCAATAGCATTGGGTGTTTGGCCCATTGATGTGCACCCTCCTAAAAATCAAAACGGTATGCATGACATGTATGTACCTCTTCCATTCCAAATACCTTATCGCAGTTTGTTACCTGCCAAGATTGATAATTTGCTGGTTGGTGGTCGTTGTATCTCGGTTGATCGTGAGGCTCTCGGCACTGTCAGGGTTGGGGCTACTTGCGGAGCTACAGGACATGCAGCCGGTGTGGCGGCAGCCTTGGCGGCGCAAACGGGAAGTACTCCCCGTAATCTCTCTTGCAATGAGGTTCGGAAAGAAATATTGAATCAAAAGGCTATTATTGAATAAAATAACAAGAAGATACTATGAATATCCCATTTAAAATACCGGTTATAGCATTATTAGTTCTCTTTTCAATGACTATCCGGGCTCAGGAAGTAAAAATAGGTAAGGTATTACCTGCGTGGAAGGAAGGCTATCTTGATATTCATGCCATCAACACTGGACAAGGGGAATGTACTTTCTTTATATTACCCGACGGTACTACGATGTTGGTTGATGCCGGTGAAATTCGAGAAAAAGCACCCAACATTGTGCCACAAAAACCAAATGAAGAAATAGCTCCTTATGAAACCTATGCAAAATATATTGCACATTTCATGAAGGGAACTAAACAGAAGGCAATTGACTATATGCTTCTGACTCACTTTCATATCGACCACATGGGTGAAATTAATAAAGGATGCAAGTGGGCGGAGAATAAGGCTTATCAGCTAACCGGTATATCTGGTGTGGGCGATTGTATCCCCTTTAGGAAGGCTATTGACCGTGGTTGGCCGGATTATAACGATCCAATAGCGCCTATAAGTAAAGCATTTCCGAACTATTTGAATTTTATAAAATGGCAGAAGGAGAAAAATGGTATGGAGATTGAACAATTTAAAGTTGGCAAAAAAGATCAGCTTGTGCTTGTTCATAATGCTGCTAAATATCCCACTTTCGAAATTCGTAATATAGCGGCCAACGGACGTGTGTGGACTGGGGTTGAAGATATTGAGCGTAATTATTTCATTCCCACCGATCAACTGTCCAAAAGTGAATGGCCGGATGAAAACCAGTGTTCCATTGTTTTTCGTGTTTCTTATGGCAAATTTGATTACTTTACCGGGGCAGACCTGCCTGCCGTAACCACTTTAGACTGGCAGAATTTGGAATTGCCGGTTGGCTCGGTGACGGGTCCGGTAGAAGCATGTAAGAGTAATCATCACATGAATTACGATGCGATGGGCGTTACACTTCTCAAAGCTCTTCGGCCCCAGGTCGTTGTCGTTCATAATCGCAAGGCACAGCAGCCGGATATTGAAGTGTTGCGTCGTATTCTTTCTGCGACAAAGGCTTATCCAGGAAAGAAGGATGTATTTTCAACCAACTTCCATCCTGCAACAGCGCTTGTTGCCTATCCTAACACCAAACAGATGGCTGCCAAACAGGGACATATTGTAATTCGCGTACAACCCGGAGGTAATGAATTTTATGTCTATGCCCTCGATGATACAAGTGACAACTATGCTGTGACCTCCATTCATGGACCTTATATCTGTAATTAATACACTAAAACCCGATACCATGCAATTATTAGATTGGATTATAGTAATTCTATTTTTGGGAGCCTTGACAATGATAGGCTTCCTCTTCTCTCGTAAAAATAAAAATGTTGAAGATTATTTCCTTGGCGGGCGAAGTATGCCGACGTGGTTGGTAGCTTTTGCTGCGGTTGGAACATCAATCAGTGCCGGTACATTTGTTGGCGCACCTCAAATTGCTTTCGACGGTAACTTTACTTATATCATGCTTAGTGTTGGGGCGATAATTGGTGGCTTAATGGCAGCTTATATTATTTTGCCTGCCCTTTATAAAGCCAATACGATAACCATTTATGGTTATTTGGGTAATCGTTTTGGTGATGGCGCTAAAACGGCGACCAGTATCATGTTCTTGTTGGGGCAATTGCTTACGTCAGGCTCACGCCTTTTCATTGCTGCCATTGCGGTGTCTGTAATGCTTTATAATGATATATTGTTTCCTAACCTGATTGCTTCGATTGTGATTCTTGGCATTGTTAGTACAATTTATACAATGGCTGGAGGCATAAAAGGATTGATTTATATTGATACGATTCAAATTCTGCTCGTAATCGGTACTGGTCTGGTTGCCATTTATTTGTTATTTAGTGCCATTCCGCTATCGTTGGGTGAGATTGTCAATGTGCTTGAAAATACGGAGTCCGGTGACAAGCTACAGGTGATTGATCCGAAGTTGTCACTAACCGAACCCTATAATTTGATTGGTGCTCTTTTTGCCTGCGCCATCTTTAAGTTTGCACAATATAGTACGGATCAGGAATTTGTACAACGCCAGCTGACCTGCAAGTCTGTGAAAAAGGCGGCAAGTTCACTTGTATATTCTCAGGTTATCTCTCTTCCCGTTGTTGTGATCTTTATGATTATCGGTTCGTTGTTGTATGTGTTCTATTCACGTCCGGAGCTACTTGGTGCAACCGCACCGAGTGACATGTTAAATGATAGCCGTCAGGTATTCCCGCAATATATGTTCAACCACATGCCAACGGGCGTTCTCGGTCTGATGGTGGTAGGGCTACTTGCTGCTGCATTGTCAAGCTTTAATTCGGCCATTAATTCAATGACTAGTAGCTTGTTCTCCGATCTTTATCTTCCCTGGAGACAAAAACGCGATAAGGGTAATGTGAAAGTTAAGTCAGAGTTGAAGGAATCACGTTTCCTTGTAATCATTATGGGGATTGTATTGACGGCTTTTGCTATTATTGCTGCTTTGATGCAAGAAGCGGGCGATCAGTCGTTGGTTGATTTTGCGCTTGGCATCATGAGTTTCTCCTATGCCGGTATGTTGGGGATATTCCTTTGTGCTGTTTTGACCCGTCGTGGCAATGTTTATAGTGTGGTAGCCGCATTGGTTACCGGCTGTTTGGTAGTTCTGCTTCTTCAACCCGGCATTTTGGGCTGGTGGAGCACAGCTTTATTCGGTGCAACTCTCAAGCTGGCTTGGCCTTGGTGGGTTGTTGTTGGTGGTAGTATTAGTTTCCTTGTTTGTTGTATTGGAAAGAAAAAAGAATTGGTTAACTATAATGAATAGAGTAATGAAAAAGCAATGGGTATTATTGGTGGTGTTGGCTGTTGTTACTTGTTGCCCTGTGTTGGCTAAAGTAACACTTCCCGCTATCATTTCTGATAATATGGTTTTGCAACAAGATACCAGAGTTAATATCTGGGGGAAGGCAGAACCGGGTGAAGTCATAACTGTTCAACCTTCATGGGCTACTAAGGCTATGACTGCGGTTGCTTCTGAAGATGGCAAATGGATTGTGAAATTGAAAACGCCTCGTGCAACGATGAAAAATCAGTCGATTACCGTTAGTGGAGAGAACACTGTAACAGTCAGCAATATCTTGATTGGTGAGGTATGGCTTTGCGGTGGACAGAGTAATATGCTTTTTCCGGTTGGCAAACAAAAAGATGTGAAGTGGCAAACCGGTATGGAAGGGGCCGACAAAGAACTACAGGACGCCAATTATCCTGAAATCCGTCTCTTCACCGTGCCTTATTGTCTGGCACCTGACGGTGAACGTGATGATTGTGAGGGGAAGTGGCTTGTTTGTACTGCGGACCATGCTTATAATTTCTCAGCAGTGGGTTTTGTTTTCGGTCGACGTCTTTTCAAAGAACTCCATATTCCTGTCGGACTCATTCTTTCAGCCAAAGGTGATACACATGTGGAGTCATGGACTAAAATGGAGGTGATGGAAAATAACCCACTTTATGCAGATGTGTTCGATGAGTTTGGAGTAGAGAATGTGAAACAGAATAAACTTTATAAAGTTCCGTCCACACTATGGAACGGCATGATTAGACCAATTCTGGGTTACACCGTCAAGGGCACTATTTGGTATCAGGGGGAAGCCAATGCTATGCGCTATGAGCAATATCAACAGGTATTTACCAATATGATTAATAGTTGGCGTAAGGAGTGGAAACAACCGGACATGCCTTTTTACTTCGTTCAGATTGCTCCTTTCAAAGGTCAGCCTGCCGGTATCCGGGAAGCTCAGCTTCAAACGTGGCAGGGTGGATTGAAGAATCTGGGCATGGTGGTTACTACTGACGTAGGCGATTCGCTTGATATCCATCCCCGCAACAAACGTGTTCCAGGAGAAAGATTAGCTTTATGGGCGTTGGCTAAACAATATGGTAAGAATATTGTCTGTTCCGGTCCTCTGTTTAAGTCTATGAAATTATCTGGGAGCAAACTTATACTGAGTTTTGATTATGCAGATAATGGTTTAATGACGCCTAATGATGAACCAGTGGAAGGTTTCTATATAGCCGGTGCAGATCGGAAATTCTATCCTGCAAAAGCGATTATTAACGGTAACCGCATTGAAGTGTCCTCCTCTCAGGTGCAGGAGCCCGTGGCGGTACGTTATGCGTTTGCGAATTTCTTTCGGGCGAATCTTTATAATAAGGAAGGGCTACCGGCAACTCCGTTCCGCAGTGACTCATGGTCTAAAAAATAAATACATATGAAAATCAATAAATCAATATGCAGCTTGGCGTTAGCCGTTCCTTTAGTTCTCTCACAGAATCTCTATGCCGGACAGCGCCCTAATATCGTTTTCTTTTTAGTAGATGATTTCGGGTGGACAGAATCTTCTCTGCCTTTCGGTGAAGAAATATACCCTAATAACCAGCGTTTTAAAACGCCCAATATGGAGCGTCTTTCTCAAATGGGTGTCATGATGACAAACGCTTATGCTTGTCCGGTTTCAACACCTACACGTGCATCTCTAATGACTGGCATGAACCCTGCTCACATGAAGATTACGTCGTTTATTTCACTCTATAAAGATATTGTGCCGGATGCAATTGGCGGTCACCCTGGTGCCACCAATGAGAATCTCGATGATATTTTTGCTCATCCGGAGTGGAACTATAATGCTTTCTGTCCCGTTTCTCTCGAACCGGAACGTGAAACATACGGGCTCAATCATACCTTCTATGCAACTCCTATGGTTGAAATTCTTCGTGATGCGGGCTATCATACTATTCATGTGGGTAAGGCACATTGGGGGCCTGCGGGTACGCCCGGTTCAAATCCTTATAATATGGGCTTTGTGGTTAACATTGCCGGTTCGAGCAATGGTCATCCCAAAAGCTATCTTCCCGAAGATAATTTTGGCAATTTACCGGGTAAGGGTGATTATGGTTCGGTACAAAATATGTCACAATATTATGGTACTGATGTACATCTGACCGAAGCTATGACCCGCGAAGCACTCAAAACGCTAGAACATCCCATCAGGCAGAAGTTACCTTTCTATCTCTATTTTTCCCATTATTCTAATCATACTCCCATTCAACGGGATAAGCGTTATATTCAGCCCTACCTCGATGCCGGAATGGATGAAGGACAGGCGCGCTATGCTTCCATGGTGGAAGGCATGGATAAAAGTTTAGGAGATGTGCTTGATTTTCTGGAAAATAAAGGTGTGGCTGACAATACAATTATCATCTTTTACTCCGACAACGGAGGACATAGTGTAGGAAATGAGAAGGGTGGGGAACCTCATACTCAGAATCTCCCGTTACGTGAAGGGAAAGGATCGGTTTATGAAGGTGGTATCCGTGTTCCTATGCTCTTTTGCTGGCCGGGTAAGGTTAGTGCCGGAACGCGTATCAATACGCCTGTTTCGGCGGAAGATGTGTTCCCGACAATCCTTGAAATGGCAGGGGTGAAGAAATACGAAACCGTTCAGGAACGAGATGGTCAGAGCTTAGTGAAACTGATTCAGAAAGGTTCCCGGTATGTGGCTAAGGCTCAGAAAAGTGGGAAGATTACCAATCAACGCGAGGCTAATGCTATTGTAATTCCCGAAGCTATTTCGGGCATTGACCCTGAGCGTGGCATCATCTTTCATTTTCCTCATCAGCTTCGCTTTGAGGATCAGGATGATATCGACTTCATGAGTGCTCTCCGTAAGGGCGATTGGAAATTGGTCTATCGTATGCATACTGCCGAACTGGAACTCTATAATCTTCGTGAAGATATTGGTGAACGTAACAATCTGGCTGCCCGACATTTGGAAATAGTGAGGGAAATGGCAAAAGAACTTGGTACCCGTCTTCGTGGTTGGGATGCCCCAATGCCTACCGTGAGGGCAACCGGGCAAAAGGTTCCCATGCCCGATGAATTATAATGTGTGGTTAAATAGAAACAGGCTGCAACTTAATTGTACAGCCTGTTTCTTTATATTTAATTCTTTATATTATTTCGATTCCTTGTGCCTTGCAAAGTTGCAATCCTACATCTTTCAGTTTGAATTTCTGTATCTTGCCGCTGCCCGTCATAGGGAATTCGTCAATGAAGAATACATATTTAGGTATTTTGTAACGTGAAATCTTGCCTGTACAGAAGTCGCGTACATCCGATTCGTGTATATCCGCTCCTTCCTTCAGTATGATGAAAGCACCTACTTCTTCGCCATATTTTTTCGATGGGATGCCTGCCACTTGCACATCCTTCACACCTTCCAGCTTGTAGAGGAACTCTTCAATTTCTCGCGGATAGATATTTTCGCCGCCACGGATAATCATATCTTTGATGCGTCCGGTGATGCGGTAATTGCCGTCTTCGTCTTTCACACCAAGGTCACCGGAGTGAAGGAAGCCATTCTTGTCGATTACTTCGGCTGTGGCTTGCGGATTCTTATAGTAACCCTTCATGTTGTTATAGCCCCGGTTGCACATTTCGCCTTGCACACCTACCGGACATTCTTCTCCGGTTTCGGGATCGATAACCCTGACTTCGGTATGTTCAAAATCATGTCCTACGGTATTGCAACGGACATCGAACGGGTCGTCAATGCGTGAGGCTGTCATACCCGGCGATGTTTCTGTCAGACCATATACACTCGTAACTTTCATATACATCTTTTCTTCCACCTGCTTCATCAGTTCCACTGGGCAGAGTGAGCCAGCCATGATGCCGGTGCGCAGGCTGGACATATCGAACATGTCGAACATCGGATGATGCAACTCGGCAATGAACATTGTGGGGACACCGTACAGAGCCGTACAGCGTTCTTTATGAATGGAGGCAAGCACTACCAGCGGATTGAAGCGTTCCACCATTACTTCCGTACAGCCATGTGTCAGACAGTTCATGGTGGCAAGTACTACACCGAAGCAGTGGAAGAGGGGTACACAAACGCATAACTTATCGTCGCTGGTGAACTTCATGTGCTCTCCCGTCAGATAACCATTGTTAGTTATGTTATAGTGGGTGAGCATAACGCCTTTCGGGAAACCGGTGGTGCCGGATGTGTATTGCATATTCACCACATCATGGCAGGTTACCTGACTTTTCAGATTATTCAGACATTCATCTTCCACATTGTTACCCAGTAGGAGGATTTCAGCCGTATTGTACATACCGCGATGTTTCTCCTGTCCTACGTAAACAACATTGCGCATGTGTGGGAAACGTTGGCTCTTCAGATGTCCGCGTTCGCAGGTTTTCAGTTCCGGTAACATGGTGTAAGTCATCTGTACGAAGTCGCTGTCTTTTTCACCATTCACAATGCAAAGGGTGTGCATATCCGAGTTTTCGCATAGATATTCCAGTTCGGCTTGCTTATAGTTGGTATTTACAGTAACATAGACGGCGCCGATTTTAGCGCAGGCATACAGCAGTGTAAGCCAGTCGGGCACATTGGCAGCCCATATGCCTACATGGGTTCCGCGTCCTACGCCAATAGAGATTAGTCCTTTCGCCATGTCGTCTACCCGTCGGTTGAATTGGCTCCAGGTGAAGCGCAGGTTACGGTCGGAATAAACAATATATTCTTTATCGGGCGTAGTCTCTGCCCAGTGTTCCAGCCATTGGCCGAGTGTTCTTTCGTATAACATAGTTATTAAATTGAAACTTGAGAATTGAAAATTAAAAAATGAAAGATACCATGCAGCATGACAGCATAGTTATTTCTCAATTTTTAATTTTCAATTTTCAATTTATTAAATGGGCGTATAGATTACTGCAAGAATTTTTGCTGCTTTGCCTTCGTAAGCATGCACGTGGTGCGGAACGATGGAGTCATAATAGATGCTGTCTCCTTCTTCAAGCAAATATGTGCTTTTGCCATAACTGATTTCCATAATACCTTCCATAACCATAATAAACTCTTCACCTTCGTGTGAGGAAAGTACGAAGTCGCTGTCTTCCGTAGCGGCTACGTCGATGATGAAAGGTTCCATATGGCGGTCTGCTTTCGACTTGGACAGGGAATGGTATTCCATGTGCTTGCGGCTCTGGATAGCATTGTTAGAGAAGCTAATGGTGTCCTTGGATTCTGTTTTACGGCAGATAGCAGGTCCTGTTTCGTCCTGGTCGTCAAGGAAAGTTCCCAAGCGTACACCCAGCACGCGGGCTATTTTGATGAGCGGGGCCAATGAAGGCAGGTCGATGTTGTTTTCAATGCGTTCAATCTGTTCTACGGCTAAACCGGAACGTTCGGCCAGTTGCTCAATACTGATTGACTGGCTTTCACGGAGCGACTTGATTTTTTCTCCGACAATCTTGCTTGTATCCATAATTGATAATGTTTTTCGCCTATTAGGTTATAAATTGTATTGTTAAACTGCAAAAATAAAACAAACTTTTACTTGATGCAACAATACACGGAGAAAAGTTTAGCGTCCGGATAAAAAGAGATTATACATATCTCCTGTTTGTATTCTGTTCCATTTCTCTTTTGGGCTGTACCTTCTTTGCGTCTTCTTCGCTTCTATAGAGGGACGAAAAGAGCGAAGGGGGTACGAGGAGGGTACGAAGGAGATGCGAAGAAGGTACGAAGCGGGTGTAATTGTCCTGTTTGTCGGATAATTAGGAAATTGCTTTTATTTGTTTAATATATATTGCAGGATGCTCTTATCGGAGATCAGAATGAAAGCAAATCCGTCCATGTCTTTTTTTATGGCATAACGAAAAGGAGATCTTATCCTCAATGCAGCACGGAAATAGTGTTTGCCGTTCAGGATGATTACGCTGTCTACGGTTTGCGTGATTTTTCCATCCCTGTAGCCGAATGTATTGGCTCTGTAGCCATCCATTTCTATCTGCATCTGCATGTCTTTTTTTATTTTTGTGATGTAGTGGTAGGGGATAAACGCTTCTGCGATAACATCGTCGCCATCTACGGATGTTACGTTCACACTGGCTTTTATACTCTCCGGATACGGAATGAAAGAGGCGGCTAATACTAATAAAAGAAGAATGGCGGCTATAAAGCCTGTTCCTCCTCTTACTAATTCAGGGGGAACCTTTCCGATGATGTTCCGTACTTTTTCGCTACGCAGTTCTATATTCTCATAATCTGTCATGGTAAATCCTCCTGTTGTTTTAATTGCCTAATTCAAGCTGGTTCTTCACTAAGTTGTAGTAGGCTCCACGTTTTTCTATCAATGAATTATGATTTCCTGTTTCTATGATTCTTCCTTTATCCAGTACAATAATCTGGTCGGCATGCTTCACTGTGCTGAGGCGATGCGCCACGACTATTACGGTTCTTCCTTGGTAGAAGTCGTACAGGTTTTCAACGATGACCCGTTCATTCTCTGCATCGAGTGCATTTGTGGCTTCATCCAGGAAGATGTATTCCGGATTTTTATAGATGGCCCTGGCTATCAGGATGCGTTGTTTCTGTCCTTGGCTTAGTCCTATGCCGTCTTGCCCTATCAACGTACTGTATCTTAAGGGCAAGCCCATGATGTAGCCTTTTATATTGGCAAGTTCAACGGCACGCAACAATCTGTTTCCGTCTATCTCTTCGTCATCTACCGCTATGTTCCGGGCAATGGATTCGGAGAAGATGATTCCGTCCTGCATCACTACGCCACATTGGCGACGCCACCATTTGAGGTTGGTGTCATTGATGTTTGTATCTCCTATTTTTATATCCCCGCTCAAAGCAGGATAGTAGCCTAATAACAACTTGATGAGTGTTGTTTTACCGCTTCCTGATGCTCCGACGATGGCTGTTGTTTTTCCTTGGGGGATTGTCAGATTTATGTTATCAATTGTTTTCTGCAGATTATGGGGGTCGTATTTGAAGTCAACGTTTTCAAATTTCAGGTCTCCGGTTTTATCCGCTAACGCAGTCAGTTGCCTGCCGTTGTTTTCTTCATTCTTCATTTCGTGGATTTCGTTGATGCGTTCCAGGCTTATCTTGACATCTTGCAGTGAATAGAGGAACTTCATCAACTGTTCTACGGGGCTGTTGAGTTGCCCGATGATGTATTGCACGGCAAGCATCATACCCAGTGTCATGCTTCCATGTATGACGGCTGTGGCGGCTACAACAGTAATAACAATGTTCTTCACTTCATTGATGAAGATGCTGCCCGCCTCTTGTGTTTGTTGCAGTTTCAGACTTTTCATCTGTACGCCGAAGAGGTCGGCCTGCACATCCTCCCATTCCCAGCGGCGGCGTTGTTCGCAGTCTTGCAGTTTTATTTCCTGCATGGAGGTGATGAACTGGTAGGTTTTGTTGTTATTTATGGCTTGTTTTTCAAATAATTCGTAGTCCAGCACTTTGCGGCGGCGGAGGAAAGTGGCAATCCAGACTCCATAAAGGATGCTGCCTAATAAAAAGACGGCAAAGATTATCGTGTTGTAGCATAGCAGTACGATACCGAAAATTACAAAACTCAGCAATGAGAACATCACGGAGAGCGTCTGCGTGGTGAGAAACTGTTCCACGCGTTTGTGGTCGCCCATGCGCTGCAAGAGGTCACCTATCAGTTTGGTGTCAAAAAAGGACATGGGGAGCTTTAGCAGTTTGATGAAGAAATCGCTCACCAGCGAGATATTGATGCGCATGCTGATGTGCAGCAATATCCAGCGGCGGATGAAATCGACTGTGGTGCGGCTGATGGTCAATACCAACTGTCCCAGCAGTATTAGCCAGATGAATTTGAGGTTCTGGTGGGTGATACCTACATCGACAATGGCTTGTGTGAGGAAAGGTAGGATGAGCTGTAGCAGACACCCTACTAATAGGCCAAGGATAATTTGTCCGAAGTATCGTTTGTATTGCCGGATGTAGCCGAAAAGGAAACTGAAAGAGCGTTTCCCTTCATGCTGTTCTCCTGCCATGCTGTACTCTTTGAATGCCGGTGTAGGATTCAAGAACATAGCTACACCTTTTTCTTCACCTTTGGATTGGGTGCTGAGCCAGTTGTCTTTGAATTCTTTCTCGGCATAGACTATCTTTCCTTTTCCGGGATCGGCGACATAGTATAAGGAACCTTTTCTCCGACTTTTTACTTTATAGAGTACGACGAAATGGTTTTGTTTCCAGTGTAGGATGCAAGGGAGTTGTACTTTTTGTAATTGCTCCGTCGTAGCACGTCCGCAAAGGGCTTGTAGTCCCAACTTCAATGCAGCTTGGCTGATACCGAGTAGGGAAACTCCTTCGTTGGTGGCAAAGCATAGTTCGGATAGTTGCGTGAAGGTATACTCTTTGCCATAGTATTTGCATACCATTTGCAGGCAGGTAATGCCACATTGCATGGAGTCATGCTGTATGGATAGAGGGAATTTAGACACTTTTTATGGGCTTTATCAGTTTACAATTCTATTGAGCTCTTCAGCATTAGCTTTATTCTTCTGGAACATGTTTCTGAAACTATTCAGATTATATTTGATAGAGATTGTAATGTTCCGGCTGTCCGGATCTAATATCTTTTGCGACCAGACGTGATTGATGTTAGTGGTTGAGTTGGGCAGAGCCTTGTGCAAAATATCATTGGCTGAAATGATTACCTGAAGTCTGTTATCCTTGAAGAATGTTTTCAATATTCCTAATGTAAGGTCGTAAGCGGGCTTCATTTGAGTACCGAGTGATTGATACTTTGAAGATACATTGAAATTGCAAAAGAGCATGGTTTGTTTACATACATCAAACTGATTGACTGTGGAAAGAGTGAAGCGGGGGTGGAGGTTGCTATCTTTCTTTCCCAGATATGGAAGTTTAGTCACATCGTACATTATAGCACCATTGTAGGAAAAACGATATATACCCCATTTGTCCGAATAGCTGGTTGTCAATAAATAATAGGAAGCGTTTATATTTACCGGACTATTTACAAGACTGCCTTCTACCTGTGGATTGGTCTGAAATACATACATTGAAAGATTCTTTTTGTAGGTATAACTTGCTTCAATGGAGAATTTGCGGTGTAGAATAAGGGCTAAATATGCGTTATGTGAATTCATCAACTTCAACTCAGGGTTTCCTTTCTCATATAGCATGGCATTGATGTAGCGGATGATTGGAGATAGTTGGCTGAAACTCGGGCGGCTACTTTTATTTTCATACCCTCCTGTTATAATAACATTGGGATTGATTGTGTATTCACAATCTATTGTCGGATATAAATTGAAATCTTTTTTGTTGTATAACTTTTCTCCGTCTTGGCTATAGTCGGAATTGATATATTCAGCACGAACTCCTGCTGATACATAAAATCTTTTGAACTGATGGTTGAGTGTGACATAACCGGCAAGCATGCCATCTTTCAATATTGTCTTGTTCTTGTAGAAGTAGCTTTCATTGATTGGATTATAGGATTCGGAGCTACCGGAATTGTGGGTATTGACAAATTTCCCGCCTACCTGTAATTCATAATCGGCAAATATATTTCTTTTATAGTCTGCTTTCAGGGTTGCTACCTTGTAGTCGTTGTTTCCGTCAATCCGGTTTAGTTGTGTCTTATCCGTATTTATCAAATTGCTAAGGTCATCTTTGGAATAAATATATCCACCAGTCAGTGAAAGGGATTCTCCTTCTGCCCCTTTGTGGACAAACATCGCTTCGATATTGTGTAACTGACTCTTGTTTTTTATATTTTGGTCAGTGGCATGGAGAATCGTTTCTTTATTCAATGATGTCTCTTCATCTGTATTTGCATGATTGCGATTATTGTCATAGTCCAATGAATATTGGATGTTAAGGTTGTTTTGAGTATTAAATTTATAGCTGGTACTCATAATTAAATTGTGGGTATCAGAATGTCCGGTAGCACGATTGTCCGAACTATTATTGCTAATCAAATTATTTGTAGAGGAGTCATAGAGTTCATATCTGTTTTTTGCTTTGTCTTTGGAGCGGTAATCCTTTATCTGGTAAGAAAGGAAATGTGACCATCTCCCATGCAGAATGTTGATATTAGCTCCTTCTCTGTCATTATATTTGCGGGCAAATGTTGAAGTATGGAAAAGTTGGGAAGACACATAGTCTTTAAGTTTACCGACTGTGGTGATAAGAATGACGCTGTTGTATTGTGAGCTGTATTCTGCAGAGGGGTGATTGTCTACGCTGACTTCTTTAATCTGGTCGGGCTGCAGGACTTCCAGTTCGGCGAGCGAGCGTACTTCACGACCATTCAGTATAATCAATGGAGAACCTTTCCCAATGACAGAAACACCGTTTTCTGATGATATTACGCCCGGAAGAAATGAAAGTACATCGAATATTGTTGCCTGCTTTTTTAGCTCTGACTTATTTACATTCAATATATATTTTCCCTTGTTTACCGATAGTGGGTTTTGCTTCGCTTTGATAATGATTTCATTCAATGTAATATTATCTTGCTTCAGCATTATGTCCTCTAAGTTTATACTCTCCTTCTCATGTACTTGCAGGTTCATTTGATGTGTTTGATATCCAACTGCAGAAACTTTAAGCCTGTAATTTCCTTGTCTAATGTCGCTGAAGTTGAACAGCCCGCTTTCATCACTTATCGTTCCGGCAATCAGGACAGAATCTTCCATTTGATATACTGCAATGTTTATGTATGACAAAACTTCTTGGTTTTCGTCTATAATTCTTCCTTTTAGTGATTGTGCACTTAGTGATTGAGCATTATATAAAAGGAATAAGAAAAGGGAAATAATATTGTATAATTTCATACTGTTGTATATTTTATAAACTAAAGTGTGCAGGGAGTTATAATTCTCCCTGCACTTTGTCTAAAATCTGTTGGGAGATTTTAGTCATTAGTAACAGTAGTCGTTGTAGTAGTGGTAGTCGTTGTAGACGTATTACCCTTACTGTCGGTTACTGTTGTTGTGGTGGTAGTGGTCGTTGTACTGACTTTTCCGCCTTTTACCAATGACATTTCGTCTTCTTTAAGAATTTCGATACCAGATACAAATTGTTCCATGATAATGAAAAATTAGTGATTTTTGTCTACTCGTAAGCTTTTCGACATTCACTCCTCATATTTTATACAGTTGAGGCCTGTACTATTTAGCCGGACTATCGCGATTCGTCCGAAAGAATAATCATTGATATGGGTGGATATAAGACCCGTTTATTAGTTATCTTCTTCTCCTAAACCGAAAGTACTGATATAAATCCACTCTCCATCAATATAAATCCACTTTCCGGTTGACTGTTCGCCACCTTTTATTTGTAACATTTCATTTTCTGATAACTTTTCTAATTCTATTGTTTTCATATTTGTTTTTTTTGATGTTGCAAAGTAAATGCCTTTTTCTCGGAGGGTTTATAACAAAAAAATAATCATTGTATAATAACTTTCGTATGCTTTGATTATATTTGCATCGAACTCTGTATTGAATAATGAAAAAATATTATTATATAACTATTGTTGCTGCATTGGCAATTGTTTGTTTACAAGCTGTTTACTTGAAAAACTTATATAACCGTTACTTTGATGAGTATATAATTAAGGTAAATGATGCTGTACATATAGCATTGGATAAGGAATTACATTTGCGTTCGCTAAAAGAAGAAGGGAAGTCTCCCAAAGCTCATCAGTATTTATATGCAAAACCAGTTTCGGATATGTTGCCGGAAGAAACTGACAGCTTAAGAAGGCGATCGATAGCTGGTGATACTATAAATGTTGATGTTGCGAGGGAAAATGGGATTGGAAAAACAACGGGGGAAATAATTTCCCAATTAAGGCAAGATATAGCACAAAAAAGAGGTTTCCCTTTAGAACTGCAAGTTTTAGATAGTATATTTGTCAATGCTTTGGAAGACTCTCCTTGTCATACAATCCTTTTATATGATAAGCATAAGCTCGTAATCGATTCTATTGGAAGCTTGAATAATGGAAAATCTAATTATGCTTCGGGGCTTTATCCGATAGGAACTAAAGGTTTACAATATTTGCAAGTGAAGGCAGATATCTTGATGGCCTCTTTTGTCAAACTACATATTTGGACGCTTGCTTTCTCTGCTTGTTTTATGCTGGTGGCATTGTTCTCTCTGATATACCAATTGGTAGTGATACGTCGCAAGGAGGAACTACTGCGTAAGCGTGAGGAAAGTATAAACGGTACGATACATGATTTGAAGGCTCCTTTGAATAGCGTTGTAGCTATGCTTAGTTGGCTTAAGATGAATGAGACAGACTTAAAGAAAAAGGGAAATATAGAAGTTAGTCAGTCGGGAATTAAACATCTGGTATATAATATCGAATCTATGCTGGTGGTGGCAAGAAGAGATCGGAAAAAAATTGTATTGAATAAAACGGAAATTGACGTTCTGGCCTTAGTTGAACGGGTAAAGAAGGAACTGGATATGCTTTACCGTGGAAAGTCTCACACTATTGAGATTGTTAATGAACTGCCGGAAGGTTTCCGTATATCGGCTGACGGAATGTACATAGAGAATGTAACCAGGAATCTGATAGAGAATTCTCTGAAATATTCTGATGAAGGAGTGGCGGTTGAGGTATCATTGTCAATTAAGGAAGGGGTGTTACAGGTTTCCGTAGAGGATAATGGCTGGGGTATTGCACCCTGCTATCAGAAAGATTTGTTCAAGCAGTTCTATCAGGTTCCCCGGAGCAAGGAGTGCGTTCAGAAAGGTTATGGTATAGGACTAACGCAGGCAAAATATATAATTAACGAACATGGAGGAAATATAAAGGTAAAGAGTGCTGAGAAGGAAGGCAGCATATTTACGTTTACTATTCCTTTGACCAAAATAAAATAACGTAACTATGGATAAAATTAAGGTGTTGTTTGTAGATGATGATGTGGCATTAGGAAATATAGTCACAATGGCTCTGGAGGATTCTGGATATGAGGTACATTATCAAACCTCTTTGACTGCTATTAAGCCTGTTATTCAGGAACTGACTCCTGATATTATTGTACTCGATGTGGAAATAGGGAATAAAAACGGGATTGATATTACTCCCGAATTAAAGATAATCGCACCGGAAATCCCAATTCTGTTTGTTTCTTCTCACATAGATGCCTCTGAGGTTGTCAGAGCATTGAATGCCGGTGGAGTGGCCTATCTGAAAAAGCCTTTTGAAATTGAAGAATTGATAGCTTATATAAGCAGGCATACGTCTACTTTCCATACAAAGCCTATGCAAGTCGGGAGGTTTACTTTGAACGCTGAAGATAATCTGTTGATGAAAGGAGAAGAAGTGGTAAGGAAACTTAGTGTTTTTGAGGGTAAACTATTGAAACTTCTGATGTTGAACATGGATAGGGCCGTAACCCGCGAACAGATAGAGCAGGAATTGTGGGAAGGCGGTTATGGTAATGAGCAAAGCCTGAATAATTACGTTGCTAAACTCCGCAAGTATTTATCGGAAGATGAATCGCTGGATCTAATCACTATTCCCAAAGTTGGGTATAAGCTTTCACAGAATTGATATTGCTGAATTTACCATTCTGACAAATTGTATTTTTTGTTGGCTGAGAATGTGTTATATTCGTCCGGCAACCCATAAATGCAGAAGCAAGCAACTAAAAAATGGCAAAGGGCAGATTGATAGTGCAATATCGAAATGATTACATTCTTTTTAGATTGAAATATACCCTGAAAAGTATACCGATAAGTCTAAGCCATGATACAAATAAGTGTGTTACCAGTAAGTAGTAACTCTTTTGACCGTAAGTAGTAACCTTTTCATCCGTAAGTAGTAACCCTTTTTTGCATAAACTGCCCGGAAATGCGGAAGAATATGCGGGGATAGGGTATTTCTATCCTTTATTTATTCATCAAATATCCTGGAATGCATTTTTATAAAAAGACGTGTGTTGTATTAATCGCTCATATTGTATGAATCTGAGATATACTGCTTTCATTACGGAATGCTCTTCTATAGAAGGCATAATTCGCGGTGAAAGTGACTTCTATAGTTTTTGTTTTCTATGTATTGATTAAGTATGTCGTATTTCTAAAAACAAAAAGGGAAGCTTTTTAATGGCTTCCCTTCTTAATGCTTTTGCTGCAAGTAACGGATTACTTACGCAGACCGAGCTCTTTAACGATGGCACGATATCTTGCGATGTCGCGATCCTTCAGGTAGTTCAGCAACGCACGGCGTTTTCCTACCAACATTGTCAAGGCTCTTTCAGTACTATAATCTTTTCTGTTGAGCTTCAGGTGCTCAGTCAGGTGGGAAATACGGTATGAAAACAAAGCTATCTGGGCCTCAGCTGAGCCAGTATCAGTGTTAGACTTTCCGTACTTGCCAAAGATCTCTTGCTTTTTAGCAGCGTCTAAATACATAACTTTTAATTAAATTGATATATAAATGTTCTTTTAAGAGGGTGCAAAGATAGGGATAAACTTTTATACTACAATGATATTCAATGAAATTTTTCTCTTGCTACACTCATATCTAATGCAAAATTCGTACCTTTGCAGCCAAATATATAGGTATTGTATGCAAAATATTAGAAACATTGCAATCATTGCCCATGTTGACCATGGGAAAACGACGCTTGTCGATAAGATGCTCTTGGCGGGAAATCTGTTCCGCAGCAACCAGAGCACAGGTGAATTAATGCTGGATAACAACGACTTGGAACGTGAACGAGGAATAACGATTCTCTCCAAAAACGTTTCTATCAATTACAAAGGAACTAAAATCAATATCATTGATACTCCGGGACACAGTGACTTCGGAGGTGAAGTGGAACGTGTATTGAACATGGCGGATGGATGTATCCTGTTGGTGGATGCTTTCGAAGGTCCGATGCCCCAGACACGTTTCGTGTTGCAAAAGGCTTTACAGATTGGTCTGAAACCTATCGTTGTAGTGAATAAGGTGGATAAGCCAAACTGCCGTCCGGAAGAAGTATATGAAATGGTGTTCGACCTGATGTTCAGTCTGGAGGCTACAGAAAATCAATTGGACTTCCCCGTTATTTATGGTTCTGCAAAGAACGGATGGATGAGTACGGATTGGAAGACGCCTACCGATAATATTTTCGCGCTACTGGATTGCATCGTCGATAATATTCCGGCTCCCACGCAGTTGGAAGGTACTCCGCAGATGTTGATTACTTCTTTGGATTATTCTTCTTATACCGGACGTATTGCCGTAGGCCGTGTGCATCGTGGTACACTTAAAGAGGGTATGAATGTATCTCTGGCAAAACGTGACGGTAGCATTGTTAAGTCGAAAATTAAAGAACTGCATACATTTGAAGGTCTGGGACGCGCAAAGACGTCTGAAGTTTCTTCAGGTGATATCTGTGCGTTGGTAGGCATCGAAGGATTTGAAATCGGAGATACGGTCTGCGATTATGAAAAGCCGGAAGCACTGGAGCCTATCGCTATAGATGAACCGACCATGAGTATGTTGTTTGCCATCAACGATTCTCCTTTCTTTGGTCGTGACGGTAAGTTTGTTACTTCACGCCATATCCACGACCGCTTGACGAAGGAATTGGATAAGAACCTTGCCTTGCGCGTGCGTAAGAGTGAAGAGGACGGGAAATGGATTGTTTCCGGTCGTGGTGTACTCCATCTTTCTGTATTGATTGAGACCATGCGTCGCGAAGGTTATGAACTTCAGGTTGGCCAGCCACAGGTTATCTTTAAGGAGATTGACGGTGTGAAATGTGAGCCGATTGAAGAATTGACCGTGAATGTTCCTGAAGAATATGCCAGCAAGATTATTGATATGGTAACCCGCCGTAAAGGTGAAATGGTGAAAATGGAAAGTGCAGGCGAACGTGTAAATCTGGAATTTAATATGCCTTCACGTGGTATCATCGGTTTGCGTACAAATGTACTGACCGCTTCTGCCGGTGAGGCTATCATGGCACACCGCTTTAAAGAATATCAGCCGCATAAGGGTGAAATCGAACGTCGTACCAATGGCTCCATGATTGCTATGGAGGCAGGAACGGCTTTTGCTTATGCCATTGATAAGTTACAGGATCGTGGCAAATTCTTCATTTTCCCGCAAGAAGATGTTTATGCCGGACAGGTAGTGGGTGAACATTCTCACGACAATGACTTGGTGATTAATGTAACGAAATCCAAGAAACTGACGAATATGCGTGCTTCCGGTTCGGATGATAAAGTTCGTCTGATTCCACCCGTGCAGTTCTCTTTGGAAGAGGCGCTGGAATATATCAAGGAGGATGAATATGTGGAAGTGACCCCGAAGGCGATGCGTATGCGTAAGGTTATCCTGGATGAGATAGAGCGTAAACGTGCAAATAAGAGCTAAAAATAGCTGATATATAAAGAAAAGGAGTACTCTGCTGTAATCGGTAGGGCACTCCTTTTTTAGTTTTATATTCTCTTTTAATCTATGAATTTAATCTTCTCTGCATTTCTCGGTTTAGCCGCCGGTGTTTCATCCGGATAACCGAATGCGATGCAATAGAGCAATTGATATCCTTCGGGAATATCCAGCTTCTTTAGATAGTCGGCTGCTTCCGGCGTTGATGTCATGAATCGTGTCGGTCCTCCTAAACAACAAGAACCTATGCCCATAGACCAGGCTGAGAGAATCATGTTTTCACCCAGCAAGCCGCAGTCTATTTGTGACATGTCATAAGACTTATCATTGGCAATGAATACCACCGTAGGGGCATTGCGGAACATGTTCTTGAAATTAGGATCTTCCGCAGCTTTGGGATTCTGTTTTTTATAAACTTCGGTTATCCCGTTGATGAATTCCGGATTATCCACTACGCGTATTTCCCACGACTGCTTGTTTTGCCCATTGGGGGCATTAATACCGCAGGTCAGAATAATCTGCATGGTGTCCCGGTTCACAGGCTGTGGTTTGTATTTACGGATACTGCGGCGTGACATCATGTTTTCAATTACCGCATTTTCTTTACTTTCATTTGCACTCGTGGCTTCATTCTCTTTCTGCACTTGCGCACCGCAACCACAGAACAACAACAGGCTGGCGCCTACTAACATCAATTTGATACTTTTCATATTGCTTCGCTTGATTATTGGTTTGGACAAAGCTACTAAAACTTTCGGATTATCAATGATATAGGTTTCTTAAAAAAAGAAAAGCGGCTCTTGATTGTCAAGAGCCGCTTTCGCGTATATATCTAAACTGTTGTTATGCAGATTAGAGCTTCGGACCAGCAGCAACCAGTGCTTTACCAGCTTCGTTACCAGTGAACTTAGCGAAGTTCTTGATGAAACGACCAGCCAGGTCTTTTGCTTTTTCTTCCCACTGACAAGCACATTCGTAAGTGTCGCGAGGATCAAGGATCTTCGGATCTACGTTAGGCAATTCAGTCGGAACAACGAAGTCGAAGAACGGAATAACCTTAGTCGGAGCCTTGTCGATAGAACCGTCAAGGATAGCATCGATAATACCACGGGTATCTTTGATAGAGATACGTTTGCCGCTACCGTTCCAACCTGTGTTAACCAAGTATGCTTTAGCACCAACTTTATTCATCTTCTTAACCAGTTCTTCTGCATATTTAGTCGGGTGCAGTGACAAGAAAGCAGCACCGAAGCAAGCAGAGAATGTCGGAGTCGTTTCAGTAATACCACGTTCTGTACCAGCCAATTTAGCTGTAAATCCAGACAGGAAGTAGTACTGAGCTTGTTCCGGGTTCAGGATAGATACCGGAGGCAATACACCGAAGGCATCAGCTGACAGGAAGATTACCTGGTGAGCGTGAGGACCTTTAGAAACCGGCTTAACGATATTGTTGATGTGATAGATAGGATAAGAAACGCGAGTGTTTTCTGTAACGCTCTTATCAGTGAAGTCAATCTTACCATCAGCAGCAACAGTTACGTTCTCTAACAGAGCGTCACGTTTGATAGCGTTGTAAATATCGGGCTCGCTGTCTTTATCCAGGTTGATAACCTTAGCGTAGCAACCACCTTCGTAGTTGAATACACCTTCGTCGTCCCATCCGTGTTCATCGTCACCGATCAACAGACGTTTCGGGTCGGTAGACAAAGTAGTCTTACCTGTACCGGACAGACCGAAGAAGATAGCAGAGTCAGTACCTTCCATGTTAGTGTTGGCAGAACAGTGCATAGAAGCGATACCACGCAACGGGTTCAGATAGTTCATGATAGAGAACATACCTTTTTTCATTTCACCGCCATACCAAGTATTCAGGATAACTTGTTCGTTAGTCTTCAGGTTGAATACAGTAGCTGTTTCAGAGTTCAGACCCAGTTCCTTGTAGTTGTCAACCTTAGCTTTAGAAGCGTTGAAAGATACGAAGTCAGGTTCACCGTAGTTAGCAAGTTCTTCAGCTGTCGGGCGGATGAACATGTTAGTTACGAAGTGAGCTTGCCATGCAACTTCCATGATGAAACGTACTTTCAAACGAGTAGCAGGGTTAGCACCGCAGAAAGTATCAACAACGAACAGACGTTTGCCGCTCAATTCTTTTACTGCCTTAGCTTTCAAGTCAGCCCATGCTTCTTCAGAGCAAGGTTTGTTGTCGTTTTTGTATTCGTCAGAAGTCCACCATACAGTGTTTTCGCTGGCTTCATTCTTAACGAAGAATTTATCTTTAGGAGAACGACCGGTATAAATACCTGTCATAACATTTACAGCACCCAGTTCAGTTACCTGACCTTTTTCAAAACCTTCCAAACTCGGTTTGGTTTCTTCTGCGAAAAGTACATCATAAGACGGGTTGTGGATGATTTCCTTCACGTCTTTGATACCGTACTTGCTTAAATCTAAATTTGCCATTTCTTTTAATGATTTAAAATTTGGTATTTGGTTTATTAATCTCTTGCTAATTTCTTTTTACCTTAGTCTTTTCAAGGGGAAATCAATGTGAATCAGGTTGTCTTCCAAACAGCCCCTTGTTTTTCGCGTACAAAAGTAGTATTTTCTTTCGAAACAAACGTCCGATTAGAGAAATTTTTCTTTAATGAGAAGTCTTTTATAACTCCATAACAATATCTGCAAACTGAATGTTGCAAATTGCGCAAGAAATCGTTTACTTTGCGCATAATAATTCAATAAACTATCATGAAGATAATCAATTTTGCCGAGACAAATTCCATCCTGAACCAGTATGTTGCCGAGATACGGGATGTGCAAGTACAGAGCGACCGCCTTCGCTTCCGCCGAAACATAGAACGTATCGGGGAGATTATGGCGTATGAAATGAGTAAGGAATTTGCCTATTCTCAGAAGAATATCCAGACTCCGCTGGGGATAGCACCTGTGCAGACCCCGGATAACGAGTTGGTGTTGAGCACCATTTTGCGTGCCGGATTGCCTTTTCATCAAGGCTTCCTAAGTTACTTTGATGGTGCGGAGAATGCTTTCGTTTCCGCTTACCGAAAGTATAAGGATACGCTAAAGTTTGATATTCATATCGAGTACATTGCTTCACCCCGCATTGACGGGAAAACATTGATAATTACAGACCCTATGCTGGCAACCGGCAGTAGTATGGAGCTGAGTTATCAGGCTATGTTGACGAAAGGACATCCGGCGGAAATACATGTCGCTTCCATCATTGCCAGTCGTCAGGCTGTGGAACACATTGCTGGCACACTTCCCGCAGACAAGACTACAATATGGTGTGCAGCCATCGATCCGGAGATTAATGACCATTCGTATATCGTTCCGGGACTGGGGGATGCAGGAGATTTGGCATATGGCGAAAAAGAATAGATACATATTTTATTAATCTGCTTACTACCAGCCTTCAGAAATTGGTGGTAAGCAGAATGTGGAAAACAAATAAAATAAAAATTAGATATCCCGCAAGTAGTTTTCCAGAACAACGTCTTGTGCCAGTTGCATCTTTTTACGTATCCTATAGCGGCTTGTATTGATGGTTTCGGGCAAGACGGAAAGCATCTGGGCTATTTGTTTGGCTTCCATGCCAATACGTACATATGCACACAGGCGAAGTTCGTTCTCTGATAAATTAGGATGGGCAGTGCATAACTTTTTAAAGAAATTGGGGTGTACTTCTTCAAAATGGTGTTTAAAGGACATCCATTCGTCCTCTGTATCCAGATGTGATTTTATATGTTGTTTCAATGTCCTGCTTTCCTTTGCCGGTAGTTTTTTCTTTTCTTCCAGTTCTTCTATTTGTTTCAATAATCCCCTTAACATCTGATTCTTCTCAATTGCAATCATTGAATTAGAAGTCAATTCTCTGTTCTTAAGGTTTATTTCCATTTGATATTTTTCATTTTGGAGTTGCTGCCGTTGCAGCCGCTCGTTTAGTTCACGGTTTTCGGACTCTTTCAGTAATTTAGCAATCTTCTCTTTTTTTTGTAAAAGCCAGAATATGTAGCCAATTACGCTACAGATTATGATACCAATCAAAATTATAGTGATAATCAATCTTTTATGGGCTTCAATACGTTCCGATGCTTCTTGCAATTCATCTTCATATTGTTTGATAGCTATTTTCATTTCATATCGGTTGATCTCATTGGTTTTATCGTATCCTGTAGCTTCTTCCTTAGCTTTATTGTAAGTTTTTAGATAATAATATGCGCTGTCTGGCATTTGTAACCGCGCATAAATGGCAGATAATCCGTAATAAGAATGAGTAATGGAGTAAGTATCTTTATTCTTTTCGGCCAGTTGTAACGCCTTGTGGTAATAGATTAGTGCAGAGTCGTTCTTACCTTTATATATATAGCAGGCACCAACATTAATGAGACTGTAAGTCTGGGCTGTTTTGTTCGATATATGCTTTGACAATTCATAGGCCCGGTGAGCATATTTCTCCTTTTTATATAAAGAATCAGACACAAAATATAAGGAAGTAAGGGCATTCACCAAGAAAACAGTATCTCTTTGGGCAATTGTGTCCTCTAATAGTGCACTTAGGTCTCGGACAGCTTCTTGTGGATAGCCTAAATGATATTTAGTAATCCCCGTATTACTTCGGTTTTTTATTTCTTTCTCAATTAAATGGCCCCTTTTAAACCATTCATCTGCTTTAAGATAATACTTTTGTGCATCATTGTACTCGCCGATTCTTCTTAAGATAGAACCTATTGAAGTCATAGCATTACCTGCATAAAGTTTATCATCTATTTCAGTAAAATACTTCTCTTGTTCTTTAAGTATCCGGTATGCTTGCGGATACTGGTTTCGCTTTGATAAGATTTGTCCTGTCAGATATAGAAGCCGCTTTTCATCATATTTGTAAAGCGTAGCATTGACATTCCGTAGCGCCTGTTTTACTAGCGAATCAGACCTATCTATATTGGTGTCAAACAACAATGAGGCATCCCAATATTGAGCTCGGACTATGAGGTTCGAGTTCTTTTCTTTCTCTGCAATCTGATACATACGTTCCACAATCGGATAATAAGCCATACAATCGTAATATTGTTTTGTCAGATTCTCTAATTGCAAAACCAGTTCGTCAAACTCCTTATGGATAGGTTTCCATTTATAAAGCTCATTGCTTTGTATCGGAATTTGAAAGAGAAATAATAAAAAGTATAGTGTAAGTGCCTTTTTCATGCGACAAATATAGAAAAAAAAAGGTTTTGTCTATCATTTATCTATATTGTTTTCTACCGATGGAAGCGATGGTTTTCATAGTTTTGCTTTTGAAGTTTAACTATCTCATAGAAGTATATACTTCTTGAGAACAATTTTATTGCTTATGAGAAATATTACTCTTAAATTGTTTTTTTTGTTGGGCATCTTGCTGACATGTAGCTATGTGTCTGCCCAAAAAGGAGCTCCTCATACTTTGAGAGGAGAGAGCTTGCTATCTACGGTCTCTTTGCAGTGGAAAAGCCCCGTTGAAGCAACCACATTACAATGGCACAGTGACGATGACTATGATGGTGAAAGTGGAATTAGTACAGATGGGGGGCTGGCCGTTATTTATATGGCGAACAAATTCACGGCTACTGATCTGAAAGAATTCGATAAACAGATTATTGATTCTATTTTTTATTTTCACTATCGTCCGGTATTTGCTGTAACAGTACAGCTGTATGAGAATGGTAAATTGGTTAATGAACAGCCTGTTGATATCAGTACTCAGAAACTGAATACCATGGCTCATGTAAAGCTTGATAAACCTTATACGATTCATGCTGATGTTGACCTGATGGTAGTTGCAAAGATTGAGCATGGAACAAATATCGATTTTGTAGCCATTATGGACCGTGGACCGGCAATTTCTGGTAAAGGTGACTTGTACTCTTATGACGGCAAGAATTGGAAAAATAACGGAAGAGGAAATTTCCTGGTTACGGCACATATTGAGAAAGAAAAAGTTACAAAACCGGATGGATATAATATATATCGTAACGATGTGAAGGTAAATGCAGAGTTGCTGACTGAGACGTCTTGTGTTTTGCAACATGAACCGGGAGGTGAATATACTTATACGGCGGCGGCATGTTATGGAACAGAAGAGCTAAAATCCTATCCTTTGCTTCTGACCAATGAAGACGCAAATGATGTTCGTCCGGCTATTACTAACTTGACTTCTTCTGTTGAGGGAATGAAAGCTACGTTGACATGGAATGATCCTATCATTCTGCAGAATCCTTTGACCTGGTCTACAGGCGAACTCGGAACTGGTATTGGTGGAACTTCAACTTCCAGCCCGAAGATTTGGGTAGCGAATGCTTTTACAGCTGAAGAACTGGCTTCATATAGTAATCATGAGATTACGGCCTTAAACGTGATGTTTAATGAGGCTGTCATTACCATGAAATTATTTGTGATGCAAGATGGTACGATTATTTATTCGGAAGATGTTCCTGCCGAAACGGTAGCTTCCGTAAAACTAAAAGAATGGGTTAAATTCTCTTTGGCTACTCCTATAAAGATTCAGTTGGGTAGCGATTATAGAATGGGCTACTATATTACTCACGTGAAGTCAGGTCATCCGGCAGGTGTGGATAAAGGACCTGCAGTAGATAAACGTGGTAATTATTACTCTACTTCAACTCCTAAGTCTGCATTTAATGAAAGCAGTCCTTCGTGGTCGTTGCTTTCTACTGCGAAGGTTGCCAGCAACTGGATGTTGAGTGCAGATATTAAGGCTCTTGATTCGGATGCTAAAACGATTGAATTGAGTAGCTATGATGTATATCGTAATGATGAACAGATAGCAACTGGTATCACAGAGAAAACCTATACGGATGAATCTCCGGCTCCGGGTACTTATACTTATTCTGTTGTTGCTAACTATAAAGACGGTAAAAAATCACCGAGAGTTGGAACAACTGCTACATTTAGTCTGCCTGATGAATACGTTGCACCTATGCTTCTTGAAAAGTCGTTCAAGGATGGAGTTGCTTCTTTTGCATGGAGTCAGGATGCTGTTGAATTGAAACATTATGATGAAGCCCAATTTGTATTGGGACTGGATAATACAGGTGATGATGTGGATATTTATTATGGTACAAATTTTGCAGCCGAAGAATTGGCACCTTATGTAGGTCGCCAGATTACGGGAGCTAACATTATGATCGGTGCTGAAGTTAAGTCTTTGGAAGTACTTTTATTGGAAAATAAGAAAACAGTACTGGCAAAGAAGGTGGTAGATTTGGCTACCCTTCCTGTTCAGGAAATGACTATTGTTTCCTTTGACGCTCCGGTCACTATTTCAGCCGAAAAAGATTTGACCCTTGTTTATCATTTGATATGTGGTGATAAGGTTAGTGCATTGGTATTTGACGGCGGTCCTTTGAAGACTGGTGGCGCCATTTATAGTTTTGACGGTACTAAGTGGAATAACTTCTCTATGGTAAGTTCTTCAGTAAACAACAATAATGTAGTAATTGGTGCAGTGGTTGAGTCTGCTAAAGATAAGACTACTACTAAGATGTTGATGAAGGGTTCTGCAACTCCATCTTTGCAGAAGATGACTATCAAAGTTGAAAATCTGAAGAATGTTGAGGAAAATATGGTCTCTGCCAGTGCAGATTATGTGTATGCAACTACTAGAGCCGCAGAAGGTGATAAACCTGTAGTCAAGAGCTATAAAGTTTATTGTAATGGTGAACTAGTGAAAGAAACCGAAGAAACCTCTTATGTTTCAGAGCAATTGTCATATGGTTATTATGCATTTACAGTAAGTGCTGTTTATAGTAATGGTTGGGAATCGGCTCCTTGTACTCCTTTTGAGTTCGAATATGAGAAACCATTTGTGAATGAAACTCCTGCTCCATATGCATTGACAGGAACACTTGAGAACAAAAATCTTTCTTTGACTTGGCAATCGCCTTCGGCTGCGATGGAATTGAGCTGGCAGAACAAAAATTCAGAAAGTTTGGCTCTCGGAATGACTGCTTCATCAAAACTGGTCACCTGCTACGCTACTATTCTTTATACTGCTGATGAACTGAAAGATAAGGTAGGTAAGTTTATTACCCATATTAAGTTTAGCTTGGCAAATACAGATTTAAGTTCGGCATCGGTGTTAGTATTTTATGATAAGAATATTGCATTTGAGCAGGTAGTACCTGTAGATAAGCTGGTGAAGGGTGAAAATATCATTCAATTAGATAAACCTATGGAGATTTTTGCCGGTCGTGAAGTAATGGTAGGTTATTTTTCTAAATATGCTTCCGGAGTGAAACCTAATATGGTTGATAAAGGCCCGGCGGTAGAAGGAAAAGGCAATTTGATTTCTTCTTCCGGTTCTTCTTGGAGTACATTGAATGAGAAAAGTAAGAATGAGTTGGATTATAACTGGCGAATTTCCGCCGTTCTGCAGGATGCCGATAAGCAGGCTGTTACCCGTGCAGAAGAATCTGCTACAACTTATAATCTTTACATTGACGGTACACTCCTGAAAGAAGGAATTCAAGCTACCAACTATACAGTTGAAAATGCTGCAGATGGCTCATATACAGTAACTGCAGTAGCTGGCGGTGTAGAAACGGCTGCATCTAATGCTGTAATTGTAGGTGTACCGACAGGTATTGATAAAGTAGAAGATGGTAGTGCGAAAGCATATTATGACAGCCAACTTCAGAAAATAGTATTACCGGAACTGGGAACTGCTTATATCTACTCTGTTAGCGGTACTCTGATAAAGCAAGTTATGAATGTTGACTTTGTGGATATGTCAGAATTGCCGGCTGGAGTATATGTTGTACGAGCTGTTCTTGCCAGTGGAGAACAAATGATTAAAGTCCTTAAATAAGAATGTTAATAGATTGAAATGGAGGTTGGATAAGTCTTTCTTTCCAACGATTAAAAGTTCTCTCAGCCCCTTTGGGGGTATGAGGGAACTTTTTTGTTATACGTAGGGGAGGAGAATTTTAGTCGTTCTTCCCATAGTTACGTTTTATGATAGTACCTTGAAAAGCCTTTTTGCCGACTAGAAGTAGGTCTTCATCATCAAAAGCGCGGAGACTGTACCAAAAAAGAAAATCTCCCGTACCACCCAAAATGCCGAATAACCCCAGAAAGAAAATATTGGCCTCTCCTGTACAGAATCCATGAATTGCAGGCAGCAATCCCAGCAAGATGCCCGGCAGCAACAAAGATACCCGATAGAACTTCAGTGCGATTGGACGGGTTGGCGTAAATCCTACACTTGTCCAATCTGAATGCCAGTGCAGGATTTTTTTATCTTTTCCGCTAAACCAATAAAGAATTCCTGCTTGGAGCAATGTGTAAAATGCGATAAGCAACAATATGCAAAGCATTATTTTAGGGCTGCTGATTCCTTTTATAGTAGTACCTAATAAGAGACCGGCGCTATAGGATGAAGATTCATCCCATACATAAACAAACAGATAACTGCCTGCCATGAACAGAATGAAAAAGAACAGAAGTCCTTTTATATTGATAGACTTTGCGGTGAGCTTTACTTCCACTCCATCCGGACGGTTAAATGCATCCCTATTTCTTTCTTTCTTTTCCATAAACTCCTATTTACTGATTTCTATGCTGCAAAGATAGCAAGAGAATGAAATTAATTAAGGTTATCAGAATGTTATCTTTATGTTAAGATGAAAAGAAAAGTTTACCTATATTTGCCTGAAATACAGAATTAGTCATGAAGAAATCATATTATATACTCCTTACAGTAACTGCAACTGCTGCCGTGTTGTACTTGCTTGGCAACTGGGTAGGGCGAAGTTTCGGACTAAACCGCCAGCAAGTGGTACGTAATATTCATGAAGCTTACAGTCGTGCGACGGACGCATTTGAAGCCGGGCAAACTAAGGACCTGGCTGCCTTTTTCCGTAATGAACTGGATGAAGTGAATCTGAGGCGGATCAAGTTCCGCTTGGATACGGTATCTTTAAACAGTGATTCTATCGTCTTTAAACAGGATTTACAGTACTTTTCCGATTATCGGAAGTTATTGGAGCAGCATTATACCTTCGTGTGTCCTGTGAATGATACTCAAGGGGTACATGCTTACATCCAAAATCTTCGTGCAGGATTTATCGGCAAGCTGCTTTATATGTTTTTTGGTACGGTATTGGCTTTAGGACTTCTATTATTTGCCATACGTAAGCAGGTGGACATAATCCGTAGACAGGATGAGTTGGCACGAATGCGTGAAGACTTTTCATATGCTATGATTCACGACATGAAGAATCCGATTAGTTCCATCCTGATTGGTCTTAAAGTGCTTCGTAGTGGAAAGGTGGATGATAAGCCCGGGAAAAAAGAAAAACACTTTGATATACTGGAAGCAGAAGCCCGGCATTTGCTTGCACTTGCCAATAAAGTGCTGACTATCTCAAAATTGGAACACGGCCAATTATTGCTTGATAAGAATTGGGTTCAACTCCGTCCTATGGTGGATGAATTGGTACACACGTTCACTGCTAAGGCCGAAAAGCCTATTACATTTCAGGTTGACTTGCAGGCAGAGGGAGTTTATGCCGATGAAGAGTATCTGAAAGAGGCGTTAAGTAACCTGATAGACAATGCTGTAAAATACTCTAAGGATACGGTAGATATAAAAATTACTTCTTGTCTTTCCGGGCAATATACCCAGCTCAAGGTGCGGGATAATGGGATTGGTATTCCGCTTGCCGCTCAAAGGATTGTATTTGATAAGTTTGAACGCGTAATTGCCCGGAATGATGGCGGGAAGAAGAAAGTATCCGGCTTCGGCTTGGGGCTGAATTATGTGATGAATGTAGCCCGGGAACATGGAGGATATGTCAGTGTGGAGAGTATAGAAGGAAAATATAGCGAATTTACTGTTTCTTTGCCGTTATCGGAGGAAAACGGGGAGGCCAATTCGGAGGGGTAATATTCTCTTGTCCATATATGAGCGTGCTCCGACCTGTCTGTTTCCCGGCAGACAAGCCGGAGCACGTTTTTTAGTTGTTATTCTACAGGCGGCACATCCAATATACTGCCATAACGATGATATTCGAATGAAATGCTCTGTTCCTTAATATAATGAATGAGTTCCACCCGTCCGTCCTTTACCGGCCTTGCTGTAGCGATATATTTATCCGTGCGGGCAGCTTCCACGTACATCTCCATCGGAATATTGGCACCGCAAGTACGGATGCGCTCATAATCTTTCATTGTTTTCAGAAAATCTTCCAGTGTCTCCTTCTTCAATGTACAGCCGACGGAAGATAATGCTGCTGTGCGATCATCATCCGGACCGAAACTGATTGTCAACGGAGTATGACAGAGTATGGCTGCAAGTGCAATCATTTCCGCTTCTTCGTTACTGTCTCCCGGGAAAAGGCGGAGCACCATATTCTTCAACGGCAGATAGCGGAACGTATTCTGTTCGCCATACAGATGGTTGATGTCGCGGGCATGGGCAAATTCTTCTTCATAGGCATGAGCATAGCTTTGCTTATAATTCGTGGTGCTCTTCGCTTTGTCGGTGAACTTCACGAAGCAGGCGCAATAGTTCGGCCCGCCCGCTTTTACACCACCACCAAAAGCAGACAGTTTCATTCCACCGAAAGGCTGGCGGTTGACAATGGCCCCCGTAATGCCTCGGTTGATATACAGATTACCTGCCATGATGGAATCTTTCCACATTTTCTGTTCGTTCTCATCAAGACTTTGCAGGCCGGAAGTCAAACCGTAGTCCAGGCTGTTCACCAACTCTATTCCTTCCTGTAGATTCTCAATACAAGCTACGCTCAGCAGCGGACCGAACAACTCGGTGCGGAACGAGTAATTACCCGGCTTTACTCCCCACTTCACGGTGGGTGCGAGGATGTATTTCTTCTTATCTATGAACCGGGGTGGAACCAACCACGACTCTTCCGGTTCCAGTGTCAGGGCTTGAAGCAGCTTGTCGTTCTGGTTCGTAATCATCGGTCCCACTATATTTCCGGCTTCCCATACGCTGCCCACCTTCATGCTGGTGGCGGCATCTTTCAGTTTATCCTGGAAGTTCTTGTCTTCATAGACTGAACGCTCCACGAGCAATAAGGAACAAGCGGAGCATTTCTGTCCGGCATTGCCAAAGGCGGAAGCCACGATATTCATAATGGCATGGTCGCGGTCGCCCGAAGCGGTAAGGATGATAGTGTTTTTGCCACCTGTCTCGGCCGAAAGCGGGGTAGCCGGATTGCTGCATGCAATGTTTTGGGCGGTGTCTGTGCCGCCTGTTAGGATAATATGCCGGATGGCGGGAGCAGTGGTCAGTTCTTTCAGGGCGGGGCGGTCGGTAATAATGACTTGGAGCGCTTCTTTCGGCACACCTGCATCCCAGAAGGCTTTGGCAAACAGCCATGCTACGGGTGCCGCTACGGTTGCAGGTTTCAGAATAACCGTATTTCCACCTGCCAGTCCGGCCACGATACCGCCGATGGGGATGGCGCACGGGAAGTTCCACGGGGAAATGACGAGGACGGTTCCTTTCGGAGCAATATCCACGTCGGGCAGTGCGGCGAATTTCTTCATGGTGGTGGTGTAGAAGCGGGCGTAGTCGATACCTTCGGATACTTCCACATCACCTTCCACTACTGTTTTCCCTGTCACGGCACACATGCAGCCTATCAGGTCGCCACGCATATCGCCCAGACGGTTGGCGGCTTCGAACATGATTTTGTGGCGTTCTTCCAGCGTAGTCTTCCGCCAGCCTGCCGGATCTTTATCAGCAATGCCGATGGTTTGACGTACCTGTTCCGTATCGGCTTGCGACATTTCGCATATGCATACTTCATCATCCTGGCAACGGTCCATATACTTGTGTCGTTTCTCGCAAACGACTGTTTCAGTACCAATTTGCAAAGGAATGATTTCCGGAGTATCACCCGGAGACTTCTTCCATTTGGCAAAGATATTCCGTACCCACTTCTGGTTCTGTGGAAGGTCAAAATCTGTATCCGGTTCGTTCTTTATTACATCGGTTGGTGGAACGGGGGAGTAAGGGAGTAGCCTGTTTTGGGTGCGGGTAGGTGCGTGCGAGACGTTATCTTTCCTACGATAGGCCTCTTCGAACTGCTTTTGCAGGAAGTCCCAGGTGTCGGTTCCCGGTTTCAGGTTGAACGAGTGTGTCAGGAAATTATCGGGAGCTGTATTCTCATCCATGCGGCGCACCAGGTAGGAAACGGCATTCAGGAAATGTTCGTCCTTTACCACCGGTGCGTAGAGGATGACGTGATTTCCCAATTGGGATTGTGCGCGCCACACGTGGTCTGCCATGCCTTCCAGCATTTCGAATGTCATGTATTCCGCACTGCCGGACTTCTGGCTTAGCAGGTATGCATATGCAATAGTGAACAGATTGTGCGATGCCACGCCAATATGAAGCGCCTTGGCATTTTCGGGCAGCAGTGCGCGTTCCAGTATATGCAGATAATTGGCATCCACTTCCGTTTTGCTCGGAAGTATCGGGTTGGGCCAGCCGCGCAGGGAAGAAATCACGGTTTCCATTTCCAGATTGCACCCTTTTACAAGGCGCATTTTGAGTGGCGCACCACCATCCGCCATGCGTGTTTTGGCAAACTCCAGTAGTTCTGTCTGGAAATTGTAAGCATCGGGAAGATAGGCCTGCACCACGATTCCTGCCGAATAATTCTTAAATTCAGGCTTGCTCAGTACCGTCTTGAACAGTTGCAGGGTGAAGTGCGTATCCTTATATTCTTCCATATCGAGGTTGACGAACTTTGCATGCTTTGCGCCCTTTTCGTCGGTATAGGGGAAGTCTATCGCTTTCTGATACAGGGCGGACATGCGTTTCACCAGTTCGGGGAAACTTTCTTCATAGTTCAGCGCATGCGTCTGGGCATAGATGCCGGATATTTTGACGGAAATATAGTTGATGTCCGGGGCTTCCAGCGCTTCCAGATAATGATGGTAGCGGTGATCGGCTTCTCCATTGCCCAGAACAACTTCGCCCAATAAGTTTACGTTTTGTCCTATTTTCTGTTGCGAGCGGGTGGCGAGATGTCTGGTCAGTTTGGGGCGCGCTTCATCGAGGATGACTTTGGACGTATCCATGCGCAGGCGTTTCTTTATAATAGGTATGGCGATAAAGTCGAAATGATGTCCGAAAGTCTGGTACATTTTGAAGAGAAAGGCATCCCGTTGGTTCAGGAATTTGGGCACACCGTATCGGTCTATCAGGGTTTTGATGCGGGCGGCAAGTTTTCTGCGGTCGCGTATCTGCGAGGACTCATCGAGCATTTTCACCAGGAACTTCTTGTCCTGCGGGCGTTGCACCATGACGGCGTATTTATGCTGTTCTTTGCGTTCTTCGTCCGTAATGATTTGCTCACACGTGTTGTATAGCTTCAGTACCCATTCTTGTACTTCGGCTATGGAAGGTCTGTTATCCATAATATATTCATGTTTAGTAAATGATTCTAAAATATCACTCGTGAACTAAAAACATGAATAAAGGGTAGGACTGAACATAACGGCACGATACCGATGCAAGGTCTGGAGAGCTTGCTGCGAAAACCGGTCAAAGAGTAGTCTTCTGCCCATAGTATAGTTATGTTAAAAGGTTAATGTACGCCTACTGCAAATATACACTAATTCTTTTATAATCAAAGGGAAAAGGCCGAAAACTTTGAATACCCAGTTACTTCAACACTTCTTCCGGAATTGCCGGAATGGAATTAAATGTTCCGGTGATGGAATAGTTGGTATAAGACATGTCTTGAATCTGAATACAACAAAGCCCCGTTGCCAAACTGCAAAACAACAGTGGCAACGGGGCTTTATATATAAGGAGTAGTAATGCTTATACCAGTGTGTAATTTACTTTACTTCCCAAATATCATTCGTCATCAGCAACTCCTTGAAGTTATGATACTTTTTCTTTGCCGATACTTCTTCAATCTGTTCCATGACAGCATCGTCATAAGTGGGAGCTTCCACATCGCGGATTACACCAAGGGCAACCGGGAAGTCGGGACCTTCCATCAAAGCAAGTTTCAGTTGCAATGTATTATCCATGCAGTGCGCATCGTGAACGAGAATATCCTTTTCAGTGATACCATTTTCGCCCAACTTCACCACTTTCAGTCCGAAACCTTCCTGCATCAATCCGAATTCCTTGTTTTCGCCGAATAGCATCGGTTGTCCATGTTCCAGATAGATGGCATTCTTAGCACGCCCCTCTTTGTTGTACACCGAGTCGTAAGTACCGTCATTGAAGATAACGCAGTGTTGCAGAATCTCGCAGACAGCCGTACCTTTATGACCGGCAGCAGCTTTCAGCACCTCTCCCGTGCCGGGGCCGTCCGTAGCTACGCAGCGTGCAAAGAAGCGGCCGCGGGCACCGAAACAAAGTTCAGCCGGGTGGAAAGGGTCTTCTACCGTACCGTAAGGAGAAGACTTGCTGACGAATCCACGGGGAGACGTCGGAGAATATTGTCCTTTCGTCAGACCGTAAATACGATTGTTCAGCAACAGGATGTTGATATCTACATTGCGACGAATAGCATGAATAAAGTGGTTACCACCGATAGCCAAACCGTCACCGTCACCGGAAACTTGCCAAACACTCAACTCCGGATTAGCAACCTTGCATCCCGTAGAGATGGCGGCTGCACGTCCGTGGATGGTCTGCATCGCGTATGTGTTCATATAATAAGGCAGACGGCTGGAGCAACCGATACCTGAGATAACGGCAGTTTCCCAAGGTTTAACACCGATTTCTGCCAATGCTTTGTGCAGTGAATTCAAGAAGAAATGGTCACCGCAACCCGGACACCAACGGGGCTGTCCTTTTTTGAAATCTTTAGCTGTATATTCGCTCATGATGTTTCGTTTTTAAGTTGACGAGGTGACAAGTTAACGGGGTGACAAGGAGAGACCTTGTGTCTTGTCAACTTGTTCCCTTGTGCCTGTTACTATTTATTTAAAATCTCGGTGAAAGCAGCAACCAGTTCGCTCACTAAGAACGGTTGTCCCTTGACTTCATTGAATTGATATGGGGTGAAGTTATCCACTTTCATACGGAGATAACCGGCAAATTGTCCCAGATTTTGTTCGGCAACCACTACCTTCTTGTATTTCTTCAATACCTCAGCCGTATTCTTCGGCAGCGGATTGATGTAAGAGATGTGGGCCAGGGCTACTTTATGTCCGGCTTTGTTCATTTCTTCCATAGCCGAATACAAGTGTCCGTAAGTGCCGCCAAAGCCTACAATCAGCAAGTCTGCATCATCTGCGTGACCTTGTACTTCCACATCGGGTACGGCAATCTTAGCCACTTTTTCTGCACGCAGGTGGCACATCAGATTGTGGTTTTCGGGGTCGGTGGAGATAGCGCCTGTGTTGCTGTCTTTTTCCAGACCGCCGAGGATGTGTGTATAACCTTCCTGTCCCGGAACAGCCCAATAACGTACCTGGTTTTCCGGGTTGCGTTTGTACGGAGTATAGTTATCCTTCATTTCGGGAGTCACATATTGCGGTTTGATTTCGGGATATGTATCTAGATCGGGCAGTTTCCATGCACCGGAACCGTTGGCAACGAAACCATCGGTGAGTAGAACTACCGGGGTCATGTGTTCCAATGCTATTTTGCAGGCTGCGTAAGCAGCATCGAAGCAGTTGGTTGGTGACGTAGCTGCAATGACCGGCATCGGGCTTTCACCGTTGCGGCCGAACAGCGCCTGCAACAAGTCGGTTTGTTCCGATTTGGTGGGCAGACCTGTGGAAGGACCACCGCGTTGCACGTCCAGAACCACCAGCGGAAGTTCCGTAATAACTGCCAGGTTCATGGCTTCCGACTTCAGACAGATACCCGGACCGGAAGTTGTAGTGACAGCTAATGCGCCGGCAAATGAAGCACCGATGGCCGTGGCACAACCGGAGATTTCATCTTCGCACTGAACAGTAACGACGCCCAAGGATTTATGTTTGGAAAGCTCGTGCAATACATCTGTTGCCGGAGTGATGGGATAAGAACCCAGGAACAATTTCAGACCTGCCTTTTCAGCAGCGGCGATGAAACCGTAAGCGGTAGCCTTGTTACCCATGATGTCCATATAGACACCGGGAGTCTTTGTTTTGCTCTCTATCTTATAAGTATGTGCCACGGAGGCATGCGTATTGTGACCGTAGTCGTATCCGGCATGAATCACCTTGATATTGGCTTCGGCCACTTCCGGTTTCCGGGCGAATTTCTCTTTAAGGAAGTCTTCTGCAATTTTCAGGTCGCGGTTGAACAACCAGCAAACCAAGCCGAGAGCGAACATATTGCGGCATTTCAGCATGGCTTTCTTGTCCATACCGGTTTCTGCCAAGCAATCTTTCACCATCTGGGAGATAGGTGCTGCAATCACATCTTGCTTGATGCCCATCTCTTCGATAGGATTATCAGTCTTGAAGGCAGCTTTCTGTAAGTCGGAGGCTTGGAAGCAGTCTGTGTCGATAATGATACAAGCAGTGGATTTAGCAAACTTATACTGTGTTTTCAGAGCGGCAGCATTCATTGCTACCAGTACGTCGCATTTATCACCCGGGGTAAAAACTTTGCCGGCACCAATGTGCACCTGAAAACCTGATACGCCGGTCAGAGAGCCTTGCGGAGCGCGGATGTCTGCCGGATAGTCAGGGAAAGTACTGATGTCGTTCCCCACCGTAGCTGATACTGTTGAAAAGATGTTGCCGGCGAGTTGCATACCATCGCCGGAGTCTCCGGAGAAGCGGACTACCACTTGATCCAGTTCTTTTACCATCATGTCGTTTGCCATAATTTCGTATTACTATGATTAATTTATAGGATCGTTTTAAGTTGCACTTTTAGAGATGCATTTGCAAATGTCGTAAAGTTATGCGACTTGGCAAAATCTTTTGGATGTAATCTGTGATTGTGTATTAAAAGAATTGCCAAATGAGTGTTTTTTGATATTTGGAGTGAACAAAACTCTAACTATGTGTACGGCTTGGGGAAATAAAAGTTGCATATTATCATTTGATTTTGGGAGTATGCGTATTGACAAAATGTAGCTACTTGGAACTGGTATATTACTGTTAGATACTAATGTGACTTTACATTTTGATAAAATCTTGCAGAATATGCTTTTCCTTAACTTTTGGGTTTTGAGTAATCTGTTTGTCTGTAGTTTTGTTTGGGTATGCATAATCTTCTTGATAAAAGGCTCGTTCCTCCTTGTTAAATCGGGAGAATGCTTTATCTTTGCAACCGCAAATGTTTTTGGTCCTGTAGTTCAACGGATAGAATAGAAGTTTCCTAAACTTTAGATAGGGGTTCGATTCCCCTCGGGACTACTGAAAGTTTGGAAAAGCAAAAAGGGGAAGCTGATTAATCGTCAGCTTCCCCTTTTTTATTAAGATTGTATGTTTCCTTATTTTGCTACTTCAGCAACCGGTTCGGCAATCTTTTTGTTCTTCAGCATCATGTATGCGATAGGAGATGCAACGAACAGAGAAGAAAGTGTACCAATTACAACACCAAGAATCATTGCAAATGCGAAGCTGCGGATAGAGTCACCACCGAGGATGAAGATACACAGCAACACGATTAATGTACTCAATGAAGTATTGATGGTACGCGCCAGAGTGGTATTCAATGAATCATTGAACAACTGCTTTCTGTCACGTTTCGGATACAGACCGAAGAACTCACGTACACGGTCGAAGATTACCACCTTGTCATTGATAGAGTAACCGATAGCCGTCAGGATAGCACCGATAAATGTCTGGTCGATTTCCAGAGAGAACGGCATCCATCCCCAGCATAATGAGTATGCACCGAGAATCATCAATGTGTCACTGGTCAGTGCAACTACCGAACCCACACTATATGCGATGTTACGGAAACGGATCAAGATATACAGCCCGATAGCAATCAAGGCGAGAATAACGGACCACATTGCAGAAGTTTTGATATCATCAGCGATACTCGGACCTACTTTCTGTGAGCTGACGATACTACCACCTGTGTGGTTTTCACGGTCGATGAATGTTTCCAGTGTGATGTTTTGTGTCAATACTGGTTTCAGAGTCTCGTACAAATATGCTTCGATTTCAGAGTCAACGTTGTTACCGTCTTCTTCGATACGGTAGTTGGTACTGATACGTACTGTCTTCTTGTCGGTACCGATAGCAATTACACTGACGTTGGCATCACCAAACTTGCTGGCGATCAATTCGCGTACTTGTTCCGGTTCTACAGGATTTTCAAACTGTACCTTGAAGTTACGTCCGCCAGTAAAGTCGATACTCTGGCTCAAACCGCGTACAAAGAGCGAACCGATACAGATTACGAGGATAACGCCGGTGATGGTCAACCACTTTTTGTTTCCACCCATGAAGTCAAAATGTACATTCGCCATCAAGTTTTTAGAAACCTTTGAAGAGAATGTCAGGTTCAACAGTTTGTCTTTACCCATGAAGTGCTCGTAGAACAGACGTGTCATGAACACAGCAGTAAAGAACGAAATCAAGATACCGATAATCAAGGTTGTGGCGAAACCGCGGATAGGACCTGTACCGAAGTTGAACAGGATGATACCTGTGATGATAGAAGTTAAGTTGGAGTCGAAGATTGCAGAGAACGCATTAGAGTAACCGTCTGCGAGGGCTTTCTTCACACCTTTACCTGCGCGCAACTCTTCTTTTGTACGTTCGTAAATCAATACGTTCGCATCCACTGCCATACCCAGCGCCAACACCATACCGGCAATACCGGACATTGTCAGTGCCGCTTGGAAGGACGAAAGGATACCCAGCGTAAAGAACATATTCAGCACCAATGCGCCGTTGGCAACCATACCCGGAATGAAGCCGTACATGATGCACATGTAGAACATCAACAATATCAATGCCACAACGAATGAGAATACACCGGCGTTGATAGAAGCCTGTCCCAAAGACGGACCTACGATGTCTTCCTGAACGATACGTGCGGGAGCCGGCATCTTACCGGATTTCAATACATTCGCTAAGTCTTTTGCTTGTTCGGGAGTGAAGTGACCGGTGATTTGTGAGTTACCGCCGGTAATTTCCGTATTTACATTCGGTGCAGAATATACATAGCCGTCCAATACGATGGCGATGCTCTTACCGATGTTCTGTTTAGTCAACTGAGCCCAGCGGCGTGAACCATCTGTGTTCATAGACATACTTACGGCAGGTTTGCCAAATTGGTCATATTCGTCTTTTGCACTAACAACTACGTCACCTTCCAGCGGAGCACGTCCGTTGCGTTCGGTAGAACGGATAGCGTAAAGTTCGAAAGTCTGTCCTTTCGGATCATATTCATAAGCAGAAACACCCCATTTCAGACGAAGGTCTTTCGGAAGTTCAGCTTGAATTTCTTTCATGGACAGATATTTGTTGATGTCAGCCGTATCCTTATAATTAGCATAAGCTACAACAGGACCTTGTCCGCTTGGGTTAACTTGTAAAACGGCCAGCAACGGATGCTCTTTCTTTATTTGTGCAAGGTCGGCAGCTTGTGCTTTGCTTTCACCTTTCAGTGCTGCAGCAAGGCTATCGGCTGTGCTGGTGGCTTGTGCTGCAACCGGAGCCGCAGTGTTGTCAACAGCTACACTGTCATTTTGCACTTCGTTTGCTAAAAGACTGCGCAATTTGTTATCGGCAGCTTGCAGATAAGGTGCGACATCCTTTGCATTGTATGTTTCCCAGAACTCCAGATTGGCAGAACCTTGCAGTAACTTTCTTACACGCTCCGGCTCTTTGATACCCGGAAGTTCCACCATGATACGTCCCATCTTGTCTTCCAGACTCTGGATATTGGGCTGAACCACACCAAAACGGTCGATACGGGTACGGAGTACATTGTATGAGTTATCAACAGCAGCTTTTATTTCCGAACGCAATACTTTTTCAACTTCTGCATCAGAAGATTTCTGGTTAACTTTGTCTTTTAATTGCTGAGTGGCGAAAAGTTCGGAAAGGCGGGCACCCGGAGCAATCTTATGATACTCTCTCACAAACAAAGTGATGACGTCATCCTGGCTGGTAATAGCCTGTTTGGCGGCATTTGCCAATGCTTGGTTGAATGCTTCGTCGGACTTGTTATCCGCCAATGCTTTGATTACATCGGGTACGGAAACCTCGAGGATGACGTTCATACCACCCTTTAAGTCCAAACCTAAACTTATTTCCATCTCACGACACTGTTTCAGTGTCCAATTGCCGAACCACACCTTCTCGTTTGACAGAGAATCCAGGTAGTCTTGTTCCAACTTCAAATCTCCTTTAGCGTACTCTTTTGCCTTATTGTTATAATGGCGAGTCACAAAAGAGAAGGAAAGGTAGAACACACACACCAGTGTGAGCAATACTGCAAAAATCCTTACGAATCCTTTGTTTTGCATGTTACTTTTAGTTTATTATGATTACTTTTTTAATTAATTTCTATTGCGTACAAGGCTGCAAATATAGTTTTTTTTTCACATTCAGAAGTAAAAGGAACTCAAATATTTGCACTTTGCAAAGAATTTGCCACCTTAGTATGACATTGTTTTTACTTCATTCCACGATTTTTTAACATCGGTTCCAGTTGTGGTTCTGTACCGCGGAAGTTCTTGTAAAGTGTCATCGGGTCTTCACTGTTGCCTTTTTCCAGAACGTTGTAGCGGAAGAGGTCGGCTGTCTTTTTGTCGAAGATGCCATGTTCCTTGAACGCTTCGAAAGCATCGTTGTCCAGCACGTTTGCCCACAAGTAGCTGTAATAACCTGCGGCGTAACCGCCGATGATGTGGTTGAAGTAGGTGGTACGATAGCGCGGAGCAATCTCAGGGATGAGTCCCAGTTGGTCCATTGCTTCTTTTTCGTAGGCCAATACATCCAAATCTTTGGTGTCTGTCAGGTTATGCAGGTTCATGTCCAGAATGGCGGCGGCCAGCAGCTCGGTTGTCATGAAACCTTGGTTGAAGGTTTTCTGGTTCAGAATCTTTTCGATGAGGCTGTCGGGGATGGTTTCGCCGGTTTGGTAATGCTTGGCATACATTTTCAGTACTTCTGGTTCAGTGGCCCAGTGCTCATTGATTTGAGAGGGTAACTCTACAAAATCGCGCACTACGTTTGTTCCGGAAATACCTTTGTAGTTACATTTGGTCAGTAGTCCGTGCAGGGCATGGCCGAATTCGTGGAATAAGGTCTCCACTTCGTCAATGGTCAGCAATGAAGGCATATCGCCCACAGGCGGGGTGAAGCTGCATACATTGCATACCAGCGGGCGGATGTCACCTTGCTGTTCGCGGTAGTTGCTCATCCATGCGCCGCCGCTCTTGCCCGGACGGGGGAAATAGTCTACATAGAACACACCCAGATGTGAACCGTCGGCATCTTTCACTTCGAAAACTTCTACGTCGGGATGATATACGGGAATACCTTCCAATTTGGTCAGCGTGATGCCATAAAGTTTGTTGGCTACGGCAAAGGCACCTTCACGCACGTTCTCAAGTTTGAAATAAGGCTTGATTTCATCTTCTTCAAGATTGTATTTCTCTTTGCGTAGCTTTTCGGTGTAATACCACCAGTCCCATGCTTCCAGCTTTTCACCTTTGCCGTCCTTATTCATGATTTTCTGCAATTCTGCAGCTTCGGCTTTTGCTTTCGGTAAAGAATAGCTCCACAGATTGTTCAGGAAGTCCATGACTGTAGCGGAATTCTTAGCCATTGTGTTGTCCAATACGAAGTTGGAATAGCAGTCGAAGCCCAGCAATTGTGCTTTCTCAAGGCGCAGGCTGACGATGTCCGTAATAATTTTCTTGTTATCGTTCTTATCGTTGTTATTGCCACGGTTGATGTAGGCTTTATACATTTGTTCGCGCAGGGGGCGGTTGGCAGAATATTGCAGGAACGGGATGCGGCTGGCATTGCCCAGTGTAAACAACCATTTTCCTTCCTGACCATCTTCTTTTGCTTTCTCGGCTGCACTTTGGCGGAACCATTCGGGTAGTCCGGCAAGGTCTTCTTCTTTGTCTATATACAGCTTGAATGCATTGTTTTCATTCAGGATATTATCGCTGAATGTAAGTCCTAATGTAGACAATTGCTTATTGATTTCGCGCAGGCGTGCTTGCTTCTCGGGAGATAAGTTTGCTCCGGAACGGACAAAGTCTTTATAGGTCTCTTCCAGCAAACGTTGCTGCTCGGTAGTTAATCCCAAGGATTCTTTTTGCTGATATACAGCACTTACTTTTTTGAAAAGCTCTTGGTTCAGAGAGATGTTATCGCTGTGTTCCGATAGGGTTGGGGCGAGTTTTATGGATAGGTCGTTCAGGCCGTCCGTCTTTTCCGCATCCGTCATATTATAGAAAATGGCACTAACCCGGTCAAGTATAGGGGAACTATTATCAAAAGCAACGATTACATTATCAAAAGTCGGAGCTTCGGAATTGTTCACTATAGCGTCGATATTCGCGTTTTGTTCTTCAATACCTTTCAGAAAGGCTGGTTCGTAATGTTCCAGTTTGATTTTATCGAAAGGCGGTACGCCATGTTCGGTTTGGAACTCGGTTAGGAACGGATTGGTTTCCGTCTGCGTGGCACAGGAGTACATCATACAACTTGTTGCTAAAATAAAAATACACTTTTTAAACATAAGTATTAGGTATAAAGTATTAATTATTAATTTTCAACTCTCAACTTCTTCAAGTAACACCAGATGGGGTAGTGGTCGGACTCTTTTATCGAACGGTCCACTGTGCAATTATAGGGTTTTAGATTTTTGCTTACCAGAATATTGTCAATCCGGAAATAGAATTTATTCTGATTATAGGATATGCCCAGTCCGCGACCGGATTTGGTGAAAGCATCGTTTAACTTCTCGCTGATGACCCGGTGGGCATAAGAAATAGGCGTATCGTTAAAATCACCACAGGCAATAATGTAGGGATGCCGTGATGATGCTATTTCTTGCGCAATGCTGTCGGCTTGGGGGGCGCGTATGGCTGATGCTTCCGCCAATTTGCGAATAAGCAGGCGCATGCCGCTTTTCACTTTCTCCTTTTCAGGGGCTTTGAGCATACTTTCATACACTACTTTATCTTCCTTGGTCAGTTTGTTGGATTCCAGATGATTATTGATAAGCATTACAGTATCTTCTCCCATCTTCAGTTCGTAAACCACAGAACCGTTGTATTCGCTGGCATAATCCAATTTGCGCGACGAAAGAATGGGATACTTGGAATAGCAGGCTATCCGGTTGGTGTGTCCTTTGCCACTTCCCACAAGCTGAATTTTATGATATGGATAATCCTTAAGGGCTTTATCAACATCCTTTTGGGTGAGATGATGAGGGGATTCTACTGTTTGGTATTCTTGCAAACATAGAATATCAGCCCCACTGTTCTTCAGATAATTCAGAATCAGGTTTTCTCCGTCTTTCTTGACAGCTCCGTCAAAGCCCATTATGTTGTATGATAATACTTTGAAGCTATCTTCCGGTAATTTGCTGGTATGAAAGTTGACGGGAAGGTAAGTCCGTATTTGCGAATAACAAAAGAGAAGGGCTACCAACGGAAACAATGCGAACTTGTATTTCTGAATAATCAACCAGAAGATGAGAAAGCAAATATTTATCATCAGGAAAATAGGAAATGTCAGCCCAAGACAGGACTCAACAGGATGGGCAACCGGCTTGATGTGCGGGCTGTAGGCGGTAAGAAGCAACAAGCTTATGAAGACGATGTTGACCGCTAAAATCAGATAAGCGACGAATTTGCCGATATGTTCTATTCCCATTTTCTTGTACTATCGTTTGCTCGCATCGAACAAGCTTTTCTTTTCTTCCGTAGTCAGGCTTTCATATCCCGACTTTTTCAGTTTGTCAAGGATACGGTCTATCTCTTCGGATTGTGCTTTCTTGCGGGCATTATAGTCATAGTCTTTTTGGCGGCTATTGCCGTAGTGTACTTTCATTTTCGGCTTGCGAGGCTTAAAGCTGAACAACGAAACGATGGCATCCAGGATTTTATTAATCCAGGTAGTTATATCTCTGCCTTTACTTATTCCGGCGGCAAACCAGACTCCTGCCAATGCGCCACCCAAGTGCGCAATATGTCCACCTGCATTGCTGGATGTGATGAACAGTAAATCTGTGCCGATAACGATAAGAGCCAGATACTTCAGCCGTATTGTGCCGAAAAGGAATAACCGTATCGGATAGTTGGGCTCACGATAAGCGGTAGCAGCTACAATTGCGAGTACGGAAGCAGATGCGCCCAACATGAATGAGTAGTCAACCATCGGACGGAAATACGGGAAAATATTGTATGCTGCCATATATAACAATCCACCGCAAATACCTCCCAATATGTATACTCCCCGCAGGTGCTTGGCTGAGAAGAACATGAGAAACAGTGCCCCGAACCAATACAACCATAGCATGTTGAACAGGATATGCAGAAATCCTGCATGCATAAACATGTATGTGAACAGTGACCACGGCTGTATGATGAACTGCGTCAGTGAAGCCGGTAGTTCCAGCCATTCGAACACGCCGCCAAGGCTACGGTTGAATAATTGCAGGATAACCTCTGTCAGCGTAGTAACGACAAAGACGCCTACGTTGATATAAATCAGTTGGATATAAATATTTCCCCTGCGAAAAGCTTCTTTAAGGTCAGTTATAATAGTACCCATTTCCTCTATCTTTTTTTCTCCAGTACATTATCAGTATAAAACCAAATATCATACCACCCAAGTGTGCAAAATGTGCTACGTTATCGCCCGGATTATTGGCAAAGCCTGCATACAGCTCAATCAGTGCGTATCCGATTACGAAATACTTGGCCTTAATCGGGAACGGCAACGGGAAGATGAACAACGGCTGGTTAGGGAACAGCATTCCAAAACCTAACAGGATGGCATATACGGCTCCCGAAGCTCCTACGGTAGTCATCATGTTGAGATACTCTTTCATTGGAATGACGGAGTAGCCCGTATTGACGCTGTCATATGCGGAGAGTACCATTTCGTAATGTATGTATTGCACAATTTCCTGGATAAAGCCTGCACCGATACCACATAACAGGTAGTAGAACAGAAAACGTTTCGGCCCCCACACTTGTTCTAAGATACGGCCAAACATCCATAAGGCAAACATATTGAAGAAGAGATGTGTAAAACCTCCATGCATAAACATGTATGTAATAAGTTGGGCTACATTGAAATCGCCGGCAAGAAAGAAATGAAGTGCTAAATAGCGGTCTAAATCTATACCGTAACTTTTAGCAACAATGGTCGCAAGAAAGACCAGTACATTGATGATTAATAGGTTCTTAGTAACTGTTGGTATGGCATTCATAATTTTCAATTTCAATCAATAAGTCACAAAAATAGTGCAAACCGAAAGCAGAAACAAGCTCGCTTAATTGTGTCAAGTTGCAGCCTGTTTTCGCTTTATCCGGCAAAAATACGAATAAATTCTGTTCTATAACAGAAAAACGGCTTTCTATTCTTTTTTTTTCGCCAAAATCCAATCTTTTTTTAATGTTTTTATTTGATATTCAGAAATATTGCTCTATTTTTGTAGAGGTTTGTGAACAACTATTGCAGATATCTTTTGTGTAACATATTAATTATTAAATTTTAGAATTATGAACAAGTCAGAACTTATCAGCGCTATGGCAGCGGAGTCCGGTTTGACGAAGGCGGATTCAAAGAAAGCATTGGATGCTTTCATGGCATCAATTACGAAAGCTCTAAAGGCTGGTGACAAAGTGTCATTGGTTGGTTTCGGTACATTTGCCGTATCCGAAAGAGCTGAGCGTACAGGCATTAATCCTTCTACGAAAGCAAAAATCACGATTCCGGCAAAGAAGGTTGCTAAATTTAGACCTGGTATGGAATTGACTGCGGCTATTGAATAAAGAATAGTAATAAGTAAAATGTGGAAGAGGAGATGCGTCATGTGTCTCCTTTTTTATTATCCGTAACGGATGCAGCGCGTAATTCGCCAAAATATAGTATCTTTGCGGCCTGAAAATACTTTTAAATCATGAATATAGAAGATAAACTGGTAGTGTCCGTCATCAACGGACTGAAAGTACTGTACGGACAGGATGTGCCTGCTGCACAGGTACAACTGCAAAAAACCAAAAAAGAATTTGAGGGACACCTCACGCTGGTAGTTTTTCCTTTCCTGCGCATGTCGAAGAAGGGACCGGAGCAGACCGCACAAGAGATTGGCGAATACTTGAAAGCCAATGAGCCTTCGGTAGCTGCATTCAATGTTATCAAGGGTTTCCTGAACCTGACTATTGCTTCTTCCGCCTGGATTGAATTGTTGAACAGTATCCATGCTGATAAAGAGTACGGTATCATTGCTGCCACGGATAATTCTCCGCTGGTTATGATTGAATATTCTTCACCTAACACCAATAAACCGCTCCATTTGGGACACGTGCGTAATAATCTGCTGGGTAATGCTTTGGCCAACATTGTGATGGCGAATGGCAACAAGGTGGTGAAGACGAATATCGTGAACGACCGTGGTATTCATATCTGCAAGTCCATGTTGGCTTGGCTGAAATATGGCAACGGCGAAACGCCGGAATCATCCGGTAAGAAAGGCGATCATCTGGTAGGTGATTATTATGTGGCTTTCGATAAACACTACAAAGCCGAGGTTGCCGAACTTATGGAAAAAGGTATGACAAAAGAAGAAGCTGAAGCAGCTTCTCCTTTGATGAATGAAGCCCGCGAAATGTTGGTGAAATGGGAAGCCGGAGATTCGGAAGTACGTGCACTTTGGGCGAAGATGAACAACTGGGTATACGAAGGTTTTGATGAAACTTATCGTAAGATGGGAGTTAGCTTTGATAAGATATATTACGAGTCAAATACTTATCTTGAAGGTAAGGAAAAAGTAATGGAAGGTCTTGAAAAGGGATTTTTCTATAAAAAAGAAGATGGCTCTGTATGGGCTGACCTGACTGCTGATGGTTTGGACCATAAATTATTGCTTCGTGCTGACGGTACTTCTGTTTATATGACTCAGGACATTGGCACTGCTAAACTTCGTTTTGCTGATTATCCTATTGACAAAATGATTTATGTGGTGGGCAATGAACAGAATTATCATTTTCAGGTACTCTCTATCTTGCTTGACAAGTTGGGCTTTGAATGGGGAAAGAGCCTTGTTCACTTCTCTTATGGCATGGTAGAATTACCCGAAGGCAAGATGAAAAGTCGTGAAGGTACGGTAGTAGATGCTGATGATTTGGTGGAAGAAATGGTGAACACAGCCAAAGAAACTTCTAACGAGTTAGGCAAACTGGACGGGTTGACTCAGGAAGAAGCTGACAATATCGCCCGTATTGTGGGATTGGGTGCCTTGAAGTACTTCATTCTTAAAGTGGACGCCCGTAAGAATATGACATTCAATCCGAAGGAATCCATTGACTTTAATGGTAATACAGGCCCGTTCATCCAATATACGTATGCACGTATTCAATCTGTGTTGCGTAAGGCGGCGGAAGCAGGTATTGTTATTCCGGCTGAAATACCTGTAGGCATCGAGTTGAGCGAAAAGGAAGAAGGTCTTATCCAGATGGTGGCTGATTTCGCCGCTATTGTGAAGCAGGCTGGCACGGATTACAGTCCGTCTATTATTGCCAACTATACGTATGACTTGGTGAAGGAATATAACCAGTTCTACCATGATTTCAGCATCCTGCGTGAAGAGAATGAGGCAGTGAAAGTATTCCGTCTTGCTTTGTCGGAGAATGTAGCGAAAGTGGTTCGTCTTGGCATGGGATTGCTGGGCATTGAAGTGCCAGACAGAATGTAAGAGTGTACTATAAAAGAATCAGCCCCGGAATGAAAAATCTTCATTCCGGGGCTGATTCTTTATATATAAGAGGTTATTCTTATGCTTTCTTCTTAGCGTATTTTCCTCGTTTTGCTTTCGCAGGAGCTGATGCGGCTTTTTCGCTTTGCAATTTTATGATTTCCATGCAAGCGTCCAGACTCAAGTCTTCCGGAACAATATCCTTAGGAATCTTATAGTTGCTACCCTTATAAGCAATGTAAGGACCGTATCTTCCGTTCATGATTTCCAGTTCCGGCTCTTCTTCGAATTTTTTGAGATGCTTTTTGGCTTCCGCTTCCGCTTTCTCTTTTATCAGTTCCAAGGCTTCGTCCAGTTCTATCTCCATCGGGTCTGCACCTTTGGGGAGTGAAGTATAGGTTCCACCGTAATAAATATACGGACCGAAGCGTCCTGCATTGACCGTAACGGTTTTGCCTTCGTGCTCGCCAAGTGTACGGGGGAGTTTGAACAGCTCCATAGCCTCTTCTAAAGAAATAGTTTCAATAGATTGGCCCTTCTTTAAAGGAGAGAAACGGGGCTTTTCTTCGTCTTCAGCACTTCCTATCTGTACCACAGGACCAAAACGTCCGATCTTCACCGAAACAGGCTTGCCGCTGACGGGGTCATTCCCCAATGAACGTTCTCCGGTCTTGTGTGCATTCTTGGCAGCGAGAGTACTTTCTACGGATGGATGGAACGTTTTATAGAACGTCTTCATGATAGTCGTCCACTTCGTATCACCTTCAGCGATTTCGTCGAACTGCTTTTCTACACTTGCCGTGAAGTTATAATCCATGATGCTGGGGAAGTACTGTATCAGGAAGTCGGTCACAACCGTACCCGTATCCGTAGGCAGTAGTTTCGCTTTTTCAGCTCCGGTGATTTCAGTGCGGACAGCATCCGTAATCTTATCTTTTTTCAGCGTGATTACATTATAGGAACGTTCCATACCGGTCTTGTCCCCTTTTTCCACATACTCACGTTGCTGAATGGTAGAAATTGTCGGCGCATAGGTAGAAGGACGGCCAATACCCAGTTCTTCCAATTTACGCACCAGGCTTGCTTCTGTATAGCGGGACGGATGTTGTGTGAAGCGTTCGGTAGCAGTAATATTCTGGTACTCCAACTTCTGACCTTTCTTTAGCGGTGGCAGCAGATGGCTCTCATCTTCCTGCTCTACATCGTCGTCATAAGACTCTCTGTATACGCGCAGGAAACCATCGAATTTCACAACTTCTCCGGAAGCATTGAAGGTTTCGGGGGCATTGCTTATACTGATGGTTGCAGTGGTTTTTTCCAGTTCGGCATCTGCCATCTGAGAGGCGATGGTACGCTTCCATATCAGGTCGTACAGTTTCTTTTCTTGTGCGCTGCCTTCTATCTGTGCATTCTCCATGTAAGTGGGGCGGATGGCCTCATGTGCTTCCTGTGCTCCCTTGGTTTTGGTGCTGAAGTGGCGCGAGTGCACATATTTATCACCCATCATGCTGGCAATAGCTTCTTTGCTACCGTTGATGGCGTATTCTGATAAGTTCACGGAGTCGGTACGCATGTAAGTGATGCGTCCTGACTCATACAAGCGCTGGGCTACCATCATGGTTTGCGCTACGGTGAAACCGAGCTTGCGCGCAGCTTCTTGTTGCAGGGTAGAGGTGGTGAACGGTGCAGCCGGACTTTTCTTTACCGGGCGCGTCGTAATATCTTCAATGGTAAATATGGCCGATTGGCAACTTTCCAGTAACTTTTGGGCTTCCGCTTTGGTCTTGAGGCGGCGTGCGAGTTCCGCTTTCATTTCTACCAGTTTGCCATCAGCATCGGGAACGAGGAAAATGGCAGTTACCTTGTAGGAGGCTTCACTTTGGAAAGCATGTATTTCACGTTCGCGCTCTACGATGAGGCGTACGGCAACCGACTGCACGCGTCCGGCGGAGAGTGCAGGTTTTACCTTCTTCCATAATACGGGTGATAACTCGAAACCTACGATACGGTCAAGGATGCGTCGTGCCTGCTGGGCATTGACGAGGTTGATGTCAATGTTTCGCGGTTGCTCGATGGCTTTCAGGATAGCGGTTTTGGTAATTTCATGGAATACAATACGTTTGGTGTTTTCCGGCTCCAACTTTAGTACTTCATACAAGTGCCACGCAATGGCTTCTCCCTCGCGGTCCTCATCGGAAGCCAACCAAATGGTGTCAGCCTCTTTCGCTTCAGATTTCAATGTCTTTACCAGCGCTTTTTTATCTTCCGGAATTTCGTAATCCGGTTCAAAGTTCTTTTCGACATCAATACTGAATTCTTTTTTCTTCAAATCGCGTATATGACCGTAGCTGGAAAGGACTTTATAATCTTTTCCCAGGAACTTCTCAATTGTTTTTGCTTTTGCCGGTGACTCGACAATGACAAGGTTTTTTGGCATAAATTTCTGTTTTATAGTGGCTCCTGCCACTGAATTCGCCCGCAAAAGTAGAAAAAAACAATTGTTTCCACCTTATAATATGTGGAGAATATATTCTTTTTTAGCAAAAATGACTTTTTGCCATGCTGTTTGTTAAAAACGGAAACTGACTCCGCCCATGAAATTGACGCCTTCTGTGGGATATCCCCAATAATATTGATAGTCTTTGTTCAATAAATTGTTTGCACGCACGTAGATGGAGATGTCTTTGAAGACTTCGTAACTACCACCGAGATACAGGTTTCCGATGGGGTCTACACGCTGGTCTTCCACTTTTTCGCGGGTAGCGTGCTGATAACCGAGGTTAACCAGAACAGAAGGAATGGGGCGAATGTCTACGTTAAACTTCGCTTCGAAAGAAGGCATGTAGGCCAGTAATATCTCTCTGTTGTAGTCTTCAATCTTTGCAGTTTTCCAGTCGCGATAAACTCCTGAAACGGAGAAGGAGATAATATCTTTATAGCTGTAGCTGATTTCGGCGCCTGCATATATGTTATGCATGTTGGCTTGGAGCGGCAGGAGGTATGAACTACTGTAACTGTTATCAGCAATGGGGGTGATTCCGATAGCGGCAAGGTTATTCTTTAGGTCCTGGTATCCGCCATAAAGGTTGAACCACAAACCTGTGACAGGACTTGTCCTGAAACCAAGGGCGGCATTCAACTGTTCGTAGGTAGCATCCAATTGGCTTGCGGTCTGGCTGTATGGAGATATCATTTCCAGTCTGCGGAAGTCGTTTGTCCGTCGTCCGCCTGTAGCCTGGGCATAGAGTATGTAGCTGTCGGAGAAGATATATTGGGCCGTTACGTCGGGTGCTACCCGGAACTTCTTACCAAACCCGAAAGCGAAGTCGACGTGGGCACCGAGACGGATTTTCCAGTCATCGTTCTGGTAAAGGTAATAGGGGTTCAATTCTACGGATGTATAATCATCGAATTCATTATTCTTGTAGAACACATTGTCCATTGCCAGCTCTACGCCCACATATTGTTCGCCGGAGATGGTCCCCATTGCGCCGGCTTTGGTCCGTACCATTGCTTCCTGTGCATTCTCGTACTGGAAGTCGTGCTGGCGTTCATAGAACATCAGGTTAGTTTCGGCATGAAACTGAAGAGGCAGTTCTTCACTGGTTGATTTTACTCCGAAATGTACATCGCCCGACAGGAATTTCTGTTTGTTATTGGAAGTGTAGGGCATATAGTTGAAATTGCTGAGCCCGAAGTTTCCGGCTACGTTCAAATCTACTTTTCGGAAAGCATGTACATAATCCATACCGGCGCGTGTGCGATAGTAACGTGCGCTCCATTTTTCATCGGAATCGGGCATATCCAGTTTGCCATCCATACCGTTCATGTGGAAATTCAGGTTCAGTTTGTCACTGTTGGGCAGTATGAACAGATAATTGGCGCGGGCGTCCAGGTTACCGTAGTTGCCATATCCCAGACGGGCATAGCCGCGTTGCGCTTTGTCCTGGCTTTCTGCTCCTGTGTAGGCCTGCATTGTGCTTGCAGGAATGTTTCCTGCCGGTACAAGGGTGGCATCATATTCCACTGTCTTTTTGCTGACAGTGGGTGGTGCCACTTTGGGCAATACATTCACCTTGGAAGCATCCATGATGTCCGGGTTATATTCTTGTTCTACTACAACCGTACGGCTCAGGGTAGTATCTTTAGCTTGCGTTTGAGCTTGTACCCAGGTCGGGAAGGCTATGAGTGCCAGTGCTCCGTATATATATTGAATCTTTTTCATATTTATAGTTGACGAGGTTTTAGTTGACAAGTTGACAAGGCCTCGTTTCTTGTCAACTTGTGTCCTTATTCCTTTTATTTCAGTTTCTCCAATCTCTCATTAATCATTTGCTCGATATTATCATCAGCCTGGTAGTTTTGTTGCAGGCTCAACAGATATTGACGTGCATCCAGTTTCTTATCCATGGCAACATAAACGTCTGATAGGAGGATGAAGCTGCGTGCCAGCCAGTATGCATGCGGTGTGCTCTGCTCAATGAAATTGAGTATTTCCTTTTCGGCGGCAGCATATTCTTTCGCATCATACAGTTGCTGGGCAACCAGGTATTTGGCTTCGGCTCCATAGAGCGTGCGCGTATCCTTTGCCAGTGCCTGTAGGTCGTTCATTGCCTTCTTGTCGGCACGTTGGTTCAGGTAGGCTTTGGCACGGAAATAGAGGGCTTCGTTATGCAGTTCCGGTGCCAGCTTGGCTTCTGCAAGGAGGTCGGTGGTGGCGGCGATTGTTTCTACATCATCCTGCATCAGGGCGGCGCTGCGCAACATTCCGGTTGCTGCCAGTTGGCGGCGTTCGGCAGTAGTGGCTTTGGCTTTCAACTGTTTGTAGTCGGCAAGTGCCTGGTCAAATTGCTTACGGTTGAACAGGATTTCCGCCCGTGCTATCAGTGCTTCCTGTGAATAAGGATTGTCGGGATATTCCAACAACTTACCGGCATGCTCCAGTACGGCGGCTTCATCTTTCTGCTCTTTGCCGATAGTGCAAAGATAGAAATGTGCGTTCAGGCTGAATGCACCGTTGGGGAAGCTTTGCAGATAGCGTTCGAAGCTTGCTTTGGCAGGTACGATGTCTCCTTTCATATATACCTTTTCGGCAGCGATATAAGTCAGTGAGTCTTGTTCGCTGGCATCGAAGCGGATTTCTCCCGGCACTTGGGCAGCCAGGGCGGCAAATTCGTCTACGCGGTTGGCATCTACATAGATAGATTTCAGGTCGCGCATGGCGAGGCGGGCTTCTTCACTACCCGGATATTGGGTTACAACATGTTTGTAAGCGTCTATGGCACGGTCGTACTCATCATTCTGGTAGTAAAGCAAACCGATTTCGGCAGCAGCTTTACGGCTGACCGGGCTTTCCGGATATTTATCCAGCAATTCTTTGAATGTTGCAATCGCCTGGCGGCTGTTATTGGTCTGCACATACGAGCGCCCTTTTTCGTAAAGGGCATTCACTGCATAAGGCGAAGTGGGATATTTGCTTGCCAGACGGTTAAGTAAAGCTACTTTGCCGTCATAGTCTTTCTGCAATCCGGCCACCAGCGCCAGTTGGTAGAAAGAATAATCGCCCGCAGGGGTGCCCATGTTTTCTGCTTTAGCATAATATTGTTTTGCCTCGTCGAAGCGGCGCACGTGCAGGTAGCAGTCGCCTATGCGGTTGTAAGCATCGGCAAGTGCAGTGGCATTTTCTCCTTTTTCCAGTTGTGTGAATTTCAGGAAACGGTTCTGGGCAAGAGAGTAATCTTTCTGGTGGAACGCGATATATGCCAGGTTATAGTATGCCAGTGCATATGTTTCTGTATTTCTGTCAGGTGTGAGGTTCAGGTATTCGCTGAAGTTGGCGGCAGCTTCCTGCATCCGGTTCAGGCGGTAGTAAGATTCACCTCGCCAGTAGATGGCATCAGCTTTCGTTTGCAGATTGTATTGTCCTAAAGCCACTGACTGGTTGAAGTAGCCGATAGCCTCCTGGAACTGAGCATTTGCAAAAGACTGTGTGCCGAGATGGAACAGGATTTTCTGTTTCGCTTCAAGAATGGCTGCACCCGGATGTGCGATGCGTTCAATGGATTTCAGGGCGGCTTCGTAACTGCGGGTATTCATATATACCTCTACCAGATAGCTGCTAACTTTATCTACGTATTGGGAACTCGGGAACTCGTTGAGGAATTTCTCGAAAACGGTGACAGACTCGCCAAAGGCGGAGTAGGAGGTTTCGTGAATGCAGAGAGCGTAGTTGTAAGCGGCTTGTTCCTTGATTTGCGTATCTGCATTAGAGGCGGCAGCCTGTTCAAATGCCATGCGTGCCTTGTTCTTATCCGACATTTGCAGATAGGACAAACCCATATGGAGATAAGCGTTCTGCGAAAGTGCATCGTTTTCGGTGGTTACTTTGCCAAGGGTAGCGGCGGCTTTGGAGAATACGCCACAGTGATAGTATGAAAGTCCCAGCATGTAGAGTGCATCCCGGCGGGCAGCCTCTTCTTGGTTACTTTCCAGATATTTTTCGAAAGCCTGCATTGCTTCGTGATACTTTCCGAAGTGATAGTCTGCGTCACCGAGGACACGATACATTTCAGCCGTATATTCATTGTTCGGATAAGCGGAAAGGTAATTTTGTGCCACGATTTCCGCTTTATCATAATTCTTCTTGATGAGATAGATTTCTGCTATATAATAAGGTGCCAGCGCTTTGTACTTCGCATTGTCCTGCAAAGACAGGAATCCGCTCAGGGCATCGTCATACCGTTGTTGTGTATAGCGGATATAAGAAATATAATAGGTGCAATCTGCCGCATACTTCTTGCTGGTACTGCGAAGTGTCTCAAACCATATGGCGGCTTCCTTCACATTTCCTGTTTTCAGGTAACAGGTGGCAAGGCGATACGTCATGTCGTCACGTTCTTCATTGGCCAGCAGGTCGAGGCGGGTGGCGTTGAACATAGCCATGGCCTCATCGTATTTTCCTTCGAAGAAATATACGGAAGCCATCAGTGCATAAATGCGGTTGGCATAGGGCGTATCGGGATATTCTTCCAGATAAGCCTGCAACTTGTCTATGCTTTTGGAGTCTTTTAATTCATAGGCAGCGCATACCAGCATGTATTCCGCTTCCATCCGTTCGCCTGCGGCGGGCAGTGGTTTGCCTTCTGCATCCATCTGGCGTACGAATGCTTGCAGCGGCGGGATGGCGGCTGCATATGCTTTTTGTTGAAACAGTGAGTGTCCTTCCTGGTAAAGTCGTTGGGGGGAAGTGATTTTCTCGCTGGTCTGTGCCGTAGCGAGCAGGGGTGCACAGCAAAGCGCCGTGCATAGTATTCGGGAGAGTTTATTCTTCATAATACAACGCGTTTTTACAAAAGTACGGGTTTTAAGTCGAATTTGTTACACTTGTTTGGCTTTTTTAGGATATGCAGATGTCAGATGAATAATTATTCGCTCATTTCTTTCAGGAATATTTCTAATCCTTTCCGGATGGAACCCAGCCCGAAGTCTTCTGTATGTATGCTTTTTAGCGGCAGGAAGAAAACATCTGCTGCGTCATCCATAGCCTTATAATGCAGTGTATCGGTTACTGAACAACGGAAGAACATATCCAGGGTATGAACAGTAAACCCGGAATATACATATATATTAGGTAGTGAAAAGAGGTATTCTGCTTTTTTCACTGTCATTCCGGTTTCTTCCTTCACTTCACGGCTTACTCCTTCTTCTCCGGTTTCCGCCATGTCGATGAAACCGCCGGGCAAATCGAGTGTCCCTTTGGCCGGGTCTTTGGCGCGGCGGCATACCAGCAGTTCATCTTGTTCGTTCATTATCAGTGCTACGGTGGCGGCAGACGGGTTGAAGTAATAGACGAATCCGCAGTCGGCACAACGCTTGGACTTTTCGTTGTTGTTTTCAAAGTGTACGGAGCCACACTTGGGGCAGTATTTGAATTGAGAAAGAGGATGTTCCATGAGGTTTTATGAGTTTATTAAATCTTCTATTTTTATAGGTAAAACAATATTACGTTATAGATGTTTCTGCAAATGTACGGAATGTGTGGCAGTATAACAATAGGTAGTGGGGGATAAGTGGCATTTTGAAGCCTGTGCCTTTCATTTTGTGTTTGTCTTTAAAGCATAGCTTCCTAAATGCATAAGAGAAAAGAGCTAATGATTGAGTGTAAACTTGCTTATACCCTATTGATTTTGCACTTTTGTTTGGTTGAAAACTTTGTCCTGCAATTGCGGGCCCGATGGTTCCGATATGGGGGCTGGACAGCCCGCAGTTGGTCACCAGACAGCCCACAATTGCAGGGCGAAGTTTTCAATTAGGCAAAAGAACATTTTGTCCGGTTCAAAAGCACAAAATCATTAGACTAAATATACATTTATCTGCTTTGTTGCTACTCTTGAATCTTTGGACAGGACTGTGTTATCCCTTGTTTTTTGGGCGTATTCGGTACTATATTCTTTCACTATTCGCAAGAATTGTGGTGGTATTGCGGGGTTTTTGAAGAAAAAAGCACTGAATGAGCTTAATTCACTCGTAGATAGGTGCTGTTTGAAGATAATTTGGTGAGTTCTGTGTAAAACGCATATAATATTGAAAAATAGAATGTTATATCGATGGTAAGTAAATATATTGAAAAAAATACGGTGTAGGAAGATGGTTTGCCTACACCCACATGCTAATCTTTTATGCTATACAAGATGTTATTAATGAGCGCATTAATGTTTCGGGTGTAGGATGTAGGCAAAAACGGTCTTTTTTTGTTTTTATAAAATTAGTTCTGAGCCTGACTTTCTATGTTTGTTCCCGTTGTTTTTTTACTTTTGTATTCCGTTTTCATAGATCGCATTTCCACAATAGTCCGTTTGGTGGTAGTACTTCCTATCTTATGTATCGTGCAGAGTTTGGCTTCGTCCGCACTATACATGTAAGAAATCGTACTTCCGTCCGCGAACGTTATCATGCTTGGCAAATTTAGAAAATTATATTGAATATTGATAATTTCTTATTTAAAACCTTTCTTCATATTGCATTATAGTTGTAGATATAGGAGGTGTTGTATCACATCTAAAAAAGAAGTGATATACGACTTTAGGTAATGGTAATAAGTAATCCTTGTTTCACAGACATAATATTTGTAGAGACAAAGATTTTTGTTATTTAAAATCCCTATGTACGAGCTGCCTGGATAGCATGTTCAAGCGGGTAGGTAATATTTTAATTGTTAAAGAATCTTTGCAAACGTTCGTCTTTATCAAACACACCGCTATTCCAGAGTTCCTGTAAAACCTCTCCCGAATCATCCATTAATTCACTAGAAGAGCGGAAATCATTATGCAATAATCGAAAAGAGTTATCTCTACCATTTATTTTCAAAAAACAAAAGGTTGAATCGGATAATAATTTATATAAAGTGCCCCATGTGCAATTAGATGGTAGTTTCTGAAAAAAAGATGTATTTTCTTTACTCATGTAGTGTAGCGTTTGAGAATCATTGGAAGATATTTTTAAGGGATATGATTCACGAATGAAAAATTCGAGCGTATCAAGTCCATTTACTATTGCAAAGGTCTTGTTCTGATTATCAGGAGATACAACAATTGTGGAATCAGTCCTATTATAAATATCTATCTTTCCCGAAATATTTTTTATGTTAAACTTCAATCGATCACACGCTAAAGAATCCGGCTTTGATACTATTAAATTATGAGAAGACAGGCACATGAAAAAATCCTCATTGTTAGGTTTGCCTCCTGAAAGATAAGGCCAAAGATTCGAGTATTCAATAAGTCTATCTCGCACTGCACTCTTTTTGATTAATATGTAATCTCTCTTATATTTAGAGATACCTAAAAGCCAAAGATTCCAACTTGAGAATTCAAAAGTAGCATCACATTGATTAGTTAACTTATATACCTGTTCCGCAGATAATTCCGGTTCATCCAATTTTGTAAAGCAAAAGAACTTTCCTTTTTGCTTTATTATTTTGGATGGGTATTCTGGTCTACTAAATGGAGAAGTCATACCTGAAATCTCATAGATGCTATTTGAGTCATTCATTGCTAATTCATACAGATGAATGTAGTCATCAACGATAAGCCCACTATCGACAAGAGGCATTACATAATCAATAGCTCTCTGATAGACATCATCCGGTTTATGGATACATCCTGCAAAAATGCACGACAAACAAATTAATATAACCTTTCTTTTATCCATATCTCTACTATTTATCTAATTCCTACTTGTTTTAATATGTCAATACCACTTTGAACAGGTGTCGCTCTAATCTTTGATTGCATTCTATCATATTCATATAAAGTTTGATTCGCTTTAAAATATACCGCATTTTTTGTTGGATTTGGTTTAGCATTCATCATATCTTGTTCAGAACCTCCTTTAGTGCCATTAGGGTTCGGGTGCGAATGAATATTAACTATTTTTACTCCACTCACAGACAATCTTTTTTGGGCGTAATCTCCATTTTGAACATTATCCTCTTTCTGATTCGTAGCTACTACAGCTGTAAGTGTGCCATTATTATTATATACATCCAACTTCCATTCTGCTTTACTATTATCCGCAGCAAATTTGAAAACTTGCGCAGCATCCTCTACATTTTGAGTACTACCATAAGTTCCATATCCTTCTTCTTCTTTTTGAATTTCTAGCATTTGAGAGAGTAGGCCAGGTTTTACTTCAATGTTCTTTCCCATAGGTTTCCTGCTATTTCCAGAATAGCTATAGAGTTTATCTACGCTGTTTTTACCTCTTTGAGATTTAGGAGTTCGGTTGTGTAATCTGCCTCTTGGCTCTAGGAGATAATCATCTTTTCCATCCGGATCAATTCTATTAATCGGGTTGTTCTTACAATATGTATACGGACTCCAAGAATAATACTTTTCCCCCAGCGGATCCACAATCGTAAATCTTCCCAGCGCCGCATCATAATGCCTCGCCTCATAATCATACCAATCCAGCCCATGCATCCTGTCCAACTCTTTCCCGTTGTATTTATAGGACTGTTTTCCCGAAGTTCCGGTATTTACTTCAAATACTCCTCCGAAAGGATAATAATGATTCACTTGTTCAGTGTTCCACGACGTTCCGTTCAAACGCACCACCATCCGATTATTTCCTTGATGATCTTTCAGGTAATAGTAAAATGTTGGAGTTGTCCCGCTCAGAGTGGCATATCCTTCTTCTGTGAGTACCTTGCTCAGACTTCCGTTTTCATAGATCACATTTCCACAATAATCCACCGTATGGGTTTGTGAAATCTGATTTGCCGCCAACTCTTTTATCTGCCCCATGGGGACAGATATATTTGCAATCGCCGTCCTGTGAACGACTTTCAGTTTCTTCCCGTCCGCACTATAGGTATAATCCTTCCGGTTTCCATTGGTAAATTGCAGTGTTGCAGGCAAATTTAAAAGATTATATTGGATTTTACTAATTTTCTTGTTATAATCTTGCTGCATATTTCCGTTGGAGTCATAGAGATATTCCGTTCCGCTTCCCTTGTTCTCATCTGTAAAGTTGAACACGCCATTGTACAAAGGATCTGTTGCGGCATCGGTAACATTTTTTAGTTGGTTTCCATCGTAAGTCAGAGTCAGATTATCAATCATCCCATAGGCGGAAGATGAATTCTTTCCGCTACGTTTCAATCCCAGGATGTTTCCATTCCTGTCATATCCGGCATTCATCATCCGGTTTAGGTGGCTATAGATGAACTTATATCCTCTTGTGGTTTCGGCATCTGCTTTCTAGGTCATACTATATCAATATCATATTTGATATTGTTTTTTATAAGATTAGTAATGAATGGATTACCCTCTTTATAGTAAAGTCCGATACTACCTGTATAATGGAAATAAAAGAAAAATTGTTTATTGAAATCATATATAAGATGTCCATATGGAGCTATCCCTTTTATGAGACAATCCAGCGCAATAGATAGGTAAGCGTCCCAGTCATTACATATACAGCTACCGGAATACCCTTGTACTATATCAGACTTCTGTAACATGATTAAATAGTTCGCAGTCTCTTTAGATAAGTATTGAGGACTATAACAATATGTATTTTCTTGAATATCCCATGTATCCAAACAATAGTCCCACCATGATATGCTAAAAATAGATAGTTCATTTATAATTGTGTTAAATAAGTCATGAAATAAACTTTTCATATTACTGACATTAGCTTTCTGGTTCCTTGGGTATATTTCTATTTTATGACTTTGAGCGTTAATTCCTGATTCAGGACTTAAATTAACCCAATTAAATGGGAAATTTTCTTCTTGCTTTATTTTTAGAATATAATCTTTCATTTTATTAACTCCTTCCATGAAATAAAAATTCCACTATTTCCTTTATGCTTATTTATAATAAAATTTCCGTATTGGTCAGCGTCTTTGTACCATTCTAAGCCCTTACTAGTCTCTTTATATACTTTGTATACGCTTCCTCCATGTTGTGTCTGATCTTTTACCCACCATAACCCATCTGATTTACTTTTATAAAACATACCCCAAATTCGATGTCTCATAGTTTTTGATGCACCTTGAGATGTTAATTGCCATAATTTTTTAACAGTGTTAATTGATGAGATTTTTGTAAATCCAGGCAAGGGAGGGGTTCCTGTAATTGGAGCAAGCCCTGTAATACCCCCATTACTTCCAACCTTGAATGTGAATCCATTTGGTGTAGTATACCTCGCTCCAATATCCAATAAATAGTATCCTAAATATCCCAAAAAACCATGAACCGGTTCATAAACTTGAGAACCGGTTGTAGCTATTGCAGGAGCTGTTACTGTAATTTCATCTAATGCAACAACATCTTTTCTTGGGTTAAAGTTTTCCGAGTCAATATTATTCACAGATATTGTATCTGTTCCTAACGGATCAATATAGTTCATCGGATTATTTACACAGTATGCATATGAACTTGTTGAATAATAATTTTCAGCATGCATGTCCATCACATGCCATCTTCCCAATGCCGCATCCATCATCCTCGCTTCATAATCATACCAATCCAGCCCATGCATCCTGTCCAACTCTTTCCCGTTATACTTATAGGACTGTTTTCCCGAGGTTTCAGTATCTACCTCAAATACTCCTCCGAAAGGATAATAATGATTCACCTGTTCTGTGTTCCACGACGTTCCGTTCAAACGCACCACCATCCGATTATTTCCCTGATGATCTTTCAAGTAATAGTAAAATGTTGGAGTTGTCCCGCTCAGAGTGGCATATCCTTCTTCTGTGAGTACCTTGCTCAGACTTCCGTTTTCATAGATCACATTTCCACAATAATCCACCGTATGGGTTTGTGAAATCTGATTTGCCGCCAACTCTTTTATCTGCCCCATGGGGACAGATATATTTGCAATCGCCGTCCTGTGAACGACTTTCAGTTTCTTCCCGTCCGCACTATAGGTATAATCCTTCCGGTTTCCATTGGTAAATTGCAGTGTTGCAGGCAAATTTAAAAGATTATATTGGATTTTACTAATTTTCTTGTTATAATCCTGCTGCATATTTCCGTTGGAGTCATAGAGATATTCCGTTCCGCTTCCCTTATTCTCATCTGTAAAGTTGAACACGCCGTTGTAGAGAGGGTCAGTAGCGGCATCCGTAACATTCTTCAGTTGATTGCCGTCATACGTCAGAGTCAGGTTGTCAATCATCCCATAGGCGGAAGATGAACTCTTTCCGTTACGTTTCAGTCCCAGAATATTTCCATTCCTGTCATATCCGGTGATAATCTCGGAGAAGCGTCCTGCGTTAGCCGACAAATCCTCTCCTTCACCATATCCGGCATTCATCATCCGGTTCAGGTGGTCATAGGTGAACTTGTATCCTCTTGTGGCTTCGGTATCTGCTTTCCATGTCATACTGCTGATATTACCGTTGTAGCATGGCGTGCTGTTTCCATCTGTATAGTATAACTTCTGGGTGAATTTCGGGCTTTCTATTTTCTTAGTCCATCCCCGTATGTTGTAATCATACGTAATGATGTTGGCATTAGAACCATGATGCGACTTACTTTTCAACCTTCCAAGTTCATTATAGGTATTTGTCGCCAGTGTTACAGTATTATTTCCCAGTTTATAAATTATCGATGTGATACGCTCGGCATGGTCATAATTATAAGTATAATTCTCTTCTACAGTTTTTTTATTGGCTTTACTCTCATTACTAGTATGAATATGCTTCACAGTCTTGGGCTTTCCTGTAAAAGTATAAGTGTTCTCCACTGCTTCGTATCCATCCAGGTGATTGGCGGACAGGCTTTGGATAATCTGCCCCTTAATATCGTAGATATTGACAGAATAAAGTTTGGTACTGCTTCCCGGTACCTTTGTGATACTGCCCGCCGGATATCCCTTGACGTAGTTTGGGTTTGCAGTTGAAAATGCAGTTGAAAATTTGCTGCTGTTGAATCCGGGCAGTGTCTTGAATTCGTAGTCATCATAGTAGTTCACTATATGTACTTCGGGTGAGGTCAGCGAGAAAGTGGAACTGTATCCGCTACCTTCCAAGCCTGTGTTGCTATTGCTACGTTCACAATTGATGATGACTGCAGCTGCCGAGGCGGTATTGGTGTTTTTGCATACGCCTTGTACCGTCGGCCGTTGGAATTTGTCGTAAAGGTAGAATGTCCATTCTCCGGCGGTACGCTGGTTTCCATCTTGTGAGAACATGAGACGTCTTGTTTTGTCGTATACGTAATAGACCGGTTCTGCTCCGGGAAGTTTCTTCTCTACGCATAAGCGGCGGGCATCGTAACGATAATAGTAAGCGTACTTCTGCAGGATTTCGTTGTTTCGGATGCTCCACGTGCCACTGCTGCCAAGTGAGGCGGAAGCCATTGGCGGAAGTACCAGTAGGGGATTGCCAAGGGCGTCATGTACGGTATAAGTGTCATAAAATTCTCCATTATTGACTTGCCGTATTAGGACAGTGTTTCCCCGGAAGTCGGTGAATGTGTATTGTTTGTGACCGTCTTCATCTGTTGTTAATATAACTTCCAGTTCTCCCGCCGGGTAAGTACCGGTACAACGGAATTGTTCATCGTTTACAGCCTCATAACGATTACAGTTTAAGACTGCTATCTGTGGGCTGTTAGCCAGATATTCGTAAGTAACCGGGTGTGTCCGGAAATCATTCCCCGGAGGAGTTCTCTTTAATAACTGCTCCATAGGCGCTGCTTCATGTGTATTTTCCGTGTAGGCGTATGAGTCACCGTAATAATTGGCGGAAAGATTGGCGTAGTTAGTGGCACGCCCATTTGTTGTAGTTGGTATAGGTAACCAGTTACGCGTCTCACGCCCCAGACAATCATATTCAAGAACGTGGAGCAGGTTATTCCGGAGAGGGGTGGTTTGTTTCTCCAATATTTGTATAGGCTGTCCCAGTCCATCGTAATATTGGGTTTGTTCCAGGTAATTCACCGTTCCGTATAGATAGTTCCTTGTTGTAATGCTATTCTCTGTTGCACCTTCTCCACGCAGGGTATAAGTATATTCTGCGATTGTCTTTTTGGAATGATCTGTTATTTTACTGAGTTTACCTCCTAAATATTGATAATTTGTCTCTTCTCCGTTGGGCTCTGTCACTTTAGTACAGCCAATGAGTGGTTCATAATCATAGCATGTGGTTAAGGAACCGGCGGGCTTTTTCCATACTTCCACAGCCGACAGCCACTCGTCAGTGCTTTTGCCGGACGTACTTGCAATCTGTACTCGTGTGTCTGCATAGGAAGTGCCCTGTACTACTGCAATAGGGTAATTCCAGGATAAATTCCAAATGTAGGCGGTAGGAGAAAGCCGGTTGAGGATTGTCTCTAGTGGATATTCTTTTTCATAGAGGGTGAAGGCCTGTGAAGCCGTTTCCTGTCTGTTCCATGAAAGTACTTTGCGGGAAGGACGTATATTCCCTCTCCCGAAATCAGCGTATTGCCAGTTCAGCAAGATTGTGTCTTTGGTATTTATTACCCATTTCTCCATAACCGGAAGACTGATATTTCCGTCATTGGCAATTCTTTGGAGGAAACCACCCGTTATATTGGATGAATAGCAATAATAATGTTCAAATGTTTGGTTTCCGCAAACTGTTTTAATGGATTGAAGTATGCCATGGTCGGCCAATTGTGTACTGTCTTCCGTAAAACCGGGGAGTATGATCCTTAACGGTGGGGGAAGTACATTTGTTAGGGTGGAATACACTCGGGAACGGTTGTAGGTATATGAAGTTACCTCACGGTGTGAGATGGCGTTAGGGTAATGCCTGATGGTGATGGTGGTGTCCTTGAATAAACGTCCGCAAGCGGTTTCTGTTTCAAAAAAATTAAAATCGGATGTACTCTGAAAATCTTCTTTGCTTATTCCCGATGCATCTATGGTGCGCAGAATGCTTTCTATATAAAAACCTGTTTGTACGATTCCTGTACGTTCAAGGGAATACCGGTTGATTTCCTCTTCTATGGGTTCATAGCCTGAAGGTGTATGTTTATATATGGTACGGTGGATGAGTGGGGCCTTTTCCCAACAGGTTTCCTGAAAATAGCCGCCTACGAACTGCGGGCCATAAATGCGCTTGCATTCTTCGTAGGTTTCCGGACTTAAATTAGGATAATATATTTTGGTGCCCAAATAACGGGCATTGTCAGGGTCGAGCGATGGATTGGAAGATATACCTGCACCCTTGAAAGGATGCAGACAATTGGATGTGTCGTATTCATATACCGTTTTTATTTTTTGCGGGACACCGCTTCCGGATACTGTTTCGGTCACTTTCCCATAATATATAATAGCGCTTTCGGCACGATAGCCCGGGATGCGGCAAGAAGTGGTACGGACACTTCCGGAGCTGATGCTGGTAGGAGCTCCTATGTAAGAGGCACGGACCCCGGACAGGGAAATGAAGGCTGTTGTACCGATGTCGTCAAAGTTGATGGTACAGGTCTCATTCTCGTATGTGAATTCGGATGTTTTGTTTTTCCCGGTCACCGGATCGGTTACGGATATACTTTGGATACGTAAACCTATATTTACCGGAGAGCGGAAAAGGTTACAGCGATTAGCCTCATATGTATATGTAGTGATGGCACCTGTCGGTTCTTGGATACTCTCTAAAGCAAAGGCACGGGCACTTGCGAAGTGGTAGCTCCGGTTGCCGGAAAGTTTTCCGGAATAGTCGAGGATACTGTTGTGAATTAAAGTTGTGGTAATTCCGGAGTTGCTGTATCCGAAGAAGTCTTTTTTATCATCATTGTAACTGCCGGCTTGATTGTAGTAGGTAAAGGTGCGCTTGTCAAGTAGCTCGGTGCCGGATGTAATACTGACACTCTCTAAACGCAGACGTTTGTCTCCGAATAATTTATCATTGTCGAATATAATGGTACGTACCGTATTGCCAAGCGTGTTTTTTATTTCAATCTTTGCCATGCGTATATTGGGGGTTCCGTTTTTGCGGGTGCCCGAAATGGTGGAAGAGGCAAAGTTTATAGTGGTAGTCCTGCTTTTTATCCGGGATAATACCCGTTGATTAGAAAACGTAGTGCGGTGTGTGGCCGAAATTGCATTTGACTGTTGGCTGTTGGTTCCGGTAGCTCCGTTGGTCGTGGTTACAAAAGAGGAAGAGAGGCTATTGGCTGACTCTTCACGTCGCCAAGAAGGAATGGTAGTGTAGGTTAATGAAATACTATCTGTTCGGTATGGAGATACTATTTTTGAGAGATGCCAGCACGATACGGTGCTGTAATTCGGACTACGGTAAAGGTTGTCCAGGATGGTTGGAAAATATTCATAACTCATCTGTTCACGCTCTGTGAAATAATAGGTACAGCCTGAAGGAGTTGTTATCAAAAAATCATAAATGCCATTGGAGGTCTTATTTATGCCTTGTATTTTTAAGTTAGTGGGTGGTAATTGTGTGATTGTTCCGTTGGGATTGCATATAAAACTTCCCGAATATCCTTCGAAATTATAATAATACCGGTCAGGATTGGCTTCTTTCTGCAAGTGAACGATGTCCTTTAAATAATCTAAATCAGCACTATTTTCTATTTGCTGGCGGGTCTTCGGTTGATATGGGAGCGATTCATCCGGTTGTCCGTGAATCACTCTGGAGATGCATCCGCCCGCATTCAAGGTCCATCCCAATCCAAGCACTCCGGGAATGTCGTCTACTTTGCACCCGGAAGTATGGTATGACATGGATATCGAAAAAGGAATGTCTTTTAGGGATAAATCGTATAAAGGGATATGCACATCAGCAGTCCCTGTATTCCGTGAAACGGGATAGTCCACGTAACGGTTCATCTGGGCAGCTTCGGGAGACGGGAGAACTGTTTCATCTGATATTGTGCGGGGTACTACGTACGGAGAGTTGTTTAAACTGTTTGATGGAAGGGTACTGGGAATAGGTATACTATCCTGTCTCTGGGCATAGACAGGCAGGAATAATACTAATATTAATAGGGTTGATAATTGTTTTCTCATAGGGGTGATTATGATTCGTTTGGCTATTTCTTGAGTATTTTCTCAGCATAAACTCTTTTTCCAATTGTTATCCGGAGCAGATATTTCCCTGCCGAGTAGTTGTTCATTGGAATTGTTTCGCTATATAGACCTGATGTGGGACTTGTGCACCGTATTATTGTCAGTTGTTGCCCTTGCAAATTGAAAAGAGAAACTGTGACTTCTTCCGGTTGTTTCAGTTCATAGCTGACCTGCAAGTCACCATTGCGCTCTAATTCATAGTTGTAGCTGATAATATCATCGTTTTTTCCTTTTTTTCCGGCTTTGATTGTATTTCTCCATTTACGTTCGATTTGTTCTTCAGTTGCTATGTCACGCCTTTTCTGATTGTTGGCATCATAGGGCAAGTCGTAATATTGTTCTTCCGGCAGATAGATAAAGGAAGTGGAGAAATGCTCATGTGGTTTGCCGTACTGATAAACAGTACTTTTAACCGTTTCTACTACTGGATAACGGTAACCATGAGCATACCAACGCCATGTTTCAGTTTCCAGGTGGATGGAGTCGTTAGCCAATAAATACTCGATACTGTCACGGTTTAGGGTATAAGGAAGAGTGTCCGGCTGTAAAGTGGCTGATGCATTCTCTTTTGAGGTCATTCTCTGATGGATCAGCTTGTGTGTGTGGATGCGAAGAACCTTGCGTAGGGTATCGCCTTCAGGTAGTATTAAATCACCGGAGGCATCGGCTGTGATGGTGCTTTTACCACGTTGACGGATGTGCAGGTGTTCGCAATAATTCCCTTCTCCATCGAAGTAATCGCTGACTATCTGGTCTTGTAAGATAGGGAAGGATAAAAGTAGTTCCGGTTTTTGATAGGTGATGGAAGTTGTAGGGTTTTCATATCCCAGGCAGAAAAGACTATCTCTGGATAGGAGGTAATAATACATTGTATGATGTTCTGTGGCAACAATGCTGTCAGAACCCTGTGTCGTATATTTTAACTCATAACTTGCATTCTGGAGCTTTAGGTTGCTGAAATCCCAGATTTGTCCGGAACCCGTATTGCCAGGTTCGCAAGTGGTGACTACGTGTTTTATGAGTTGGTCGCCACTTCTGGGTATATTGGAGGCAGGGTTTAACGCCTGTGCATGGAGGCCCAGTGTAAAAATACTGCCTGACAGGAATAATAGAACTCTCATGTCCTTTCGTATTATTGGGTTAACTTTAATCTTTTGCCTGATAAACGGTGCTTGTGTGATGATAGCTTAAACTAAATATGCGCTGATTGATTGTTCATTTCATAATATATCAGTGGATATTATTATATGGCTGTAATATTATAAAAAAGAAATGATATATCCAATAGTTTGTGCATATTTAAGTATATTAGGTTCGGTATGTTGTCTTGGTGGAACTTTAACTGTTTGTTGGTACGGCTTGGTTTCCTTTGTTCGAAAGGAAAATGACTCTGTTTCTGTAAGGTTCAACCTGCCATGTTGTAGACCGGAAAATAAAAGAGCGAAGCAGATGGAGAAGTTTTCGGCTTTATTTGTACTTTTGGCGTACGAAATATTAATGAATGATTCTTATGAAAGCAGGATACATCTGTTTATTGCTCTTAATGGGTGCGAGTGTCGTACTCACAGCATGTGGTAATACCAAAAATAAAAAGGCTGAAAGTAATATTGTGGGTAATGATAAAGACGAGCATGGCTGCATTGCTTCCGCCGGATATACGTGGAGTGAAGTGCAAAAAGACTGCATTCGCCTTTGGGAAAAAGGAATCCGCATGGAAGATGTGGCGGATAAGGAAAAGTCGGCATATATTGTTTTTGCGCCCGATTCCCTGCAGGTGGAGTTGTTTTTCTCTGATGAGCGTCCCAATGATATTCTGGACCGCCGTTCATTGCCTGCCGGAGGGTATGCCTGGAATATAGAAGATGATGATACAAAGAATGTCCGCATGGAAAATGGTAAATGGACGATCAGCCAGAGAGGAAATCTGATTTATCAGCAGGCAGAGGAAGCCCAATAGATTTTGATATTATAAGGATGGAAGATTTTGCTGCCATAGACTTTGAAACTGCCAACGAACAACGCACCAGTGTGTGCAGTGTGGGTGTGGTGATAGTGAGGGATGGAGAGTTTGCAGACAGTTATTATAGTCTGATTCGTCCCGAACCGGAATATTATAGTTATTGGAATACCCGCGTGCATGGGTTGACGATGGCGGATACGGCAGAAGCGCCGATATTCCCGGACGTGTGGAAAGAGATTGCGCCGCTCATAGAAGGACTTCCGCTCATAGCCCACAATAAAGGTTTTGATGAAAGTTGTCTCAAGGCGGTTTTCAAGACTTACAGCCTGGATTATCCTGACTATGAATTTCATTGTACGTTAAGTACGGCGCGCAGGCGGGTGAAAGGTTTACCGAACTATCAATTACATACGGTAGCCGCTTATTTTGGTTATGAGTTGGAACAACATCACCATGCGCTGGCAGATGCTGAGGCTTGTGCCTGGATTGCGCGGGAGATAATAGAATAACGAAGAAAAAATAACGAATATGGATTTAGCATCACTTACAGCGGAAGTTTGCCGCATCGCTATGGATGCGGGAAGTTTCTTGAAAGAAGAAAGGAAAACGTTCCGCAGTGAAAGCGTAGAGAAGAAACAAGCGCACGACTACGTGTCTTATGTAGATAAGGAGTCGGAAAAACAGATAGTAGCTGAACTCTCCGTTTTGTTGCCTGAGGCCGGTTTTATTACGGAAGAAGGTTCTGCAGTGTATCGGGACGAACCCTATTGCTGGGTGGTGGACCCGTTGGACGGAACGACGAATTACATTCATGATAATGCACCTTACTGTGTGTGTATAGGTCTCCGCTCTAAAGAAGAGTTATTGGTGGGAGTGGTTTATGACCCCTGTCGTGACGAGTGCTTCTACGGTTGGAAAGGCGGTGGTGCTTATGTGGATGGCCAGCGAATGCGGGTTTCCGATGTGCAACAACTGGAAGATGCCTTTCTGGTGGTTGAACTACCTTATAATTCCCGGCAATATGCCCGTACGGGTGAACATCTGATACATAACTTATATGGCAAAGTGGGCGGTATACGCATGACCGGTTCTGCTGCTTTGGCGATATGCTATGTGGCTGCCGGACGGTTTGATGCCTGGGCAGAAGCCTTCATCGGCAAGTGGGATTATTCTGCGGCTGCTTTGCTGGTGCTGGAATCCGGTGGTAGGGTAACAGATTTCTACGGAAATGAGAACTTTATGGAAGGACACCATATTATCGCTACAAACGGGCACTTGCATCCGGTGTTCCAGGGGCTTATACAGGAAGTACCTCCGTTGGGGATGTGAGAAGGTGGCTGAATAAAATTAAGAAATAGAACTATCCTCTTATTATGGAAAACATACTTAAATTCTGGTTATTACCCTTCGTTCATCTTTTCTTTCCACGTTGCTGCGTTGTTTGCGGAGCATCACTTGCAGAAGGTGAAGAAGCTATCTGCACCCGGTGCAATATGGATATGCCCCGCACTAACTATCATAAAGAAAAAGATAACCTTATCGAACGTATGTTCTGGGGAAAGATTCCTTTGGAGCGTGCCACTGCCTATTTCTTCTACCGCAAGGGGAGCGACTTCCGCAGGATTCTGCATCAATTCAAGTATGGTGGCCGGAAAGAATTAGGAGCAACTATGGGACGCTTCATGGCGGCAGAACTGGCGTCTACGGGCTTTTTTAAGGACATTGACGTCATCATCCCCGTCCCCTTGCATCCTCGTAAACGGAGAGCTCGCGGATATAATCAGAGTGAATGGATTGCCCGCGGAGTATCTCAGGTAGTTGGAATACCTGTGGATGTTTCTTCGGTGGTACGTGAAAAGCATACGGATACACAAACGCGTAAGTCGGTTTATGAGCGTTGGGAAAATGTAGACGGTATCTTCCGGCTTCACCATCCGGAGTACTTCACGGGAAAGCATGTATTGATAATAGACGATGTGCTGACTACCGGTTCCACGACTACTGCCTGCGCCGATGTTTTCTGCGAAGTAGACGGAATACGTATCAGTATACTGACCTTGGCTGTAGCGGATAGTTAAATAACATTAAACGTCCTTGTTCCCCTCTGGCTTTCCTTAAAAAGTGCAGCAATAAATGAAGTGTTTTTTATAGAAAACAAAAAAGGTTCGCCACGATGACGAACCTTTTTGCTCTTCCTCTTGGACTTGAACCAAGGACCCTCTGATTAACAGTCAGATGCTCTAACCGACTGAGCTAAGGAAGAATATGCATCTGATTTTCTTTCGCTCTTCCTCTTGGACTTGAACCAAGGACCCTCTGATTAACAGTCAGATGCTCTAACCGACTGAGCTAAGGAAGAATGTTGTTTTTTCTCAAATGCGGTGCAAAAGTAATAGGATATTTTGAAATATGCAATATCTTTGCAAAAAAAATATCGAAATGGACAAAATAATTGGTATGGGCAACGCCCTTGTTGATGTTCTTGCTACTTTAAACGATGACCATCTTCTAAAGGAAATGGATTTGCCCAAGGGGAGCATGACTCTGATTGATGAGAATAAACTGCAGATAATTAATGAATGTTTCAGCCAGATGGAGACCCAGCTCGCAACCGGTGGGTCTGCCGGTAATGCTATACGCGGATTGGCATGTCTGGGTGCAGGAACAGGTTTCATCGGTAAAGTCAGCAACGACACTTACGGAAAGTTTTATAGGGAGAGCTTGCTGGAACGGGGAACAGAAGCGAATCTGTTAGTCTCGACCGAATTGCCTTCGGGGGTAGCTTCCACTTTTATATCACCTGACGGGGAGCGTACATTCGGTACTTATCTGGGTGCTGCCGCCACATTGAAGGCCGAAGAGCTTTCGCGGGAGATGTTCAAGGGATATACTTATTTGTTCATTGAAGGTTATCTGGTGCAGGACCACGACATGATACTCCGTGCCATAGAGTTGGCTAAGGAAGCAGGGTTGCAGGTTTGCTTGGATATGGCAAGTTATAATATTGTGGAGCAAGACCATGAGTTCTTCTCGTTATTAATAAACAAGTATGTGGATATCGTGTTTGCCAATGAAGAAGAGGCAAAAGCGTTTACCGGTAAAGAGCCGCAGGAAGCACTGGGCATCATTGCCAAAATGTGCAGCATAGCTATTGTGAAGATGGGTGCCAAGGGTTCACTCATCCGTAAGGGTACGGAAGAAGTGCATGTGGATGCTGTTGCGGTGGATAGGGTAATAGACACAACCGGTGCGGGCGATTATTTTGCCGCCGGCTTCTTATACGGACTGACTTGCGGATACTCATTGGAGAAATGTGGTAAGACGGGTTCTATTTTATCGGGAAACATCATCCGGGTGATTGGCGCTGAGATGCCGGCCGAGTGGTGGGAAGATATTAAAATGAAAATCAGTGAATTATAATAAGTAAGATATGAAGAGATTTCTGAAAGTGCGCTGGATAACTGCCTCAGTTCTGGTGGTAGGTGCGGTTGTCTTTTTTAGTTTCAAGAGTGGTGATAGCCGCAATTTCCAGATTGCAAAGAACCTGGATGTATTCAATTCCATTGTGAAGGAACTGGATATGTTCTATGTGGATACACTGGACCCGAACAAGACTATACGTGAGGGTATTGATGCAATGCTTTATTCACTGGACCCTTATACGGAATATTATCCAGAAGAGGACCGGAGCGAACTGGAGCAGATGTTGAAAGGTTCTTATGGCGGTATAGGTTCTATCATCCGTTATGAACCGAAATTGAAACGTACGGTAGTTGTGGAACCTTATGAGAATATGCCCGCTGCAGAAATCGGTCTGAAAGCCGGAGATATATTGCTTGAGATAGACGGGAAAGACCTGACTGGAAATACGGATGTGAGCAAGATGCTGCGCGGTGAGGTAGGTACGAGCTTTCAATTGAAAGTGGAACGTCCCGGCGAGGAAAAACCATTGGACTTTACGGTTGTTCGTAAGAGTATCCAGTTGCCGTTCATACCTTATTATGGGAAGTTGGATAACAATGTAGGCTATATCAGCCTGAGTACTTTCTCCGGCAATCCTTCCAAAGAATTCAAAAAGGCTTTTCTGGATTTGAAGAAACAAGGCATCACTTCGTTGGTAATTGACTTGCGTAACAATGGCGGCGGTCTGTTGGAAGAAGCTGTGGAGATAGCCAACTTCTTCCTGCCCCGTGGCAAGATGATTGTAACGACGAAAGGTAAGATTAAACAAGCCAGCAATTCTTATAAGACACTGCGTGAACCTCTGGATTTGGACATACCTGTTGCTGTGTTGGTGAATAGCGGTACAGCTTCTGCCTCTGAAATCCTTGCAGGTGCTTTGCAGGATTATGACCGGGCGGTGATTGTAGGTAACCGTACTTTCGGAAAAGGTCTGGTGCAGGTGCCTCGCACGTTGCCTTATGGCGGTACGATGAAGGTGACTACTTCTAAATATTATATCCCCAGCGGACGTTGCGTACAAGCGATAGACTACAAGCACCGTAATCCTGACGGTAGTGTAGGACGTATCCCTGATAGTCTGACCACCGTATTCCATACGGCTGCCGGACGTGAAGTTCGTGACGGTGGCGGAGTGACACCGGATGTGGCAGTAGAACAGGAAAAACTGCCGAATATCCTGTTCTATCTGGTCAATGATAATCTGATATTCAATTATGCAACGCAATATTGCCAGAAACATCCCACAATTGCTTCTCCCGAGAACTTTGAGGTGACTGATGCCGATTATGCCGAATTCAAGGAGATGGTGAAGAAAGCCGACTTTAAATATGACCAGCAGAGCGAAAAGATATTGAAGAGCCTGAAGGAAATGGCCGAATTTGAAGGATATATGAAAGATGCCTCCGATGAGTTCAAGGCACTTGAACAGAAGCTGACTCACAATCTGGACCGCGACCTTGATTATTTCTCAAAGGATATCAAGAATATGATTGCGCAGGATATCATCAAGCGTTATTATTTCCAACGTGGCGGCATCATCCAGCAGTTGAAGGATGATAATGATTTGAATGAAGCCGTGAAGGTGCTGGGTGATTCTGCGAAATACAGGGAAATGTTGAGCGCTCCGGTTGCAAAGAACTGATTATAATGCTATAAACGGGTAAATCTGTCGATTATCTTTTCTCTTTTCTTTAAAGATAATCGAGGGATTTACCCGTTTTTTAGATAGAAACCCCTACCTTTGCTTAAAGATTACCGTAAAGCAACGTCTATGAGAACAACTCTGCTATTATTTTGTATCTTTTCTCTATTTAGTAGTTTATCACGAGGTTCTTCTATTCCATTTTCTCCCATCGTGAGAAGTTATTCCGTATCCGATTATAACGCAGGTATCCAGAATTGGTCTGTTGCCCAGGATGAGAGGGGAATCATGTATGTTGGTAACAACAAAGGCTTGCTGGAATTTGACGGGAGCAGGTGGGACTTGCATGAATTGCCTACCAAGAATATTGTGCGTGCTGTGTATATTGGTGAAGACGGAAAAATATTTGTAGGCTCTTTTGAAGAATTCGGTTACTTTGAACGTGATGTATTAGATAGTCTTGTATACCATTCATTAAAAGATGAAGTGAAAGATTTCCGGTTTCAGAATGATGAAATCTGGAGTATTGTGTCTGTGCAGGACGAGATTGTATTTCAATCTTTTGGTTCCTTATTCATTTACGACGGACATTCCGTGAGAGGTATCCGTACGAAATCGCTCCCACTGAATCTGTTTCAGGTAGGCGATACGTTTTATTCCCAACTAATCAATGAAGGACTTTCTATCTTTATAAATAATGGATTTGAACCTCTGATTGACCGGAAGTTGCTGGGTGACAGTGATGTTATGGTAGGACTTCCGTATGATGACGGTGCTTTGTTGCTGACCCGGAATAGTGGCGGCTTCATTTATCAGCATGGAAAGGTAGTGAAGTGGCATACGGAATGTGATGCTGAACTGGAGCAGTACACCGTTAACCGGGCAGTGATGACGAAAGATAGTTGTTATATCATTGGTACCATCTCTAACGGGGTTTATGCGATAGACAAAAAGGGGCGGTTGCTCTGGAAAGAAAATACGGACAGCCGTTTGCAGAACAACACGGTTCTGGGGCTGTATTGCGATGCCGATAACAATGTCTGGGTGGCTCTGGATGAAGGAATGGCCTATATACTGAATAACTCCCTGGTATATTACTATGAACCCCCTTACCGGAAGATTGGTATGATTTATGATGTACTGGTAAAGGAAGATGAGGCTTATGTGGCGTCCAACCAGGGACTCTACCGGGTGAAAAACGGAAAACTGGAACTTGTTCCCGGATTGGAGGAACAGGCATGGTACGTCAGAGAGTGGGGAAATCAGATTCTCTGCGGGCATAATAAAGGCACTTTTCAGATAGAAGGTTTGCAGGCATCATTGATTTCGGACGTAAGGGGAGCAATGTGCATGAGGGAAATCTACCATGAAGGGCGTCCTTTTCTGTTGCAGGGAACTTATACGTTTCTGAATCTGTATAAGGAGAATGCTTCCGGTGTCTGGAGCTTTCTGAACTCACTGGGTGGATTTACTCATATGGTGCGGGGCATAGAAATGGATCACCGGGGAAATATCTGGGTAAAGCATTTGCGGAAAGGACTGTTCCGTTTACGAATCAGTCCGGATTTGAAGAGGGTGGAAGACCTTAAAGTATACATGGAGTTGGGAGATGTGAAGGACGGGAATTTCTCTCTTTTTAAGATTAACGGCCGGGTAGTCTTCTCAAATGGAAAGGCGTTCTATACTTATGAAGATATGGCGGACTCGATTATCCCTTATGAGGTGATGAATGAACAATTGCCGGAACTGAAAGGGATAAATGATGTGAGCCATGCAGGCGGTAATATGTATTGGTTTATCAGTGGGCGGATGGCCTATCTGGTGAAGTGTGAGATGAATGTTTTTCAGATTGAACATCGGATTCCGTTCTCTTTGTTCGAAGGGCTGTCGATAGAAGAAAGGGCGGCGATGGTTTATGACAAGGGTAGCAAGAGCTCTTATCTTTGCCTGAATAATGCCATTGCCCGCATTGATGCGGATAGTTCCTTATTATATAAATCTTCCGTCAAGCGTTCTTTATGGGTTTCGGGCATCACGGTGGAGGCTGAATGGACAGGAAAGAAAAAACAACTGCCTGTGCAGGAAGAAAACAAGATAGAGGCGGAGTTTAGTACGGTGTGTTTCTCTTTGTGTTATCCGGTTTATAATAACTATACTTATAAGGTTAGATATAAACTGGAAGGTCTTAATGACCAGTGGGTGGATGATGGTCGTAGTTTGGAGAAGAAATATACCCGTTTGCCTTTTGGCTCTTATGTCTTCAAAGCGGAAGTATATGATGGAGACCAGATTCTGGCGTCGGTAACGCTTCCTTTTGTAATATTGAGGCCTTGGTACCTGTCCTATTGGGCTATCAGTGGATATGTGCTTGCCGGACTGCTTCTGTTACTGTTGCTGCAATACATCGTTTATCAGTCCGTGAAGAAGAAGAAAGACCGCGTGATTGAACAGCAACGCATAGCTCATCAGACTGAGATTGAACAACAAGAGAAGAAGATTATCGAACTTGAGAAAGAACAACTTGAAGCGGACCTGCGTTTCAAGAGCAAGGAGTTGTCGGGCGTGGTAATGACTAATATCGCCCATCAGGAGTTTCTGAACTCCTTGAAAGAAGAGATACAGCAGCAGAAGCTATCCGGGCAGTACACACGAAAGAACCTGGATAAACTGCTTGCTTTGGTGAATAACAACATCGTTTCGGACGAAGAGAACTGGAACATGTTTCAGGCCAACTTCGACCGGATACACGAGAACTTCTTCCGAAATCTGAAACAGCAGTATCCTGATCTGACATCGGGCGACTTGCGCTTCTGCGCTTTGCTTCGCCTGAACCTGCCGACGAAGGAAATTGCGAAACTGCTCAACATCTCAGTACGTGGAGTGGATGCGGCAAGATATCGCCTGCGCAAGAAGTTTAACCTGTCTCAGGAAGATAGCCTGACAGATTTTATGATAAACTTTAAGTGATTGATCCTTAGCTTGATATAGTGAAAGGAAGTACTAAAATAGTACTTCCTTTTTTTTATAATCTGCCCTAAAGGTACTTTTGTTGTAGCATTGGATTATAAGAGTTTGAAGGGCTTTCCCTTTATTTGCAGTGAAATCATTTTTCTCCAATAATAATAAAGAATGAAAAGCATGAAACATTTATCCCTTAAGTTACAATTGTTTTTAATGTTATTGATGTTTGTATCTATTGGCGTACAAGCACAGAAATCTCCTTTAGACATGGACCGCTTCATTGACGATTTGATGAAGAAGATGACTCTTGAAGAGAAAATAGGTCAGTTGAACCTTCCGGTAACGGGCGAGATTACTACCGGCCAGGCCAAGAGCAGCAATGTGGCCAAACGTATCCGTGCCGGTGAAGTAGGCGGTCTTTTCAATCTGAAAGGAGTGGAACGCATCCGCGATGTGCAGAAACAGGCGATTGAGGAGAGCCGGCTCGGTATTCCTCTTTTGTTTGGTATGGATGTCATTCATGGGTACGAAACAGTATTCCCTATACCTTTGGGTTTGTCTTGCACGTGGGATATGAAAGCCATTGAAGAATCTGCGCGCATCGCTGCCATTGAAGCCAGTGCCGACGGTATTTGCTGGACATTCAGTCCGATGGTGGATGTCTCTCGTGATGCCCGTTGGGGACGTGTTTCCGAAGGTAACGGTGAAGACCCTTTCCTGGGAGCGGCAATTGCACGCGCCATGGTGCGCGGTTATCAGGGAAAAGATATGAGCCGTAATAATGAAATCATGGCTTGTGTGAAGCACTTTGCCCTGTATGGTGCACCGGAGGCCGGACGTGATTATAACACGGTGGATATGAGCCATCAGCGTATGTTCAATGAATATATGTTGCCTTATCAGGCGGCTGTAGAAGAAGGTGTGGGCAGTGTTATGGCTTCGTTCAACGAAGTGGACGGAGTGCCGGCCACCGGAAATAAATGGTTGATGACAGATGTGCTCCGCAAGCAATGGGGCTTTGGCGGATTCGTTGTGACGGATTACACCGGTATCACCGAAATGACGGACCACGGTATGGGTGATACACAGACGGTTGCCGCCCTGGCACTGAATGCAGGTGTCGATATGGATATGGTGAGCGATGCTTTCACGAGTACCCTTAAGAAGTCTCTGGAAGAAGGTAAAGTTTCGGTAAAGGCTGTCGATGCTGCTTGTCGCCGTATTCTGGAAGCTAAATACAAACTTGGTCTTTTTGATAATCCTTATAAGTATTGCGATGTAACTCGTCCGAAGAAAGAAGTCTTCACCAAAGAACACCGTGCCATTGCCCGCAAAACAGCTTCGGAAAGTTTTGTACTGTTGAAGAATACACCTTTTCAGTTGACAAGAGGGGAAGGGGACAAGGGAACAAGGAAGAATGACAACGTAGCTCCCCGTTCTCTTGTCAACTCGTCAACTCGTCAACTTTCCCCCCTCCTCCCCCTGGCAAAAAAAGGAACGATTGCCGTAGTAGGGCCTTTGGCGGATAGCCGTAGCAACATGCCGGGTACGTGGAGCGTGGCTGCCGTGATGAATAAATATCCTTCGCTGGTTGAAGGACTGAAAGATGTGGTAGGCGGCAAAGCCAGAATTCTTACGGCAAAAGGCAGCAACCTGATGAGCGATGCTGAATATGAAGAGCGTGCCACCATGTTTGGGCGCACTTTGCACCGCGACAACCGTACGGACAAAGAGCTTCTGGATGAGGCTCTCGCTGTGGCGGCCAAGTCGGATGTGATTGTTGCCGCCTTGGGCGAATCTTCTGAAATGAGTGGCGAAAGCAGTTGCCGCACAGACCTTGAAATGCCGGATACGCAACGTGTGCTTTTGCAGGAATTATTGAAAACCGGTAAACCGGTAGTATTGGTGTTGTTCACCGGCCGTCCTTTGGTGCTGAACTGGGAACAGGAAAACGTGCCTGCCATCCTGAATGTATGGTTTGGTGGTAGTGAAGCCGCCCTTGCCATTGGCGATGTATTGTTCGGCAATGTAAACCCGAGCGGCAAACTGACGATGACTTTCCCGAAAAATGTGGGGCAGATTCCTTTGTTTTATAACCATAAGAATACCGGTCGTCCTCTGGCGGAGGGCAAATGGTTCCAGAAGTTCCGCAGCAACTATCTGGATGTTGACAATGAACCGCTCTATCCGTTCGGATATGGCTTGAGCTACACTACTTTCTCTTACAGTGACATTACATTGGATCAATCGTCCATGAACATTAACGGAGAAATCACAGCCACCGTAACGGTGACCAATACCGGAAAGCGCGATGGTGCCGAAGTGGTGCAGCTTTACATCCGTGACCTTGTAGGCAGTGTAACCCGTCCGGTGAAAGAACTGAAAGGCTTTGAAAAAATCTTCCTGAAAGCCGGTGAAGCGAGACAGGTATCTTTCAAGATAACGTCCGATATGCTGAAGTTCTACAACTACAATCTGGATTTTGTGTGCGAACCGGGTGACTTTGAAGTGATGATAGGTACTGACAGCCGCAACGTGAATAAGGCTTTGTTCACCCTTCATTAAATCCTTTTAATAATCCTAAAGCCCGTTGGTGGAATTAGCCGTTAGCCTGGCTTGAGTCAGGCACATATCAAATAACTATCTGGTCCGTACCTGCTCCGTAGCAAATTCGGTTAAGGGTACCTCTAACCGAATTTGCTACGGAGCAGGTACGGACCAGATACGAGTCAGGTATGGACAGAACCCGGTCTTGAATTCTTGCAGACGCGAGGAAGGAAACATTAATTCCGCCAACGGATTCCCAAAGTAAAGTTATACTGAAAGAGTTTTCCAATAAAGTTCCGAAACCGGAAGCGGGTAAGGACGACATGGGAATATGAAAACTTTATTGAAAATAAACATCTGATAACTAGTTTGTTCTGACAGAGTGTAGTAGTTATAAAGTAGTACTTTGATGAAGCGTGGTACTCTTGTGGTAGCCCGTTTTTTGACTTAAATCAATTTATACTCTACGTTTGCGGAGTAATTTTAAATCAATACAAAATGAAGAAAAATCTATTAATTACATGTGTGATGTTGCTGTTCGCTGTCGTTTCGATGGCGCAGAACAAGATTACAGTTTCGGGTGTCATTACTGACAAGACAGGCGAGACTGTTATAGGCGCTTCGGTCCGGGTAAAGGGACAGGAGAATATGGGAACGATTACCGATATTGATGGAAAATACCAGCTTTCGGGCGTGTCGGCCAATGCTACTTTGGTATTTAGCTATATTGGTATGAAAGAGCAGGAGGTGGCACTTAACGGTCGTTCCAACGTCAACGTAGCGATGGAGGAAGACAGCCAGCTCATCGATGAAGTGGTTGTAGTGGGTTACGGTAGTGCCAAGAAACGCGATTTGACCGGCTCTATCGTAACGGTGAAAGCTGCTGAAATTGCTTCCAAACCATCTGTTAATCCTTTAGCTTCTATTCAGGGTAAGGTTGCCGGTGTGCAGGTAGTCAATACAGGCCGTGCCGGACAAGATCCTGAAATCCGTGTTCGCGGTACGAACTCTATCAACGGTTATACTCCGCTGTATGTAGTCGACGGATTGTTCACCGATAATATCAACTATCTGAATACGGCTGATATTGAATCCATGGAAATTCTGAAAGACCCTTCTTCTTTGGCTATCTTCGGTGTACGCGGTGCCAATGGAGTTATCATTATTACTACAAAGAAGGCTAAAGAAGGCAAGACCCAGGTCAACATCAACGGTTCGGTAGGTTGGAAGACGGTTACTGACCATGTCAGCCTGACCAATGCGGAGCAGTTCAAGATGCTCTATAATGAGCAGCGTATGAATCAGGGTGGTGATCCGTATGATTATACCGTGTGGAATGCAGATACCGACTGGCAGGATGAGATGTTCCAGACCGGTTTCCTTACTAATAATACGGTTAGTATTATGGCTTCGGGAGAAAGAAGCAAATTCTATTTGGGTTTGGGCTATGTAATGGAAGAAGGTTCTATTCAAAGTGAGAAACTGAACAAGTTTACAGTAAACCTGCATAGCGAACATAAAGTAACCGATTTCCTGCGCTTTGGTTTCCAAGTGAACGGTGTACGTGCTCTGTATCCTGATGCAAAAGGTGTGGCATCTGCCTTGAAGGCGGCTCCGATTGCTCCTGTCTATGAGCAGGAAAACGGTCTACTGCATACACTTCCCGATTTCCAGCGCGCCCAGGTATGGAATCCGATGATTGAGCCTGTGTTGAGAGGTGCTCATAATAAGTCTGCCAATTATCGTATGGCGGGAAATATCTATGGTGAACTTGACCTGATGAAGAACCTGACCTTTAAGGCTACCTTCTCTCTGGACTATGCTTCCAACCAGTCACGCTCTTATTCTCCGCTCATCTATGTGTACAATCCGGATGTGGAAGGCGGTAAAGAAAGGCTGACGGATAAAGAGAGTGTCAGCCAGTCCAAGTCTACCTCGATGGCTGCACAGTCTGATTATGTATTGACCTATATCAACCAGTTCGGCGATCATGGACTGACACTGACTGCCGGTCTCACAACAAACTATAACGAATACTCTGACTTATCCGGAGGTCGCAGCCAATTGCCGGGTTATGGTGTTCCCATTGGCGAAGACGAGGATAAGTGGTGGATTTCCATTATCGATGATCCTACATCAGCAACTAACGGAGCATCCCAGTACAAGCGTTTCACTATGTCCTATTTGTTCCGTGCGTTGTATAACTACAAAAACCGTTACTTGTTTAATGCCTCTTATCGTCGCGACGGTTCTTCCGTATTCAAGAGAACGGGAAATACATGGGATAACTTCTACTCATTCGGTGCCGGTTGGGTAATGAGCGAAGAGAACTTCATGAAGAAACAAAATGTGATTGATTATCTGAAGCTGAAAGGTTCATGGGGAGTTTTGGGAAGCCAGAATACAGGCGGTTCCCGCTATCCGGCTTATCCCAACATCACAAGTTCGGGCTCTGCCGTCTTTGGTGACAATGTAATCGCAGGTAAAGGACCGGACAAACTGATTTCGCAGACATTGGGCTGGGAACGCAACTACTCATGGGAAGTAGGTTTCGATATGCATCTGCTGGGTGGTCGCATGCAGTTGTCTCCTGTATATTACAACAAGACAACGAAAGATTTGCTGACCACTGTTCCCGGGCTTTCCGGTACGGTCCCCGCATTGCAGAACACGGGCGAGATTCGTAACCGTGGTTTTGAATTGTCGGCATCCTGGAATGATAAGATTGGTGAAGACTGGCGTTATGGCATTTCTGCCAACCTGACTACCATTAACAACGAAGTGGTGTCACTGATAAGCAAGGATTACTCTATCATTAACGGTGTTTCCCGAGTGTCCGAAGGTTATCCCATCGGTTACTTCTATGGATACAAAGTGGCAGGAGTTTATCAAAACGAGACGGATATTGAAACCTCATTCCCCAATCAGGTAGCTTCTGTGAAGCCGGGTGACTTGAAGTTTGCCGATGTCAATGGAGACGGTATCATTTCAGAGAAAGACCGTACGATGATTGGTAATCCTACTCCTGATTTTACGTATGGCTTTAATGTAAGTTTGGGCTATAAGAACTTTGACTTGAGTGTGGATATGATGGGAGTTTATGGGAATGAGGTCTATCGCAATTGGGATAGCAGTGCTTATGCACAGTTCAACTATCGCACAGAGCGTCTGAACCGCTGGCATGGTGAAGGAACATCCAACTGGGAACCAATTCTTGATCCGTCCCGTTCCGTAAACCTGGAAGCCTCTTCTTACTTCGTAGAGGACGGCAGTTTCTTCCGCATCCGTAACATAGAATTGGGCTATACCTTCGACCCCCGTTTGCTGAGCCGCATCAAGCTGCAAGCTTTGCGTATCTATGGTAACATCCAGAACCCCAAGACGTGGAGCCGCAACACCGGATATACTCCGGAAGTGGGTGGTAGTGCAACCTCGTTTGGTATTGACGGTGGAGGATACCCGATGCCGGTTGTGTATACCTTGGGCTTTAATTTATCATTCTAAACATGAAATCTAATAAAAGAAAGACGAACAGTATGAAAAAGATATTTTATTATATAATGGCTTTGGCACTGGGATGTTCCCAGATGTCATGCAGTGACCTGTTAGATCAAAAACCTCAGGGATCATTGACGGAAGATGACCTGACCGGAGGTACTTATGAGACACAGATATTTAATATGTATGCTCTGCTCCGTGGTTATCATATCGTGTCGGGAAACACGGCACTGGCTATTCATGGCATGCGCTCGGAAGATGCGGAAAAGGGGAGTACGCTGGCTGACGGAGCTGCTACAGGAAAGATGTTTGATGACTTTGAATATGCTGCAAGTAACGGCATGATAAAAAGTTACTGGAACGCTAACTATACGTTGATTCATAAAGCCAATGATGTATTGGAGGAAATGAAGTCGAATCCGTCATTGACAGGCGGCGACCTGATAAATAAAGGGGAAGCCCTATTCATGCGTGCTTTCTGCTATTTCAATCTGGTGCGTGCTTTTGGCGAAGTGCCTCTGATTGATTTTAAGGTGGAGAGTGTGGCAGATGCCAATATACCCAAGTCCTCTGTTGCCCAGATCTATACTTTGATCGATGAAGACCTGAGCAATGCAGAATCTTGTCTGCCGCGCACTTGGGAGGCACAATACGTTGGCCGTCTTAGCTGGGGAGCAGCCCGCGCTTTGCATGCCCGCACCTACATGATGCGTAATGACTGGAATAATATGCGTGCTGCGGCAGAAGATGTGATTGCTTCCGGTTTATACAACCTGAATACACCTTACGAAACCATCTTCCGTGAAAAAGGAGAAAACTGTAGTGAGTCTGTCCTGGAACTACAATGTACTTCCACTACGGCCCTTCCGGGTTCCAATGATATCGGCAGCCAGTATGCTCAGGTACAAGGATGCCGTGGAGCAGGCGAATGGAATTTAGGTTGGGGGCAACATACTGCCACCCAATTATTGGCCGACGCGTTTGAAGAAGGTGACCCCCGGAAAGACGAAACTTTGCTGTATTTCATCAGAACAGGGGAAGACCCGTCGACCATTCCTGCCAACAAACCTTATGGTGAGAAGCCGATTGCCAATGCCGATGTGGTTGCCAAGTATTTCAACAAGAAAGCATATACTGACCCGGCTTTGCGCGCACAGTACACAAAGGGTGGATATTGGGTGAACATCCGTCTGATCCGTTACTCTGACGTTGTATTGATGGCTGCGGAAGCAGCTTGCGAAACGGGCGACAAGACTAATGCGAAAAGATATCTTGAGATGGTGCGTAGCCGTGCCCGTGGCACGAATGGCAATATCCTGCCGGAGGTGACTACCGATGACCAGAACGAACTGCGCGAAGCTATCCGTCACGAACGCCGGGTTGAGTTGGGCATGGAGTTCGACCGCTTCTACGACCTCGTGCGCTGGGGAATTGCCAAAGAAGTGCTACATGCCGCCGGAAAAACCGGTTATCAGGACAAACACGCATTGTTGCCTCTGCCTCAGGATGAGATTGACAAATCAAACGGTGTATTAGTTCAGAACCCTAATTATTAATCCATATAGTAACGACCATGAAAAGATATATAAACTTATTGCTGGCATTCGGTTTGTCGGCATTCACACTGCAATCTTGCTTCCAGGATATGGATCATCCGATTTTCGACTATCCGGACAGTTCCGCCGGGAAGGAGTATTCACCAATGAAATTGTTCCTGCCCTTTGAGAATGATATGCGCGATAAAGGCAACTACACCTTTCTGATGAGCGCCGGTGGGGAAATTACCTATACTGACGGAGTCAACGGACAGGCTTATCAGGGAACGAAAGACTCTTACCTGCTGGCACGTGTCCCTTCTTACCTGAACGATACCATACCCGAATTGGGAAGCTGTACGGTTGCTTTCTGGATGAAAACAACGAGAAACACGTCAGCTTACGGTATTTTCAGCATCCCCAACACCAAGACTTTCTGGGGTAATTTCGATATCTACCTGGAAAATACGGGCAGCGAAACCCAGGCGTTCTTTAAGATGCACCTCTACAACTGTACATCCGTGAAGGACAATGACGAGAGATGGGTGGAGGCGAAGATAGACAATGTCTTTGGTACTGAATGGGTGCATATGGCGTTCGTTTACGACGGAGACAACTCGATGATGACGGTTTACCGGAACGGTGAAAGTGCTCTTACAAAGGAGCTTCCCGGTTATGGAAAGCTTAAATTCAAAGATTGGGGTACGTTTGCTGTCGGAGCATTTCAGTTCAGCACGAAGCCCAGCCTGACGGAAGGGGCAGGTGCACAGAGTTGGGCATCCAATTTTCCGGGACAGTTAGACCAGTTCCGTTTCTACGACAGAGCTATATCCGCATCTGAGATAAAACAACTTTATTCCGGTAAAGAATAACAAACATGAAGAACGTAGCGAATATGAGAGTCATTTATTTCATGCTATGCCTGTTGCTGGCGGCTTGCAGTAAGGATGATGCCCCGGAAACACCCGGTGCGTTTGAACTGAAAAGCATCTCTATCGGTGACAAGCAGAATCAGAGTTCTTTCGACAATGTAGCTCCCGATGCCGGTATCGTGCTTACCTTTACGGATGCGGTGGATGAGGCATCGGCCCGCGCCAACATTGCCCTGAAACAGAACGACCAGGCAGTGGCATGCAACTTCAGTTTATCGGGTGCCGATAAACTCTCTTTGACACCAACAGGTGGCTTTAAGAGTTTTTCCTCATATAAACTGGTAATCAATCCGGGGGTGAAATCCACCTCCGGAGTATTACTCTCCAACGGCAAGGTTTATGAAATTAAAACCGGAATGGACGATTCGGATAAGTTCGACCGTATTCCCGATGAAGAATTGCTAACCTTGGTGCAGAAGCAAACTTTCAAGTATTTCTGGAACTTCGGGCACGAACATTCGGGAATGGCGCGCGAACGTACTACTTCTGCTGATGTCGTAACTACCGGAGGTACCGGATTTGGTGTGATGGCTATGCTGGTGGCAGCCGAAAGAGGCTTTGTTACCCGTCAGGAAGCCCTCAGCAGAGTACAGAAGATTGTTACTTTCCTGGATGAAGAGTGTACGAACTATCACGGTGCCTATTCGCATTGGATTAACGGCTCTACGGGCAAGACCCAGCCTTTCGGTGATAAAGATGACGGTGCCGACTTGGTGGAAACTTCCCTGCTTTTTCAGGGACTACTGGCAGCCCGTGCTTACTTCAAAGAAGCTTCGGATGCTGAGAGCAAGTTGCGTTCAGATATCACTCGCTTGTGGGAAGCCATCGAATGGACCTGGTTCCAGAAGAACGGGGAACCGGTACTTTATTGGCATTGGAGTCCTAACTACGGATTTGAGAAGAACCTGCCCATCAGAGGGTGGAATGAGTGTCTGATTACGTATGTACTCGCTGCTTCTTCGCCTACGCACCCCATTGACAAAACTGTGTATGAGGCAGGATGGGCAAGGAATGGCGGCTTCAGGAACGGCAACAGTTATTACGGTTATAAACTCCCGTTAGGTGCCGAGAAGGGCGGACCGTTGTTCCTGTCCCAATACTCCTTCCTCGGCATTAACCCGAAAGGACTGAAAGACCAATATGCAGATTACTGGGAACAGAACCGGAACCACACCTTGATAAACTACAGCTATTGCAAAGAGAACCCCAAAGGCTATGCCGGTTATGGAACTTCCTGCTGGGGACTGACGGCCAGCGATGGCGACAGTGGATATTCCGCTCATTCACCCTCCAACGATAAAGGTGTGATTGCTCCTACGGCTGCCCTTTCAGCTTTCCCTTATACACCGGAGGAGTCTTTATCCGCTTTGCATTTCTTCTATTATAAGATGGGTGACAAACTCTGGAGAGACTATGGCTTTGTAGATGCTTTTAACCTGACAGCCAACTGGTATGATAACCAATGTATCGCCATCGACCAGGGACCGATTATCTGTATGATAGAGAACCACAGGACAGGAATGCTCTGGAACTTGTTCATGGCTATACCGGACATTCAGCGAGGATTGAAAAATTTGGGTTTTGAGAGCCCGGCATTAAACTAATAGATTGATTATTATGAGAATATTGATATATTTGATACTTTTGCTCTATCCATTCAGCCTGCTTCCGGCAGCTTCGGGGGGCAAGAAAGAGAAGTCATTGTCCGATGAAGAATTGATGACTCTGGTGCAGAAGCAAACTTTCCGTTACTTTTGGGATTATGGTCATCCGGTTTCGGGGCTGGCACGCGAACGTAGCAATGGCAGTGATGATATTGTGACTATCGGTGGTTCGGGTTTCGGCGTGATGGCTATCATCGTCGGTGCGGAACGTGGTTTCGTCACCCGCGAGCAGGCGGCGGAACGTATGTTGAAGATTGTCCGCTTTCTGAGTGATAAGAGTACGGACAGTTATCACGGCATCTGGGCACATTGGATAGACGGGCAGACAGGAAAGACCATCCCTTTCAGCCGGAAAGATGACGGAGCTGACCTGGTGGAGTCTGCCTTTATGTTCGAAGGTTTGCTGGCTGCACACCAGTACTTTGACAAAGACACCCCGGTGGAAAGGAACATCCGTGGTCTTATCAACGGACTGTGGCGCCAGGCAGAATGGAACTGGTTCACCAATGGCGAAGACGTGCTTTACTGGCACTGGTCGCCTAATAACGGTTGGGCTATGAACCATCAGATAAAGGGACATAATGAGTGTCACATCACTTATATCCTTGCTGCTGCTTCGCCCACCTATCCCATTGCGGAATCGGTGTATCATAAAGGATGGGCCAACTCTATCGTTTTCAGGAATGGTAAGCAGTTTTATGATATAACATTGCCTCTGGGAACTGATTTTGGCGGTCCGTTGTTCTTTACCCATTATTCCTATATGGGGCTCGACCCACGCGGATTGAAAGACCGTTATGCAGATTACGAGGAGCAGATGAAGGCTCATACTTTGATAAACCGTGCCTATTGCATCGACAATCCGAAGGGCTACAAAGGATATGGTGCACAATGCTGGGGACTGACAGCCAGTGACGGAGATAAAGGCTATTCAGCTCATTGCCCCGGCAACGACCGTGGAGTGATTACTCCCACAGCCGCCTTGTCTTCCATCCCTTATGCGCCGGAATATTCGCTTCAGGCCATGCGCTACTTCTATGAAGAGTTGGGCGGTAAGCTTTGGGGGGAATACGGTTTCAAGGATGCCTTCAACCTGACGGAGAACTGGTTTGCACCTTCGTATCTGGCCATCGACCAGGGACCTATTGTGGTGATGATTGAAAACTACCGCACGGGTCTGATTTGGAAGCTCTTTATGAGCCATCCGGACGTACAAAACGGACTGAAGAAATTAGGGTTTACGTCCCCTTACTTAAAATAAATAGAAGATACCATGAAAAAGATGTTTTTTAATAGTGTATTAGTTGCTTTCGTTCTGCTTGTCGCTTCGTGCGGCAGGCAGCCGGAAGCTAAGGTCGATGTCATGTCGTTCAACATTCGTCTGGACCACGTGGCAGATAGTTTGAACAACTGGAAGTACCGCAAGGATAATGCGGCAAAGATGATTGCCTACTACGCTCCCGATGTGGTGGGCATGCAGGAAGTACTGAAGAACCAGTTGGACGATTTAAAGAACCGTCTTCCCCAATACACCGCTCTGGGCGTGGGGCGTGCGGATGGAAAGGAAGCGGGGGAATATTGCTCTCTTTTCTACAAGACAGACCGCTTTGAGCTGATAAAGAACGGAAACTTTGGCCTGAGCGAAACTCCCGATACGATTGGAGTGAAGGGGTGGGATGCCGCTTGCGAGCGCATCGTGACCTGGGCGATTCTGAAAGATAAGACCTGTGGCAAGAATTTGGCAGTTTTCAATACTCACTTCGACCACGTAGGGAAAGTGGCGCGTCGTGAGAGTGCCGAGTTGCTGCTTGCGAAGATGCACGAACTTGCAGAGGGGCTGCCCGTAATCTTGACGGGTGACTTTAACGGAACGGTGGACTCGGAACCGATCACTATCCTTTCTGATGGTGGAATGAAGAACGCCTATTCAGTTGCCTCCACGGTCTACGGTCCGGCATGGAGCTTCCATAACTTTGGCCGTATCCCGGTTGAGAACCGCCAGTTGATTGATTTTGTATTTGTCAACGGACAGGTGAGTGCTGATAAGTTCCGGGTGATAGACGATAAACCGGACGACGGATATTTGTCAGACCATGCCCCCATTATTGCCGGTCTGACGCTTCATTAATCATTTATTTGATATAGGAACCTATGAAAGACAAACTCTCTTTGGGGCTTGTCCTGCTCCCTTTTGTCCCTTCGGCAACGATGCAGGGACAGGAGCAGGATGCTCAGAATGAACGCCCTAACATCATTTTCATCATGAGCGACGACCATGCCCGTCAGGCAATGAGCATCTACGGGCATCCCATCGGCAAGGTCGCTCCGACTCCGAATATCGACCGTATCGGACACGAAGGAGCGGTTTTCCAGAATAATTATTGCTGCAACTCCATTTCCGGCCCGAGCCGTGCAGCCATCCTTACGGGTAAGCATAGCCACAAGAACGGTTTCATGAAGAACTGGGCGAAAGGTTTTGACGGCGCGCAGCAAACTTTGCCGAAGATATTGCAGGCAAATGGCTACGAAACTGCTATCATCGGTAAATGGCACCTTATTTCCCGCCCGACCGGGTTCGATCATTGGATGATTCTCAACGACCAGGGAGAATATTACAATCCGCATTTCATCACGGAGAAAGATACCACCCGCCACCTGGGATATGTGACGGACCTGATTACCCGTTACACGGAAGAGTGGCTTGACGGGCGGAAAGATAAGAGCAAGCCTTTCTTCCTGATGATGCACCATAAAGCGGTGCATCGCAACTGGGTGCCTGCCGAGAGACATTATCATCTGTATGAGCACACCACCTTCCCGCTTCCCGATAACTATTTCGATGCTTACGAGGGGCGCTATGCCGCACAGATGCAGAAGATGAATATATATTGTGACATGTACGAGGGCCACGACCTGAAAATGGTTGCCGGTATGGACAGCGACAGCCTGCTGTTCGACCCCTGGCCGCACGCTTTTCTGGGAACCATGGAGCCGGATGAGCGTCGCCGCTTCCTCGATGCATACCGCGACCGTAATAATGAGTTCTACTCTAAGCAACGTTCTTTCAAAGAAGTGGCGGAGTGGAAATACCAGCGTTACCTGCAAGATTATATGGGCGTTGTGGCAAGCGTGGACGAAAGTGTGGGAGAGATTCTGGACTACCTGAAACGTACCGGACTGGACAAGAACACAATAGTTGTCTACACCACCGACCAAGGCTTCTATCTGGGCGAGCATGGATGGTTTGACAAACGTTTTATGTACGAAGAGTCCTTCGGCATGCCGATGGTGATGCGCTGGCCGGGGCACATCAAACCGGAAACCCGGGTGACCGGGCTGACGCAGAACATTGATTTTGCACCTACCTTCCTGGATATGTGCGGCATTGAAGTTCCCCGGGATATGCAGGGTGTGTCTTTCCGTCCGTTGGTGGAGAAGGAGAAAACACCGCGTGATTGGCGTAAATCGCTCTATTATCATTATTATGAGTTTCCCGGCTTCCATAGTGTCCGTGCACACTATGGCGTGAAGATGGAGCGTTATAAACTGATGCACTTCTACGTGGATGACAAGTGGGAGCTGTATGACTTAAAGACCGACCCGACCGAAATGCATAACCTGTATGGGAAAAAGGGCATGGAAAAGGTTACCGCCGAACTTATGGCTGAACTTGAACGTTTACAGAAGCAATATGATGTTCCCGGTGAACTGTGCAAATGAACGAACCCGATAAGAAACCAGAGATGAAGAATATGAAATACCTATTACTGACCGTAGCCTGCCTGATTGCATGGACTACCCTTCCGGCGCAGGATATGCGTCAGGATACCTACTGTAATCCTCTGAACATCGATTACACGTATATGATTTATAATTCCGACCGGGATATCTCCTACCGTTCGGGTGCCGACCCCGCAGTGGTGGAGTTCCGGGGAGAATATTATATGTTCGTCACCCGTTCGCATGGCTACTGGCGTTCGCGCGACTTACTGAACTGGGAGTTTGTGCGTCCCGGAAAGAACTGGTATCCGCAGGGGTGCAATGCTCCGGCGGCACACAACTATAAGGACTCCGTACTCTATGTAGCCGGAGACCCTTCCGGCTCTATGAGTATCCTGTATACTGATAATCCGGCTTCGGGCGATTGGGAAGCAACGCCCGCCATCCTGCACAACCTGCAGGACCCTGACTTGTTCATTGACGATGATGGTAAAGCCTACATGTTCTGGGGTTCATCCAACGTCTATCCCATCCGTGGTATGGAGCTGGATAAGAACCACCGCTTCACGAAGAAGGGCGAGACGAAAGAGCTCTTTAACCTGGATATGCCTAAGCATGGCTGGGAGCGTTTCGGCGAGAACCATACAGACACTGTGCTGGGCGGATATATCGAAGGTCCCTGGCTGACGAAGCACAACGGGAAATACTATATGCAATACGGTGCACCGGGCACAGAGTTCAATGTCTATGCCGACGGTGTCTATGTGGCAGATCACCCGATGGGGCCTTATACCTATCAGAAGCATAATCCTGTTTCCTATAAACCGGGCGGATATATGAATGGTGCCGGACATGGAAGCACCGTCCTTGGTCCCGGCGGACAGTACTGGCATTTTGCTTCGATGTCCCTCTCCATCAATGTGAACTGGGAACGACGCCTTTGTATGTTCCCTGCCGGGTTCGATAAAGACGGCATTATGTATTGCGACACCCGTTTCGGAGATTATCCCCGCTATGCGCCTGCCGTTCCGGGTAAAGCCGGTGAATTCAGGGGCTGGATGCTGCTCTCCTATGGTAAGCCGGTCACAGCCTCCACCACAAAAGGGGAGTTCCAACCCTCTGCACTGACGGATGAACTCACCAAGACTTTCTGGTTGGCCGAAGCCAACGATGAGCGCCAATGGGTAATGATCGATTTGGAGAAGCCAGCCGATGTATGTGCCATTCAGATTAACTACCATGATTATCAGAGTGACATGTACGGTCGCTATGAAGGACTTCGTCACCGTTACGTCATTGAAGGCTCGTCGGACGGACAGAACTGGAAAGTATTGGTCGATCGCAAAGAGAGCTACAAGGATACTCCGAACGATTATGTAGAACTGTCCCTGCCCGAACCGGCCCGATATATCCGCTATAAGAACATAGACGTGCCTACTCCGAACCTGGCAATTTCCGAGCTTCGCGTATTCGGACTGGGCACAGGCAAGGCACCGCAACAACCGAAACAGTTGCTTCTTGACCGTCTTGCCGACCGTCGTGACATCGCCATCAGTTGGGAACCCGTGAAAGGGGCACAAGGCTACAACGTGTTGTGGGGTATCGCTCCCGATAAACTTTACAGTTCCTGGATGGTGTATGGCAAGAATGACCTGCTGATGAAATCTCTTACTACCGACCAGGATTATTATTTCTGTGTGGAGGCATTCAATGAAAATGGCGTATCTTTACGTTCAGAAGTAAAACATGTAAAATAGTGATTCGGATGAAACGAATAATCAGTGTAGTTTGTGTGCTGTTCTCTTTGTTGTCCCTTTCGGCACAGGAGACTTATCAGAAAGAAACCTTTATTTCTTCCCGCGGTGATACGTTGCCCTATCGCCTACTTCGTCCCGAAACGGTGAAAGCCGGAGAAAAATACCCTTTAGTGCTTTTCCTGCACGGTGCCGGAGAGCGTGGCAACGATAATGAAAGACAATTGACGCATGGCGGGCAGATGTTTCTCAACCCGGTGAACAGAGAGAAGTATCCTGCGTTCGTGCTTGTGCCGCAATGTCCTGAGAGCGGTTATTGGGCGTATATGGAACGTCCTGCTTCATTCATGCCGGGTGAGATGCCATTGGATAATCCTCTCACTCCTGTATTTCAGACGGTGAAAGATTTGCTGGATACCTACCTGGCAATGCCGCAGGTGGATAAGAACCGTGTTTATATAATAGGGCTTTCTATGGGCGGCATGGGTACGTTTGATATGGCTATCCGTTATCCTGAGATATTCGCAGCCGCAGTTCCTGTCTGCGGAACGGTGAATCCTGCCCGCCTGAAAGCTGCCAAACAGGTGAAATTCCGTATTTTCCACGGCGATGCCGACAATGTGGTTACTCCGGAAGGTTCGCGTGCGGCATATAAAGCCTTGAAAGCAGCCGGTGCTGATGTGGAATACATCGAATTCCCCGGTTGCAATCATGGCAGTTGGAATCCGGCATTCAATTATCCCGGATTTATGGAGTGGATATTCAGTCAGAAGAAGAAATGAAATTGATGAAACTCTCTTATCTTATGGATTACAGCTCATTCTCTGTATAATCCCCGTTTGCCTTAATCAGCTCAATCAGTTTTTCCACCGCCTCTTCCTCGGGGATATTCTTCTCGATGCATTCCTTCTTCTTATACAAGCTGACCTTCCCGCGTCCGGCGCCTACGTAGCCATAGTCGGCATCCGCCATCTCACCGGGCCCATTCACGATGCATCCCATGATGCCTATTTTCAATCCCTTGAGATGTGAAGTAGCCGCTTTCACTCGTGCTATGGTGCTTTGCAAATCGAACAGGGTGCGTCCACAACCGGGACAGGAGATGAACTCCGTCTTGCTGGTGCGCACGCGGCCGGCTTGCAGGATACCGAAGGCGGTGGTATCGACGGTAATAGGACTTATATTGCCCTGATTGAACAGGAGGATACCGTCGCACAGCCCGTCGAGGATAAGTGCGCCCATGTCGGCAGCTGCCTTGATTTGCAGGTTCTCCACTTCATTCTCTGCATAGTGCTGGAAAAAGACAACCGGGTTCTTCAACCCCTCTTTCATCATCTGATGCACCAGGCCGCGCTGCTCTCCGAGGCGATTGGGGTGGTTACTCTGCGAAATGAGCACTACTTCCGGATGATACTTCAGGCAGGCGATGGCTTCGTCATTCAGTCCCATATAGGTGATGAACAGGAATTTCAGTGAGGCGCTGCAACTGCTGAGGAAGGGGAGTTGGTCGCCTTTGAAGGCGGGCCAGGCATTGGCTTCGCCTGTCCATACGTCGGCGTCAATGATGTATTGCATGCCTTTGGGGCCTCGGGCGGGTACGGCACGTCCTGTGTAAACGTAGTCAGGCATGAACTGCGGATTAAACTCCATATTACCGTCCATGCGTGCAGCGATGGCAACGGGCAGATGATCTCCACCGATATTGTGCACTGCTGTCGTTTCCCTACGCGTAGGGGAGAGATAATTGAATTCCGGTACATCAGCTCCCGGTATGTAAGGATGATCGTGGCGCTGAACGATGTAATCCACCAATTTGCGGGCTACGGGGATTTCCGCTTCGGGCGCCTCGCTGAGAGAAACGCGGATGGTATCACCCAGACCGTCGGCCAACAATGCGCCGATGCCCAATGCAGACTTGATACGTCCATCCTCACCATCCCCGGCTTCCGTCACGCCAAGGTGCAGGGGGAATTGCATCCCTTCCTTTTCCATTACAGCAGCCAGCAGGCGAACCGTTTTCACCATTACCACTGTATTGGAGGCTTTGATGGAGATAACAACATCTGTAAAATCTTCTTTTACACAGATGCGCAGGAACTCCATGCACGATTCCACCATGCCTTCCGGTGTATCGCCGTAGCGAGACATAATGCGGTCGGACAATGAGCCATGATTTACACCGATGCGGATGGCTGTATGATTCTCCTTGCAGATATTGAGGAAGGGGACGAACCGGTCATGTATCTTCTGCAACTCTTGTGCGTATTCCTCGTCCGTATATTCCAGATGCTTGAAGGTGCGGGCGGCATCCACATAGTTGCCCGGGTTGATACGTACTTTTTCCACATACTGTGCCGCTACGTCAGCCACCTTCGGGTTGAAGTGGATGTCGGCCACCAGCGGAACCATGTATCCATCCTGACGCAGTGCGGCGTTGATGTTCATCAGATTTTCCGCTTCCTTGATGCCTTGTGCCGTGAGGCGTACGTACTCGCCTCCTGCATCTACAATCCGTTTTGCTTGTGCCACGCAGGCTTCCGTATCCTGTGTAGCAGTGTTCGTCATACTCTGTATGCGTATAGGATTGGAGCCGCCCATAGGGGTGGCTCCAATATTTACTTCTGATGTTTCCCGACGGGAATAGTTGAATAGATCCACGATATAAATGAAGAATTAAGAATTAAGAATGAAGAATTGGGCTGCGCTGTTATGCTGCATAGTCATATTCTTCATTCTTCATTCTACATTATTAATTAACTTTGTACTCGTACTTCACCCCTTTCAGTTCCTCGTTTGCCTTTACGATTTTCTTTTTCAGTCCTTCTTTATAGGCTGCGAAGGTTTCGGCAAGATTTTCGTCGCTTAAAGCCAGCATCTGTACGGCAAGAATGGCGGCGTTCATGGCGCCATTGATGGCAACTGTGGCTACGGGGATTCCGGGAGGCATCTGGATGATAGAGTAGAGAGCGTCTACGCCATCCAGTACAGAACCTTTAACGGGAACTCCGATGACAGGCAGTGTTGTGTTGGCTGCGATGACTCCGGGCAGTGCGGCGGCCATGCCGGCTGCTGCGATAATCACTTTCACGCCGCGTCCGCGGGCATTCTTGGCAAAATCTTCTACAGCTTCCGGCGTGCGGTGGGCAGAGAGGGCGTTCATTTCGAACGGTACATGTAAATCATTCAGCAGTTGAGCCGCCTTTTCCATGACGGGAAGGTCGGAGGTACTGCCCATGATGATGCTTACTAATGGAGACATAATTTTTTAGTTATTAGTGGTTAGTGATTAGCAAGCTGATATTGCGCAGCCGGCTAATCACTAATAGTTAATCATTAATCAACGCTTTATAGGCAGCAGCATCCAGCAGGGAGTCGAAGTCAGCGTCGGCAGCCGGTGCCATTTTGATGAGCCAGCCTTCGCCATACGGATCTTTGTTTACCAGTTCCGGTTGGTCGGCAAGGGCCTCGTTTTGCTCCAGAATCTCTCCGCCTACGGGCAGGAAAAGGTCTGAAATGGTTTTCACTACTTCGATGGTTCCGAATACCTCATCGGCAGCCAGCGTTTCGCCTTCTGCCTGAATATCTACGAATACGATATCACCCAGTTGTGACTGAGCATAATCGGTGATTCCTACATAAGCTACATCGCCTTCAAGGCGTATCCACTCGTGTTCTTTGGTGTACTTTACATTTTCCGGGAAATTCATGATCATTATTTTTAAAGGTTAATACTGTATATCAAAATAGGAAGACACGGAACAGGATATTGCTTAGCGGATGAAGCACCAATAAGGAGCAAATCAATCCTACAACAAAGCCTGTCAGCACTTCTCCCAAAGTATGATGCTGTAAAATGATACGTGCCGTGCCCAGGATGCCTGCAATGAGGATAAACAGGCACAGCCACCATATCGGATTATAACCGAACAGAGCGCTGAAAGATACTAATCCGCCTACGATAGCTCCCATACCTGCCATGTGTTCGCTCAATTTCCATTTCAGGTTGACAATGATGCAGATAATCATCATGATTAGTGCAGCCAAAATAATTCCCGTCATGTACCAGGGAATATTCAGCCGGTGCATCATCACCAGGCAGAATGCATATGAGGTTATGGTGAGCAGGAATGGCATGAAGCGCCGTTTGCGTTCGCCCAGGTCTTCGGGGCTGAAACCGTTGATTTTACGGAATAGGAAGATGGTGAGTGTAGGCATAAGGATGGTGAAGCAGTACACTACTCCCAGTACAATCAACTTATACTGGATAGGCATGATGCGCAGATATGAGAACAGGAATAAAATCAGGAATGCCAGGAAAGGGATGGAAAACGGCGTGAATATGACCGAAATCACCCGGGCTGTCCTGATTAAGGTTCTGTCTGCTACGATATGTTGTTCTTCCATTTTAATGTACGATTGAAATTACTATTACCTTATCACTAACCACTAATCACTCATCTTCTCAGCCTTGCCACAGGTATATTCAATTGTTGCCTGTATTTGGCCACGGTGCGGCGGGCTATCGGATAACCTTTCTCTTTCAGTATTTCCGTCAGTTCATCATCCGTGTAGGGTTTCTTTTTATCTTCGTTGTCAATGCATTCCTTCAGAATCTTTCGGATTTCGCGTACGGACATTTCTTCGCCGTCTTCAGTGACGTAGCCGTCGCTAAAGAAGAATTTCAGTGAATAGATGCCGTAGTTGGTCTGCACATACTTGCTATTGCTGACACGGGAGATGGTTGAAATATCCAGCCCGGTACGTTCTGCAACATCTTTCAATATCATGGGGCGGAGTAATGACTCGTCTCCTTCGAGGAAGAAGGGGCGTTGCAGGTCGATGATGGCTTGCATGGTGGTCATCAGCGTATTTTGGCGTTGTTTCACGGCGTCGATGAAACCTTGTGCCGCATCCATTTTCTGTTTCAGGAACATCATGGCTTCTTTGGATTCTTTCGATTGGTTCGCCTTGTTCTTGGTGTGCTCTTCCACCATTTCGGTGAAGTCGCGGCTCATGCGCAGTTCCGGTACGTTGCGGTTGTTCAGGGTCAGACCGATGGTGCCGTCATCGTAAGTGTCCACGATGAAGTCGGGGATAATCTGCTGCATATTGCGGCCGATGGCTTCACCCAGAGATGCACCCGGCCGAGGATTCAGTTTGCAGATTTCCTTGATGGCCTGTTCAAAAGCGTCTTCTTCCAGACCGAGTTTCTGCTGTATCTTGTCCCAATGCTTACGGGTGAATTCCTCGTAGCATTCGGAGATGATGGCTTCTTCTATATAAAGTAGAGGGTTGGGGGTGAAGTGCTGCTGCTCTATCTTGCGATGAATCTGGATGAGCAGGCACTCTTGCAGGCTGCGGGCGCCCAGTCCGGGAGGGTCGAAGTCCTGAATGATTTTCAGTGCTTCATCCAGTTCTTCGGGCGTACATTCGATGCCGGCATAAATGGCAAGTTCGTCGCAGATGCTGTCCAGTGATTTACGCAGCAAACCGTCGTCGTCCAGTGAGCCAATCAGATATTCCGCCAGTTCGCGCTGATGGTCGGTCAGGTTGCGCTCGCCCAACTGTTCTTTCAGGGTTTCATAGAAGGATATGGCATCAGAGAAAGGAATCTCTTCTGCTTGTTCGCCTTTGCTGCGGTTGTTTTCCTGCAATTTATAGTCGGGGATGTCGTCCTCGCTCAGATAGTCGCTCAATGAGTCGTACTCATTGGCTCCGTTGTCTTCGGCAGAACCATCTGCGTCCGGACTGTCAGAAAAGTCATCGCTTGCCGTATCCTCTTTCCCTTCTTCCAGGGCAGGATTTTCCAGAAGTTCCGCATGTATACGGTCTTCCAGCTCTACGGCAGGCAATTCCAGTAGTTTAACTACCAGAATTTGTTGAGGCGATAGTGTCTGTACCTGCTGTTGCGCCTGAGTTTGTACTTGTCTGGAACCTTGTGCCATACTAAATTCTTTTCTTTTACTCGCCACAAAGATAATGCAAACCGAGACAGAATAAAATGAACTCGTTCATTTTTTATGCCGAGGTGCAGCTTATCTTCGCACTTGCTGCAAAAATAGTGAATAGTTCGGGAACGCGAAATGTTCTCGGCATAACTTTTTCATGCAAGCATGAAAGTTGTGCGCTCAATTTGCACTATCTTTGCTAAAAGCGAAGATAAGCTGCACCTTGGCATTAAAAATAAGCAAGCTTATTTTGTGCTGCTTTCGGTTTGCACTATCTTTGCGAATATCAACTTAAAAAATAGCAACGTTATGTTTGATAAAGAAACTTATGTGCAGCGCAGAGCCCTGCTGAAAAAAAATATCGGCTCCGGAGTATTGTTGTTCCTGGGAAATGATGAACAGGGATTAAATTACGAGGATAATGCTTTCCGTTATCGTCAGGATTCCACTTTCCTTTACTATTTTGGCTTGTCCTTTGCTGGACTTTCTGCCATCATTGATGTAGACGAGGATAAAGAAATCATCTTCGGAGATGAATTGACTATCGACCATATCGTGTGGATGGGCACGCAACCTACTCTGAAAGAGAAAAGCGAACGCGTAGGCATCAGAGAGACACAGCCTTTGGCCGAGATTGTTAGCTATCTGCACAAGGCTGTACAGAAAGGGCAAACGGTACACTATTTGCTACCTTATCGTTCTGAACATAAGTTGAAACTGATGGATTGGCTGGGTATTCCACCTGTACGTCAAGAAGGCTCAGTGCCGTTTATCCGTGCGGTAGTGGCTCAGCGTAATTATAAATCTGCCGAAGAAATAATAGAGATAGAAAAGGCATGTGACGTTACTGCCGACATGCACATCAAAGCCATGGAAGTGATTCGTCCGGGTATGTACGAATATGAGGTAGTGGCGGAGATGAACCGCGTTGCGGAAATGAATAATTGCGAACTCTCTTTTCCGACGATTGCCACGATTAACGGCCAGACTTTGCATAATCATTATCATGGTAATAAGATTAAACCGGGTGACTTGTTCCTGATTGATGCCGGGGCTGAACTGCCGTCGGGCTATTGCGGTGATATGTCGTCTACCGTTCCTGCCGACAAGACGTTTACTCCAAAACAGCGTGCTGTCTATGAAATCCAGAATGCTATGCATTTGGAATCTGTGAAAGCTCTTCGTCCGGGTATTCCTTATATGGAGGTTTATGACTTGTCTGCCCGCGTCATGGTGGAAGGTCTGAAAGGATTGGGACTGATGAAGGGGAATGCGGATGATGCAGTCCGTGAAGGTGCTCATGCGTTGTTCTATCCTCACGGTCTGGGACATATGATGGGACTGGATGTTCACGATATGGAGAACCTGGGCGAAGTCTGGGTAGGATATGACGGTCAGCCCAAGAGTACGCAGTTCGGACGCAAGTCGCAACGTCTTGCCATTCCTCTGGAACCGGGCTTTGTGCATACTGTTGAGCCGGGTATTTATTTCATCCCCGAACTGATTGATATGTGGAAAGGGGAAAAGAAATTCATGGACTTCATTAATTACGATAAAGTGGAAGAATATCGCGACTTTGGCGGTATCCGTAATGAGGAGGATTATCTTATTACTGAAACCGGTGCCCGCCGCTTAGGCAAGAAGATACCGTTGACGCCGGAAGAGGTGGAGGCTTTGAGATAATAGTTTGAAATAATATTATCTGCATTTATGTACTATCTGTCATCCTTCGACTATGCTCAGGATGACAGATGGTGCTGATTATCATTTAGTTTATTTATAGTTATCCTATAAATTCTCCGTCTTCCGTGATTTTAACTTTCACCTCATTCTTTCCTTGTTCCAGTTCCACCAGATAATAATTTCCGGCAGGAGTTTCAAAATATTCGGTATCGTCCACTACATAACCGTTGTATTGTGAAGCTTTGATGGCTTCTGTCACCTTTGCCGGAAGCGTATATACATCCCATGAAGTTGAAATCCATTCATATATTGTGCTAAGCAATACTTCTTTGCTCTGGTTGTCGTGTATAATATCGATTTCTATCATTCCGTGCTCTGCTTCGATTTCGATGATGCGGGCATTGGGATAATTCTTCTGTATAAATTCTGTGGCAGCAGTCACCATTTCCGACGGTGCATCCGGCAGTAGCGATTCATTATCGCCGTCACCATCATCATTTACGGCTTTGACGAGGATGCCGTCTGCCGAATAATGCAAATCCATATCTACATCCTGAGGAGATTCCACTTCAATGATATAGATAATTTCTTTCACAGCATTACGCTCAATGCGATCCACTTCATTGTCTCTTTTCCAGGAAGCATATTCACTGCTCTCGAAAGAAGTTTTCACGGCTTGCGGAATGACATTGTACGGCATTTCCGTTTCAGTCATGTACCAGGCGCCGTCTGCGGTGTACCAGGCTTCTGTTTTATAACCGTTGTCACTCTTGTTGTTGAACTCCGCTTTGTAGTATTGTCCTTTCGCAACGGTTTTGGTTTCCCAACTCAGATTAGCTGTGTTAGAGAAGCTGCTGTCGAACGCATTGCGTACAGCTTCGGGAACTTTAGAACTTGGGAGGTCATCGTCATCGTCGTTGCTGCAACTTTGCAGGCCTATCATACCCATAGCCAACAGGGCGAAATACATTTTTAGTTTCATTGCTATTTGTTTTTTAGAGTTATTAATGTCATTGTTTTATCAGATTATTACTGATTATATTGCAAAGATGGCGGGCAATTCTGGAAGAAATTGGGAATTTGAACACAAAAGTGGATTATAAATTCTATATTTGCGATTTTAACATTAACAAAGGCTGATTGCTAATGAACTTATAATAATATGGTACAAAAATTAGGAGAACACACGCGTATTGATGTAGCCGACGTGCTGCGCGGACTGGCCGTTATGGGCATCATTGTATTACATTCTATCGAGCATTTCAATTTCTATTCGTTTCCCGATACATCTACCCAGAGCGCTTGGCTCAACTTTTCGGATAAGGCGATATGGGACGGGCTTTTCTTTATGTTTGGAGGGAAGGCTTATGCTGTTTTTGCCTTGCTGTTTGGTTTCAGCTTCTTCATTCAGGACAATAACCAGCGTATGCGCGGCAAGGATTTTCGTTTGCGTTTCTGCTGGCGGTTAGTGCTGTTATTCATTTTTGGTAATATAAACGCTGCATTCTTTACTGCCGAAGTACTGGTGCTCTACTCTTTGGTAGGTTTTATTTTGCCACTTACTTGCCGATTGAAAGATAAATGGTTATTCGTCCTGGCTTGTGTGTTGTTGATGCAGCCATTGCCACTTTATTATGTGATACGTGCTTGCATAGATTCCTCTTTTGTGACTCCTTCCATTCCGACGGGCAGTTACTGGGGAGCTGCTTTTCAGGTACAGAGCCACGGCACATTCCTCGAAACTCTGCGTGTGAACCTGTGGGAAGGTCAGATTGCCAGCCTTGCCTGGGCATGGGATCACGGACGCGTATTCCAGACTGCTGCTCTCTTCTTGTTCGGTCTGCTGATAGGGCGTCGGGGACTTTTCCTGAAAGAAAACCTGAAAGTATGGAATAAGGTGCTTTGTGGTGCCCTTATCGCTTTCTTCCCTCTGTACGGATTGGGCAATATGCTTCCGGACTTTATTACTAATAAATCTATTCTTGCGCCTCTCTCCCTTATCATTACCTCACTTTCCAAGTTCTCATTTATGCTGATACTGGTGTCAGGCGTCATTTTTGCTTTCTACCGGACGAACTTGCACAGATGGTTGATGAAGATTACTCCTTATGGCAAGATGAGTCTCACCAACTATATTACCCAAAGCATCATCGGCTCGCTGATTTTCTATAATTGGGGACTTGCCATGCACTCTCAGTTGGGTATTACTGCCAGTTTCCTGGTGGGTGTGCTTCTTTTCTTCGTCCAGTTTGCTTTCTGTTGCTGGTGGATGAAGCGGCATGCTCATGGACCGTTGGAGTACTTGTGGAAACGGGCGACCTGGTTGAAATAGAAAATATTTCAGAGATATTTCTCCCATAGATAACGGAGCGGACTGAGCAAACGTGCAGTTACGCTCCGTTCGTCTGTCATGACTTCTGCTGTGCCCGAAAGTTTGATAGTTTTGCCAACATTTTGCCACCGCCTTGGCAAGACTTTGCCAATACGGTGGCAAAAGATTGCCAAGGCGGTGGCAAGAAGATGGCAATTCTGAGGATGTTATAGGATACCTACACTAATACATACTTCAGCTCCGTCAACTGATAAACACTTGGCATATAATGCCCGTTGATGATGACTGCCGGCGTATGGCCGATGTTATTCCGTTGGCAATACTCTTGTTGCTGCCTCCAAAGCAGTTTGGCAAGTTCGGTAATGTCATACCTCTCTATTCCCGGTATCTCCTGGGTTTCATACCATTCTTCCAGCAAGTAAGTGGCCCTGTCCCAACCCTCGGAAAGATAAGCGGACAGGATGGTTTGCGCCACATGTACGCCCAAGCGGTCGTTTGTGAGTATGACTAAGGATATGGCTATATCAGATGGAACTTCACGGATATGGTGGTGTACCCTGGCACATGCTTTACAGTTGGGGTTGACAACTATCATCAGTCGTTTTTGGACGTTGCTGACAGAATTGTGCAACGCTATGTCCGGATGAATCATTCCTCTGACTTTGGGCTTTAGTGATAACAGTTTCCCGAAAGTAGCCGGGTTGAGTAAACCAGATAACTGAGCCTTCAATACATGTTTCTCTTTATCAGACGAAACAAGAGCTTTGGCTTGTATCCAGCATATCAGGCAGATAGTAGCTACCGCAATCAGGGAGAAGACAATCCGGATTGAAAACTTCCATTCAAAGTTATTCCTTATGGTATAAAGTGATATGGCGGTCATCCAGACCGTGAAAGTGGTGAGGATGCAGAACAGGCAGATCCTGTGAATAAAGAATACTTGGTATATGATGGAATATACCGTAAATGCAATTGCCACGAAACCCAAAATAGCCGCCAGACAATGGAACTCTTCAGGACAAACGGCTGTGAAGAAAAACATGGTCGTGAAGTACATCCAAGACAATTCTCCAATACCTATTCCTGCTATCTGCGCACCTTTGGAACTGAGCACTTCATTGCAATTCACAGCTTTGCCTATGTGGCAGAACCGATGTAAGAAATGGTTGTCTACCACTTCCTTATATAGGATGGCAGTGGAAATAAGCATGCCGCAGCTCAGTGAGAAAAGATAAAGTGGCAATCCTGCCGGATAGTGCTTGCTCCAGACGGAGGAGAAGACCAAAATCAGGCAGATGATTCCGGCAATCAGGATTTTGTGCTGCCTGCATATGTAATCCATGTTCCTGAGCAGGCAGTGGGACTCACGAACCGTATCCTTCGTAGTTTCACCCAGCAGGACAGCCCCCGTCCATTGATACCTGAAGAGGCTTTTGCTCATTGACATGTGGCTGGCTTCGGGTGTGGTGATGATGAGATGGTCCTTTTCTATCCTTTCGACAAGGCAGAATGTGGAATGGCTTGTTTCCAATTGAGTGATGAACGGGGGGCGCAACTTCTCCAGATAGTTGGGTTGAAGTTGGCAAACTGCGTTCTTTACATGAAGTACATCTAAGGCATCGCTGATACCTTGCATTGTGTTGCCCAACGGATGGTTGAGCAAACGGCATACGGTAGTCTTGCTCACTTTTACGGTCAGCGACCGTAAAAAGTGATGGACTACTTCACTGGTGGCATTATCAACTCCCAGCATAGTCTTGATTTAAAAAGTTAAAGTTTAGGTTGGGTTTTGTTCTGTTTAGAGTGTGAAGTATCCGCTTAACCGGACTTCTCCAGATACAATTTCCAGGCAATATTCTCCCGGTTCTTTGGCGCTTAAGTCTATGGTGACAAGCGTGGGGCTGAAATAAGTTTCGGAATGAACAGTTACCCCTGTAGAGGCATCCGTAATTGAAACACTGACAGCAGGCATTTCTTTATTGAAAGCCACGCTTATCACATCATCACAGATGTAAGCTTTGGCAGGCTGGATGATGATACTCCGCGCTACCGGACCTCCTTCTTTAGGACCTGCCGGATCCAGAGGAATCTCTCTCTCGTCATCGCCGACCATTGAAAAATGCTGGGCTTGCAAAGGAGCATTGCCCAATACTACTGCTAACACAAAAAATACAAATAATAACTTTTTCATAAGATATACTTTTAATTTGTTATGACGGTGGCAAATTTAGAGAGAATTTATCCAATAAAAGTGTATAAAAAGTGTAGAAAAGTAGGGAAAGACTTTATTATCGGCTGATTTTCTCTTGTTTTTATTGGAATTTCTCCAATATATCACGAAGAGTAGTCGATTTTTCAGAACATTCCATTTTCTGTTCCAATATTCTCTTGGTCTTTTTATAGATGGCATCTCTGCTACATTCCATTATATACCTGAAATGACTGGTCGGTATATCTGTCAGATATAGGCAGCAAAGATGTATTTCATCTTGAGATAAAGGGTACTTTGTTGCCAGACGCAAGGTTATATTATCCCAACGTATATCGGTTTCGGCAATTAATTGCCTCCAGTCTTCTTCATCGAAGTGTTCACTCGACTTATCTGTTTTTTTATATGATTGGATGATGCGTTTCATCTTCACATATACTTTCGAATGTTCGTAAGATTCATTAAGTAATGCTTGCCGTTCTGTTTTTAAGACACTCAATTCCTCTTTTAATGTCTGCTTTTCTACTTGGCTATGGTTATACAATTCTATTTCTTTTTGCAGGCGGTTGATTTGCTCATTTTTCTGTAGGAGTAGATTCTCTAATTTTTCATTCAATTCTATTTCTTTTCGCTTGAAGTTGATTACTTCTTTCTTATGCATTTTCCATAATATAAAGAATAGTGAAAGGAAGAATACCACTCCTATAATCATATAATAGCACGATTGATTTAAGTTTGTTTTATATTCTAATTGTTTGCGCTGTATTAATATGTTCTTTTCGGTGGTAACAATTGCACTACTTTGTTGTCTCTGTTGGGCACTGTCCAGATAAGCAGAATACTTTCTTTCCATTTCAAGTGCTATTTCTAATTTGCCTTGTTTTTTGGCTATGTCGGCTAAGCGCATATAGGCACCTGCCTTTGTGTAATCATCTTCACTGCAAAGGCTTTTTTGCAAATAAGTTGAAGCAGAATCATATTGAGCGATTTTATAGTAAGCGTCGCCTAAAACTAAATAAGCTCTATCTATTACATTTAAATTGTTCTGATTGCTAATGTTGAGTTTGGCAAATTCTATAGCTTTTTCGCCCATATTCATGCGTCCGTACAGTAGGCTTAATGAGTAAGCTGTTTTGGCCATCATGTTTCTATGATTAGTTCGGTGGGATATTTCGAAAGCCTGGAGTAATTTCTGCTCTGCTTTGTGATAGTATTCTTTCCCTTTTCTGATATCAATCATGCCTCGTTGTGATAATACATCTGCCCAAAGGTTAGAGTCTTTTTCTTGAATTGCCAGTTTTTCTGTAATTTGATAGATTGAATCAGCTTGTTCATTCAATTTTTGTGAATAATATAAATTCGCTATATTGTTGTATATATATCCGGCTAATTTATAGCTAGAAGTCTCTTTGGCATAAGTTATGGCTGTGAAAAACTTTTTTAAAGCTTCCGGGTAGTCACTTTTATCTCTCCGGATACATCCCCAATAATAGTATGCTTGTGCTTGCATGGATACATCTTTTATAGAGTCGTAGTATTGCACTGCTATGCATATCAGAGAATCTTCTGTTTGGAAGATGTAGTTTTTTTCTTGTGCCTGCGTCACCAACAGCGCATAATATGCCCTGTCTCCTAATGATTTTAATTCTTCCGGCTCAATTTTCTGTAAAAAGCGCAGGGCACTGTCGGGAGATTGCTGCATGAGGGAGTCAGCTTGTACAAGTTTATAATTTGGTCCGGAACGTGTACAGGCCATTAATAAGCAAGATGTAATTAATAATGTGGCTAAGGGGTTGACTCTCATTGCCTTATCTTTTGATGTTGGAGCATGCAAAAGTACCCCTTTCTCACGATAAAAGCAATGTAATGCACGTATGGAAGATTAATTCCTTTTATTTCGGAGATGTATCGCCGAAATAAAAGGAATCTGTAAAAGATGTGGAAGTGGAATTTAGGTATGCAGCTCCAACACGAAGCGGCAACCCTTGGTATAACTGCTATCCAGCGTCAGGCTACCATTCATCTTGGTAGCAATCAGGGAGCAAATAGGCAATCCTAAACCGTCACCTTGTGTAAGGTCTTTCACTTCGGTGAAAGGTTTGAACAGGTTTTCCTGCTCTTCTGCAGGGATGCCGCTTCCTGTGTCGCTGATAATGAATTGGTGGGTATGCGCACCGCGTTTCTTGAAATCCAACCAGATTTTTCCACCTTCCGGAGTGAATTCAGCAGCATTGTTCAGCAGATGGAGCAGGATGCGTTCAAGTTGCTCCGGATTAGTCTTGACACTAAGTTTCGGAGCATTGACTGCAGTGGTTATATCCGGCTTCAAACCAGCTTTTATTTTATCCATTACGCTTTCGCAGAAGGTATTGATGTTGATTTCGCGCATTTCGTAAGCCTCGGAAAGCGTGCTCTCCAGTTCGGAGAGTTCCTGGATATGTTCCGAAAAATCCTTCAATGCGCGTACACCCGGTTGGGTTGCATCCAGAGTATTCAGTGTCGGCTCCATTTGTGCGGAGATATTCTGGATAAACTTGGTTTTGAGTTCATTGTGGTCGTTGGCTATCTGAATGGCTTTCTTCTGTTTCCGGGTGAGGAGGACAAAGCGCAGCAATACGATGCCTGCCACTACCAATGCGGCGGCAAGAATAGCTGCCAATACGCATAGCCCGATGATGATATATTGCTTGGCACTCAGTGAGTCGTCCTTATCCTGAATGGTGGCTTGGCTTTCCTCATATTTCCGTTTTAGTACATTTAGTTCATCCTGAGCGGTGAGGGCCTTTACAGAATCAGTCCAAAGGATGTATTTATCATAAGTACGTGCCACCAGTCCGGCGTTGTTTGCTTTGCGGGCGATGTCGATAAGGGTTTTATAAGACTCGTCTACCTTGGCATAGTTCTTTTGTTCCTTATATTGACCTATCAGGCGGTTGATGTAGGCATCACCTTGTGAGTTCATGCCGAAAGTGTAATAGTAATTGGCTTGGGTATAGAGCAAGTCATTATTCAAAGAATCGTTGCGGGATGCTTTGGCAGTCTCTTCCAACTTAGCCAGTTGCTCTTTGGCACGGGCGGGATTCTTTAGGTTGATGTACATTTGCAGGCGTTCCTTATTGATGCGGAAACGCAGGGCGGGCATGGTCTTACCGCTTTTCTGTTCACCGTCGGTCACCAGTAGTTCGGCGCCGCGCAGCAGTTCGAAGGCTTCCTTATAATAATTTTCCCGATGGTAGAGGGCGCTGGCATTGACACCACACTCTACCGCCTTGTCATATTTTCCCTGAGAGGAAAAGGCGTTATAAGCTTGTAAAAATAAGTAACGTGCCTTGATATATTCCTTTTTGGCAAGATTTTCTTGCGCTTGTTTCATTTGCTCATCGGCACGGTTTTGCGAATAGGCTTGACTACAGATGCAGAAAGCAGCTAAAAAAAGTACGGTAATTATCTTTCTCATATTTGATTCATTTTATTTGCTCACAAAGTTAAGACATTCTTCTGTAGGTTGTACAAGAAAAGCGCCTAAAAATCTTTGCTTATCCCATTTTTATGGTGATAGTGGCGGGCGAATTTATATCCCGGTCCGTGTTATCTCCGTATCTGCTCCGTACCAAGTCCGTGTTATCTCCGTATCTATAGAGTACGGAGCAGCTACGGAGCAAGTACGGACCGGGTACGGCGGATGTACGGCGGATGCACGGGATTAGTATTTGAAACTGCTTCCTCCCAGGAACTCACGCAGGAGTGAGGTTGGCGGGATTTCTTTATCCTGTACCGGGGTAAAGTATTTGATGAATTTCAGTAACCGGTATGCTTCGGCATATTCCGGACAGTTGCGTGGCACACTGGTCAGTATCGGTTCGGCATGGCAGCGCAACACGGCAAATTCAAATAGCAATGCGGAGTTGAACATCACATCGGCGTTTTCCTGATAGGGGAAAATCCATTTGTCTTCTCCGGCGCGCACACTGGGCCAGCGTGAAATGGTGTCGCGTGCCGAATAGCCACGATAGTTGAAGTCACGGATAATGCGGCGCAGCAAACGGTTGTCCGTTGTGGGAATCCAGTTATGGTCGTCCAGGGAAATGGTAGTCAGGGCGGACACATAGATTTTGTATTTGTTCGCGGCAGGTATCTGCGGAGTGAGTTCAGGGTTCAGCGCATGAATGCCTTCCAGAATGAGGATGGTATGCTCGTCAATCTTCAGTTTGTCACCTTTGTATTCCCGTTGTCCGGTACTGAAGTTGAAACTCGGCAAGTCTATCTCTTCGCCTCTCAGCAAGGCTTGCAGGTCTTCTTCAAACTTTTTGAGGTCGAGTGCATAGAGTGATTCGTAATCATAATCACCGTTGGCGTCTTTGGGAGTATCTTCGCGGTTCACGAAGTAATTATCCAGTGCAATGGGGTAGGGGCGCAATCCGTTCGTCATCAATTGTACGGAGAGGCGTTTGCTGAAAGTGGTTTTACCCGAAGAAGAAGGACCGGAAATGAGAACCAGCCTCACCCGGTTACCGTTTTCGCCCCGGTTGTATATGTCGTCGGCAATCTGGGCTATCTTTTTTTCCTGAAGTGCTTCGGCTACGTTGATTAAATCGGTGGCATGCCCTTCTTCGCAAGCGAGATTGAAATCGCCTACGTTGCTTAATCCCATGATATAGTTCCAACGCAGGTGTTCCTTGAAGACATCGAGCATTTTTTCCTGCTTCACAACTTCCTCCAATACATTGGGATTCGCCTTGTTGGGGATGCGTAGCAGCAGGCCATCGTAATATTTCACGATGTCGAACAGCCAGATAAAACCGGTACTGGGCAACAGGTTACCATAATAATAATCGATGGTATCACCCAATGAATAATAATAGGTATAGATGGAGCCGGAAGTTTCCAGCAATTTCACCTTGTCCGTCATTCCCCGCTCATTGAAAATGCGTACAGCTTCTGAGGTGTGGCATTCCGTGCGGCGATATGTGATGTTTTGGTCTATAATTTCCTGCATACGTTTTTTGATGGCAGACACATCTTCCAGCGTGATAGAGCGTCCGATGCGCAGGTTGCAGAAATATCCTTTGGATACAGGATGCTCCACAAACAGTTTTCCATCCGGAAACAATTCGCTGACAGCTTTATATAATACAAAACAGAGGCTGCGCACGTACGTTCGCAAACCAGAGGAATCGCGTATATCGAGAAATTCTACATCTTTATTATTATATACCCTGAAGTTCAATCCTTCGGAGCGGTTATTGACTTTTGCACTGACTACCTGATAGGGAAAATTAAGATTAAAACCGTAATAAATATCCAAAAGTGAACTCCCGATAGGGAATTCTTTAGAAATATTATTATTTTTGCAACAAATTTGTAACATGTGTTTCATGACGTCTCCTTTTTAGGTGATTAATACGTTAAATATAGATATAATAACAGATGTGGCATAAAACCTTCTAATTAATTAAAGATGGAATATTCTTTTTATGATTTTTTAAAGCTGCTTGGTTCACTGGCATTATTCCTGTACGGAATGAAAATAATGAGTGAAGGACTTCAAAAGTTCGCTGGTGACAGGCTCCGGAAAATTCTGACGGCAATGACTACGAACCGGGTGACCGGAGTGCTGACGGGTGTGCTGATTACGGCACTGATTCAATCTTCTTCTGCACCTACCGTTATGGTGGTGAGTTTCGTAAACGCCGGTCTGCTGACCTTATCCCAATCCATCGGGGTTATTATGGGAGCCAATATCGGTACTACCGTTACGGCATGGATTATCTCGGCGTTAGGATTTAAAGTTGATATCGCCGCTTTCGCACTTCCTCTCCTCGCTTTCGGCATTCCTCTCCTCTTCTCTCAAAAAAGTCATCGTAAGTCTATCGGCGAATTTATATTCGGTTTTGCCTTCCTCTTCATGGGACTTTCTTTGCTGCAATCTAATGCGCCGGACTTGAAAGCAAATCCCGAAATGCTGGCTTTTGTGCAGAGCTATACGGATATGGGATACCTCTCTATTCTTTTATTTGTGTTTATTGGTACCATCCTGACTATGGTTGTGCAGGCATCGGCTGCAACGATGGCTATCACGCTGATTATGTGTGCCAACGGGTGGATTAGTTTTGAATTGGGGGCGGCGCTGGTGCTGGGTGAGAATATCGGTACCACCATCACCGCCAATCTTGCCGCACTGACCGGTAACACACAGGCGAGGAGGGCTGCATTGGCTCACCTGGTATTCAATGTTTTCGGTGTTATCTGGGTGCTTTGCCTGTTTTCTCCGTTTACGAGTGCCGTATCCTGGTTTGTAGAAAACGTAATGGGAACAAAAGACCCTGCTGTGGCGGTATCATTCAAATTGTCGGCATTCCACACTTGTTTTAATATTTGCAACGTGCTGATACTTATTTGGTTCGTGAAACTTATAGAACGTACCGTTTGTGCCATTATTCCGCAGAAAGAAGTCGACGAAGAATATCGTCTGCGCTTCATATCCGGCGGTATGCTTTCTACGGCGGAACTTTCCATTTTGCAGGCGCACAAGGAGATACATCTGTTTGCCGAACGTACTCATCGCATGTTCAACATGGTGCAGGATTTGCTTCATACGGAGAAGGATGATGACTATAATAAGTTATTCAGCCGGATTGAGAAGTATGAGAATATCAGTGATAATATGGAGTTGGAGATTGCCAACTATCTGAACCAGGTATCAGAAGGTCGTTTGAGTTCGGAGAGCAAGCTCCAGATACGTGCCATGCTTCGTGAAGTAACGGAGATTGAGAGTATCGGCGATAGTTGTTATAACCTCGCGCGTACTATCAATCGCAAACGCCAGACTAATCAGGACTTTACGGAGAAACAATATGACCATATTCACTTTATGATGAAACTGACGGATGATGCGCTGGCCCAGATGATTGTCGTAGTGGAACGCTCTGAGCATCAGAGTATCGACGTGAATAAGTCGTTTAATCTTGAGAATGAAATAAATAATTACCGCAACCAACTGAAGAATCAGAATATTCTGGATGTCAACAACAAGGAATATGATTATCAGATGGGCGTTTACTATATGGATATCATTGCCGAATGTGAAAAGTTGGGCGATTATGTGGTGAATGTAGTGGAGGCAAGCAGTGATGTAAAAGAAAAGAAAGCGTCTTAGGACGCTTTCTCAAATTCTTCTTTTCCGACTCCGCATAAGGGGCAAACCCAATCATCAGGAAGGTCTTCAAACGATGTTCCCGGCTCTATGCCGTTTTCAGGATCGCCCAATTCAGGGTCATAAACGTATTCGCAAACGGTGCAAATGTACTTGTCCATAAGATTGTTATTTTAGGTTTTCTTTATAAATAACAATAATTCCTCCTGTTTTGTTTCCTGTTCTAATCTGAAAGAGATATATTTGTTCCATCTTTATTGTAAATGAACTCTTTATGACGATACTAATTCTAACCGGTATGCTGGTACTGGTAGGAGTACTGGTGCTTTATGTGCTTGAACTCGGCAGGAGCAGGAGATTATTGCTCAAAGCAGGAAATGCTAAGAAAGCCTTACGCAGTTCAGAAGAACTCTTCCGGTCTATTATGCAAAATGTACATGCATTCATCCTTTTAATAAACCGTGACTTTGTTGTCTCACGGACCAATTATTATGATATAACCAAGGCACACAGGCCCGAAGGACGATTGGCGCGCGTAGGCGATTTGCTGCGTTGCAATAATGCATTGTCTGCCGAAGGCGGCTGTGGTACGCATGAACTTTGTGGCAATTGCCCCATCCGTAATAAGATAGAAGAAACCTTTAAGAATAAAAGCAGTTTTACTGATTTGGAGGCTGTGCTCGATATACGCGACAGAAGAGGTGATGTGGCTGAATGTGAAACCTATGTGTCCGGTGAGTACATGACGATAGATGACAAAGAGGGCATGGTAATCACTGTGCATGACATTACCCGTTTGAAAAGGGCGGAAGGAGAATTGCTAAGGGCTCGTGAGAAAGCGGAAAATGCAGACCGCTCCAAGTCGGCTTTTCTTGCTAATATGAGCCATGAGATACGTACTCCGCTGAACGCCATTGTCGGCTTCTCCGAATTGCTGGCTTCTGCCGGAACGGAAGAAGAGAAGACGCAGTTTCTGGAAATTGTTCACTCCAATAATGATATGTTGCAGCAATTGATTGCTGATATTCTTGACCTTTCCAAAATAGAGGCAGGCACTTTGGAATTTACTTTCTCGGAAGTGGATGTCAATCAATTGATGTCCGATATGGAGCAGTTGTCGCGCATGAGACTGGGAGAGAAGGCTGCCGTTATTCAGGTCTTCAGGGAAACGCCGCCGGAAGAATGTATGTTGTATACCGACAGAAACCGTCTGATGCAGGTGATTGCCAATTTTATGACGAATGCTGTGAAGTTTACGGATGAGGGTAGCATTACATTGGGATATAAACCATGTGCTGATGGACTCTACTTTTATGTAAAAGATACCGGAGGCGGTATTCCGGCGGATAAGGTAGACCATATCTTTGAACGTTTTGTGAGAGTGGAACAGCATAAAAAAGGTACCGGACTGGGGCTTTCTATCTGTGAAATGATAGTTCGCAAACTGGGTGGAAAGATTGGTGTAGAGTCGGAATATGGCAAGGGGTCTACCTTCTGGTTTACTCTGCCGCTCAATGGACAGGCAACCCCAAAACAGGGAACAGAGATAGAGGGTAAGACAAACTTATAAAAAGATTTAATAACATTCGCTTTACCAAATTAATATTGTAATTTTGCACCTCTTAATCAAACCTAATAAATTGCATGACTGCAACAAAAGATGATTTTTATCATGGCGGACTTACTGATGACGAGGTAAGGCAAAGCCGCGAAAAATACGGAGTCAATCTGTTAACGCCTCCCAAGCGCCCCTCCCTGTGGAAACTATATCTTGAAAAGTTTGAAGACCCTGTGGTCAGGGTGTTGCTGGTTGCAGCTATATTCTCTTTGATAATTTCTGTTATAGAGAATGAGTATGCTGAAACCATTGGTATTATTGCCGCTATTTTGCTGGCTACGGGTATCGGATTCTATTTTGAGTACGATGCCAATAAAAAGTTCGACCTGCTGAATGCGGTGAATGAGGAAACTTTGGTGAAAGTAATCCGTAACGGGCGTGTACAGGAAATTCCCCGGAAGGATGTAGTGGTAGGAGATATTATTGTATTAGAGACCGGAGAAGAAATTCCTGCTGACGGCGAATTGCTGGAAGCTATCTCCTTACAAATAAATGAGTCGAATCTGACCGGTGAACCTGTAATAAACAAAACTACGGTAGAGGCGGATTTCGACGAAGAGGCTACATATGCCTCCAACAAAGTGTTGCGCGGCACGACAGTAGTAGACGGACACGGAACCATGCGTGTGCTTTGTGTGGGTGATGATACGGAAATCGGTAAAGTGGCGCGCCAGAGTACAGAACAGAGCACGGAACCTACTCCTCTGAATATACAACTCACCAAACTTGCCAATCTGATTGGTAAAATCGGCTTCTCTGTAGCCGGATTGGCATTTGCCATCTTTTTTATCAAGGACGTACTGTTACACTATGATTTCTCTTCTTTCCAGACTTTCGACGACTGGCTTCCGGCATTGAAGTCCACTCTGCAATATTTCATGATGGCGGTGACGCTGATTGTAGTGGCTGTCCCCGAAGGGTTGCCGATGAGCGTGACGCTGAGCCTTGCCTTGAATATGCGCCGCATGCTTTCTACCAATAACCTGGTGCGTAAGATGCATGCCTGTGAGACGATGGGTGCTATCACCGTGATTTGTACGGATAAGACGGGTACACTAACCCAGAATCTGATGCAGGTTTACGAACCGAGTTTCTATGGTCTGAAAGATGGTGGAGAAGTTGGTGACGATGATATCAGTAAATTAGTAGTAGAAGGTATCAGCACTAATTCTACAGCTTTTCTGGAAGAGATGGCGGAAGGTGAAAAGCCAAAAGGAGTGGGAAATCCTACGGAGGTAGCTTTGCTCTTGTGGTTGAATAGCCGGAACCGCGATTATTTGGAATTGCGTGAGAATGCTTCGGTTGTAGACCAGTTGACTTTCTCTACCGAACGCAAGTTCATGGCTACGTTAGTAAAATCTCCTTTAATAGGCAAGAAGGTACTATATGTGAAAGGTGCTCCCGAAATAGTTCTTGGCAAATGTAAGGATGTCATTCTGGATGGCAGACGGGTGGACGCTGTGGAATATCGTTCTACAGTGGAAAAACAATTGCTGGGTTATCAGAATATGGCTATGCGTACCCTCGGTTTTGCCTTCAAGATAGTGGAAGATACAGATACGAGAGATTGTGTAGAGTTGGTTGCCGACCATGATTTGTCATTCCTTGGCGTAGTTGCCATCAGCGACCCTATTCGCCAGGATGTGCCTGCGGCTGTTGCAAAATGTCAGTCAGCCGGCATCAATATCAAGATTGTGACGGGAGACACACCGGGTACGGCTACTGAAATAGCACGCCAGATAGGTTTGTGGCAACCGGAAGATACGGAACGTAATCGTATTACAGGTGCTGCCTTTGCCGAACTGACGGATGAGGAGGCGCTCGACCGTGTAATGGATTTAAAGATTATGTCTCGTGCACGTCCTACGGATAAGCAACGCCTGGTGCAATTATTGCAGCAGAAAGGGGCAGTTGTAGCGGTGACGGGAGATGGAACGAATGATGCTCCCGCGCTGAATCATGCGCAGGTAGGCCTTTCTATGGGTACGGGAACTTCCGTTGCCAAAGAGGCCAGTGACATAACCCTGTTGGACGACTCCTTCAACAGTATCGGTACTGCGGTGATGTGGGGACGTTCGCTGTATAAGAATATCCAGCGCTTCATCGTCTTCCAACTGACCATTAATTTTGTAGCTTTGCTCATTGTGCTGCTTGGCTCGCTGATTGGTACGGAATTACCGCTTACGGTGACTCAAATGCTTTGGGTAAATCTTATTATGGATACGTTTGCTGCTCTGGCACTGGCATCCATTCCTCCCAGTGAGAGTGTGATGAAAGAGAAACCGCGCAGCAGCAGCGACTTTATTATATCCAAAGCAATGCGTTCATCTATTTTAGGTACGGGAGTAGTTTTCCTGGTTATACTTATGGGTATGTTGTACTGGTTTAACCATGCCGAGGGCGGTATGACTGTGCAACGTCTGACCATATTCTTCACATTCTTCGTAATGCTTCAATTCTGGAACCTTTTCAATGCCCGCGTGTTTGGTACTACAGACTCGGCTTTCAAAGGGATTTCCAAATCGTATGGTATGGAACTGATTGTGCTTGCCATTCTGGTGGGACAATTCCTTATTGTACAGTTTGGTGGTGCTGTATTCCGTACCGAACCGCTTGATTTAATCACATGGGTGATTATTATCGCTTCTTCTTCACTGGTGCTTTGGGTAGGTGAGGCGATGCGTTTCATCCGGCGTTTAACACAGAAATAGAAATGAAAGAAAAAGGAATTAAAAACCTTATTATTGATTTTGGCGGCGTATTGATTGACCTGGACCGCCAGCGTTGTATTGAGAATTTCGCAAAGTTAGGCTTGCCCAATGTGGAGGCCATGCTTGATGTCTGTCATCAGCAAGGTTTTTTCTTGCAACATGAAAAAGGGCTGATTACCAGTGCAGAGTTCCGGAATGCGATTCGTGAACAAATAGGGAAGATAGTGACCGATGCCCGTATAGATGCTGCATGGAATAGTTTTTTGGGAGGTATTCCTACTTATAAGTTGGATTTGCTGCTGAAACTGCGTGAGAAGTATGTAGTTTATTTGTTGAGCAACACCAACGACATTCACTGGAAGTGGTCGTGCAAACACGCTTTCCATTATAAGGCATTTCGGGTGGAAGACTACTTTGAGAGAATCTTCCTTTCTTATGAAATGAAAATGGCAAAGCCTGATGTAGCTATTTTCCAGAGATTGCTGGATGAAACGGGCATAGACCCTAAAGAGACTTTCTTTATAGATGATTCTGCTGAGAACTGCCGTGTTGCAGAAACTTTGGGTATTTCTACCTATACGCCCCAAGCGTGCGAAGATTGGAGTCATTTGTTTAGTTGATTGAAAGTTGAAATGCAGTTGCTTCGTAACATACCGGAAGTGCTCCCCCAGCCTTGTGTTGCCACCATCGGTTTTTTTGATGGAGTACATCTTGGGCATCGCTACCTGATAGAACAGGTGCGCGAAGCAGCTTCTGCATGCGGTTTTGCTTCGGGGGTGGTGACTTTTCCGGTGCATCCGCGCAAAGTTGTGCAGCCGGAGTATCGCCCCGAACTACTGACTACATATGAAGAAAAGGTTTCCTTACTTTCTGAAACCGGCTTGGATTACTGCATGATGCTTGATTTTACTCCCGAAATTGCTATATTGTCGGCACGGGAGTTTATGCTTTTCCTTCGTAATCATTATAACATACGTGCTCTTGTCATAGGCTACGACCATCGTTTCGGACACAACCGTAGCGAAGGGTTTGATGACTATGTGCGCTATGGAGGGGAATTGGGGATAAAAGTTATTCTTGCCCGTGCATATATGAATAAGGAGACTGCAGTAAGTTCCTCTGTCATCCGCCAACTGTTATTGGAAGGTAATGTTTCGGAAGCGGCCGATTGTCTGGGTTATGATTACTTTTTGAATGGCCCGGTGGTAAGCGGTTATCGCGTCGGACGTAAAATAGGTTTTCCCACTGCTAACCTTCGGGTGGACAATCCTGATAAATTGGTTCCTTCCGATGGAGTGTATGCTGTCCGTGTCACTGTTGCAGGGCAGATTTATGGCGGTATGCTCAGTATTGGCTACCGTCCTACAATGGCTAATGGCACCGACCGTAGCATTGAAGTGAATATCTTTAATTTCCATTCGGACATTTACGAACAGCACATTCGCCTTTCTTTTGTCCGCTACCTGCGTCCCGAATTGAAATTCGATTCCATAGACGAACTTATTGCTCAGCTCCATAAGGATGCTGAGAATGCTTCCCGCTATCTTTAATATCCGTAAAGAATAGTCTTTTACCTCTATATTTCTTGCATTATTATCGAAAAACATACTTATTTTATTGTTTTTCGATAAATATTTTCTGTTTTTCTTTGTTATATCAAAAAATACCTCTTTATTTGCATATCGAAAAACGATAAATTATTATTGAATAACAAAACATATAAAGGTTGACGATTATGAAAAAGGCATTTATGAGTATTTCTTTGTTAGTGATTTCCCTCTCCATGTTGATGGCTGTTCTTTGTGGTGTAGGAGCTGCTGCTTGACGATTTGATAGAGAAAATAGTATCTTTGCAGACTTTTTAGAAAAAGACAACGATGAAAACGGCAATAAAACTGGTTCTTATTTACTTGGCGATGCAGATTCTCGGTGGATTGGCTGTGGGGCCATTCGCTATGATTTATGCGCATATAAAATATGGTAGCATAGAAAGGGCGAATGATTTTGTTTTGGCTCCCGCCTTATTGGCAGGATTTGTATTTATGGTGATTTATTTGTGGAGGCAAGGTTATCTGACCGGTGACAAACAATTGTATTCACCTGTATCTGTATCCTATTTATTCTGGAGCGCCATAATGGGCATTTCCATGATTTTTATGATTGATTTCCTGATGTCCCATCTCACGTTCCTCCCGGACTTCTTGAGTGACACTTTTGATGTTTTGCAGTCCGGTTGGCTGGGTATTCTCTGTGTGGGAATACTGGGGCCCATTCTTGAAGAATTATTGTTCAGGGGAGCAGTTACTAAAGTCCTGTTGAAGAAATACAATCCGGTGGTAGCTATTTTAATATCCGGCCTGCTATTTGGTATTTTCCATATGAATCCGGCGCAGATTGTAGGAGCTACATTGATTGGCTTTGTCCTTGCATGGATTTATTATAAGACACACAGTTTGATACCTTGTATCCTGATTCACATCATGAATAACTGTCTTTCTGTTTATCTTAGTTTAAAGTTTCCGGATGTGGACTATACTTCCGATTTAATCGGAGAGCCGGCATACATGATTAGCCTGGTACTTTCTGTACTATTGTTTATGCTTTCCTGGAGAATGATGAACACTTATAAATTATCTAATACAACTACTAAAGTATGAAAAGGAGATTGAATATTCTTTGCGTGATCGTATTACTTGTGCTGGGTTATTCGGTTTTGGAAACCACCTATTATGTAGGTATGGGAATTAAAACCGGTATTGAGAAAGGTTTTGATTCCAAGATTGACGTGAAGGAAAAGGAAGAGATGAGTAATTTGCAAGTCGTACAGTTAGTGCCGAAAGATTTGGGTGGAGATATTCTGATTGATTCCATTTACAATGAGAAATCCGGCGAATATGTACCTGCTGCTTACGGGCAAATGATTGTCAGTGTGAATGCCCAGCCGAGTGTTTTGTCCAGAATTATCTCTTTTCTGGTTCTTATTGCAGACTATGTTGCTATTGTTTGGGCTGTGGTACTCTTTATCCGTCTTATTGTATCGATTAATAAATCCGATATATTCAATTGGAAGAATGTCCGGCGGCTCAGGCGTTTAGGGGTATTGCTTATTATTAGTTTTGCATGCACTTTTTTTACTGCGTTTCTGAGTTTCCATAATGTGGAAAAAGTATTTTCTGTAACAGGCTATTCGTTGAGTATGGCAGATATGGTACATATCACTTCGCTGGTATTGGGACTTTCTGCTTTGATTGTGGCGGAAGTGTTTGCTATCGGATTGAGAATGAAAGAAGAACAGGATTTGACGATTTAAAAACAATACGATTATGAAAAAATTTAGAATATTGGGAATATTAGCGATGCTGGTGATTGTAGGAGATTTTGTAATCTCTTTTACTGCCGGCTGGCAAGAAGAACGCGACAGTTTTTTGGCAGGATGTGAAAGTGCCCGTGCGGAAAATCCAAGCTTATATACCCCCGAAGCTATTCCTGTGGAGGTGAGACCTTTGGAAACAACCAATCTGGACTCATTGCATAATAGTAAAATGAATGAGAATCTTCCCTACAAAATAGATAAAGTAAGTGTGGCTATTGTTCCGTCTACCTGGAGTAGCATTGTGTTTTGCTTTGGTGCGTTTGCTGCTTTGGCTATTCTTGCCGGAATTTATTGCCTGATACGGGTTTTAATTTCCATATCGAAGCGGAATGTGTTTACTCATGACAATGTGGTGAGAATGCGTGTATTCACCTATTCTTTATTAGCCTTTAGCATCTTGAATGCGTTGATGGAATGGCTGAATTATGTTGAAGTGGTGAAACAAGTGAGTCTGCCAGGGTATGAAATAAAAGGTTTCAGTATGTCGGAAGATTGGATATCATTGGTGGTCATTGTTCTCTTTACCGAGATATTTGCCGTGGGCGTGAAGATGAAAGAAGAGCAAGACCTGACTATTTAATCCTAACCTTGATAAAAAATGATTTATATGATTATAGTAAACCTTGATATAATGATGGCTCGGCGAAAGATATCTTTGGGAGAACTGGCCGAAAAGGTGGACATTACACCTGCTAATTTATCTATTCTGAAAACGGGAAAGGCAAAAGCCATCCGTTTCTCTACATTGGAAGCTATTTGTAAAATTCTGGATTGCCAACCGGGAGATATTCTGGAATACGTAGATAGTGATTAGTGGTTAGTGATTAGCAGGCTGCGCTTTGTCAGCAGTTAATCACTAACCACTAACAGTTAATCACTTTTTCTAGCCTTGAAAGCAAGCGCATACATCCGCATCTGTTTCACCATAGACAACAAACCGTTGCTGCGAGTAGGCGAAAGATGTTCTTTCAGTCCTATCTTATCAATGAAATAAAGGTCGGCATTCAGAATCTCGTCCGGCGTATGACCGGAGAGTACTTTTATCAGCAATGAGATAATACCTTTCACAATCAAAGCATCGCTTTCTGCTTTGAAGATTACCTTTCCAGCTTCTTCGTCAACTTGCAACCACACACGGCTTTGGCAGCCTTCAATAAGATTCTGTTCCGTTTTATATTTCTCATCGAGCGGTTCCTGCTCGTTTCCTAAGTCTATGAGGAGTTGATAGCGGTCCATCCAGTCGTCAAAGTCGCTGAATTCGGCTATTACTTCGTCTTGCAATTCGTTGATACTCATGTTGCAGATTTATGATTTATAATTTAGATTTATTTCTCACTATAGATTACTTGCATTACAGTTTGCCCCACTGCCTGCAGGGTAGCTTTATCGATAGCATCCATATCATCTTTCACGGTATGCCAATGCTCAAAGAAATCACCTTCGGGATTATAAGGAATGATATCGATAGTCGGGACTTTGGCATATTCGTTGATGAACGTGTGGTCATCGGTAACTGTGCCGCCTCCTTTCTGTACAAAGTAGCGCCCGAAACCTAAAGCATTGGCTGTTTTCCAAACCTTTTCATTCACATTGGGAGCCACTTCATGCGACAAGCCTTCATAACGGAATTCTGCACCTTTGCCGCCCACCATGTCCAGCAATATGCCAAAGCGTGCGTTATATCCCTGTACATGCGGATTGCGTGCCCAATATTGCGAACCAAGCGCCCAATATTCCTCTTTATGCGGACCATTGTAAGCACGGTGTGCTCCATAATCCTCAGCATCTACGAAAATAATATCAATACCCAGTTCGGGCAACTGCTTTTGCAAGTGGCGTGCTATTTCCAGCAATACACCTACACCACTGGCACCGTCATTAGCACCTAAGATTGGAGTATTATGATTTTTAGGATTCGGATCGGCATCTGCCCACGGACGACTGTCCCAATGGGAAAATAGAGCGATACGCTTCTTCGTGTCCGGCTTGTAAGAACCGATGATGTTGCGTGCTTTCAGCAACGTACCGGTGTAGGCAGGTAAATCCACATATTGGCTGGTAACTTTAGCACCGAACTCCGTTAACTTGTCTGCCAGGTAATTTCCACAATCTACGTGTGCTTTTGTATTGGGAACACGGGGACCGAAGTCCACCTGTGCTTTCACATACTGATAAGCACTGTCCGCATTGAACTGAGGAACATTGACAACTTCTTTTGTAGTTGCTTCAGTGTCGTCGCTTGCCTTCTTGGCGTTGTTGCTGCATGCTATGAATGCAAGCAGTGCCAGGCATAAAGGGATGAGAGTATAATTCTGTTTCATTCTTTATCTAAATTAAAACTTAGTTTCACTTCTTTTTTTCCGGTTTCCAGGGTTACTGCTGCTCCGTTTATCATGGGCAGGTTCATCGTGACATGCCCCACCGGGAAGTTAAAGCAGACAGGATAGTCGTATTCTTTCACCAGGTCGGCAATAGCTCCGTATAAATCCTTACCTAAAGATTTGGTTTCTTCATATTCTGTGAACTGTCCGATGATAAGGCCGGAGAGCTTTTCTAATACACCGCCCAGTTTCAGATTATAAATCATACGTTCCACCGCGTGCGGACGTTCGCCTACATCTTCTATAAAAAGGATGGTTCCTTCAGCAGGAATATCATACGGTGTGCCTCTCAGCCCATAAAACACGGACAGGTTGCCGCCCCGCAGAATGCCGTTGCCAACTCCCTTGTGGTTTAGCTTATGTCCCGGACAGATGTAACTGAAACCGTTCTCTGAAGTCAGTACTGCTTCCGCCGTCTCAGAATTGAAATGTCCGAACAGGATATCCTTAAGTGCCGATGTACAGAAGTCATCTTCCGTTTCCACCGTCAAATGGCGGGCCATCGGGGCATGAAGAGATGCGAAACCATTCTGTTGAAGCACGTTGTGCAACGCAGTGATGTCACTGAAACCAATCAACCACTTGGGATGTTCACGAAAACGCGTAAAATCCAGCTTTCCCAACAAGTGTACTGCTCCATATCCGCCACGGCTACACAAAATCACTTTCGCTTTTTCATCGTCCAAAGCATCCTGCAAGTCTTCCACGCGTTGCCTGATGCTGCCTGCGTAAGTCCCGTTTGAACTTCCGGCATGTTTCGCCATCACAGCATCCAGTCCCCAGGACTTTAAACGCTTTTTGGCTCCTTTCAAGAAAGACTTGTCTATTTTACTGGAAGGAGAAAGGATGATGACGCGATCACCTTTTTGTACGTATGGCGGAAAAATAAGGCTGCTCATAATTCTACATGTTGTGTATGGGGACAAAAGTACACAAAATAACTCAATTCTGACGTCAGATTGAGCAAAACGCACACAAGAGATGTTAAATAAGAGAGAGCCGGTAAGTCGGAAAAAGTGGTCGGTAATGTCAAATTGATATATGTCGTCTGAAATTTCCGGGTGTATCATGCTGCATTTCTCGACATTTTTTCTGATATTTGCTAAAAATCTAACGTTATGGAACCTATTCGAAGCTTTGATGAACTGACCTCGCACTTGAAATCCTTGAACAAGAGGAAACGTATTGCAGTAGTATGTGCCAATGACCCCAATACGGAATACGCCATTGCCCGCGCTTTGGAAGAGGGGATTGCCGAATTTCTGATGATTGGTGACTCCGCCATTCTGGAAAAATATCCCACATTGAAGAAATATCCCCAATATATCAAGACTGTGCATATCGAAGATTCTGATGAGGCGGCGCGCGAAGCCGTCCGCATTGTCCGTGAGGGTGGGGCAGATATTCTGATGAAAGGAATTATCAATACCGATAATCTCTTGCGTGCTATTCTCGACAAGGAAAAAGGTTTGTTGCCCAAAGGCAAAATCCTCACCCACCTGGCTGTGATGCAGATTCCTACGTATGATAAGCTGTTGTTTTTCTCGGATGCCGCCGTTATTCCACGTCCCACTTTGCAACAGCGCATAGAAATGATCTGGTATGCCATACATACCTGCCGCCATTTTGGTATTGAACAACCCCGCATTTCGCTTATCCATTGCACGGAGAAGGTGAGTGCCAAGTTTCCTCATTCGCTGGATTATGTCAATATTGTGGAACTGGCGGAAGCCGGAGAATTCGGAGATGTGATAATTGACGGTCCGCTGGATGTGAAGACTTCCTGCGAGAAAACAAGTGGTGACATTAAAGGCATTGCATCTCCCATCAATGGAGAAGCGGACGTGCTGATATTCCCTAATATAGAATCGGGAAACGCCTTTTATAAGGCTGTATCCCTGTTTGCTCATGCCGATATGGCGGGCTTGTTGCAAGGTCCTGTTTGTCCGGTGGTGCTACCTTCGCGCAGCGATTCCGGCCTGTCTAAGTACTACAGTATTGCTATGGCATGCCTGACATGTAAAGAACAACTTTAATTTTAAAATCCTTCAACTATGAAAATCCTCGCTATCAATCCCGGTTCTACTTCAACGAAGATTGCGGTATATGAAGACTCAACTCCGCTTCTGGTGCGTAACATCCGTCATTCGGTAGAGGAGCTTTCGCACTTTCCGCGTGTCATCGATCAGTTTGAGTTTCGCAAGAATCTGGTGATAGAAGCCTTGAGGGAGAATGGTATTCCCTTTGAATTTGATGCCATCGTGGGGCGTGGAGGATTGTTGAAGCCCATTCCGGGTGGAGTATATGAAGTGAATGATGCTATGCTGGACGACATAGCCCATGCCATGCGCAGTCATGCCTGTAACTTGGGGTGTCTCATTGCTGCCGAACTGGCGGCATTGCTTCCCGGTTGCCGTGCCTTCATTGCCGATCCCGGTGTAGTGGATGAATTGGATGAGATAGCCCGCATCACAGGTTCGCCCCTGATGCCGCGCATCACCATCTGGCATGCGCTGAATCAGCGAGCCATTGCCCGCCGCTATGCTGCCGAACTTACAACCACTTCTCCCAACCATCCGGTTCACTACGAAGACCTGAATCTTATAATCTGCCATTTGGGTGGCGGCATATCCGTCGGCACTCATAATCACGGTCGCTGCATCGATGTGAACAATGCCCTTGACGGAGAAGGCCCCTTCTCTCCCGAGCGGGCGGGGACGTTGCCTGCCGGCCCGTTGATTGACCTTTGTTACTCCCATCGTTTCAGGAAAGATGAATTGAAGAAGCGTATTTCCGGTCATGCCGGTCTGGCGGCACATCTGGGCACTACTGATATACCTGCTATTATCAAGTCCATAGAAGGCGGAGATACGAAAGCAGAACTGGTGCTGAATGCTATGATTTATCAGGTTGCCAAAAGTGTGGGTGCCGCTGCCGTTGTGCTTTACGGCAAAGTCGATGCAATTCTGCTGACGGGAGGGATTGCTCATTCCGATTATGTTATTTCCCGTTTGAAGGAACGGGTTTCTTTCCTTGCTCCGGTGCATGTCTATCCCGGGGAAGATGAACTGGAGGCACTTGCTGTGAATGTTTTGGGAGCATTGCGCGGGGAGTTGCCGATACAGGTTTATAAGTGATAATTAAAGATACGAACCCAACGATTTCATTCCATGAAGATTCTGTTTACCCCAAATGGTAACTCCATTTACACGCCGAGGTAAAGGCCGTTACATACCGAGGTAAAGAGCGTTACAATAGGTGGTAAAGGTCGTTACATCCTGCGGTAAATGCTTTTACATTTTGCGGTAAATGATTGGTAAATGTAATGCGTTGATAGAAAAGGAGTAAAGTCCCCCAAATGACTTTACTCCTTCCAATCTTTTTTCCCTCGTAACTAATACGGAGAAAACACCACTAATCAAAATTCTATACCTTAGTTTTCTTTTATTAGGATTAGAAATTATTCTTTCCGGTATCCCACCAAAGACGGGTACCACCAGTATCCTGACCGCCTAACTTGCTAACCAATGCATCATACAACGGCTTGTTGTTCGTGATATAATCCTGATTGAAGAATACGCGGCGAATCATCTCATCTGTACTGATGGTGTTACTGCTGTTATTCACTACTACTTTGAAGAGTTTCGGATAGCCGGTACGGCGTTGTTCTGCCCAAGCTTCGCAGCCTTCGGGATAGATGGCCAGCCACTTTTGGGTGATTATTCTTTCCAGTTTCGTTTCATTATCGGCTGCATTATCCCATTTGGGAGTGATACTGGTAGTTGCTTTGGCATCAAAACTCTTATCGAATGTATCTACATAATCAGCCGGAGTGTTTTCACTTTCCAAATATTCGCTTACGCCACTGGCATCCCATTGTGCAAAAGAAGTAGTGACACCTTGCTTATAGCAACTCTCCACATCTTCAGAGGTGAAGCCTCTCAAGGCGGCTTCTGCACGGAGGAACCATACTTCGGCAGCAGCCATTACTATAATCTTGCTACTGGTGGTGATGGTGGTACGTGAGTGGGTGGAGTAACGGTTGTCTCCTACACCTGTTCCCTGGCGCACACCTTTGAACTTGCCTTCGATGCTGGTCAGTTGTTTCACACCCGCCACAGTTTGCGTGATGTTGCCATCATTGTCTCTACCATCTTGCGCGGCATTAAAGTAAGACTTCAAACGCGGGTCGTCATATCCTTTCAGGAAAGATTCCAGACTGGCATTCATAAATACTTCGCCCCAACCGGAAACACCACCCAGCGGGTTACGGATTCCATATTGGCCTACAGTTTCGTTAGATGTTTCCAATACACCGCCATTCTGTGCATCTAATGCGGCCTGAGCTTGTTCTTTGGCTAAATCGGGGTCCACATTGGATACACGCATTGCCAGACGCAAACGGAGAGAGTTGGCAAACTTCAACCATTGTGCAGGTGTGCGTTTGCCTTCCGGCATCATGAAGTCGGCGCTTTCAAAAGATACGCCGCCTTTATAATCCTTCAGAATATTGATGGCTGTTGCCAGGTCTTCGAAGAAGCGTTTGTAAACTTCCTGCTGAGACTGGGGAGTTTGTGCGGCAGTGCCGAAACCATCATAAAGGATAGGACCATAATAGTCGCTTACACGATGCAGAAGGGTTACTTTCAGCACTTTGGTAAGAGCGTGATACAAGGGCCACTCTTCGGCTGTGTTCAACTCTTCGGAATCAGCGATGGAAGGCATGACATTGCCGTAAGAATAGGTCCACATGGCGCTTGTCCAACCATTGTTCAGGTTATAAGTAGAGTTGTTCTGATTAAACGAACCATTCATGTCATGGAAGAATCCGCCATACATATCGGCTACCAGATTTTGTATCACTTGATATTGCCAGTCCGTTCCTTCTACACCCGTCTGGTAGATGATACCTTTTTGGATGGTAGAGAAGGGTACCAGGTTGGTCTGGTTGTCATATTTTTGCAAGTCATCTGTATACGCTCCTTTTGTATCGTTGAATTCGGCGAAATTATCGGTACAGGATGAAAGACTTAAAAGTCCACCCAAGAGTAGTACGGCTGTATATTTTATCTTATTCATATCGTTCAGGTATTAGAAAGTGAGTTTAATATTGAATCCAATGTTTCTCGTTGAAGGCATACCATAGGTATCCAAACCTTGGTTATCATTACCTACGGACATCGTTGCGTCCGGGTCGAACGGGGCATCTTTGTAGATGAAGAACAGATTGCGCGCCACCAGTGAGAGATCAACACCTTTGATGAATCCTGTCTTTTCGAGCATCTGCTGTGGGAAGGAGTAGCCAAGTGACAACTCGCGCAAGCGGATGTTAGTTCCATCGTATCTGTAGAATTCGGTAGTACCGTTACCACGGTCGCCTACCATTTGATAGAAACCTTGTACGTTCTTGATTTCCTGACCTTCCAGCATGTAACGCTTTGCTGCGCGTGCATCACCGGTTGCTTTGCTTACACCTGCATAATCCAGACCGGCTTGCGTCAGTGAGATAACGTCGCCACCCATGCGGGTATCAATCAGGAAGTAAAGTGAGAAACCTTTGTAAGTCAAAGTATTGCTCCAGCCGAGAGTCCAGTCGGGATTGAAGTTACCAATCTTGGCTGCCTTGTCAGTGGTTACCTGCGGCAGACCGGCATTTTTGTTCTCGTTGCCATCTTTGTCCGTTGCCGGTTCCAAAAGAATCTTACCGCTTTCATCACGTACAAATACGTTTCCATAGATGTCGCCCAATGAACCGCCTTCTACAACCATCATCTTATAAGGCATACTTACGTTGCCGGAAGCATACTGGAAGCTGGGTGTTCCACCCAGAGATACAATCTCATTCTTATTGGTAGCGAAGTTAAACTGAGTTTTCCAACGGAAATTGTCGTTCATTAGCGGAGTGGCTCCTACGGTGACTTCAATACCGGTGTTGCGAATCTTACCTGCGTTAATCCAACGGAAACGGCGCTTTTCGGCAGTAGTGTTTACCCGGATTAACTGGTTCTTGGTATCGGTGCGATAGAACGTGAAGTCGAAATCCAAACGACTGTTGAAGAATCTCCATTCGGTACCAAATTCGATAGAAGTACTGATTTCCGGTTTCAGGTCTTCGGCAAAGTAATAGTCGATGGGATTGACTACGCCACCGGCTGTAATAGTCTGTGCCGGGCTGGTAATGCCGATGGGAAGGTCGTTACCTACTTGTGCCCAAGATGCGCGGACTTTACCGAAACTGATCCATGACGGGAGGTTGAGTGTCTGGTTCAAAATCCAGGATACACCTACTGAGGGGTAGAAGAAACCGGAACCTTCGCTCTTCGTGTTGGCCAGTGTAGACGACCAGTCATTACGGGCGGTCAGGTCTAAGTAAAGGCTTTCTTTCCAACCGATTTGTGCTGTTGCAAAGAGGGATTGGATGGTGCGTCTTTGGTCGTTCAGTTCGTCGATGAAAGAAGTACCGGCACCGCCCAGATTCATATTGGCAACTGTAAATACGTTTGCTTTGTATAAGCCGGATTTTCCGGAATCAAGGCTTAGTGAGTTCACTTTCGTAGTGTTGATGCTGCTACCAAGGGCTGCATTCAGTGACCAGTCGTTCCAGGTTTTGTTGAACATTGCCATCACGTCGCCGTACATCATGAATTCCTGCCGGTTCAGCTTGATATAACGTCCGTTTTCGTGAGCCACATCGGCTGCTGTGCCGGCGTACATCTTCTGGTCGTAATTATCGTTGATATAATCTACATTGCCACGTGCTTGGATGGTGAACCAGTCGTTTACCTTCAGGTTAGCACTCAATGAAGCCATTGTGCGGAAACGCTTGTCGTTGCTGGTAACTCTATTGTTTAGCCAGTAAGGGTTCTGAGTGAAACCACTGATGTCTGTATACCAGTTTTGCAAAGGCATAGCTCTGTTGGCATCATATCTTTCGAAGCCGTTGTTGTCGCGGTAAACACTCATGTCTTCGCCACGTGGGAAGGAATATAAACCTACCAATGGGTTCATATAGTAACCACCGGAGGTAGGGCGGTTCTTGATTTTCTGGGTCATCAGGTTCACGTTGGCATCCAGCGTCAAGCGTTCGTTGAAAAGGGAGGCTGTTTCGCGGAAAGTGATGTTGTGCTTCTGAAGTTTATTTACATCAACAATGCCGCTGGCTGTGGTGTTGGCATAAGAGAAGTAAGTTTGCATCTTCTCTTTTCCTGCTGTGACGGATAAGGAGTTTGTGGCTGTCACTCCGTTACTGAAATAGTCGCCCACATTGTCATAAGCTTTCATGCTTGCATTTTCTGCGCCCCAACTGGTTTCGCCACTGGCGCCGTATCTGTTTTGGAATTCGGGCAGGCTGATGGCATGGTCTACAGTCAGGTTGGAAGAGAACGTGATGCGTTGCATACCGGCTTTTCCTTTCTTGGTTGTGATAAGGATTACACCATTGGCGGCTTGCGAACCGTAAAGAGCGGCGGCGGAAGCACCTTTCAGGATGCTCATGCTTTCAATGTCGTCCGGATTGAGGTTGGAGATACCGTCACCGGAGTCGCGGTTACCAGTATCATTATTGCCACCCATGGCGGAAAAGGCTTGTTCGGATGTATTATTCAGCATAGGCACACCGTCAATGACATATAATGGCTGGTTGTTACCGTCAGCGTTGGCAGAACGAATACCACGGATAGAAACCTTGGCAGAACCACCTAAACCGGAAGAGTTGCGTGTAATGGATACACCGGCGGTTTTTCCGGCCAATGCATTAATCATATTCGGGTCTTTGGCGCGTGTCAGTTCGTCGCCACCTACCTGCTGGGTAGAGTAAGTCAGTGAAGCGGCTTTTTTCTTGATACCCATGGCCGTTACCACCACCGTTTCCAGTGACAGCGCTTCTTCCTGCATCTGCACATTGATTGTTTCCTGACCATTCAGGGCAACGCTTACCGGCTGGTACCCGATATAGCTGATAACCAGCGTAGCATCGGCAGGTGTATTCAGTGTAAATTCACCGTCAATATTGGTGATGACACCGTTTGTCGTACCTTTCTCTACCACATTGGCGCCGATAATCGGTTCACCTTGCATGTCGGTCACAATACCTTTCACGGGTTTGTTTTCCTGCTGTACGGCAGCGATGATTTCGGTTGCAGTTTCATATTGTTTGGTCAGCACGATGTTCTTGCCTTCCATTACATATCTGATGTCGGTGCCATTGAAGATTTCGTCCAAAACTTCGGACACAGGCTGGTTGTCTGCATCTACATTTACGGTGCGGCGCACGTCCACACTCTTCTTATTGTAGACAAACAAATACTCTGTCTGGGCCTCGATTTTATCGAGGATTTCGCTTACTCGCAACTCAGAGCGGGGGATGCTGATTTTGGCATTCTGAGAGTAGCTACTACTACTGTACGCTTGGAACGTTACAAACAAGAGAAGGAATAGTGTGATCTTCATAGTTCGTAATATTTGCTTAAATACTAAACTTTTTGGGCAAAAAAGCCCATTCAAAGAAATTTTTCTCATATCTTTGTAATGTGTTAAGTTAATAAATTGATTAAGGTCGATTTTTGACTGTTTCGGATCGGAAAGTATGGGGGTACTTTCCGATCTTTTTTTAGGGGGGGATTGGTTGACTGTTTCTTCTATTTCATAATGCTTTTCTGTTTAAGAGGTTAGTACTAAATTTTAAGGTTTTATCTTTGATATCAAATTACTTTTTGTAGATGGTGATGGAGTCTTTGTCTTCGTTGATGCTAAACTCAAAAGGATGGTCTTTTGAAATTGTACGCAGAATATGCTCTATCCCATCTTGTTCGCGGAACTTCCCGGTGCAACTGTCATAATTCAGTAACTCGGGGTCTGCCACTGTTATTTTCACATTATAGTATTTCTCAAGCTTGTCAAGTATGCAACTGAAAGGCACATCGTCAAAGCAATATAATCCTTCTTTCCAACGCAGATACTCGTAGGACGGGAGTATGGTTTTCTTATACTTTCCATCGTAGTTTGCGAAGAATTCGTCTTTCTGCAAGCGGGTGATAACCTTACCGCTGTTGGCAGGGTAGATGTCTACGATACCTTCTATGAGCGTAGTTTCAAATTCTTTGCTTCCTTTGTAGGCGCAGACGTTGAAACTGGTGCCGACTACTCTCACATTGTTCATTTCTGTATGTATGTAGAACGGAATATCTTTATTTTTGGCTACTTCAAAGTAAGCTTCGCCGTCCAGTTTCACGTTTCTTTCATCGCGTCCGAAGTTGGAGGTATAAGTCAATGTGGATTGTGCGTTTAACCATACACGTGTACCGTCGGCAAGGGTGATTTGTGCACGTTGTCCGGCAGGGACGGTCACGGTTTGCGGTTGGGCCAATTTATTATATAGATAATCATTCGTCATGAAGTAACCGCATATGCCTACTATGATGACGGCTGCTGCACGCATTCCCCATTTGAGTATCGGAGTCAGGCGTGCTGTCTTTTTCTTTGCATCCTGCCGGTTGGAGAACAGGGCGACGTCAAACATCATGCGTTCTTTTAAGAAAGCCTCCCGATTTTCTTCCGAAGCGTCCACCCAATCGAGAATGCGCTTTTCTTCTTCAATGGTTGCGGCTCCTTTAAAATACTTATATAATAGTTCTTGGTTCATATGTACTCAAATTGTTAGTTGAATAAGAGAGGTTTTTCCTCCCCTTCTGTAATTAATACAGGTGAGTTCGCCACTACCCTAACGGAAAATGAAACTTTTTTTGTTTTTTCTTTGAAAAAGGGAAAAAAGAGGGATTTATCGCGATTTTATCACTCGGATATAGCCTGAATTTAAAGTTGGGTTTTGGTCGGAAACTCTTCCGGTTTGCATCAGTTTTGTGTTTCCTTCGCTTCTATAGGGGGATGAAAAGAGCGAAGCGGATACGAGGAGGGTACAAAGAGGATACGGACCAGGTATGAACCGGGCCTTTTTGTTCTGTTTTTCGGTTAAGGAAGAAAATGTTTTATCTGTAATGTGTCAAGGCACTGCATTGGGGATTATGGATACAATATAACACTCTTCCGGGGCTTCGGCTTTGAAGAGATTGTAAGCAATGCCTATGGCTTCTTCCGGTGAGTTTGCCTCAATATTTTTGTTGACATTGAGGGTTTCAAATTCTTGATCCCCTTCGATAAGCACGTAGTATATTATTACAATATATCTCATATATGCTATGTTTAATCGCCAGCAATATTACTGATGATGCAAACATATGTCTTTTATTTATATTTTCAAAGAAAAAAACAGGTTTTGTCAGAGGAGGATGGAGGCCAGATAGTCCTTCAATTCAACGCGCAGGATACGCAATGCCTTGGTGATATGAAATTCTACTGTTTTGAGGGAGACATTCAGTTGTTCGGCTATTTTTTTGTTCGGCAGGTTGTTGTAGCGGCTGAGCATGAATATTTCCCGGCTTTGTGACGGCATCTTTCCCAATGCCTTGTTCACGATGTGCTGTATCTCTGTGCTGAAAATCTTGTCGGGTTCGCAATCTTTTAAAGTTGCGATACGCAAATCCAGTTCGCGCTGACGGTGCGAATTCAAGTCTTCTTCAATGCGTAAGCGTGTTTGCTCACGTTCCAGATAATTAAGGGCCTTATTTTTGATAATGGTAAGGAGCAGGGCGTGCAGACCTTTATCTTCTTCCCAGCGGTCGCGGCATTCCCACAAAGAAATCATGGATTCCATAAGAATATCTTCCGCTTCTGCCCAACTTCTGATATAGGAATAGGCAAAGGCAAGGAATTTTTCTTGATTCTCACGAAAGAAACGCGAAAATAAATCCATAGTATGTAGGTTCTCAGAGACAAGCATTCTTAAATATTTTCTCTCTTATTTAAGGTTTATAGGGTAAAGTAACATAATCTTTTCGGAATACGCAAAATAATGAAAGAGTTTTTCGGATTTAGTCTTATCTTTTTTTACAAAAAGAAAGCCCGGCGGGTTTCCGTCGGGCTTAATACTATAAGGAATAAGGAAAATCTTATTTTCTTTCAGGTCTTTCTTGTCTTTCTGGTCTTGGCAGCAATACCTTACGCGAAAGTTTGAATTTACCGGTCTTCGGATCTACATCGAGCAACTTCACTTCAATTTCGTCGCCTTCCTTGATGCCGGCTTCTTCTACTGTTTCCAGACGTTTCCAGTCGATTTCCGAAATGTGCAGCAAACCGTCTTTACCCGGCAGGAATTCAACGAAAGCACCGTAAGGCATTACTGAGCGTACCTTGCCTTTGTATACTTCGCCAACTTCCGGTACGGCAACGATACCCTTAATCAAGCGCATAGCGCCGTCAATGCTTTTTTTGTTGGTTCCGGAGATTTCGATTCTTCCGATGTTGTCCACCTCTTCGATAGTGATGGTAGCACCGGTTTCTTCCTGCATGCCCTGGATGATTTTTCCGCCCGGGCCGATTACGGCACCGATAAATTCTTTAGGAATAGTCATCGTCTCGATGCGTGGAGCATGAGGTTTCAGTTCTTCGCGAGGTTCCTGAATGGTTTCCAGAATCTTGCCGAGGATGTGCATACGTCCTTCTTTGGCTTGGTTCAGAGCGCGTTCCAGGATTTCATAGGAAAGACCGTCTACCTTGATGTCCATCTGGGTAGCAGTGATACCGTTCTTTGTACCTGTTACTTTGAAGTCCATATCGCCCAGGTGGTCTTCGTCACCGAGGATGTCGGACAATACGGCGTATTTTTCTTCACCTGCATTCTTAATCAATCCCATAGCGATACCTGATACCGGTTCCTTAATCTTCACACCTGCATCCATCAATGCCAGAGTTCCGGCACAAACGGTAGCCATAGAAGAAGAACCGTTAGATTCGAGAATATCGGATACTACGCGTACTACGTATGGATAGTCGGCAGGAATCTGACCTTTCAGCGCACGCCATGCCAAGTGGCCGTGACCGATTTCACGACGACCTACACCACGTTGTGCTTTAGCTTCTCCGGTAGAGAACGGAGGGAAGTTATAGTGCAGCAAGAAGCGTACCTTGCCATGTTCCAGTACATCGTCGATAATCTTTTCGTCCAATTTGGTACCGAGAGTTACGGTAGACAAAGATTGGGTTTCGCCACGGGTGAAGACAGCGGAACCATGAGGTCCGGGCAGATAGCTGATTTCACTCCAGATGGGGCGGATTTCGTTAGTCTTACGTCCGTCGAGGCGCTTGCCTTCGTCCAGAATGCTGCGACGCATAGCTTCTTTTTCCACATCGTGGTAGTAGCGGTCGATTAAAGCAGCTTTTTCAGCCAATTCTTCTTCGCTGAACTGTGCTTTGAATTCTTCGCGGATAGCATCGAAAGCCTCCATGCGCTGGTGCTTATTGTTGTTGCCGGAAGCTGCGATGGCATAAGCCTTATCGTAGCAAGCTTCGCGAACTGCCTTGCGCAGTTCTTCGTCATTTACTTCGTGGCAATATTCGCGTTTTACGGTAGAACCAACTGCTTCAGCCAATTCTTTCTGTGCCTGACACTGCACTTTGATAGCTTCGTGGGCAGCTTTCATGGCGTTCAGCAAGTCCAATTCGGATACTTCGTCCATTTCACCTTCCACCATCATGATGTTTTCATAAGTGGCACCAACCATAAGGTCCATGTCAGCTTTTTCCAACTGGTCAAAAGTAGGGTTGATAACGAATTGTCCGTCGATACGTGCTACACGTACTTCGGAAATCGGTCCGTTGAAAGGAATATCTGAAACTGCGAGGGCGGCAGAAGCGGCAAGCCCTGCCAGTGCGTCCGGCATATCAACGCCATCGGCAGAATAGAGGATGATATTTACATATACCTCTGCGTGGTAATTATCGGGGAATAGAGGGCGGAGAGCACGGTCCACGAGGCGGCAGGTGAGGATTTCGTAGTCCGAAGCACGTCCTTCACGCTTGGTGAAACCGCCGGGGAAACGTCCGAATGCGGAAAATTTCTCTTTGTACTCTACCTGTAACGGCATGAAATCTGTTCCGGGAACTGCGTCCTTAGCGGCACAAACAGTAGCAAGAAGCATGGTGTTACCCATACGAAGCATTACAGAACCGTCTGCCTGTTTTGCCAGCTTTCCCGTTTCGAGTGTGATGGTTCTGCCATCAGGAAGCTCGATCGTCTTAACAATTGGGTTAATCATAAAAAATGTTTTATCTATTTTTTCTTTCAAAATTCGTGCAAAGATACATATTAATTCATGTAATCAAGTGGGAATGAGATGAAAAAGTTCCTAATTGACTATTTTTTTAAGTTTCCGGGTGGAAGAAGCTATGAAAATGCTTTGACTAAACTTGAAAAGAGCTATATTTGCACGTTCGTTCTAACATAGAAATTAAGAAGCTAAATATGAAAAAGATCTGTTTTGTTGCGCTTGCCGCTTTGGCATTGAGTGCATGTAATTCTGAACCGAAATTCAAAGTTGAAGGCGAAGTTTCAGGTGCCGACGGCAAGATGTTGTATCTGGAAGCTGCTGCTTTGGAAGGTGTTGTGCCTTTGGATTCTGTTAAATTGAAGGCTGACGGTTTTTTCAGTTTCAAACAAACACGCCCGGAGTCTCCGGAGTTTTATCGCCTGCGCGTGGACGACAAGGTTATCAACTTCTCAGTGGATTCTACGGAAACTGTAGGGGTGAAAGCCCCGTATGCTGATTTTGCAACTGCTTATACGGTGGAAGGCTCGGCAAACAGTACTAAAATCAAGGAACTGACATTGAAGCAGGTGCAGTTGCAGAACCAGGTGAATGAACTGATTAAGAAAATGCAGTCCCATCAGATAGGTGCCGATGTTTTTGAAGAACAACTGGCTGCCTTGATGAAAGAGTATAAAGATGATGTGAAAACAAAGTATATTTTTGCGGCTCCCAACACTGCCGCAGCTTATTTTGCCCTGTTCCAGAAGTTGAATAACTATCTTATTTTCGACCCCTTGAACAGCAAGGAAGACATCAAATGTTTTGCAGCGGTGGCAACCAGCCTGAATAACTACTATCCGCATGCAGACCGCTCAAAGAATCTCTATAATATTGTGATTAAAGGAATGAAAAATACCCGTACGCCACAGCAAAAAGTACTGGAGTTGCCGGAAGAAGCGATTACAGAAACGGGTATCATTGACATCAACCTTCGCGACATGAAAGGGAATACCCATAAGTTGAGCGAACTGAAAGGTAAAGTGGTATTGCTGGATTTTACCATTTATCAGAGTGCAGCTTCCGCCCCTCATAATTTTTTATTGAACGACCTGTATACCAAATATAAGGATCAGGGCTTGGTGATTTATCAGGTTTCACTGGATGCAGACGAACATTTCTGGAAAACAACGGCTGATAATTTGCCTTGGATTTGTGTGCGGGATGCAAATGGAATTTACTCTAATGTGGCTGCCATGTACAACGTTAAAGAAGTGCCATCGTTGTTCCTGATTAACCGGAATAGTGAGTTGAGTGCTCGCGGAGAGACTATAAAAGACCTGGATGCTGCGGTGAAAGCACTGTTGTAACTTGTTATAAATTAGAAGTTTTTATTTAAATATGTTACATAGCAGCAATTTTTGCTTGACACGCATTAATTAAAAGGCTATCTTTGCAGAAGAAAAATAGAAGAGGGTTCCAGCATGCTGACCATGTTGGAATTCTTTTTTGTTATATAATACCATTTAGAAACTAAAAAGGAGGAAAAAAGTATGGCTTATATGTCAGAAGAAGGCTACAAGAAATTGATGGCCGAACTGAAAGAATTGGAGACGGTAGAACGTCCTAAGATTTCGGCTGCAATAGCCGAAGCACGTGATAAAGGTGACTTGTCGGAGAATGCAGAGTATGATGCTGCCAAAGAAGCTCAGGGTATGCTTGAGATGAAAATCAATAAATTGAAAATGGTTATCGGAGATGCCAAGATTATTGATGAGTCCAAGCTGAAAACAGACTCCGTGCAGATATTGAATAAAGTGGAACTGAAGAACGTAAAGAATGGAATGAAGATGACTTATACCATTGTTTCGGAAAGCGAAGCCAACCTGAAAGAAGGTAAAATTTCGGTTAACACCCCGATTGCACAAGGTTTACTTGGCAAGAAGGTAGGCGACGTAACAGAAATCAAAGTGCCACAGGGCATGATTCACCTTGAAGTAATGAACATATCAATTTAATCTTAAGGCAGGTCCGCGTGCGGGCTTGCCTTATTTTATATACAATAAAAGCTATGGCAACAATTTTCAGCAGAATTATCGCAGGTGAAATACCAAGCTATAAGGTGGTAGAGGATGATAAGTTCTTTGCATTTCTGGACATCAATCCGTTGGTGAAAGGTCACACGTTGGTCGTTCCCAAGCAGGAAGTGGATTATATCTTCGACCTGAATGACGAAGATTTGGCGGCAATGCACGTTTTTGCCAAGAAGGTGGCGCGCGCCATTGAGAAAGCTTTTCCTTGCAAAAAAGTAGGTGAAGCGGTGATTGGCCTGGAAGTGCCTCATGCGCACATTCATCTTATCCCTATGCAGAAAGAATCGGATATGTTGTTCTCTAATCCGAAGCTGAAACTTTCTGATGAAGAATTCAAGGCGGTTGCTGAAGCGATTCGGACGGCGCTTTGATAATAATATTCCTTCCTTTTATATAAAAAGAACGGGGACTGAAGTGGATTCAGTTCCCGTTTTCTTTATCGTTGTTTGAAAGCGTGTGCTTTCAATTTTCACTTCTTAGTTAAATATAATCTTCGCCCAGTTTTATCTGGGCATCGTTTACGTATTTGCGGATAGAGTGCTCTTCGTCCTTTTTGCAGATCAGTAGCACATTGTCTGATTCGGCAATGAGATAACCTTCCAGGCCGTCGATGACAGCGAGTTTGTTCTGTGGGAGTACCACGATATTATCTTTGCTTTCGTATAGCAATGACTGGCATTTCAAGGTGACATTTCCTCCTTCGTCTTTCGGGGACAGATCATATAAGGAACCCCATGTGCCTAAGTCCGACCAGCCAAAGTCTCCCAATGAAACATATACATTGTCTGCTTTTTCCATAATGCCGAAGTCAACGGAAACATTGGGGCAGGCGGGGAAGTTTTCATCAATGAATGCCTTTTCGGAGGATGTGCCGTATATATCCTTGCCCGGGGCTAATTTGGATGCTAGTTCGGGAAGCAATGCTTCCACAGCCTTGATGACTGAGTTCACGTTCCACATAAAGAGCCCGGAGTTCCAATAAAACTCTCCGCTTTCTACGAATACTTTGGCTAATTCCAGTTCCGGTTTTTCGGTAAAAGTTTTCACTTTATAGAAGTTGTCTCCGGTTTGTTCGGCTATCTGTATATAACCATAACCTGTTTCGGGTCGGTTGGGCTTAATTCCGAGGGTGAGCAGCTTTTCCGATTGGGATACAAACGTCAGGCCTTTTTCGATGGCATCAAGGAATTCGCCTTCTTTCAGAATCAAATGGTCGGACGGAGCTACCACAATATTTGCATTCGGGTTCAATGCGCGGATATGGTAGGCTGCCCATGCGATACACGGAGCAGTATTTCTGCGTGTAGGTTCCAGCAGTATTTGTTCAGGATTCAATTCAGGGAGCTGTTCCTTTACAAGATCAGCGTACAGGTCGTTTGTAACGATAAGTATGTTCTCTGTAGGAATAACTTTGTTGAAGCGGTCGAAGGTTTGTTGGAGCAGTGATCTGCCTGTACCAAAGAAGTCCAGAAACTGTTTTGGGAGCGTTTTTCGGCTGAATGGCCAGAATCGGCTACCGATACCTCCACCCATGATAACGCAGAAGTTATTCTTATTTGTTGTCATATCGTTTGTTTTAAAAGTTTCTGCTAAAGTACACTATATTTTGGAAACACGGAATCTTTGTAGAGAGTTTTATGACTTTTTTCTCCTTTTTTTAGGAAAAGTATTGCAGGTTTAGAAAAAAGCCGTATCTTTGCACCGCAATTGAGAAATCAAGCATGCCCAGATGGCGGAATCGGTAGACGCGCTGGTCTCAAACACCAGTGGATTCACTTCCATCCCGGTTCGACCCCGGGTCTGGGTACTGAAGCGGAGAAAGTTGAAAAACTCTCTCCGCTTTTCTTTTTTATTACTCGTAATTTGTGGATTTGCTGGTATATTCGATTTTATGAATTAATGCTTGAGAAATATGAATATTGAGGATTTCAGAGAATACTGCCTTTCATTTGAAGGTGTTCATGAAAAAATGCCATTTCCCAATGTGGCTGATAGATACAGTCGTGATGTTTTGTGTTTTTACGTGTTGGATAAATGGTTCTGTTTTGTAAATATCGAAGTCTTTGATTTTTGTTGTATCAAATGCAATCCAGAAGAATCGGGTGAATTGCAAAGCAGGTATGTTGGCATAAAACCAGGCTGGCACATGAATAAGAAATATTGGATTAGTGTTTATTTCAATCAAGATGTGCCGAATATTTGGATCAAGGAGTTGGTACGAAAATCCTATGACATTGTGGTCAAGAGTCTGACGAAGAAGGAGCGGGAGTTATTGCAATCAGGTGATGTAAACCCTGCAGAATGAGCAATAAAGGAAAATGTATTGTGCAAATATACGCATGGTTAACGAATAAATAATACAGCTTTTGCATCGTAAGAGGATATAAATTGCAAAAAGATGAACGTAAAAAGCAAATTTGTTACCTGAAACTTCTTATGCATTTATTTTTTTCTAACTTTGCAGCAATTAGTTGAGAGGCTTTTGCTGTTTTATATTTAAATCTTTATCTCTATGCCAAATCAGAATATACTTCTGTATCCTCCTTTGACATTCCGGATACTTGCGATGACTATTCTCGCTTGTCTTTCGTTTGCTCCCAGAGTGATGGCCGATATAAAAAATCAGGACTATATAATTTTTATTAGTTCCTCTACTTTCCGCGAGAAATGGACCTATGACTTGCTTGAGGCTGTAGAAAAAACATTCAATCAGGAAGACTCATTCAAGGTATATTCGGAAGCCCTTACCGTTTGGAATCTTCATAATCAGGAAGAGATAGAACGGAAGACTGGTTATCTGAAGAATAAATATCCGATTCCTCCTAAAGCTGTTGTAATAATAGGTATTCCGGGATGGTATGTGTGCCAACCGCTTTTTGATACTATTTGGAAAGGGGTGCCTACCATTATTTGTCATTCGTCCCCATATCTGCCGGAAGATATAAATAAGTATTATGGTGGCAAGGACATCACTGCCGACCAGATTATAACTACGCCTGAAATGCAGGAACGCTATAATATCACTGCAATAAATAAACCGGTTTATATTCGGGAGACCGTACACTTGATGAAGCAAATCACTCCCGAAATGAAAAAGATTGTTTTATTGTCGGATGACAGGTTTGTCTGTTCCCTGATTCGTAAGGAATTTGAGGAACTTCATCAACAATACTTCCCGGAACTGGAATTAGGCTTTATTACCTATCCTTATACTAATTCGGAAGAAATGCTTCATGAGCTTAGTACGTATGGCAAAGAGACCGGCATTATTTACTGTTCCTGGATAAATATCTCCAGTCAAAGCTTGTCAGAACGGTACTATCCCGACGAGAGGATGCACTCTTATATTTCCGATGCTGCTAAAAATCCGGTTTTTACTTTGTCCGATCAGTACACAGAGAGTCGTTCGCTATTCGTAGGCGGACATTATATCAGTAGTCCTGAAATAGAAAATGCGGTTGTCGGCGAGATAAAGAGTGTGCTAAAGAATAATGGTGCCTATCAGGCGAAGACAATTATTGCCGGTACACCCGATACGCATCTCAATTATCAGACGTTGCTTGATAAAGGGGGTTCTTTGAAAAACATTCCACAAGATGCTATTTTTCATGATGTTCCGCCCAGCTTCATTCAGAGAAATATGACTTATGTTGTGATTGTTCTGGGGGGAGCAGTTGTTTTCTTCTTATTCTTCTTTATGAACAGGCGCATAAAAACTCTGAGCGAAAGAGAGCGTGAAAAGCATTTGCATTTGTTGGAGAACATTCTCGACAACCTCCCTATTGCTGCCAAGGTGAAAGACGTGGATAACGATATGCGTTATACTTTCTGGAATAAGAAGGCGGAAGAACTATTCGAATATCCGGCTAAGGAGGCAATCGGAAAAACAGATTTTGAGGTCATGCCCGAAGCCGCAAAGCTGATCAGGAAAGAGGATGAAGAACTGGTGAGGACGAATAATTCCCAGTCGGGCATAAGACGCTTTTTTACCAATAAGAACGAAGAGTGCTTCACTTTTCAGAATAATAATCTTATCACCTTCTCTGACGGTCGCAAGTGGATTGTTTATACAGCCTGGGAGATTACTGATTTGAAAGTCATGGAACGTAAACTGCGTCTGGCAAAAGAAGAGGCTGAAGAGTCGAACCGTATAAAATCTGCTTTTCTGGCCAATATGAGTCATGAGATACGGACTCCGCTTAATGCTATAGTCGGTTTTTCGAGTATATTGGCTACAGATGTTTCGGAAGAAGAAAGGGTGGAATATCTCAGTATCATTGAACAGAATAACGAACTTTTATTGCAGCTCATCAATGATATTCTGGACTTGTCTAAAATTGAGGCGGGCACATTGGAATATGTTTATGCCAATATCGACATCAACAAGATGTTGTCTGAAATAGAACAGGCGACCCGAATTAGGTTAACCAATAAGCATGTTGAGCTGGTCACTGTTACTCCGATGTCCGAATTGTTATTGTATACTGACCAGCGCAGGATTACCCAGGTCATGAATAACTTTATCAGTAATGCTATGAAGTTCACCACTGCCGGAAGCATTACTATAGGGTATGATTTGCCGAAAGAGGGTTATATACGCTTCTTCGTGGCCGATACGGGCGCGGGTATACCGCCTGAGAATATAGAAGCTATATTCAACCGCTTCGTGAAACTCGATTCGTTTAAGCAAGGAACGGGCTTAGGACTGGCTATCTCGCAGAATATAGTCAAAGAACTGAAAGGTGAGATAGGGGTGGAGTCGGAGTTGGGTAAAGGCTCTACTTTCTGGTTCACATTGCCTTATGAGAAGATGAATGCACACCGTTCTATATTTTCATAAAGTAGCTCCGTTCGTGTTTGTAGCGGTTATGAATCAAACGGACTATCTCTATTCCCCTCCTCCCGGGAGGAGGGGTGCCCAAAGGGCGGGGTGGTAGGTGAGAAAGAAATTCCTTAATATTCTTATTAATAGGTATTTTATTGTTTTACCTACCACCTCCCCCTACGGGTAGGGGCTGACTAAAAAGTCTCTCCTTGATATTTTCTTTGTTCTCCTTCTTATGTGC
>NZ_CAJLKP010000001.1 GCF_905207245.1 uncultured Bacteroides sp. | reverse complement strand
CGCTCAGAGGTACCTCTAACCGAAGAATGTACGGAGCAAGTGCAGTTCGGATACGGTCGGGGGATGGTCCGGATACGGAGGAATTGAACACTATCCTTTCAGAATGTCAATCTCCGTGCGAATTTTACTTAAAAATCCTTGTTATTATAACTTATTGAGTATATTTGCAAGTCCTATTTTTCGACAAATAGGTAAGTGAAGAGATTACTAATTATCTTTTTAATGATTAAATAAACTATGGCAGACAGTAAAGAAAAACTCTTCTCGGACTTTGCTCCTAATTCTACCGAACAGTGGATGGAGAAAGTGACAGCCGACCTGAAAGGCGCTGATTTCGAGAAGAAACTCGTTTGGAAGACAAACGAAGGATTTAAGGTGAAACCCTTCTACCGCATGGAAGACCTCAAAGGACTGAAAACGACAGACGCACTTCCCGGTGAATTTCCCTACCTCAGAGGTACCAAGAAAGACAACAACGAATGGCTGGTTCGTCAGGAAATCAAGGTGGAATGCCCCAAGGAAGCTAACGCAAAAGCGCTGGATATCCTTAACAAAGGTATCGACTCACTGGCTTTCCGCGTAAAGGCGAAAGAACTCAATGCCGAATACATCGAGACTTTGCTCGAAGGCATCTGTGCTGAATGTGTGGAACTGAACTTCTATACTTGTCAGGGACATGTTGTAGAACTCGCAGAACTTCTGGTGGCTTACTTCCAGAAGAAAGGCTACGACCTGGCGAAGCTGCAAGGCTCCATCGGCTATGACTTCTTCGACAAGATGCTGGCGAAAGGCAAGGAAAAGGGCGATATGCCTGTAACTGCCAAAGCCTTGATTGAAGCAACTGCTGCTCTGCCTAAATATCGTGTATTAAATGTAACTGCCCTGACGCTGAATAACGCCGGTGCATACATTTACCAGGAACTGGGATATGCTTTGGCTTGGGGTAATGAATACATGAACCAACTGACTGAGGCCGGACTTCCCGCAGCCCTCGTTGCCAAGAAGATTAAATTCAACTTTGGTATCAGCTCTAATTATTTCCTTGAAATTGCGAAATTCCGTGCTGCCCGTATGTTGTGGGCAAACATCGTTGCTTCTTATGATGCAGACAACCGTTGTGCTGCCAAGATGCATGTACATGCGGAAACCTCTACATTCAACCTCACTTTGTTTGATGCTCACGTAAATCTGTTGCGTACGCAAACTGAGGCCATGAGTGCTGCCCTGGCTGGTGTGGATTCTATGACGGTTACTCCGTTTGACAAAACTTACACTGCTCCCGATGAATTCTCAGAACGTATGGCACGCAATCAGCAATTGTTGCTGAAAGAAGAGTCTCATTTCGACAAGGTGATTGACCCGGCTGCCGGTTCTTACTATATTGAAAACCTGACTGTATCTATCGCTAAGCAAGCTTGGGAACTCTTCCTCTCCGTAGAAGAAGCAGGTGGTTTCTATGCCGCAGTGAAAGCCGGCACAGTGCAGGCTGCCGTGAACGAAAGCAACAAGGCTCGTCATAAGTCCGTTGCTCAGCGTCGCGAAGTGTTGCTGGGTACCAACCAGTTCCCGAACTTTAATGAAAAAGCAGGTGACAAGAAACCGCTCGAAGCTACTTGCTGCTGTGGTGGACACGATACTTGCGAAAAAGATGTTCCGACATTGAATTTCGACCGTGCTGCCAGCGAATTTGAGGCATTGCGCCTTGAAACGGAAGCTTCCGGCAAACGTCCGAAAGCGTTCATGCTGACTATCGGTAACCTGGCTATGCGTCAGGCACGTGCACAGTTCTCTTGCAACTTCCTGGCTTGTGCCGGATATGAAGTGGTTGATAACCTCGGTTTCCCCACAGTGGAAGCAGGTGTAGAGGCCGCTATGGCTGCCAAAGCCGACATCGTGGTACTGTGTTCCAGCGATGATGAATATGTGGAATATGCGGTTCCTGCCTTTAAGGCGCTGGATGGTCGTGCCATGTTCATCGTAGCCGGTGCTCCTGCCAATATGGAAGAACTGAAAGCTGCCGGTATCGAGAACTTCATCCATGTTCGTGTCAACGTGCTGGAAACATTAAAGGAATACAACGCTAAACTTTTGAAGTAAGATGAGAAAAGATTTTAAGAACTTAGATATATATGCCGCATTCCAGCCCGTAAACGGTGCTGAGTGGCAGAAGGCTAACGGCATCCATGCTGACTGGAAAACGCCGGAACACATCGAAGTGAAGCCTGTTTACACGAAAGAAGACCTTGAAGGCATGGAACATCTGGGCTATGCTGCTGGTTTGCCTCCCTATCTGCGTGGCCCGTACTCAGTGATGTACACGCTGCGTCCCTGGACTATCCGCCAGTATGCTGGATTCTCCACAGCCGAAGAGTCTAACGCATTCTACCGCCGTAACCTGGCTTCCGGACAGAAAGGTTTGTCCGTTGCTTTCGACTTGGCTACACACCGCGGATACGACCCCGACCACGAACGTGTGGTAGGCGATGTTGGTAAAGCCGGTGTATCTATCTGTTCACTGGAAAACATGAAGGTGCTCTTCGATGGTATTCCTTTGAGCAAGATGTCCGTATCAATGACAATGAACGGTGCCGTGCTTCCGATTCTGGCATTCTATATCAATGCAGGTTTGGAACAAGGTGCTAAGTTGGAAGAAATGGCTGGTACGATTCAGAACGATATTCTGAAAGAATTCATGGTGCGTAACACTTATATTTACCCGCCTGCATTCTCAATGAAGATTATTTCTGATATCTTTGAATATACTTCACAGAAGATGCCGAAGTTCAACTCTATCTCTATTTCCGGTTACCACATGCAGGAAGCAGGTGCTACGGCTGATATCGAGTTGGCTTACACGCTTGCCGACGGTCTTGAATACCTCCGTGCAGGTGTTGCTGCAGGTATCGACATCGACGCTTTTGCTCCGCGTCTGTCCTTCTTCTGGGCTATCGGAACCAATCACTTCATGGAAATTGCCAAGATGCGTGCTGCACGTATGTTGTGGGCGAAGATTGTGAAACAGTTCAATCCGAAGAATCCGAAATCTCTGGCTTTGCGTACACACTCCCAGACTTCAGGTTGGTCGTTGACCGAACAAGACCCGTTCAATAACGTGGGCCGTACTTGTATCGAAGCTATGGCTGCTGCACTGGGACATACTCAGTCATTGCACACCAATGCACTGGATGAGGCCATCGCTTTGCCGACGGACTTCTCTGCACGTATTGCACGTAACACTCAGATTTATATCCAGGAAGAAACTTATATTTGTAAGAATGTTGACCCATGGGGCGGTTCTTACTATGTAGAGTCTCTGACAAACGACCTGGCTCATAAAGCATGGGAATTGATTGAAGAGGTAGAAAAGCTGGGCGGTATGGCAAAAGCTATCGAAACCGGTATTCCTAAGATGCGTATTGAAGAAGCTGCTGCGCGTACGCAGGCACGTATCGACTCCGGTTCTCAGACTATTGTCGGCGTGAACAAGTATCGTCTGGAGAAAGAAGCTCCGATTGATATCCTTGAAATTGACAATACGGCTGTTCGCCAGGAACAGATTGCTAACCTGAAGACTTTGAAAGAAGGACGCGACGAGGCAGCTGTACAGAAAGCATTGGAAGCTATCACCAAATGTGTGGAAACCAAGGAAGGCAACTTGCTTGAGTTGGCAGTTGAAGCTGCCCGTGTTCGCGCTACGCTGGGTGAAATCTCGTATGCTTGCGAAAAGATTGTAGGACGTTATAAAGCAGTAATCAGAACTATATCAGGCGTGTATTCATCAGAAAGTAAGAACGACAGCGACTTCAAGCGTGCTTGTGAACTGGCTGAGAAGTTTGCGAAGAAAGAGGGACGTCAACCTCGTATCATGGTAGCAAAAATGGGCCAGGACGGTCACGACCGTGGTGCCAAAGTAGTAGCAACCGGTTATGCCGACTGTGGTTTCGACGTGGATATGGGACCATTGTTCCAGACACCTGCCGAAGCTGCCCGCGAAGCAGTTGAAAACGATGTTCACGTAGTGGGGGTTTCTTCACTGGCTGCCGGACATAAGACACTGATTCCGCAGATTATTGAGGAATTGAAGAAGTTGGGCCGTGAGGATATCATTGTGATTGCCGGTGGTGTAATCCCTGCACAAGACTATGATTTCTTGTACAAAGCCGGTGTAGCTGCCATCTTTGGTCCGGGTTCTCCAGTAGCCAAGGCTGCTTGCCAGATTCTGGAAATCCTGATGGATGAAGAATAAATTTAAGAAGTGATAAAGCGCTGAGGCGCTGAAAGTAATAAGCGGACTGCGGGTGTTTCTTTACCTGCGGTCCGCTTTTTTGTTTTAATACTCCGATTTTAAGTACAGGTACGAAAATTAGGTTGTGTCTTTAGTGCTTTGACTATCAGTGTATTGCATTTACATTCTATTTGTCTCCTAATGTAAAAGCATTTACCACCGTATGTAACGACCTTTACCCCGTATTGTAACGGCTTTTACCTCGGTATGTAACGACCTTTACCTCGGCGTGTAAATGAAGTTACCGTTTGGAGTAAACCGAGTTACCACGAAAAGAAACAGCCGTGTCCTCGTAAGGTGAAATTCATTCACCTGCCGGGGCACGGCTGTTCGTTTGTAAGCTGTGTACTTGCCTATCCATGCCGGACGACAGCAACCTTGCTACCAATTGTATTCTTCTACATAGCTATCAAAATACTCTTCTTGTTGCAAGCCCAACTTCCTTGCCAGTGCAATCACTTTTTGCTGCTCGGCAGGCGACAATAAAGTTTCTCCTTTTCGTTTCTGATAATATTTTCTGATTCCCCAGTTACCAATCAGCCCGTAGCGGAATGTTCCTGATGCACTGACAGCCAGTGCTTCCGTGGTGCGGACAAAACCTTTGGCATAACGCACTTTTTGGTTGGAACGGTAATATTCGCACTTTCCTGCCATGGCTTCAATTGTTTTCGGATTCAGTGTAGGCGGAAAAGTAATGCTTGCCGGAGTATGGCTATACGCAATCCGGCGCAGGCAAGTGTCGGCATGAGGGCAATCTGCTGTCGTGCACAGACCAAAGTTATAGGGAACTTTTGAATAATCGAACGATTCTTTTTCCATTGTGTTTTCAATTTAATGATTGTGCGGCAAAGGTACGATATATATCACGGATTGAGGCAGATTATAGAATGATATTCTGTGATATTATGATTTGTTTTTATAAAGTATCTTTGACTGAAATATCCGGATTATCTTTTATAAATAAAAAATCCGTTACTTCTGTATGATACATTAGTAACGGATTTACCCAGTAAAACAATCTGATTACTTAGTTAGATTCCTATATCTCTGTAAAGCTTCCAGATAATAGTAGTCTGCATAATTCAGTGGTACGTCTATTTCCGAACCGTGGGGCAGTGAACCGGTGGAGTGCATTAATACAAATCCTTGGTTAGTGCCTTTCGCTGCCAAATATTTATCGCTGGAAAGATTCTTCAGAATGGTTTCGGCATAGTCGAAATATTTCTTTCCTTCCGGAGCAAAGGTGCTAAGTTCAAGTAGCGCTGAGGCTGTGATGGCTGCTGCCGAGGCATCTCTCGGAGTGGTTTCACCTGTGGGTGCATCATAATCCCAATATGGAATGCAGTCGTCGGTAGTTACCCTTTTCATAATCATATCCGCAATGTTTATGGCTTCCCGGAGAAATGTAGTATCTTCAGTTTCGCGATAGCATGAAGTGTAGCCATAAACTCCCCAAGCTTGTCCGCGCGACCAGGCGGAATTGTCGTTCTTACCTTGGTGGGTCTCTTTCTTTTCCACACTTCCATCGTTGTTGTAGCTGACTACGTGATAGGAGGTATAGTCCGGACGGAAATGATTCTTCATTGTGGTTTGTGCATGCTTTACGGCAATGTCACGGTATTTGGGATTTCCTGAAAGCTTTGTGGCATTGAACAGTAAATCCAGGTTCATCATATTATCGATGATAACAGGGAAATTCCATTCACCAAAGTCCCAGGAACGAATGCAGCCGATTTCAGGATTAAAGCGTGCGGATAAATTATCTGCTGTTTCTATGATAACGGCTTTAATGGTGTCGTTAGGTGCCAGTCGAAGCGCATTTCCGTAGCTACAGTTTATCATGAAACCGACATCGTGTGTATTCTTCAGGCGGCGTATCGGGTTCAGCATGTTGGTGTATTGAATGGCACAATTCTTCAGCTTTTCGTCGCCGGTCATTTCGTAAGTATACCAAAGACTGCCGGGGAAGAATCCGCTGGTCCAGTCTGTAATGCCGCAGATGTACCTTTGTTGTAATTCTTTGGCAGACAGGTTGGGAAGTAAAGAATCAATATATGATTTATCTTCACGTTGCAATTGGCTATCAAGAAAGTTCATGTCATAACCGGAATGTATAGAACGTGGTATCCGGTTGGTGCCGGTCAGTTCTTCAGCCGTCTTTTCTAATTGAAAGGAAGCGACATCGAGTGCGTTGCTTATCCAGGGTTCGTCTTGAACCGGAGTGCTTTTGCAACCTGCAAGACTGATGAGAAGTGCTGTTGCAAGGAATAGAGAATTTCTTTTCATATAATTAGTTATTTGATGATTTTCGTTATTGATAAAGATAGTCATAATAGGGATGCTATTAAAGTTGGTATTTAAGTAACTGTTTGCTTCCGTTTATTGTGACCTCTATTTCCATAGACTTTTGTTTCTGGTCTGTATTCTTGATACGGGCTTTCATGTCAGGAAAATCTTTCTTATTTTGAGTCGGGTATATAACAGTGATAAAACGTATGGTTTCCTTATCTTTTTTATCAGTGTTGAAAGAGAGGGCAACACGTTTTGTACGTTGGCGATATGCTGTTGAGAACCAACCTTCTTCTTCTTTTAATACGGTTCCTTTGGCAGCAAAACATTGTAATTTCACCTGACTGTTTCCCTCAAAATCAGATGTCAGGGATAGGTTCTCTGAGTTTATGTCTGCTTTTCCATCGCATAATTGATAGTGCAGATTTATATTACCGGTAGCAGTTCCGATGGCTTCATCGACAATGACAAAGTATTGCTGTTCGACAAAGAATATGGAGCGGCGATGTTTTAAATCTTTATAGCTGGGATTCTCTGTGACCAATATTTGTACATTGCCTTCCGGCTTCCACAATTTGGTTACGGATTCTGTTGTTTCCAGATTTTTATTGTCCAGAGTCAGAGTGTTGTGTACAGCCGTTTGGCGAAACCAGTTGCGGAGCTTCATTACTTCATCATCGCCGGCATAAACATACGAACCACTATCCGGGAACAGATTCTTTCCATTGAACCAAAGCTCAAATGTACCGTTATCGGGCTGGCAATGCCATTCTCCTTTCGGACCGGCTTTTACCACCATGACTGTGGCATCCTGCTTCCAACCGTTGCGGAAGGTGAAGAAGCCTGATTTCAAGTAACCCTGAGAGAGATTGGCGGGGAGCTTTCCTTCTTTGCCTTCTGTGGCGAAGTAACGGATTTGCTCGTTATCGGGATACATTTTGGTCCAGTTGCTATAATGTGCCAACATGTGCTGCTTGTTGTCCTTCTTGGAATCACTGAAACAGGGATTCAGATAATCGGGATAGGAAATGTTCATATAGAACACAATCATCTGCTCTACGGTATCAATGAACGATTGCGGAAATTCCTGACGGAAACCATTGGCGTCTGCCATTTGTAAAGCCTTGTCGAAGATTTCGATGCAAGCCAGATGATAGTGCGGGTCGAGTTCAAAATGTCCGCCATCTTCGTACACTTGCTTCTTTATCTCGCGGTTCAGCAGGTCGATACCGCTTTTGCGCCATGCGGTAGCTTCTTTAAATTCGGGGAAGAACGTGCCGGCATATAACATACGTTGCGCTTCGAACAATAAGTGGTTTCCCGCTTTTGAATAATTGTGAAGGATGTGGTCGGCATGCCGGTGATAGTTTACCAGGAATTGCGTCAGGAATTCAGGAGTGAATGCGGGCGAAGAAACAAACAAAGTGAATTGATGTATCTGATCCTGCAACCGGTGGCTGGTTTCCAACGGACGCCATGCGAAACGTACGTTTTCAGCAGTTCCTTTTACTTCTCCTGCGCTTGCAATCTCATATTCTTCCTGGTTCACTGTTACCAAAGGATTCTTCTTTATCCAATCCATATATTGGTAGGTCCATTCTTTGGCATATTTCTCGTCTTTACTGATTCGGTATGCCTTTCCCATCGGGGTGAACCATTTATGGCGGTGAAGCTGCCAACGGAGTTCATTATCCTGAACGGGCCAGTATTGCCAGTTGATGTCTTTGCCGTAATTGAAGGAAGGTTGGTAGCCATCGTGTACATAAAATGTATGTTCCAGCGCTTCATCCGCCCACTTCTGCTCACGCTTGCTGATGCTCAGGTTGTTCAGGTCGATAGCCGGGTTCACAATTCCCTTGCGATGGAGGTAATAGCTCAACAATGCTTGGGCTGCTTTGTCTTCTTTTCCTGCTTTGTAGAAGGCTCTCACTTGTTCCAGTCCGGGATAATCAAGATTGAGCAGTGCAAAGACTTCATTTGCAGGGGCTTTTGCTTGCACGGAAGAAAGAAAACCGGCCAAGAGCAAAAGGCAGATGATTGCAGGTTTGCTACATCTGAGAAATAGATGGTTGGTTGATAGTGTATGGGGCATGGTTTAGAATTTGATTAATAGATGATAGAACGGATGAAGAGCTTTATCCTCATCCGTTCTTAACTTATCTGTTTTTAGATGAGAGAACTTATTTAATAACAACAGTTACAAAATAATTTTCTGATATGGCACGCACTTCATACTCTTCGGTCTTTACGATGGAAGTAGTGCTGACATCCGTTACGTCCATTTTCTTTTCCGGAGAAAAAGTCAATACACGGAAAGAGCCTTTCTTGCCGTTCAGAGTCTTGATATAAATGTTTTGTACTCCCTTCTTTGCATTGGGCCATATCATTTCGTAAGCTCCCGAAGCATCAGGTGTCAGTGTATTACCACTTTCGTCGACTACAACGTAATCTGTGCCGCATACCAATGCTTCTTCTTTCGGAGTGGCCGAAGTATAGTAATATACTATCGGACTGTAGCTACGTGTAAAGCTGCTATAGAACTGAGTGGGAATCGCAATGGTTTCACCCTGATTCACAGAATAGCTGACATCGTTTCCACCGGGAATGCCTCCCCATTTTTCAAAACAATAGTAATAGACATGAGCCAGAGCCGGATCACCATTTTCCCATTCGTCATGGTCGTTGCTGCATCCTGCAAGTACGCAGCTTGCGGCAAGGATGCAAAGGAATGTAATTTTATTAAATATAGTTTTCATATTTTCTTGTTATTAATCGTTCCACTTAGGGTTTTGTTTGATGTTTCCTCCAGATGTAGATATCTCATAGGAAGGAACCGGATAAAGATAGTCACGTTCAGGATTGAAGCTACGGCTGGAAATATCCTCTCCTACATAAATGTTGGGTTGGTCGTACAACTTTACTCCTTTGTAAAAACCATTTTCGTCAGTGAATTGGTAATTTAATTCCTTATCGGTCTTGGCACTCTCCTCAGGATTGAATAAAATACCCAATAAAGCTTGTGGCAACAGCTTTTCAGCGGTTTTCCAGCGTATGATATCATCATAGTGCATATCCTCATCGATAAATTCCACGATGCGCTCTCTGCGTATTTCCTCAATCATGCTTAACTGATGATCTCTCACGAATTGATTGGACAGTTCAGCATCGAATCCTGAACGTTTGCGGATGAGATTGACCGTTTCATTCAGTTTGGTATCACTGATTTCGCCATAGTACTCATAGAAGGCTTCAGCGTAAGAGATAAGCACTTCGGCGTATCGTATAATCATTTTGTCAACAGTCTCTTTACCATTAGTGTTGAATTCGCTGTTAGAATATCCCTTCTTGATAGGATAACCGGTTCCACCATAGTTGGTAGAGTCGAAAGGACGGAATTCAGCCCCTTTGAAAGCTTTTTCCTTATATGAAAAAACTGTCATTGCAAGGCGGGGATCACGATTGGTGAAGATGTCGTCATGGTTGACATCCATCTTATAATACGCCGATTGTTTTCTCGGCAATCCGTCTGCATATAAGAAATTGTCAATCATCTGGCGCGTAAGACTTACCTGAGTTGCTTTTGTACTTGATTGATTGTGGTAAACAATTGCATTGGAAGCTCCGTTAGGACCATAGATTTTCACGAAAACATTTTCTTTATTCTGGCGTCCTTCACCTTCGAAGTAGAATAAATTCTGGAAATTAGAATAAAGTTCATGTTTCTTTTCTGTATAGATCATTGTTTCTGCCGCATCAATTGCTTTTTTCAAGTGCGCCTTGCTGTCACCTCCCTGCAAATTATGATACTTGATGTAGGTTCCTTCATACAATCCGATACGGATAGTCATGGCTAAAGCGGCTGAACGTGATACACGTCCCCAATTGGAGTTGTCGGATAGCTTATCAATATCGGGTAGCCATTCGCAGGCAAATTCAAGGTCAGAATAGCATTGCTGTATAACGGTTTCGCGTGGATCTCTTCCTTTCTTTATTTCGGGATCTGTGGTATTTGTGAAAACCTTCAAAATCAAAGGTACATCTCCATATTTTTTTACCAGGTCGAAATAATAGAAAGCGCGGAAGAAACGGGCTTCGGCTATCCAGCGGTTTTTGCTTGCCTCGTCGATAGGTGCTTCTCCTCCTTTAATGATGATGTTGTTGCAAACGCCAATCTTGTTATAAGGATCAGTCCAGTCTGACGATTTTTCAGGAACACCACGGCTACCTGAAGATATTACATCGGGTGTGGTTCCCAATAATTCTTCCGAACGTAAATCATGTCCTCTTCCGGTCAGAAAACCGGGAAGGTCGATATACAGCCTATTACACGCGCCCCGTAAGTCGGTTTCCGTTTTCCAGAAACCAGGGTCGGTCAAAGTTGTTTCAGGTTCTTTGTCTAATGAGCAACTGCTTATAAGAATCACACAGACAAGCAGTGAATATATTTTTTTTATCATAATCTTATTTCTCTTTTTAGAATGTAACATTAAGTCCGATTGTCCAACTGCGGAAGAATGGGTAGAGTGCTCTGGTGGCATTGTTTTCAGCTTCCGGGTCCATTACAGACAGCATATTTGTGAATTCAAACAAATCTTGTCCGGTGACGTAAACTCTCAGCTTTTCCATATACTTTTTAGAAACCGGTATGGTATATCCCAAAGTCAGATTCTTCAAACGGAGATAAGAAGCATCTTGCATCCATCTGTCTGCTGATCTGCTATTGAATTTGTCGCCTTTGTATTGGTACAAACGTGGCCAGTAGGCATCTTGATTATCTTCTGTCCAATAATCCCGGTGAATGCTCCAAGGCATTTCAGAGTCGTTAAAGATAGGGAACATCACGCCATTCAGCATTACATTACGTTTGCCTACACCTTGAAACATGACTGCAAGGTCGAAACCTTTCCATTGGGCGGACAAGCTGATACCATAGAGATAACGCGGAGTCGTATTTCCCAGACATACCAAGTCACCCGGATCTTCGGGGGTTCCACTACCTACACCGATGGTATGGTCGGGCTTACCTTGTGCCACATATTTCACGTCGCCACCACTGACAATATTATCGTTGAAGGATTTGTAGCCGGGATTATCTTTTTTATATTGCAAATATTCTTCGCGGCTCGACCAGAAACCGTCAGTTTTATATCCCCAGATAGTATTGATAGAATGGCCTTCCAATAAAGAAACGAGACCTTCACTTACTACACTGGCTCCATCGTATTGGACCAATTCATTTTTGCTGTCGGAAATATTGAAGCCTATCTGGTAGCTGAAATCCTTGATTTGGTCTTTCCAGTTGATATTGAAATCCCATCCCCATGTTTTCAGTTTACCTACATTCATATTAGGAACTCTGATACCAATTTGTGATGGTAATTGCAGACCGGCCAGCATTTCATTATTGTATTTCCAGTAGTACTCAAAAGTACCCGTCAGGCGGTTGTTCAGGAACCCGAAGTCAACACCCAGATTGGTTGTTTCAATAATTTCCCAAGTTTTGTCTTCTGAAGCCAAACTTGCCTGATAGAACCATTTCTCACCTTGATAGGTGGCCGGAGCATTACTCTGGCTATGCGAAATAAGCGGGAGGTAATCATACAATCCTAAAACGGCTCCATTACCCAGTTGTCCCCAGGAAGCACGCAATTTAAGACTATTCAACCAACCAAGTTTGAACCATTTTTCTTCACTCACACGCCATGCGGCTGAAACAGAAGGGAAAGCTCTCCAGCGTTTGGAAGGTGCAAGACGTGAACTTCCGTCATAACGCATGTTGGCTTCGAATAAGTATTTTTCTTTATAGTTATAGTTTATGCGTCCGAAGTAGGACATCATCGCCCAAGTACCAATTTCATCAGACAGTTCGGTATTGGTAGCAATGGAGCTGTCGTAGTAGTTGAACGAGAAAAAATCATTGGATAGCATATTTTTGGCTGTTCCGCTCATTTTATCCAGGCGATAGTTTTCATAAGAACTACCGGCAAGTACACTGAAATTGTGAGCCTCTTTCAAGCTAAAGCTATAGTTGGCAGTTGCTTCCAAAATATCGTGGGTATCTCCATATTTTTCTTTGTACAAAGAATTGGCGGGATTGGCGGTTCTCTGAACATTTCCCAGATGATTATACCATGTCAATGTACGCATGTTTTTCTCTTGTGAAGCATAACCGGCTCTTCTTGATGCACTTAGGTTGATACGTAGGTCTTTGATGAAATCCTTGATAGTCAACTGTGCTTTGCCGACGTATGACTCTTTTTTGATTGTCTTCTCACCTCCGTTCTTCATTAGGTCGATGGGATTGTTTTGTAAGTCACCATTATAAGGATTTTTGTAATTCTCACCTTCGGGTTGCATGATGGGTTGGCGTCCGCGGTTTTCATAAAGTAGTTTGAAAATGTTTTCGGAGCCATAGGAACTTTCGGCAGTATTGTTTGCCATATATTGAATATTAATACCCAGGTCAACGTATTTGTTGATTTTGGCATTCATTTTTGCTAAGAGGTTGTAACGGTCATAATCATCAGAGCCATATTGCAATAAACCATTTTTATAGAAATAGTTTGCGGACAACAAATAGTTTATCTTATCAGTACCGCCACTAACAGATACTGCATGGTTGTGTTGCAGGGTAAAATTCCGGGTTCCTTCGCCCAGCCAATCCACGCTGTCGAACAAATCCCAGCGTCCATTCTTTAACGGACGATAGTCGAAGTTGGGATTTCCTGTCCATGATGACTTTTCAGCATTCCATTCGGGACCACTTATGGGGATACGGGTTCTGTTAATAAAATCCTGTTCTTCCCATGCAGGGACACGCTCGGGCATATTGCCCGGTGTATTGAATGATACATATCCGTTGTAGGAGATTCTGGGTTTGCCCTCTGTACCAGCTTTGGTGGTAACCAATACAACACCTGCGGCTGCACGCGCACCGTAGATGGCACAAGACGCAGCATCTTTCAGTACAGATATGGAAGCGATGTCCTCGGCATTTACCTGTGCCAAGCTGCCTTCTATACCATCAATCAGAACCAATGTTTGGGTGGAGTTGACCGAAGTAGCACCACGTATCTGAAGACCGGATGAAGCACCGGGCTGTCCGCTACTGCGCGTAATGGTTACACCTGGCAATTCACCTTGTAGAGCGGATAGTACATCCGTTGATGGTTTGGCAGCAATCTGTTCACCATCAATGGCGGATACGGATCCTGATAAATTTACTTTCTTCTGTACGCCATAACCTACCACTACTACTTCTTGAAGCATCTCTGAGTCTTCAGCGAGTTTAATGGTTATTCCGTTACATTCCGATGCCTTTTTTTCAACGGTGGTATAACCGATGTAAGAGAAGATGAGAATGGCTTCCGGACTTGTCTGGATATTAAAGTTACCTTCAATATCCGTTATGACACCGTTGGAAGTACCTTTTTCCAGAATGGAAACACCGATTAAAGGTTCATTGGTGGTTGCATCAATCACTTTACCTTTGTAAGAGGTGTCTTGTGCTACTATTTCCAAATTGCAGAGAAATAGCATGCAACAAACCAATAGGAGCGATAAGAGGCTCCTTTGAGTTGTTTTTTCAGTCATAATAAATTTTTTAAGAGGTTAAAAATATAATAATAATACATTATTTCAATTCATTTTACCGGAAAATTGTATTTTCCGGTCATTCATTTCCTGCGTTTTCCATTCTCCGTCTATTTTGTCATATAGCACGGAGGCGTCTGGCTTTTGACATTGATAAGCTTTACCATTAACTTCAGGATTCTTTTTCCCAAAACTGAAAGTTGCTTTATTCTGGACGTTACGGATATAGAGGCTGGCAGGCTGTTTAGCATTCAGTTCCGCTTCAATTATCCAATTGCCGCATTGAAAACTATTCCCGGTGCGAATTATCTCAACGGCTTGTTTTCCGTCGGTTTGTACCTGTATAATAGTAAGTATGCGGTTAGCCTTGCTGGAAGTAAAGCTGGCAGTCAGTGACCAAGGCTTGCTAAATTCTTCGCCTCGTACGGCAATTTTCTCGTTTGGTTCAGCCTTATACTGATTTGTCTGAGAAATATTGCAGTCCTGTTCACTGAATAATTGCGCCACTGAAATGAGTTTCTCTTTTTTATTTTCTGTAACGAGAGTATTTGTCGCTTCATCGATAGAGAATTTGATGGAGCTGTGCAGCAACCAGTCCCACCGAACAGCCTTGTCGGCTTCGAGTTCATCGTAAATGACTACTTTGTCTGGATGTAGCAGGAAGATGTGGCGGCGGTATTTCTTTAATGGCGTTTTGCCGAAACCATTATCCATTGATTGTTCCAACTTCTGATTTTCAAAGTTCTTTATCCACATGGGATATTCACTAATGCCACAGTAAGCATTCGAGGCATCCCCTAATGCGTAAGAGATATGTTTGCCATTGAACATGCGTGTGATGTAACCGTAAGCACGGATGGTGAAAGGTTGACCGACACCATCTACCAATAGCGTATTGTAAGCTCGGGTATTGCGATAATCCAGTAAATTGTGTGCATCCGCAAAATTCATATAGTGTCCCACTGCACGATAAATGGCTTTTCCACCGTAGTGTAAGTTGAATGCATTCTGATTGGAGTGCGTGTGGCTTCCCGATCCGAATGGACTGGAATGGAAACTCAAGCTGAGGTTTTGTTTACTGTCTTTCAGGTTTGAATTGGCTATCATTTCCCCACTGTCTTTGAACCATACAGCTTTCGGTGCATTTTCAGGCAGTTCGGCTGTTGCCGGACGTTTCTTACCGCTTGCCAGTCGGTAGAGGCGGGTTTCGTATTCATTTTTATATCTGTCGTTCATAGAAGAGTACCAAGCTGCATAAGGATCACCAGTGAACCGTGCCATAAGGTCGGCAAAAGCGCTACGTATACGCAGAGGTTTCGGATTCATCTGTTCGTGTCCGTCGCCGAAGCCTGCACTCAGCGAACCAGGTTGCCAACTGTATGCTAATCCGATTCCTGCGTTTTTGTACCACGGGTGTTGCATGAAGTCCGTTCCTGTGAGGTAAGAGAACAAGGTGGGTACGTAGAATAATGTTATGGCATTGGCACTGAAATAGGCAGTTCCGTTATGCCAGTTACCGTCACGGTTGAAGCCTGATGCCGGAGCACGTGCTGTCCAAAGTTCGTAGCTGTATTCCAGGTACTCCCTGGCTTGCGGGTATTTGTCGTATATCGCCAATGAGGCTTGTAAGAAGTGGCGGAAAGTGAACTGCCAGAAGTGATTGTCGAATATATGTACTTCTTCCTTATTAATGATATGAGGAATGTATTGATTGAGAATGGTCAGTATGAGTTCCTCAATTTGTGTGCGTTCTTTCTCTGTGAACCTTTCATAACAAGTCTCGTAAGTACAAGCCAGCAGGTAAGCCAGTTCTCCGGCTTTAAAATCATTGTTTATCACTTTCGTATCAACATCCACTGCCAAAAGGCATCTGACATTCTGTACCATCTTTTCTGCATAAACATTTCTTTGAAACAGGGTATAGGCAGTATTCAGATAATCGGTATGGATGTACATCAGACTCACTTTGCTGTAAGGTGCTTGATCCGTTCGATAATCCATATTTAATGCTTCACGCGATTCGGCAATCATGGGCTCAAAGTCAGGATGTTGCCGCATGTTTTTGCGGGCATTATCCAGCGAATCCCGGAGGAAACAATAGATGCGTGTATGCTCTTTGGGAATGTTGTTCAAAAACACATCGAACGTCGGGGTGACGAATTGAGGAACATCATCCGTCACCGTGAAAGTGTAAATCTTGCTCCAAGGCATTGTCTCGCCCGATTGGCTGACTGAGCGCACGCGCCAGTACCAAGTACCGTTTTCCAACACTTTATGCGGATTGAACATGCACCAGGGGGTATTTTCGGACAAGATGCTGCTTGCACTTTCAAACCGTTTGTCTTGCGATAGATTGAATTGCAGAAAGTCCGATTGTTTCATTTCCAACGGTACCAGCAATGGAGAAGGGTTGATGTATAAGGTATTGTGTTGCTGCGGGAACGGTGTTTCGCGCACGTTCTCGTGAATCTGACCGGGACAGTTTGCATACATCGACTGAATCAAAGTCAGACAGTATGTCAGCAAGGTGGTTAATAACTTTCTCATATCCTATTCTTTTTTTTGTAATTACTACTTGTATTCAGTACAAAATTCGGGTTTACCATTTACCCATACTCTGTATCTTTTGGTCACTCATCTCTTCTGTTTTCCAAGTTCCATTTATGGCATCGTAAATCACTGAAGCACCCTTCTCTTGGCACTGATAGCTCCGACCATTTATCATTGTTTCTTTTCTTCCGAAACTAAATGTGGCTTTATTTTCACTATTCAGGATATACAGGCTTGCCGGACGTTTCGTATTCAATTCAGCTTCAATAGTCCAGTTTCCACATTGTAGCTGTTTGTCATTGCTAATTATTTCCACAGCTTGTTTTCCGTCGGCTTCTATCTGGATGATGGTTAATATCCGATTAGCCTTACTGGGACCGAAACTCGCCGTCAGTGACCATGGATTTGTAAAGTCCTCGCCACGCTCGGCATTCTTTTGATTCGGGGGAGCGGCATATTGGTCTGTCTGGGTGATTCTACATTTCTGTTCGCTGAAAAGCCGGGCTACGGACTTGAAATGTTTCTCTTTGTTTTCCGTAGTTAGAATGGCGGCGGTTTCATCAATATTAAACTTGGTTGGGCTGTGCAGTAACCAGTCCCAGTGCACTGCTTTTTCAGCTTCCAATTCATCGTAAATAACTACTGTGTTAGGATGTAACAGGAAAATGTGCCTGCGATACTTCTTCAATGATGTTTCTCCGAAACCATTCTCGGGCGATTGTTTCAACTTGTTTTTGGCAAAAGCCTGTTTCCAATAGTTGATTTCACTGATGCCGCAGTAGGCATTGGATGCATCGCCAAGTGCATAAGAGATGTGTTCACCGTTAAACATGCGTACGATATAGCCGCTGGCACGTTGGGTAAACGGTTGCCCGATACCATCCACCAGCAAGGAATTGTATGCACGAGTATTTCGGTAGGATAATAGATTATGCGGGTCATCGAATTTCATGTAATGGCCTACTGCACGATAAACAGCTTCTCCACCATAATGCAGATTAAATGCGTTCTGGTTGGAGTGAGTGTGATTACCCGAACCGAATGGACTGGAATGAAAACTTAAACTGATATTTTTCTTCAGATTGTTCAGGTCAGTGTTAGCTATCATTTCACCACAATCTTTAAACCATATGGCTTTGGGCGTATCAGTAGGCAATTGAGCTTGCATAGGGCGCTGTTTACCGCTTGCCATGCGGTATAAGCGTGTTTCCGATTCTGTTTTGTATCGGTCATTGACTGAGGAATACCAGGTTGCATAAATATCTCCTGTATTACGAGCCAGGAAGTCGGCAAAGGCACTGCGGATGCGCAACGGTTTGCTGTTTGTTTTCTCATGTCCGTCGCCGAAGCCACTGCTCAATGCTCCGGGTTGCCAGCAATAGACCAGTCCCAGACCGGCATTCTTATACCACGGATGTTGTAGGAAATCTGTTCCCGTCAAGTAACTGAATAGGGTAGCCACATAAGCCAGACTGACGGCATTGGCACTGAAGTAGTTGGCACCGTTGTGCCACGAGCCGTCACGGTTGAAGCCGGAAGCAGGGGCGCGGGAGGTCCAAAGTTCGTAGCTATATTCCAAATACTCTTTAGCCAAAGGATATTTGTCATATAATACCAAGGCTCCTTGCAAGAAATGGCGGAAGGAGAATTGCCAGAAATGTTCATCGAAAAACATGTTCTCTTCACGTCCCAGTATACGTGAGGTATAGTATTGGCTTAACGTGTTCATAATGATGGTTTCTATCTGCTTCCGCTCTTCGGGTGTAAAACGGTCGAAGCAATTTTCGTAAGTGCATGCCAAGGTATAGACCAATTCTCCGGCATTGAAGTCGTTGGCGATAACTTTAGGATCGGGTTCTGTGGAGAGCAGGCAACGTACATTCTTTACCATTTTATCAGCATAGAGGTCACGTTGCAACATTTGGTAGGCTGTATTCAGATTGTCGCAGTCTTCTGCCATACGGGTAATCAGACTGTATGGTTTTGTGTCGTTAGCATAATTCATGCTGAGTGCATTGCGTCCATCGTCTATCATAGCCTCGAATTCGGAATGTGACCGTACTTTTTTACGTGCTTCTTCCAGACTATCTTTCAGAAAACAGTAAATGCGTGGATATTCTTTAGGGATATTTTTAGAGAAAGTGCTGAATGGGGGAGTGGCAAACTTGGGAGTATCATCCGTTACGGTAAAACTATAAGTTTGGCTCCAGGGCATTTCTTCACCGGATTTGCTGACTGAACGGAAACGCCAATACCAAACACCTGAGTTAAGTATCTGATGTGGATTGAATACACACCAAGGCACAGGCTTTGATAAAATACTGTGGTCGTCTTCGAAGTTTTTGTTCATTGATAGATTGAACTGTAGGAAGTCCGATTGTTTGAGGGAGTACGGAACCAACAATGGAGCAGGATTCAGATAAATGATATGCTCTTGTTGCGGGTATGGTGCTTTGCGAATTGGATTGTTAGCATATATATGTGTAAACAGGGTACACAAGATTGTTAATGTGGCCAATAGCGTTTTCATAATATTGTTCTGATATTGTTCGTAGGCAAAGGTAGTGTGGAAGGAAATAAAAGGCTTTCCGGCTTGTACAAACATGTTTTGAAATGGTGCGAAAGGCTTATATTTGTGTTGAATCTCCTTGCAATTTGGTTGAAAGAAGTGTTTTCGCTTTGGCTATAGATAGCTCTTACAAGGGGGATAGAGAGAAAAGCAGCTTGAAATTAGTAGAAAAAGTGTGTAGTATAGGAAGGAACGTTTTTCTTGTTAGGATGATATTTTGTTCAAAGGCTGCAAATGAATTCGCAGCCTTTGAACAAAACTTCAATAGTATCTCAGGCGATTACATTTCCGCCTTTCTTGCCATATTCGGAAGGTAGGCAGCCAAAGTATTTCTTAAAACTGGTAGCAAAATAAGAAGGGGTATTGAATCCTACAAATGTGCTGACTTCAGACACGGTGTAGCGACCTTCTTTCAGTAATTTGCATGCTTTGTTGAATCGTATCTTACGAATGAACTCATTCGTCGATTCTCCGGTCAGGGCTTTCATTTTTAAGTGTAGATTGGAACGGCTCATGCACATTTCACGGGCAAACTCATCGGTAGAAAACTCTACGTTATCAAGATGTTGCTCCACAATACTTACCGCTTTTTTTAGTAATTCTTCATCTAAAGGATTGAGGGCGACCTTCTCCGGTTCTATCTCTAAGGAATTGGAATAATGTTCTATGGCACGGTACCTCGTACGGAATAAATTCTTTATTTTAGTTGTAACCAATGCCATTGAGAAAGGTTTGGGTATGTAATCATCCGCTCCCATTTGCAGGCCTTCTAATTGTTCTTTCAGATCTGTCTTGGCAGAGAGCATGATGACCGGAATGTGGCATGTGTATAAGTTCTGCTTAATATGTTTGCATAACTTCAGGCCATCCATAATTGGCATCATGACATCAGTCAGAATAAGGTCTATTTTCTGTTCTTTCAGAATGTGCAGAGCCTCTTCACCATTTTCCGCTTCCAGTATCAGGTAAGATTGTCTTAGTTCGTTGCTAAGATATTGACGGATGTCTGCATTGTCTTCCACAATCAGAATACTTTCGCGTTTCAGCTCATCGGTTTCTTCTACTTCTAGTGCAACTTTCTCATTATCATCTGTCTCTGTATCTATAATGAACATGCCTGCACTATTGGTCGAATGAATGGCTTGTCCGTTTTCAGTATCTGCTTCGGTGGCAAACTCTTCAGGTTTATATGCCTCCTCACGGTTGGGCAGGTAAATGGTGAAAGTGCTTCCTATCTCTTCAGAGCTATCCAACTTGATTTCTCCATGATGTAGTTCTACCAAGCGATGCACTAAAGAAAGTCCGATTCCTGTACCGATGTGTTCATTATCCACTTTATAGAAACGCTCGAAAATTTTGCTTTGCTTGCTTAGGGGAATACCTTGACCTGTATCTTTTACTTGCAACATCAATTTGTTGTTTTCTTCTTTTAAGATAATTGTGATGGCTTGCCCCTCATCGGTGTATTTAAAAGCGTTAGAAATCAAATTATTGATGATAAGTTCCAGATAGTTGGGATCGCACAACACTTTCTGGTCTTCTATTTCCGAATGGAAATTGTAAGTGATATTTTTGCGCTGGGCCACTCGTTCATAAAGTAGAAAGTTCTTCTTTATGACCAGATGGATTACGTTACGTCTGACTTTGAGATGGAACACTCCCAGTTCGGCCCGGCGGTAGTCCATCAGTTGATTTACCAGATGCAGTAAGCGGTTGGTATTCTTCTGGACATGTTCCAACTGCTTATGTATCCAGCGGTCGTTTACTTTATCAAGCACATCTTGCAAGGGAGCCAATATCATGGTAAGTGGTGTTCGCAATTCGTGCGATATATTAATGAAAAATTGGAGCTTCATCTCGTTCATCTGCTTTTGCCGTTCTTTGTCGGCAAGTTCCATCTGTATCTGCGCTTTCATGCTTTTGCGCATCCAGAAGTAGTAGAAAATGAAAACGGTGGCGGCAAGAAAGAGTACGATAAATAACAGTACAGCCCACCACGTTTTATACCAGACAGGAAGAACCTTCACTTCCAATTCGGTTGGTTGCTCATTCCACTTCCCGTCGCTGTTAGCGGCTTTCACCAGGAAATGGTAAGTGCCTTGTGGCAGATTTGAATAGGAAACGATACGGGAATTGTGGGTGTAATACCATTCTTTGTCATACCCTTTCAGCATATAAGCAAATGTATTATGATTGCCGGAAATGTAATTGGATACAACAAAATCCAGTGAAAACATAGATTGTTTGGCAGTTAGTGTAATGCTGCTGGTTTCACTGATATTCTTCTCTAATATACCGGTACCATCTCCCGGGCTAACTGTCTTATTGAACAGTTTTAGTCGCGTGATGACAACGGATGGTATATAGGGATTGTCCGGTAATTGTTCCGGTTGGAAAGTAGTAATGCCATTGATTCCTCCAAAGTACATCAATCCATTTTTCGTGTGGCAATATGCGTTGTTAGAGAATTGATTACTTTGCAAACCGTCATTACTTGTATAATTTCTGAATTTCTCTGTTTGCGGCTGGAAGCGGCTCAGTCCTTTGTCCGTACTGAGCCAAAGATAGCCGTAAGAATCTTCCATAATTCCATGTACTACGTTGTTGGGCAATCCGTGAGTAGTGGTATATTGTTTGATTTCTTTTGTCTTTTCGTCGAAGCGATAAATTCCGTTGCGCGTGCCTATCCAGAAAATTCCGTTTAACTTGGATTCGCATATACAATTCGTCATCTTGTAGGTGAAGGGTGATTGTTCCGGCAGTATGGAGCAATATTGCAGTTGTCCATCTTTCTCTGTATATACTCTTAAGCCTTTTTCACTGATTAGCCAAAGCCGGTGTTTACTGTCACGAACAATATCCGTAATCCGGTTATGTAGAAACGGTTTTCCATCTGCTTGCTTGGTTATGACAGTAAATGTCATGTTTGTAGGATTAAAGCGCAGTAATTCGTCGAGCCCACTGATCCAGAATTCTCCATTTTTTGTAGGCTCAAAAGTATAGATGTTGTTTGTCCTGTTATCACAAATCGTTCTGATATGTCCCGATTTACGGTTTAGAATACTGAGTCCACCTGTGTGTGTACCTATATAAACTAAGTCGTTCTTTTCATCTATATAGATAACTTTTACATCGTTCGCACCTAAACCTTCTTTCTGTGTATAGTGTTTAAAAGTGCGTGTATGTGGATTGTAACAGTTTACACCACCACTGTTTGTTCCTATCCAAAGGTTGTTTTGAGAATCTTCCCTAATACATCCCACGATATTGCAGTTTAGTGAATTTTCTTTGTCCGTGGATTGTATATTAGAGAAACGATCTTTGAAAGGATGGTAGTAATTCAATCCTCCGAAATAGGTTCCCAGCCACATTCCACCTTGTGAATCCATAAAGATATCACGAACAGATGTTTGCGAGAGCTTGCCGCTTTCTAATTGATCGCTGGTATAAATATTGAAATTATCATCTTTTTCATTATATATGTTCAGTGAATTAAGAGTTCCTATCCATAGGGTATTTTGTGAGTCGAGGCAAAGTGAACGGATGTAATTGGAACTGATTGAATGTTCTATTTTAGAGTTATGGGTATAATTGGTCACTTCTTTTGTCAGAAGATTAATAGAAAATAATCCTCTTCCTTCGGTTCCTACCCATAGTTGTCTGGGAGATTGCTTCAGTATAGTGTATATTTCTATTTCTTTCAGTATTTCAGGTGCAATGTTTTCCAATGTATTTGTGTGAATGGAATAAACGAATAATCCTTGCATGCTGCCTATGTAAATATGGTCGTCCTGTCGGTAGATAGCAGTCGGTGAAATGGAGGAAAGAGTAGGGATTGGCAGGTCCTTCAGATATTGCTTTGTTTCGATATCGAATAATATTAATTTCTTTTTCCTGGAAAATAGTAAAAGCTTATTGTTAACTTCTACTATTCCGTTAATGGATATTTGTTCTCCATTTTCTTGATAGTTGAAGTTCTCAAACCGATCCATATTGATATCATAGAGAGATAGCCCTTCATCGGTTCCTATCCAAATTCTGCCTTGTTTGTCCGTGATACAGGTGCGGATAATATCGTCGCATATGCTGTGTGGATCTTGTTCATTATGTTGATAAACGGTAAAGTCATAACCGTCGAATTTGTTAAGTCCGTTGTGAGTGGCGAACCACATATTGCCCTTTTGATCCTGGGTGATATCCACTACTGTACTTTGTGAAAGTCCGTCGTTCAGTCCGATATGTACAAAGCCAATAGGTGCTGGCTCTTGTGCAGAGAGTGGGAATATCAGCAGATTAGTCAAGAGGCATAAAAGGTATTTTGTCATTTTCTGTGGTATATAAGGTTATAGTACAAAGGTATAATAAAAATCTTTTTTCGGTGGCTAAATTAGTCTTTTTATACGTAGGCGGCTTTCTTATCTGTCTTTTGAATCTGTAGTTCCGTTTGTGTAGCTTTCGGATTTGTACAATCGACTTTCATTTTTGTTTAAAAATTGAATAGTATTGGCAAATAGCCTACTTTTATCTATAAATCAGGAGTGTAAAATAAAAAAAGGTTGAACTTTTCTTTTTTGGGGGGAGTTCAACCTTATTGGAAAGTGTTAAGCTGAATAATCTTCTTTACCTATTTATTGTTGCTAAATTACTCCTTTTTATATGTTTCAACTGGTAGCAATGTTCTTTTTATGATGTAAAATGTGCTTTTGGCTATCAATATTGTGCAAGAGACCTTCACATCTGTGCTAATACTACTTTGTTGCCATTGATCATCACTTATTCTTTTATCATTCCCCCCTTTTTTGTACCTTTGCTCCGTTAAAAGAATAATGAATGATAGTTTGTATTGCCGAAAAGCCCTCTGTGGCACGTGACATAGCTGATGTATTAGGAGCGAAAGACAGGAGAGATGGATACATTGAAGGGAACGGATACCAAGTGACCTGGACATTCGGCCATCTTTGTACGCTCAAAGAGCCCCATGAATACACTCCGAACTGGAAATCATGGAGCTTGGGAAGCCTCCCTATGATACCGCCCCGTTTCGGGATTAAGCTCATCAGTAATCCAACTTACGAAAAGCAATTCCATACAATAGAATCCCTCATGCAGAAAGCCGATATGATCATCAACTGTGGTGATGCCGGACAGGAGGGAGAATTGATTCAGCGCTGGGTGATGCAGAAAGCTGGGGCACGTTGTCCGGTGAAGCGGTTGTGGATTTCGTCATTGACAGAAGAGGCAATCCGCGAAGGTTTTGCCAAACTGAAGGATGCTTCCGACTTTCAACCTTTGTACGAAGCTGGGTTGTCCCGCGCTATTGGCGACTGGTTGCTGGGTATGAATGCGACGCGCCTCTATACCATGAAGTACGGGCAGAACAAGCAAGTACTTTCTATTGGCCGGGTACAGACACCTACGTTGGCGCTTATTGTAAATCGTCAGTTGGAAATACAGAACTTTGTCCCCAAGCAATATTGGGAATTGAAGACAGTATACCGGGATACTACCTTTGCTGCCATAATCAGGAAGAGTGAGGAAGAACTAATTCTGGAAGCAGAAAAGAATAAGGAGGCTATTGCTGCTGGAAAGAAGCCCAAGAAGGAGGAAGAAAATCGGGGAATAGATCCTATTACCAGTCAAGAGCAAGGTATGGCTCTGTTGGAACAAATCAGGAATTCTCCTTTTACGATTACAGATGTCACCAAGAAGGAAGGAAAGGAAGCTCCGCTTCGATTGTTTGACTTGACCTCTTTACAGGTGGAATGTAATAAGAAGTTTGCTTATTCTGCCGATGAAACGCTGAAAATTATCCAATCATTATATGAAAAGAAAGTTGCCACCTATCCGCGTGTAGATACAACTTTTCTGAGTGATGATATTTATCCGAAGTGTCCGGGTATCTTGAAAGGATTACGTGACTATGAAACTTTCACAAAACCCTTGGAAGGAACCACTTTACTGAAATCGAAGAAAGTGTTCGATAACTCTAAGGTGACGGATCACCATGCTATCATCCCCACCGGACAATATCCGCAGAACCTGACAGATATGGAACGTCGTGTGTTCGATTTGATTGCGAGCCGATTTATTGCAGCGTTCTATCCGGATTGTAAGTTCGCCACTACCACCGTATTGGGGGCAGTGGAGAATATTGAATTTAAGACTACCGGCAAACAGATATTGGAACCGGGATGGCGGGTTATCTTCGGAACTCCGGGAGCACAGTCGCAGGAAGAAAAGGAAATAGGTGAAGAGGAAAACGTGTTGCCTGTATTTGTGAAAGGTGAAAGCGGTCCTCATGTGCCCGATTTATACGAGAAGTGGACGCAACCGCCGCGTCCTTACACCGAGGCCACATTGCTGCGTGCCATGGAAACAGCAGGTAAGCTGGTGGATAATGATGAACTGCGCGATGCATTGAAAGAGAATGGTATCGGTCGCCCGTCTACGCGTGCGGCAATTATTGAGACGCTTTTTAAGCGGAATTATATCCGTAAGGAAAAGAAGAATCTGATTGCTACGCCTACGGGTGTAGAGCTAATTCAGATTATCCATGAGGAACTGTTGAAATCTGCTGAACTGACAGGTATCTGGGAGAAGAAACTACGTGAGATTGAGAAGAAAACCTATAACGCCGCTCAGTTTCTGGAGGAATTGAAGCAGATGGTTTCGGAAGTTGTCATGAGTGTGCTTTCGGATAATAGCAACCGGCATATCACGATTGTGCAGGCCGTTCAGGAAGCATCTGCCGGTGGGCAAAAGCAGGACGGAAAGGCAGCAAAAGAGAAGGGCGTCTCGAAGCCTAAACGACAGAGTAAACCGCGCAAAAAAGCATCTGAAGCAAAGGTGGATGAATCTGAAACAAAAAATAATATGTCTGAGGCAAAATCAGATATATCTCCTGTAAACGCTTCCCAGTCGCAGATTGTTGAGGGACAGATATGCCCGTTGTGTGGCAAAGGAACTATTATTAAAGGTAAGACGGCTTACGGTTGTTCCGAATGGCGGAATGGATGTACGTTTCGTAAACCATTTGAATAGATGATGAATATACAATAAACTGCCGGTTTTTCTGTTTATATAGGTAAATGATGATTTAGTAGACCTATACAGGATGAGTTTATATAAGCTGTTTTTATTTTCTCTTTTTTGCATCACTTTATTTCTCACTTCCTGTGGGGCAGGGCGAAGTCTGCGTCAGGCGGAACAAAGTTATGCCCGTGGAGAATACTTTGATGCTGCCCGTCATTACAAACAGGCCTATACCCGCACTTCTCCCAAAGACCGTCCGCAACGTGGAATCCTTGCTTACAAACAAGGTGATTGTTACCGGCGCATTAACTACACCTTGAAAGCCAAAGCGGCCTATATGAATGCGGTTCGTTACCGTTATCCTGACACTATCTCTCATTTTTACCTGGCGGAGATGCTTCGTAAGAATGGTGAATATGCAGCCGCTATACCTTATTATGAGAATTATCTTACTTACGCGCAGCATCTTTCTGATAAAAAAGAACGCAAAGACTCCCTGGCACATATTGGACTTATTTCCTGCCAACTGGCTCAAGAATGGAAAAAGAATCCTACCCGTCATATTGTAAAGCGCATTCCTATCCTCGTATCCCGCCGTAGCGATTATTCTCCAATGTATGCAGGTGACGATGCCGATATCCTATATTTTACTTCTACCCGCAATGAAGCGAAAGGTTCTGATTTGAACGGTATCACCGGTATGAAGAGCGCCGATATATTTCACTCCAAGCGGAATGAAAAGAAACAATGGCAAAAGCCGGAACCGCTTGCCTCCGAAGTGAACAGTGAATTTGAGGAGGGAGCTTGTTCTTTTTCGGCAGATGGCAAAACTATGTATTTTACTCGTTGCCGGACATTGCCCGATGCGCCTGCCTATGCTGAGATTTACGTCTCTCAACGTGCCGGGGCCGAATGGGGAACTCCTCAGAAATGTGCCATCATGAACGATACCCTTTCTTCCGTTGCCCACCCCGTCCTGTCTCCCGCAGGCGATTATCTTTATTTTGTGTCTGATATGCCCGGCGGACAAGGTGGACTGGACTTGTGGCGTATTAATGTAACCCGCGATGGCTTCGGTTATGTTGATAATTTAGGTCCTGACATAAATACTTCCGGTGATGAGATGTTTCCTACTTTTGCACCGGATGGCACGTTGCACTTCTCTTCCAATGGTCATCCCGGTATGGGTGGATTGGATATCTTCCGTGCCATCCCCGATAGTTTGACGGGACGCTGGCGCATTGAGAATATGCGTTCTCCCATAAATTCGCAGAGCGATGACTTCGGTATGACTTTCGAACCGGGTGCTCCTAATCGTGGTTTTCTTTCTTCCAATCGGGGAGATGCTCGTGGATGGGACCATATATTTAGTTTCGAACTTCCCGAAGTGCACCATATCTTGAAAGGCTTGGTATATGATAAGGAGGGGGATGTGCTGTCTGATGCACTTGTGACTCTGGTTGGTGATGATGGCACTTATCTGAAAATAAACGTGAAGAAGGATGGCACTTTCATGCAGGAATTAAATCCGGGTCGTCGCTATGCTTTGCTTGCTTCCTGTCGTGGTTACCTTAATGATAAGGAAGAACTGCTGACGGAGAATGTGAATGAAGACCGGCGTTATGAACTGGAATTTGCTTTGGCTTCCATCACCCGCCCTGTATTGATAGAGAATATCTTTTATGAGTTTGACTGTGCCGATCTGACACCGGAATCTGCGGTAGCCTTGGATGAACTGATACAATTGTTGAATGACAATCCGAGTGTTACTATTGAATTGGCTGCACATTGCGACTATAAAGGGAATGATGATTACAATCTCCGCCTGTCACAGCGTCGTGCTGAGTCTGTGGTACGTTATCTTATCAAAGGCGGCATTGATCCGGAACGCCTGACACCCCAAGGCTACGGGGAACAACAGCCCAAGACTGTGACTAAATTCACTCTTAAATCTGCTACTTTCCTAAAAGAGGGTGATGTGCTGACGGAAGAGTTCATAAAAAATCTCCCACCGGAACAGCAGGAGATTTGTAATGCAATTAATCGCCGTACGGAATTTAAGGTCTTGCGAACGATGTTTTTTTAATGAAGAATGAAGAATGAGGAATGAAGAATCTCCTTTTTAGTAAGCTTTCACCGCGCAGCTAAATTTTTCATTCTTCATTCCTCATTCTTCATTTAAATGTATTTCAAATGGAATTCCACCACTGCTTCAATTCCTTTCCGGAAGATATCCAATGGGATATTCTCATTCGGTGAGTGGATGGCATTTGATTCCAATCCGAAGCCCATGAGCACCGTCTTTATTCCAAGTACTTGTTCAAAAGTCGAAATAATAGGGATGCTTCCCCCACGGCGTACTGCGAGCGGTTTCTTTCCAAAGGCCTTCTCGAAACCTTTCTCGGCAGCCTGATAAGCTGGGAGGGTGATAGGACACACATATCCTTGTCCACCATGCATGGGTGTTACTTTCACTTGCACTGTATCCGGAGCAATACTCATTATGTAATCGGCAAACATCCGGGAAATTTTATGATGATCCTGATGAGGTACTAAACGACAGGATACTTTAGCGGTAGCTTTGGATGGGAGTACCGTTTTGGAACCTTCACCCGTGTATCCGCCCCAGATTCCACAAACATCGAATGACGGGCGACAACTATTGCGTTCCAGTGTACTGTAGCCTTTTTCTCCAAATAACTCTTTCACGCCAATGGCTGCTTTATACTTTTCCTCATTAAATGGAATATGAGCTATCATATCGCGTTCTGCCTGTGGCACTTCTTCCACATCATCATAGAAGCCGGGTACCGTGATACGTCCGTCGGCATCCACCACTTTGGCAATCATGCCGCATAATACATTGATAGGATTGGCAACTGCACCGCCAAAGTGTCCTGAATGTAGGTCACGATTAGGACCTGTTACTTCTATTTCCCAGTATGCCAGTCCGCGGAGACCGGTAGTTAGTGAAGGCAGGTCAGCTCCCAACATGCTGGTGTCTGATACCAGAATAACATCTGCTTTTAAAAGTTCTTTATGGTCTTCACAGAAAGCTTCCAGGCTGGGCGAACCTATTTCTTCTTCTCCTTCAAAGATGAACTTAACATTGTTTTTCAGCATGCCATGTTTCACCAGATATTCGAATGCTTTCACCTGGATAAATGCTTGTCCCTTGTCATCGTCTGCGCCACGGGCCCAGATATGTTCGTCGCGGATTTCAGGTTCAAAAGGTTCGCTTTTCCACAAGTCCAACGGTTCGGCAGGCATAACATCATAGTGTGCATATACTAATACCGTTTTAGCGGTAGGGTCCACTATCTTTTGTCCGAAAACAATTGGATTACCTTTTGACGGCATTACCAGTGCTTCGTCTGCACCTGCTTCAAGTAATAATTGTGCCCAACGCTCTGCACAAGCCAGCATGTCGTCATGATGTTCCGGTTTCGCGCTGATACTGGGAATACGGATGAGGCTGAACAAATCTTCCAGCATCTTGGGTTCGTTCTCTGAAATGTATTTCTGTATTTCGTTCATAAATAATATATAATGAGGGATTAGAAGGTGAGTAGAGTGATAGGGTGATAAAGTGGTAGGATGACGTCACTCTATTGCTTTATCGTCCTATCGCTTTACCACTTTGTTACCACTTTTTTATAACTGAGTTGTACGATCAATGAGATAGAAGTCCAGTATGGTCATGGCAGCCATTGCTTCTACAATGGGCACTGCGCGTGGCAACACGCATGGATCATGACGGCCACGGGCTTTCAAGGTTGTATCCACACCATCCAGATTGACTGTATGTTGTTCCATTAGCACCGTAGCTACCGGCTTGAAGGCAACCCGGAAGAAGATATCTTGTCCGTTACTGATACCTCCTTGGATACCACCTGAATGGTTGGTCTTCGTTTCAATGCGTCCGCAATTGTTGAAGAATACATCATTTTGCTCCGAACCTTTTTGTTTTAAGCCTTTGAATCCGTCACCGTATTCGAATGCTTTGGCAGCATTGATACTGAGCATGCCGGAAGCAAGTGCAGCCTGTAATTTGCCGAATACCGGTTGGCCTAATCCGATGGGACATCCTTTGATGACGCAAGTCACTACTCCGCCAATGGTATCACCTTGTCCCTTAATTTTGAAAATCAACTCTTCCATTTCCTTTGCCTTTACCGGGTCCGGACAACGTACTGGGTTGGTTTCTATCAAATCGAGATCATAAGCGGTATAGTTTTCTTCCAGACGAATAGGACCTACTTGTGAAGTATATGCCGTAATGCGTACACCCAGTTGGCGGAGTGCTTGTTTGGCAAGCGCGCCTGCCACTACGCGTGAGATGGTTTCGCGCGCTGATGAACGTCCGCCTCCCCGGTAATCGCGGATGCCATATTTCACCTTATAAGTATAGTCTGCATGCGAAGGGCGGTATACCTCTTTCATATTATCATAATCATTGGAATGCTGATTCTCGTTCCATACAATGAATCCGATGGGACATCCCGTTGATTTGCCTTTGAAGATACCAGAAAGGAATTCTACTTTATCACCTTCTTTCCGTGCCGTTGTAATAAGGGATTGCCCGGGACGGCGACGGTTCAGTTCCGCTTGCACGAAATCCATGTCAATGCGGATGCCTGCGGGAAATCCATCTATGACGCCTCCGATGCCTTTACCATGTGACTCCCCAAAGCTGGTAAGGCGGAGGATGTTGCCGAATGAGTTGAACATAATCTTTTGCTTTAATGGTTTATGTATAGGGTTAATTCATGCCAAATCCTTTGAATAAAAGCTTTTGGATGCCTAAAGATAACAAATAGTTATGGATTTTTTCTCATGAAGGGGGAGAAATATTATATTTTTTATGGAATGGGATGTTTTTTATAGCTTCTTGGGAAAATGCTTGTGGCTGCGAGTTTATTCTGTTGACAAATTCTTTTTCATAAAAGGTGATAATTAAAGCTTTGATGCTTAAAAAAAGAACAGCTCATCTTTAGAATAGACCTTGTCTGGTATTATTAAAAGCTGTTATTTTGCAGCCTGAAATCTTATTTTATCAAAAAGCATGATTACCCAGCGATGGGGAGTTAGTATTTATTAAACAAAAAGAATATGAAGAAGAATTTATTGTATTTGTTTGCATTGATTTGTTCAATGAGTTTGTTTACTGCTTGTAGCGATGATGACGATGAAGTAAGCCCATGGGCTGGAACTTATAAAATGGCAGACTACACGGCTACGGATTATAATTGGACGGAAAAAGAGACTATGAAGAATTGGCCTGTGACAAGTGCATTGTATACAGATTGGCAATTTACTGGTGATGATAATTATCCAGAATTCATTTCTGCTTTATTACGGTATTTGGGGGGCTCTATTTTACCTCAAGCTTTGAATTCAATTACTTTAGATAAAAGTGGTAGTATTGTAGCTGACTATGTTGCCAGTCCGGCAATAGCTCTGGATCCTAATTCTATAATGTCTATCTTTTTTACAGGTGCTTTTCCTGCTGCAAGTGAGATAAAAGCTAATTTTGCTACAAGTGGTTTTACTACTTCTCCCAAAGATTTGGCATATTGGAGTGAGAGAAATGGAAAATTTACTGTAAAATTGAATATTCCTGCTATCTTGACTGCAGCTACTGGAGCTGATGCCAGTGGTATGGCCGATGTTATTGATGAAATATTGAGTGGAAATCCGGCTACTGTTAAAGCATTGCTTGGTGGACTTTTGAATGCAGATCTTAGTGGAATACAAGATGCTACTATTAGCCAGATATTGGGTTGGGCTAAAGATGGAATACCTATGAATATTAAGACTGCTGATAATGGTCATACTTATATTTATTTGGATAAGAGTGCTTTTGATAATCTTTTCACTCTTCGTGATACGGGTGAAACGGATAATTGGGGAGATCCTATATTAGTGAGTGATTTGATATTGCTTTGGAATGCATTGGTAGAAGGTGGAATTGTGCCGGAGGAAGCACAAGCTGCTGGAATGTTTATTCAAATGATTGGTGGATATTGGTCAGTGACAACAAGCTTTAATTTAGGTTTGGACTTAGTGAGATAATCATATTTTCATGATAAATTAGAAGGAGCCGACTCAAAAGAATCGGCTCCTTTTTGTTTAATAACTAGCTCTATTGAAATAACAAAACAATTGAATGCCTTTAATTGTTTTTTATAATTAAGAGCCTTTTGTATTATGCTATATATGTATAGCTCTTCTAATTTATATTAAAAATAGAACATTAAAACGTAGAACAGACCTTTTTTATATACTTTAAAAGCTGTTTCTTTGCACACTTAATTTTTATTAAAGTAAAATAGGACATTATAGTCTTCGATGAGAAGACTTGTATTAACTAAACAAGATGATTTTATGAAGAAGAATTTATTTTATTTGTTTGCATTGATTTGTTCAATGAGTTTGTTCACTGCTTGTAGTGATGATGATGACCCTGTTTATCCGATTGAGGAAGAATTGGCAGGTACCTATAAAGGTACTTTAGATATTGAATTAGATGGGACTTCTGTGGCAAATGGGATGCCAAAAAACATTACGATTGCAAAAGCTGGGAATAATATTATTAGTTTGGAATTGAAGGACTTTAGCTTCATGGAAATGAACTTGGGAACTATCAAATTGGAAAAATGCGTTCTGAAACAAAATGGTACTTCTTATACATTTACAGGTAGTCAGGAACTGAATTTAAGTGGCATTGGCAAGTGTAATGTAGATGTAGTTGGTACTATTAATAATGGAAAAGCAGAAGCAAATCTGAATATTGATGTATTACAATTAGGACAGAAAGTTAAGGTGGTGTATAAAGGTACTAAATTAACTGGAGCTGAAAGTTCAGAGGCAAAGATTACAGCATTTACTATTGATAGTGAACTGGTAACAGAACAGCCGGTAATTGATGAAGCTACTGGTATTATTACTTTTAAGGTTCGTGATACGGCTACTGATAATGATTTGAAAGCTTTAAAGCCTATATTCACAATTTCGGAAAAAGCTACTGTAACTCCGGCAAGCGGCGTAGCACAGGATTTTTCTGGTGGTAAAACAGTGGTTTATACAGTAATTTCAGAAAATGGAACAGTTAAGGCTTATAAGGTTTCTATAGCAGGTAGCCAGTCTGAGTTGAAATTCTCTTTCGAGGAATGGGAAACAGTTCCTGGTTCTTTTTTAACTAATGAATATTATTCTCCTCTACCGACGGATTTATTGGCTACGAGTGCGCCGGGAGCTGCTTATCTTAAACTGTTCAAAGTTACGGATTTGCCAGTATTCCAGACAGATGATAAAAAAGCAGGTGAGTCGGCGATTAAGCTAGTAACAATGGACACCAGTGATAAAGTTAATGCATTAGTTCCTGCTATTACATCAGGTTCGGTGTTTACTGGAAAGTTTGTATTGAATACGGGCGATCGTATTGCCAGTTCTAAGTTTGGTATTGCTTATGATAAAAGGCCGGTTTATTTCAGAGGATGGTATAAATATGCTCCGGGTGCGAAATATATTGATGGCTCTAAGGCTACTAAGCCAGAAGAAGTAATCGAAAAAACGGATATAGTTGATGAATGTGCTATTCAGGCAGTATTATATGAAGCTGTAGATGCTGATGGTGAAGAAGTGATTTTGACTGGTCATGATATTAATACTTCTGATTATCGTGTGGCAGTTGCCAGATTAGAAGATGGTACAGCGAAAGCAGAGTATACCTATTTTGATATCCCTTTCACCTTTTTAACTGGTAAGGCATATGAAACAAGCAAAACTTATAAATTGGCTATTGTTTGTTCTTCAAGTAAAGATGGTGATAGTTTCATGGGTGCTGGAGGTAGTACTTTGATTCTTGATGAATTAGAAGTTATTGGAGAATCAGTTGCGGCTGAATAATAAATATCCTCCTAAATATAAAAAAGCTAGAAGTTTACTTCTAGCTTTTTTATATTTAGAATCTATGACAGACTTTATTATTACTATAATATTTTAGAAAGAATATCCAAATCCTATATTAAGATAGATAGGATACATGGCAAATGATATTGTATCAAAATTCTTTTTAAAGATGTCATTTAATCCCCATGTAAGATCAGCATAAACATTCAAATGTTTGAAAGCTCTCCATTCTCCACCAAATTGTATACCCCATTGGAATTTGCGCAAATCGTTAGAAAAATCATATGTGGCAATGCTTTCATCTGTAAAGTCTACGCGTGAGCCTGTTTGGTCCGGAGTACGGAGATGCCCCTCATATACATGACCGGAGAAATCCCCTTCAAGTAAATAGGAGAAATAAGGACCGGCTACAAGTTTCCAGCGTTTGCTTATTTTGTAGTTGGCAAGAACAGGAACAGTAAGATAGGAATTCTTAACTTTAGTCTTTACACCTCCCGTCCACAGGCCTTCCAATTCACCACCGTTAGTATTAATAATTTTCATACCATAATTCTTAACGGTAGCTTCAGTAGTCATATTTTTAGTTTCAAGGCGTAAACCTAAAGTTAACCCCCACATTTTTTTATCATCTAGCCATTTGGTTGCATTACCTTCAATAGAAATTGCCATACTGGGTACATAACTGTCTATCTTACGTATTTCTTCAGGCAGAGGTAGAGGAGCGGTCCCGCCGATACTGAATCCTGCCTTCAATGAATATTCCCAGCCACGAAGGTAAGACTGGCCGAGAATATGAGTTCTATCTTCCTGAGCTTTTATTGACGTAGCTCCAATTACTGTTAACAGTAATGCAACAATAATAATATTATATTTCTTCATAATTATCTTTTTTAATTCTCTTCGCAAATAAGTTCTACTTCATCAATATAGAGCGTGCTACCTACGGCACCTTTGAAATAAGCGCCGTCTACACTTGAAGAGAACACAATGCCGAGTTTATATTTACCTTGCTGAAGTTCAGTTTCGTTGATGTCCTTACCATTTTGAGCTTTGAAAGGCAAATTGAATTCTGTCCATTTATCTGTTTCTAATGCTTCTTCTGCACTAATTCTGGCTAAAGATACTACTTTGTCCGAAGTCAGAGAATTGGTTCCATCTAGCATGAATGAATTATCTTCAGCCTCATACATGACAGCATAGATATCAAATCGATCTTTCTTTCCTGTTTGAGGTGCTCCGCTTTCAGTATAAACTGAACCCGCTTTGAATTTATAATATCCTTTTAATGCTTTCGGCCGTTTGTAGAACTGGAAACCGAAAGTTGTTGCTTTAGGAGCATCTTTAAGTGCATTAGCAAGATCGAAAGCTCCGATAAACAGATTGCCGGCAGCGATATACATCTTCACCATAGCTCCGAAACTTCCGGTGTCTTTAGTTTCTAATTTAGCACATTTACCTATATATCCTGCTGCAACTTGTACGGTAGGATAATCGGTAGGAAGTTTAGACATGCCAGTCAGTTTATATCCAGGATTACCACTGGACCATTGCAATACCTTTGAAACCTCTTGTGAAGTATTGGGCTCAAATTCGTAAAAGATGTGATAAGGAGTATTTTGAGCAACTAATAATTCCTCGAAATGATAGGAAGTAGGTAATTCTGTTGGCCGAACGTTTATTTGATAAACAGGTTTCCAAGCATCGTCTTCGGAGGTCACCGTAAATGACCGCGAATGATCTCCTTCGCTAAAGTTGTATATGTTTCCTATATCACCATCTCTGCGATCATTGGGTTTGATGGATGCACCTTCCGGCAAGGCGAAGTTTAGTTGTTGTTTTGCAAGGTTTGCACCTTTGTGCACATATACATCGACTTTTTTTTCATCTGCGTTTATGTTTGCCAATTGCACATCCGCACCTGTACAGCCATCTATGGCTGCTTCTGAATTTAGCGCTTCGTCTTGTATACAAGAAGATATGGCAAATGCCAAAAAGAAACACGAGGTTAGCGTTTTAATCTTCATTTAATTCAGTTTTTGGTTATTAATAATGTAAAACTCGGACGCAAAGTTAAGTTTCTTTTTTGAAATAGAAGACTTTGCGCCTGTATTAAAAACATTTTTTCTAAATTTGTGTCCATTAAAAACCGTGAAATAATGATAACTGAGTTAGAGAGAAAACGGATAATCGACCTGATACATCAGGAGGTTGTGCCAGCCATTGGGTGCACAGAGCCCATTGCAGTGGCGTTATGCGTGGCTAAAGCGACAGAAACACTGGGAATGAAACCTGAAAACATTAATGTGTTGCTAAGTGCTAATATTTTGAAAAACGCTATGGGAGTGGGGATTCCGGGCACCGGAATGATTGGTTTACCTATCGCAATTGCGCTGGGTGCACTGATTGGAAAATCGGAATATCAACTGGAAGTATTGAAAGACTGTACTCCCGATGCTGTGGAAGAAGGAAAGCGCTTCATTGAAGAAAAACGCATCCATATTTCGTTGAAGGAGAATATAGAAGAGAAACTGTATATTGAAATCTGCTGTGAAGCCGGAGCCAACCGGGCAACCGCTGTGATTGCCGGAGGTCACACCACCTTTATATATATAGAACGTAACGGGGAAGTCTTGTTGCAGAAGCAGCATACCGTAGGAAAGGAAGAGGAAGAAGAAACAGTGGAGCTGACCCTGCGTAAAGTGTATGATTTTGCTTTAAATGCCCCGTTGGATGAAATTCGTTTCATCCTTGAAACTGCCCGTTTGAACAAGGTGGCTGCCGAACGTTCGTTCGAAGGAGAGTATGGGCATTGTCTGGGTAAGATTCTGCGTGGCACTTATGAACACAAAGTGATGGGCGATAGTGTTTTCTCACATATCCTTTCTTATACTTCAGGAGCTTGTGATGCACGTATGGCAGGTGCCATGATTCCGGTGATGAGTAACTCCGGTAGTGGTAACCAGGGTATATCCGCTACTTTGCCTGTATTGGTTTATGCCGAAGAAAATGATAAATCAGAAGAAGAACTGATACGTGCCCTGATGCTAAGCCATCTGACGGTCATTTATATCAAACAAAGCTTGGGACGATTGTCCGCTTTGTGCGGCTGTGTAGTTGCTGCTACCGGTTCCAGTTGTGGCATCACCTGGCTGATGGGAGGAACTTACGAGCAAGTGGCTTATGCTGTTCAGAATATGATAGCCAACCTTACAGGTATGATTTGTGACGGTGCGAAGCCCAGCTGTGCGTTGAAAGTGACTACCGGTGTTTCTACTGCTGTTCTTTCCGCTATCATGGCTATGGAAAACCGTTGCGTAACTTCTGTAGAGGGAATTATTGATGAAGATGTAGATCAAAGCATTCGTAACCTGACAAAGATTGGTTCGCAAGGAATGAATGAGACGGATAAACTTGTATTGGAGATAATGACAGGAAAAAATTAGTAAATTGAAAATTGAGAATTAAAAATTGAAAAATAAGCTATGCAGCATGATAGCGCAGCTAATTCTCAATTTTTAATTCTCAATTTTTAATTTATTAATGGCAGCATCCGCCTTCACATCCATGCTCATGGTCACCGCAACCGTCACCACAATCACCGCAACCACAACTACATCCACCGCCGCTCATCATACGGGCAATTTCTGCTAATTCTTCGTTGGTTGCCGGACGGCTTTCTACGATTTCACCTACAAAGTTCAGATCGCAACCTGCTAACGGATGATTCATATCCATTACAACAACATCTGCCTTAACTTCCTGTACAGTTCCATTGATGCGTTGACCTTCGGCAGTCATCAGAGGAACTACGTTGCCTGCTGTGATACGTTCGCTATCGAACTTGCCATCAACTTCGAAGATTTGTTTCGGAAGGTCGATAACATGTTCTTCATCGTAAGAGCCGTAAGCATCATCACAAGCGATAGTGAAATCAAACTTATCACCGATTTTCAAGTCTTTCACTTGTTCTTCGAAAGAATCTAAAGTCAGACCCAGACCGGAAATGAACTGGAACGGGTGTTCAGCGGTTGCTTCTTCGGTGAAGTCTTTTTCACCATCTTCTATAGCGTATAATTTATAAGCTACGGTAATGTACTTGTTTTCTACTGTTTCCATCTTCTATTTATAAATTGGTATTTTTTTCTTTTTTTGGAGCGTCAAAGGTACGAAATAAAATTGAAAGGGAGCGCAAAGTATAAGAATAAGAATCTTTCTTCTGCTTCCGGACTATACTTACTCCCTACCTACTCCCTACTTACTCCTTACCTCCTCCTTGTCTATAGGTAGGGAGAAGGTAGGTAACAAGTGTGACAGGGTAGTGGTTCAGATAGGGCTAATTGATATTACAGTAAAAACTTAATGCGCAGAGTGCTTTATTCATTTCGCTGGTTAAATTAATCTCTGAATTAGGCTTGCAAAACTTGAATAATAAATAAAAAAATCGGTGCAATCGTTTCATCTGCATGAGCAAAATTATATGTTGTAAGTAAATTATTGTCTCAATTGTTTGTTGATTTACAAGGACTTATACTCTTTGCTTGAATTTGAGTAAAAGAAAAAACTAAAATAGTAAAACTGGATATTTTAATAGGCATAGATTTGCGGCGTTAATTTTAATTTAAACATTATGAAAGATGTAAAATTGCTAATTAGAGATTGGAATGGGCATCAATGCTTGATGCTGTTCTTATGCTTATTCTTTTTGTTTGCAGGAATTTCTCAAGCGGTACACGCTGCTTCGGATGTTGCGATGGGTATTGACCAGAATCTGCAGATTACGGGTGTTGTAAAAGACGCCAGTGGCGAACCCATGATTGGAGTGACGGTAATGGTGAAAGGGGCTGGTACCGGTGCTATCACAGACATTGACGGTAATTATAGTGTGTCTGTGCCCGGAAGCAAGAGTGTACTGACATTCTCTTTCGTAGGATATACTACTAAAGAGGTGACTGTCGGTAATCAGAAGACTATTAATGTTACTTTAGCCGAAGACTCCAAAATGATAGATGAAGTGGTGGTCATCGGTTTTCAGTCCCAAAAGAAAGGAAATCTGACAGCTTCCGTAGCTTCTGTTGGAGCTGAAGCATTGGAAAACAGACCTGTTTCCAATATTGGACAAGCTCTGCAAGGTATGGTGCCAGGATTGAACGTTAGTATCGCTGGCGGTGACCCCAATAAAGTGCCTTCATTGAATATCCGTGGTGCAACGACATTCCGTCAGAGGGGTACATCCAATGATGACAAGAACAAGTTTGATGTAGTTTCAGGCTCTCCACTGATTTTATTGGACGGTGTTGAAATTACTTCTGAAGACTTGAATCAATTGAATCCGAACGATATTGACAATATGTCGTTTTTGAAGGATGCTTCTGCTGCTGCTATCTATGGTACAAGAGCTACCTTCGGTGTAATATTGGTTACCACTAAAGGAGGGACTTTTAAGCAGAAAGCAAAAATAGATTATTCTTATAATCTGGCTTTCGATCAACCTTATGCATTGCCTGATATTCTGGACTCATACTATATCTATAAGGCAGGAGCGGACAAGAATCTTTGGACAGGTGCCATTGCCGAGTATTCACAGCACGACAAGGATATGATGGAGCATATGTTGGCCTACATGAAAGATCCTGTGAATAATAAACCTTATTTCATGGAAGGTGATGCCATTCAATGGGTAGGTAATACGAATCCCTATAAAGAGTTGGTAAAAGACTGGACTCCGACGCAGAAACACAACCTCTCTATCAGCGGTGGTGGTGACAGAATCAGTTACTATATATCTTTGGGTATGCAAGACCAGAAGGGTATGTATGAAATCAGAACCGATGAGCTGAAAAGATACAATGCTATGCTTAGTGTGAATGCCAAAGTGACCAACTGGTTCACAGTGGCAGCCAAGGCTTCGTATAACGTGTTCGATTATGATGCGCCAACACAACAGACAGATGGAATGAACCTCTGGAATTATGCTAAATCTTATTATCCGGAAAACTATATTTATCAGCCGGTATTGACAGGTCCGGATGATCCTCTGCCAAACCATGTGACGGAAAATCCCGTCAGCTATCTTTACGCAGGCGGCCGCAATGTCACTTCCAGACGAAAGACGATTCTTTCTATCAGTCCGGAATTTACAATCATACCTAAAATATTGAAAGTAAAGGCTGACCTTTCTTTTGCTCCTACCACTTATCAGAGAGAAAAGACTCATCCGAAGCAGTCACGTGTCAATAATTCATGGACTGCTCTCGAAAATCGTTGGGCAACGGAAAATACGGGTTATGTCCAACGTACCAATACGGATAGATATTCTATCAACGTATATGCCGACTATAACCAGACTTTCAAGGAAAAACATAATGTGTCCTTGCTGCTGGGTATCAATCAGGAGCAAGAAACTTATGCCGGTTCTTCCATTACACTGACAAAAATGCTCGATCCGTATATCCTGAATCCTACTCTGGTAGAAGATATTACAGCAAACACCTCGGGCAATTCTCATTATGAAATTGCTTCACGCGCCGTATTCGGCCGTATCATGTACAACTACATGAGCAAATATCTGATTGAATTGGATGCCCGTTACGATGGTAGCTCTAAATTCCCGAAAGATTCACGTTTCCAATTCTTCCCGACAGTTTCATTGGGATGGAGGGTTTCGGAAGAAAAATTCATGGATTGGTCAAGAGATTGGTTAGATAATTTCAAGATTAGAGCTTCATGGGGACGATTGGGTAGTCAGCCCAGTTCAAATTATCCGTATCAGTCTGTTTTTGGAACTTCAGAGGGATATTTCCTATTCGATGGAACACGTTATCCCACTGGTATCGTCACTCCTTCGCTGACCAATCCTAACTTGACTTGGGAAAAATCGACGACTAAGAACCTTGGTTTCGACTTCACTTTCCTGAAGAATCGTTTAACGTTCAGTGCTGATGTTTTCGAAAGAAAAGTGACTGACATTTTAATACCGGGTGGAAAGGATTATCCGGCATTGATTGGTGATGATGATTTGCCTTTTGAAAATGCAGGCGTTCTGAAAACAACAGGATTTGAACTCCAGGCTAAATGGTCGGATAAACTGGCTAACGGATTTGGTTATAGCGTAGGTGTTGCACTTTCAGATGATAAGGCTAAAGTACTAAGCTATCCCTCCAACCCAACCAATAAGATTGGCGATGGTGTCTTGTATAAAGGATACACCGTAGGCGACATCTGGGGATACGTAACCGGAGGTATTCTTCAAGAAGGTGACTTTGACGGTGTAGGAGCAAACGGAAAACCGTTGTATCATGGACCCTATTTCAAGGGTGGACAAGCCTATCCGGGATACGTTTGGTATAAAGATTTGGATAATGACGGTGTCATCACAAGTGGTTTAAGTACCATAGACGATCCGGGTGACAGAAAGGTGATTGGTAATAATGCACCACGTTATCGTTACAACATTACGGCTAATTTCCAATATAAAGGCTTCGACTTGGATTTGATGTTCCAAGGCGTGGGTAAGAGAGACTATTGGTTGTCATCCGTATCAAGTTACTGGGGTGGCGGAGCCGGATCATGGGAGACTTATAATCAGTCGTGGACCCCCGAAAGAACGGATGCCAAATTCCCCATGTATGGTTCTGGTCTTGGTAGCTATCCCCAAACCGGCTATCTGCTTGATGCTTCTTACATCAAACTGAAACAAGTAATCTTGGGATATACTTTCCCAAAATCGTTGATTGGTAAAATTGGATTGGAGAAATTAAGACTGAATGTATCTGCTTATAACTTGTTTACCATTTCGGATGTACCTAAGTATTATGATTCGGATTATCTGTCCGATGCATATCCTCCGAAACGGACATTCAGCGTAGGTATTCAAGTAGGTTTTTAATGTTTTAAATCAATAGAGATTATGAAAAAATATTCGATTATAGCTTTGCTCATGACCTTGGTGGCATCTTTGTCGTCTTGTAACGATGACTTCATGCAACGAGATCCGATAGATGATATGGCCGACGGTACTTTCTTTACGAAAGAAGCCGATTTACAATTATATTTAGATGGAATTTACAGATATTACGTGTATGGACATGGCGTTAGCGGAACTAATAATACTTCACATGACAAAGGATTTCTGGCCGTAAAAGCCGGTAGCCAGATTATTTTTGGTGATGCATTCAGTGATAATACGGTCTATGCAGGTGGCATCGATGGCAAATTAGGTGGTACGTATGATACTCCAAACTCAGCTTCCAAGAACTTCGACGCGCCTTGGCAGTGGGAGAAACTTCGTAAAGTAAACTATTTCCTGAACCATTATGCAGAAGTGGGTGATCCTGAAACATTGAAGAAATATGCTGCCCAGGCTTATTTTTTCAAGGCATGGGATTATTACATCAAGCTGGTGGCTCTGGGCGAAGTGCCTTGGTTGGACAAAGAACTGGATACGGCTTCACCTGAACTTTACGGTTCACGTATGCCACGTGTGGAACTGGTTCAAAATATTCTGAAATGTTTTGATTTTGCCATAGAAAATCTGGAGGATAATGATAATTCCTGCGGATACATCAATCAAGATATGGCGTTGTTTCTGAAAGCGCGTTTCTGTCTGTTCGAAGGAACTTTCCGGAAATATCACACCGAATTGAATCTGCAATCTACGGCCAACGACTTATTAAGTCTGAGTCGTGATGCTGCCTGGAAGATTATTGAGAAGAATAGATATTCTCTTTTCAAACATGCCACCGCAAAAGATTCGTATTGGCAATTGTTTATACAAAAGGGCTCTCCCGAGACGGAAGGTAATAATGAGACTATTTTGTCACGTGTTTATGATGGTGTAAAATTGGGACATGACAATCCTCGTTATTGGGGGTTCAATAACCATACACGCTACTGCATGGGTGCTCCTGTGGCCATGCTTGAAGATTATCTGTGTGAAGACGGACGTCCTATTTACTTAGGAGGTACAGACGGCAACTACGTGGTAAATCCTTTGTTCAAAGGGTATGACGGAATGTGGGAGGAGTTGGATAATCGTGATCCCCGCTTGACTCAAACAGTTTGTAAACCGGGTGAATATGCCTCTATTTTTGATGCGGACGATAATACATATAGTCTTGAAGAATCAGGTGTCATTTATCCGATGATTACTTATGATACAGGCGGTGGTTCCCCGATGAAGAAGTATAATTCAACAGTAACCGGTTATCGTTTCATTAAACACTGGATGCCCGATTATGCTGAATGGGAAGCTAATGCCAAAGGTGTGCAGACAGCACATATGTTCCGTTACGGAGAGCTGTTGCTGATTTATGCAGAAGCCAGAGCTGAATTAGGTGAAATTACCAATGAAGATCTGAATATTACTATCAATGCGTTGAGAGAAAGAGCCGGATTCGACTTTGTTAAGTACCCCAATGCTAAACTGACTTTATCCAATATTCCTGCAGACCCGCGTTTAGACGCCATCTATTCACAGAAACTGGATTACTCTGTATCTCCGATAATCCGCGAAATAAGACGTGAACGTCGTGTGGAAATGATGATGGAAGGTATGCGTTATGAAGACCTGATGAGATGGAAAGCCGGCCGGCTGTTTACTGTTCCTGTAAGAGGGATGAAGATGACGCCTGAAAAGATAGAATTGTATAGTAAAAATCGTAATGATGAGAAGTATAAGGATTTTCCATACAAAATAACAGTTCCTATCGGAGAAGTGGGTAATAAAGTAATTGTAGATGATGACGGTTTCATTATCCCTTATCCTACATCTACTACCGTAATCAAAGGTGAGTTACCTTGGGATGATAAACGTTACTATTATCCGATACCTTTGAATGAAATGCTTATGAATCCGCTGTTGATACAGAATCCGGGTTGGAAAGATATTAATAGATAACCGATAAATATAAGAGTAAGATTATGAAAAAAAATATATATTTCTTAGCAGGAATTCTTTCGTTCGGAGCACTGTTCGCCAGTTGCGATGACGATGACTTTGGCAAGGCGGTAAACATTACGGTTGAAAATGCAACGAATCTTGAAAGTGATATTTTCGGTGTCATTGTGACGGAAGGCCAGCCTCTGCAATTGAAACCATTCATTATGCCTGAAAGTGCAAGAGAGAATGCTATAAGCTATCATTTTGCCGGTGAACCTACCGGTGCTATTGATTTGAGTGCAGACGGCTTGATAACTCCTAAGTTGACAACACCTGCTGAAGGTGCTATTCCGTCTCCGCTGGGTACGGATACTATTATCGTGAGAGTTGACGATGGATCGGGTACATTTGTCAGATATCCGGTCAGAGTAGTCAGCAATATAGTACTTGTTTCAAGTATTACTATTCAGTCCGGTGGACAAACTGCAGAAGTGGAAAGCGGTAAGACTTTTGATTTATCTCAATATGTGACTGTCAATCCTGCCAATGCAACCGACAAGAGCGTTACTTATACTACAGAAGATGAAACTGTGGCAACGGTTGACCGGAATGGTCTGATTACTGTTGTTGGTGAGGTCGGACAGACTACTAACATTGTGATAACGGCTAATGATAGAGGTAAACAGTCTGCCACTTGCAGAGTGAAGGTTGCTGCTGAAGCTCCGTTGTATGTAGGTTTCCCATTCTCGGATAACTGGAGTTACTCTTCTAATCTGGCTACCAAGGAAGGTGATATAAAGAATTTATTTGATGATAAGAATTCGACATTCTGGTGTCCCGATATTACAGTTCGCCCTGTTTATGACCCGGTTTGTTATCTAGATATTAATCTGGGAGAGGTTATCAAGTTCGGTCAATTAGGCTACAGGCATCGTAGTTTAAATTATTCTCATCTGCAATGCCATACTTTCAAATTGGAAGCCAAAAAAACAGAAGGTGATGCATGGACTGATTTAGGCGAGTTTGTTACCACGCCCCTGAAGGTGGATGACTACCAATTATTCCCAGTTGAGCCTATTGAAGCCCAATATATCAGAATAACCTTCGTTAAAGGTCATTTGAGAGATGGGAAGACTGATTGGAATTATTCTGAAGCCGGTAATGTTTCCGTAGGAGACTTGCAAGTATTTATTTATAACAGATAATTCTGTTGTTGATATAAATAGTGTTGAAGGGAAATCTAATAACAGGATTTCCCTTCTTAAATCAAAAAATGTTTTTAGAAATAATACTATGACACAGAAAACCAGCTTGATACTTTGTTTATTGGCGTTAGTGGTATCTGTAAAATCTTATGCGGGCGAGATTCATCAGGCAACCGGACCGGAGGAACGTAAGTTGTGGGTTAACACTCTCATAAGAATTTCCGATCCTGTGTTGACTAATCTCGCAAACGGAACTTTACGGACAAATATGCCTCAGGAATCTTTGGATGATAAACGAGCCCGGAAATTTTCCCATTTAGAAGCAGTTGGTAGAACTATCTGTGGAATTGCTCCGTGGCTTGAGCTCGGAATTGATGATACTGAGGAAGGAAGATTAAGAGAGAAATATATTAATTTAATCGCAAAAGGGCTTGCCAATGCTGTCAATCCTTCTTCGCCGGATTACTTGGACTTTAAAACTCCCTACCAGCCTCTGGTAGATGCCGCTTTTTTGTCACTCGGAATATTGCGGGCACCTACTCAAATATGGGGAAAATTAGATAGTCAGACCCAAGAGAATCTGTTAACCGAACTGAAACGTACTCGCTCTATCAAGCCATTCCAGAGTAACTGGTTACTATTTGCCTCGATTATTGAAGCTTCATTGTTGGAACTAACGGGAGAGTGTGACCAAAAGAGGCTACTATATGGAGTGGAAATGTTTCGTGATAAATGGTATATAGGAGATGCAACTTATGGTGATGGTCCTCATTATCATGCCGATTATTATAACAGTTTTGTTATTCATCCTATGTTGACGGAAATATTATGTGTCATGGAAAAGCATGACATACCAGGTGCTGATTTTCTACCTGTTCAAATCAAACGTCTTTCACGTTATGCCGAGCAACAGGAAAGACTGATTTCACCGGAAGGTGCTTATCCTGTCGTTGGTCGTTCTATTGTTTACAGAACGGGTGCATTTCATGCTTTGGGACATGCAGCACTGCTTCATAAGTTACCGTCATCAAGTAAACCTGCCCAAGTACGCTGCGCGTTGACGGCAGTTATTAAACGACAGTTCTCTGCACCCTATACCTATGATGAACAGGGTTGGTTGCATATCGGTTTTGCCGGTAATCAGATTGAAATGTCTGAGTCTTACATAAATACAGGGAGTATCTATCTCTGTACATTGGGCTTTGTAGCATTGGGCTTACCGGATACAGATCCGTTCTGGAGCGAAGGTTTCACTCCATGGACTTCTTTGAAAGCTTGGAGTGGAGAGATGGTAAAGGCTGACCATGCTTTATAAGATGAATCTTGCTTAAGTTATCAGGAACGCCATGTCAGAATTGCAATAGGTAGTAATCATTATATATATAAAATATGAGACATATCATTTTAAAGAGTCTTATCTTGTTGATGTCACTAGGTACTAGCGTATCTGCCCAAAATGTGGCAAAAGTATTGCCTGCAGATTTAGAAATTCCTTTGAAATATGGGTGCTGAACGCTTAGGCAAACGCCAAGATGTAGCGATGCAAAGATGTACATCTATATTATTCAATATTGGATTGGAGCCATCCTGATTACAGATATTCGATAAAGAGCCGGGAAGACAGTGCGGCATTCAGTCGTTTTCTGGAGTTTGCGGAAAATCAGGTAAAGGAGCTTGCGATACGTTATCCCACCGTGAAAGATTTTTGGTTTGACGGCACATGGGATGCGAGTTTCAAAGAGAACGGATGGTGGAGTGCTCAATAGAGAAAATGCTGAAAGAAATGAATACAATGTAAATATGCCGGATAAAACCTTCGGAGAACCCTTTGTTATCAAATTACAAATGCGTGTAGGTCAGGAGAACAGAGAAAAAATATATGGCTGCATTAACTTAGAATATTTCAAAATGTTTTTTGTTTTATTGTATTTTTCATAACTTAGTACCTGTTTCTAAAGTTGAATACTTAACACGATAAAGTCCTTATGAAAAGTAGATACTTATTACTGTTACTAACTGTTTTCTATCTTATATCGGCTACCATCACTGCCGCTGAGAAATACAAGTTCAGGACCATGTCTCCCGAAGGGGGATTTTACTATGATGGAGTAAAAGCGATAGAGCAGGATAAAGAAGGTTTTATATGGATCATGATGGACTATGAACTTTATCGTTTCGATGGCTATCATTATAAAAAATACTATCCTTATTTTGCCTCGATAGCTCCTACCAAAAGATGGATATTTAACAATATGGCATCTGATTCTTCTGGTCGTTTGTATGTAAATACGAACAATGGTCTGTATTGCTACGAGCGAATTTCTGATCGGTTTGAGAAAATCTATGATTCGGTTTCGCACGTTAAGGTAGATAAGTTGGATAATCTTTGGATCAGATATAATAGTAGGTGGAATATACTGGATGCGAGTAAGGGAGAACTCAACGTGCCTGGTTATGATGGAAAAATGCCCACTTATAATAATACCGCTTTTTGTATCTATAACAAGGATTTGTACACGTTCATCCATCGGAAAGTTTATCGATTTAATTATGTGGAGAATAGGTTTGTACTTTGCCTGACATTGCCAAATGCAGGTAACGGATATATTCGTTTTGCTCAGGCGTATATGGGAAAATTATGGCTATTTGTAGATAAGGAAGGTCTCTATAAGATAGATTTGTCCTCTTTCAATATAGAAGACCACTATGAGCCTCTTCCCGAATACAATAGCAATTCATTGCGAGCATTCTATATAGACAAGAAAGGAATGATCTGGTTAGGGACTATAGACGGGCTGTATATACTTGACCCTTCAAACAGGGAACTGACACAATATAAACATTCCGGGACCGACCCTTTTAGTTTGCCAAATAACTCTATTTGGGAGATAAGTGAGGACAGGCAGTCTAATGTCTGGATTGGCACGTATTCGGGAACATTGTGTTATGTCAATATAGATGAGAATGGCGCTTTCAAAACTTATCATACGCAAAACAGCGGGCTGAGTTATGCACCGGTGAGCTCATTTGCCGAAGATCAAGATTATCTTTGGATAGGCACGGAGGGTGGAGGGATTAACCGGATGAATAAAGCTACCGGAAAGTTCAGCTCTTTTACTCATAAAAATGATGTTACCTTCCATAATGTAAAATCGTTGATACTAGATGCCGATGATAATTTATGGATTTCTACGTTTAGAGAAGGTGTGGACCTTTATAATTCTGCGCGGCATAAAGTTGTTAATTACAAGCATTCCAAGAGCGATTCCACTTCTTTACTGGTGGACGATGTGCGGAAAACTATCCTCGAAGGAGATTCCGGTATGTGGGTGGCTTATCAGTATCCGATGCCTGAAGTATCTTATTTTTCTTATCGTAGCAAGTCGTTTACTCATTTTAGTTTGGACAGTACTCGCAATTATGCTTACTTGTTTGATATTTTGCGGCAGGGAGAAAATACGTTATGGGCCATTAGTAATGAAGCACTCTACCGCATGGATACGCATACACGTGCTGTGGAGAAGATAGTTCCCAATGATTCTACATATCTAGGGCTGTTTACTTTTTGTTTGGATGATTCAGGTAATATCTGGATAGGCACTATAGGTAATGGACTTATAAAGTTTGATACTAATACTTCCAGTTTTACTTCTCTGAAAGAAGGGTTACAGCAAAATATCTATTCTATTTATAGTATTTGTTATGATGACGGGAACGTCTGGATGGGGACTGACGAAGGGTTGTTTTGCTATGATATAGCTCGTAATTATCTGATGAATTTTGATAAGAGGGAGAATACGCAGGGACAGGTCTATTATCCGTTGGCATCCATGAAGGGGCAGGACGGGTTATTGTATTTTGGAGGTACAAATGGCTTTACAATTATTGACCCGAAAAAGATTTCACAGAACAACTATAAACCTAAAGCAATCATTTCCGATTTTTTCATTGATCATGAGTCGGTTCACCCTAACTATGTGTTGAATGACTCGCTTAATACTGTTATACTCGATTATGATCAAGTGAACTTTGGTTTTCAGTTTTCCTCTGACAATTATCATATTCCTGAGAAAAATCGCTTTAAGTTTCGGTTGAAAGGGTATAATGATTCCTGGATTACTGCTAATGCGCAGCAACGGATGGTGATGTACTCGAAGGTGCCGGCAGGAACTTATTATTTTGAAGTCTATGCTGCCAATAATGACGGTGTCTGGAGTGATAAACCTACAGTAATTAGAATTATAAGAAAAACTGCTCCGTGGTTCAGCTTGCCTGCCTATTTTCTTTATGTGCTGACAGTATTGGGGATTGCTTATCTGATTTATCGCCACTATGCTGAAAAGAAAAAACTGAAGATGTTGCTTTATCAGGAGAATATAGAAAAAGATAAGAAGGAGCAAATACATCAGGCGCAACTGCGTTTCTTTACTAATATATCACACGACTTCCGGACTCCGTTATCTCTTATCCTCGCGGCTTTGGACAAGTTGAGGCGTGAAGGTTTGAAGGAGTATTATTATCGGATATTAAATGGTAATGTTCAGCGTTTGCTGAATTTGGTAAACGAGTTGATGGATTTCAGGACTGTAGAGAATGGTATGATGCGTCTGGAATTACAGCCACTGAATATCAATCATTTTGTGAAAGAAATAGCCAGTGATTTTATCGATTATGCGAGACAGCGGGATATTGATTTTCAGATAAAGTGTGACGAGACTCTGCCTGCTGATATTTATGTTGATAAAAATATTATTGAGAAGATTATTATGAATCTGCTGAATAATGCTTTTAAATATACACGGGACAAAGGTAAAATCCTTTTGGAAATAAAACGTGGAAAGGACTTTGTATCCCGCTATAAGAACAGCTATACAGTAGGAGAGAGTATGAATAATGTTTTTTCCATAATTGTCAGCGATACAGGGGTGGGAATCTCTCAGGAATCTATCAGTAGTGTTTTTGAACGGTTTTATAAAGTGAATACAGTTAATGCAGATTCGCATCTGGGCACGGGAATCGGGCTGGCACTTGTAAAGAGTTTGGTTTTGCTGCAAAAAGGCAATATTTCCATTTTTTCCGAAAGAGAAATGGGAACAGACATGATTGTTTGTCTGCCTCTTGATAGCAATATCTTTGATGATGCGGATTTCATGAAGCAGAAAGAAATTGTTCAGGAAACGATGGTACAATCGAAAGTTGAGGAAATTCTACCTGCTGATATAAAAGATATAGAGGACGGGCTCTCGCTTTCGAATAAAAAGAAAATATTGGTTGTTGAAGATAACGAAGACTTAAGGGTATTGATTGCTGAATCTTTGTCGGAAGAATTTCAGGTGATGCAGGCATGTGATGGTGTTGCGGCATTGAAACTGATAGAAGAGATGGATTTTGATTTGATTATAAGCGATATCATGATGCCTAATAAAGATGGAGTTTCTTTATGCAATGATATAAAAAATGATATGAATACTTCACATATCCCTGTTATTTTACTGACTGCCAAGACTAGCCTTGAAAGTAAGATTGAGGGGGTTGATTCGGGTGCAGATCTTTATTTTGAGAAACCCGTTGATTTGACATATTTGAAATTGTCCATTCAGAATATATTCAGAAACCAGCAGCAGTTGAAGGAACATTATGCTAAGAATTATTATGCAGACAGTAACGAGTTGTCTTCTAATGAACAAGATAGTAAATTCCTTAAGCAGTTTATTGCTTTTATTGAAGCTAATATGGATCAGTCGCAGATGGATGTGAATTTGATAGCTGAGGAACTATCAATGAGTAGGAGTAAACTTTATACGAAGGTTAAAAGCTTGACTGGAAAATCGGTTGTGGAATTTGTATTGAACTGTCGTTTGCGAAAGGCAGCTAAACTGATTATCGAAGAAAATATGACGATGAGAGAAGTGATGATGGAGATAGGAATAGAGAGCCAGGCATACTTTACCAACTCATTTAAAAAAGTGTTTGGTGAAACGCCTACATCCTTTGCTGCAAAGCATAAAAAGTAGTTCCGGGGATGATTTGGATAAAACAAATGGCAAATTGAGCAAAGCGTTGAGGGAGGAATTGGCTTCCTTTGCAAAAACTTTTAAATTTACTAACATGAAAAACGTTTTGCTATTAACTGTTTTGATTTCATTGTTGACTGTTGGGGCATTTGCTCAAAAGCAACAACGAGTATTGCCTGCCGATCAGGAAATCTCTTTAAAATATGGTGCCGATCGTTTAGGGAAACGCCATGATGCTGCTATGCAGAAATTTCGTGATAATAGGTTGGGCGCATTTATACACTGGGGACTTTATGCCATCCCGGGAGGGGAGTGGAATGGTAAGATATACAATGGAGCTGCCGAATGGCTGAAATCATGGGCGAAAGTGCCGGCAGACGAGTGGCTGAAATTGATGGAACAGTGGAATCCTGAAAAGTTTAATGCCAAGGCTTGGGCGAAGATGGCTAAGAGAATGGGAGTGAAGTATGTGAAAATTACTACGAAACACCACGAAGGTTTCTGTCTGTGGCCAAGTAAGTATAGCCAATATACAGTGGCGCAAACACCTTATAAAAAAGATGTTTTGGGTGAATTGGTAAAAGCCTATAATGATGAAGGCATTGACGTTCATTTTTATTTTTCGGTGATGGACTGGAGCCATCCGGATTACCGGTATGACATTAAGTCGAAAGAAGATGAAGCCGCTTTTAATCGTTTTTTGGAGTTTACGGACAACCAGTTGAAGGAACTTGCTACCCGTTATCCTACCGTAAAGGATTTTTGGTTTGACGGTACATGGGATGCCAGTATTAAGAAGAATGGTTGGTGGACAGCCCATGTAGAACAAATGTTGAAAGATATGTTGCCGGGTGTGACAATCAACAGTCGCTTGCGTGCTGACGATTATGGTAAACGCCATTTCGACAGCAATGGTCATTTGATGGGCGATTATGAATCAGGCTATGAACGCCGCTTGCCCGATCCGGTGAAAGACGTGAAAGTGACTCGTTGGGACTGGGAAGCATGTATGACGGTTCCCGAAAACCAATGGGGATATCACAAAGATTGGTCTATAAGTTATGTAAAAACTCCGTTGGAAGTACTGGAACGCATAGTACATGCTGTTTCTATGGGAGGAAATATGGTCGTGAACTTCGGCCCGCAAGCTAATGGTGATTTCCGTCATGAAGAGAAGGAATTGGCTGATGCCATTGGCAAGTGGATGCAGGAATATGGTGAGTGTATCTATGGCTGTGATTATGCCGGCTGGGACAAACAATCCTGGGGATATTACACCCGTAAAGGAAAAGATGTGTATATGGTTGTTTTCAATCCCCCTTATTCCAAACTTTTAGTAGTAAAGACGCCGAAAGGTACAAAAGTGGCAAAAGCCGTTTTGCTGGATGGAAAAGATGTCGGTGTGAAAGAAACTGCACGTAATGAATATAATGTGAACATGCCGGCAAAGGCACCTGTCGGTCCTTTTGTCATCAAACTACAGATAGAAGAAGATGCAAGTGCAGCAGATAAATATCGTGATGCACTGACCTGATTTCTGTTAGTTTGCGGTTCCGTCAATACTCATTTTAAAAATCTGAATATTCTAACCTTTAATTATATATAATGTTATGAAGAAGCCTTTTCTTCTTATATTTTTCTTTCTGATAACCGTTATGCAGGTCGTTGGACAGCAAAACTTTGACAAGGTTGCCATAAAATCCATCATGAAGCGAGTGGCGGATTGGCAGATAGCCAATCCTAATAAAGGCGCGGAGCATGACGATTTGGATTGGACGCATGCTGCCTTATATATGGGAATGCTGGATTGGGCGGAACTGGCAGAGAAAGAAGATGGTGACGATTCATATTACCAATGGTTGCTCCGTATAGGACGACGTAATCATTTTCAAGTAGGAAAGTGGATGTATCATGCTGATTTTATTGCCGTAGGACAGCCTTTTATCGACCTTTACAATAAATATGGCAATAAGAAGATGATTGCACCCGTCATGGCGAGAGCTAACTGGATAGTAGAAAATCCGGCGGAAACGACTTTGGAACTGGATTATGGTAAATTGGAAACCTTGGATCGCTGGTCTTGGTGTGATGCATTATTTATGGCTCCCCCTGTATATGCCAAACTTTATGCACTAACTAAAGACAAAAAGTATTTGGACTTCTTGAACAAAGAGTACAAAGCCACTTACGATTACCTGTATGATAAGGAAGAACATCTGTTCTACCGCGACCGGCGTTATTTTGCCAAGCGGGAGGCTAATGGTAAGAAAGTGTTTTGGGGACGAGGCAATGGTTGGGTATTGGGAGGACTGGCTGAAATATTGCAGGTGCTTCCCCGGACTGAACCCTCACGTGCCTTTTATCAGGATTTGTTTGTGACTTTGGCTACTCGTGTAGCCGGTTTGCAAAGTCCGGATGGATATTGGCATGCCAGTTTGCTTGACCCTGCGTCCTACCCATCACCTGAAACTAGTGCAACCGGTTTTATCGTTTATGCGCTTGCTTATGGTGTGAACGAGGGATTACTTGATAAAAAAACTTTCATGCCGGTGATAGAGAAAGGGTGGCAGGCGTTGGTGGATGCGGTGGAACCGACAGGTAAACTGGGCTATGTGCAGCCTATCGGCGCCGACCCGCGTAAAGTGACACGAGATATGACTGAGGTTTATGGAGTCGGAGCATTTCTGCTGTCAGGATGTCAAATTTATAATCAATTATCTAACCATGAAAAATAATGTATTGTTTTTACTAATCGTTTTGTTGATGTCAGGCATATCCGGTAAGATGGAGGCCCGTGAAGTGGTATCATTCAATGACGGTTGGGAGTTTAAGAAAGGTCCGTTTTCAAAAGATGCCATGCAGGCAGTACAAAAATGGAATACGGATTGGCAGGAAGTAACTATTCCTCATACTTGGAATGCAGATGATATGCAGAAGAAGGTATCTGCTTTCTATGAAGGTGTAGCCTATTATCGGAAAAAGTGTACTTTCCCCGATAATATGGAAGGTAAACGCATCTTTCTGCGTTTTGAGGGTGTTGGCTCGTGTGCCGAAGTGTATATTAATGGTTACTTGGCAGGCACGCATAAGGGAGCTTATTCAGCTTTTGTATGCGAGATTGGATCGCAAGTGAAGTTCGGTGAAGAAAACGAAATTGTAGTAAAAGCAGATAATGCTTCACGTCCCGATGTCATTCCGACTAACCATATTCTGTTTGGGGTATATGGGGGAATTTACCGTCCTGTGTGGTTGATTGTGACGGAGCCTTGCAACATCGTTGTGAACGATTGCGCTTCTTCCGGTGTGTATATTACTCAGAAAAATGTTTCAAAGAAATCGGCTGAGGTTACTGTAAAGGTGAAAGTGGATAATGCAACCATGGCCCCTGCTTTATTGGAACTGGAGAATACCGTATATGATATGAATGGCAAATTGGTGAAGAAGCATAGTCAGTCTTTTGAACTTACTCCGCAAGGTGTACAAAACTATATTTCCCATTTTAGGCTGAATAATCCTCATTTATGGCAAGGGCGTGAAGACCCTTATCTGCATAAGGTTGTATCACGTCTCATGCAGAATGGGCGGGTGATAGATGAAATAGTTCAACCGTTAGGGCTTCGTAACTATGAAGTTGTCGCTGGTAAAGGTTTCTTCTTGAATGGAAAGCGATATCCCATGTATGGTGTAACCCGCCATCAGGATTGGTGGGGGCTGGGTAGTGCCTTGACTAACAAGGAACATGATTTCGACTTGGCACAGATTATGGATATTGGTGCCACTACTGTGCGTTTTGCACATTATCAGCAATCGGATTACATTTATTCGCGTTGCGATACGCTGGGGCTGGTTATTTGGGCTGAGATTCCTTTCGTGAACCGTGTTACCGGACAAGAGTGGGATAACGCTCACCAACAGATGCGTGAACTGATTCGCCAGAGTTTCAACCATCCTTCTATCTATGTATGGGGAATTCATAATGAAGTGTATCATCCGCATGGTTATACTGCAGCTCTTACACAATCTATTCACGATCTTTGCAAGTTGGAAGACCCGGATCGTTATACAGTGTCTGTCAATGGTTACGGTCATGCCAACCATCCTGTCAATCAGAATGCAGATATACAAGGTATGAACCGTTACTTCGGTTGGTATGAAAGGAAAGTACAAGATATTAAGCCGTGGATAGAAAAGATGGAGCAGGAGTATCCCTGGCAACGCCTGATGTTGACAGAGTATGGTGCAGATGCCAATATCAAGCATCAGACAGAAATTTTGGGTGACGCCCTGAATTGGACAAGCCCTTTCTATCCGGAAACATTCCAGACCAAAACGCATGAATATCAGTGGAGCATTATTGCCCAGCATCCTTATATTATTGCTTCTTACCTGTGGAACATGTTCGATTTTGCAGTACCGACGTCAAAAAGAGGTAGTGTGGATGCTCGCAATATGAAAGGAATGATGACTTTTGACCGCAAAATCAAGAAAGATTCCTACTTCTGGTATAAGGCGAATTGGAGCAAGGAGCCGGTTGTCTATTTGACGCAACGCCGGAATGTGGAGCGTGAAAAGAAAGAGACCACCGTTACGGTGTACTCCAATATGGGTGCTCCCAAGGTGTATCTCAATGGACGGGAATTGACAGGTGTCCGGAAAGGTTATACCGATGTACATTATATATTTGATAATGTAGTCTTGAACGATGGTAAGAATGTGCTGAAAGCGATTGTCTCTCATCAGGGACAAGAGCATACGGATGAAATAGAATGGATGTATAATGGAGAATGCAAACGGACAGCAGACTCTCTTGAATACGAGAAAGAACATGGTAGCTGGTAATGTTCTTAATTATGTATGATTAATTTGTTTGTAATTTTAAATTAGGATTGAAATATGAAGAACTTTAAATTATTGTTGTTAGGGCTTTGCGTTGTGATGTGTGCATGTTCAGCACAAACTCAGACTTCCCAGACCAACGAGTACGGTACGGAATGGCACTGGGAAAATGGAACTATTGTAGTGAAGACTCCCGAACGTCCGGCCGGACAAAAGAGTGTCTTGGGGCTGACTACCCCGAAAATGGAAAGTGTACGTGTTGGCTTTGTAGGTTTGGGCATGCGTGGTCCCGGTGCAGTAGAGCGTTTTACGTATATACCGGGTACGCAGGTTGTGGCATTGTGCGACTATGAACAATCGCGTGCTGAGAAGTGTCAGAAATATCTTAAAAAGGCATCTATGCCGAAAGCGGCTATCTATTCAGGGGAGAAAGGGTATGAAGAACTTTGTAAACGCGATGATATAGACTTGGTTTATATTGCTGCGGACTGGCTGCATCACTTTTCTGTTGCTAAATGCGCTTTGGAGAACGGCAAGCATGTAGCTATAGAAGTACCTTCAGCTATGAATTTGCAGGAATGTTGGGATTTGATTAATCTGAGCGAGACTACTCGTAAGCATTGTTTCATATTGGAGAATTGCTGCTATGACTGGTATGAGATGAATACACTGAATATGGCACAGAATGGTGTGTTTGGTGAGATAATCCGTGCACAAGGCGCTTATATTCATAATCTCGCTCCCTTCTGGGATCACTACTGGAAGGCAGGCGAAAATGATAAATTGGGGTGGCGTTTGGATTATAACATGCGTCATCGTGGTGATGTATACGCTACTCATGGTCTTGGTCCCGTGGCGCAGGTGCTCGATATTCATCGTGGGGACCGCATGAAAACATTGGTGGCTATGGATACCAAATCTGTTATCGGTAAGGCATTGGTAGAAGAAAGAGCAGACTCCGTATGCAATAACTTCCGTAATGGCGACCACACTACGACTATGATTCGCACAGAAAACGGTAAGGTAATTGAGATACAACATAATGTAATGACGCCGCAACCTTACAATCGCCTCTATCAGCTTACAGGTACGAAAGGTTTTGCTAATAAATATCCGGTCAGAGGATATGCTCTTGATGCAGAGCAATTATCAGCTTCGGGAGTTCAGCCTAAGATAGACGACTTGAATTCACACGGATTTCTACCTAAAGCCGAAATGGATGCACTTGTAGAGAAATACCAGCATCCGATATTGAAAAAATACGGTGAACTGGCAAAAGAAGTGGGAGGTCATGGAGGTATGGACTTCATTATGGATTGCCGTTTGGTGTACTGTCTGCAAAATGGTTTGCCGTTGGATATGGATGTATATGACTTGGCGGAATGGTGTTGTCTTGCTGAATTAGGAACACTTTCTATGGACAATAATTGTGCTGCTGTGGCATTCCCTGATTTTACCCGTGGTGAATGGAATGTCGTAAAAGGCTATAAACATGCTTATGCAAGCCCTGAAGCGGAAAAGGCGGCTGAAGAAAAAGCAGAAGCTTTCACAGCCGAATTGAAGCAACGGGGAGCTAAAGAATGGGAGGAAGCTGAAAATTAAATAATAGCTGGTCTTTGGGGATGAGTGGTTAGTAGGAAGGCGTTTGCCAATAATACTAACCACTTATTTTTTATATATATGAAAGTGATAAAATAAGATTTAAAAGCGATGTTTACTTACGATTAATCATATTTATCTCATTTTTTTCTTCAAATTGTTTGGAGATTATAAAAAAGCCCTTACCTTTGCAGCACAATTAACAAGAACAGTAAAGTAAATAAAGTTATGAACCTACATACATCTATTAACCTGGCAGTCCTGCATATTATTCGCGTCGTGGTCTTGGAATCAAGAGCGTGAGAAAGGTTATTGTATGTACTCGTACGTTAAGATATCAATTTAGGAGCCTTTCTCACCATAAGTGAGGGAGGCTTTTTAATTAAAAGGAGATTTGAAAATGAAGCACCAGTTACGCAGTTCGTCCAGCACGCAAGGCCGCCGTATGGCAGGCGCACGTGCGTTGTGGATGGCAAACGGCATGAAGAAAGAACAATTAGGAAAGCCTATTATCGCGATAGTCAACTCATTTACGCAGTTCGTCCCCGGACATGTGCATTTGCACAAAATAGGGCAACAGGTGAAAGCTGAGATTGAGAAGCTGGGATGCTTTGCTGCCGAATTTAATACGATTGCCATTGATGACGGTATTGCGATGGGACACGACGGTATGCTCTATTCGCTTCCTTCACGAGATATCATTGCCGACAGCGTAGAATATATGGTGAATGCGCACAAGGCGGATGCAATGGTTTGCATCAGTAACTGCGACAAGATTACTCCGGGTATGCTGATGGCTGCTATGCGCCTCAATATCCCTACGGTATTCGTTTCCGGCGGACCGATGGAAGCCGGAGAATGGAATGGTCAGCATCTTGACCTGATTGACGCTATGATTAAATCGGCGGATGAAAGCGTAAGCGATGCTGACGTAGCCCAAATTGAGCAACATGCCTGTCCCTCTTGCGGCTGCTGTTCAGGTATGTTTACCGCTAATTCTATGAATTGTCTGAACGAAGCTATCGGTTTGGCATTACCGGGCAATGGAACCATTGTGGCAACTCATGCCAACCGTACACAACTCTTCAAGGATGCCGCCAAACTGATTGTGGAAAACGCTTATAAATATTATAATGAAGGGGATGAAAGTGTACTTCCCCGCAGCATCGCTACCCGTCAGGCTTTCCTGAATGCCATGACGCTGGATATTGCGATGGGTGGTTCAACCAACACCGTGCTACACCTGCTGGCTGTGGCACACGAGGCGGAAGCTGATTTCAAAATGGACGACATCGATATGTTGTCCCGCAAGACTCCTTGTTTGTGTAAGGTTGCTCCAAATACTCAGAAGTATCATATTCAAGACGTAAATCGTGCCGGAGGCATCATCGCTATTATGAGCGAGCTTGCCAAAGGCGGCTTAGTCAATACGGACGTAAAACGTGTAGATGGTATGACGCTGGCAGAAGCTATTGATAAATACAGTGTTACCAGTCCGAATGTTTGCGAGGAAGCCATTAAGAAGTATAAGAGTGCTGCTGCCGGAAAATTCAATCTGGTGCTGGGTTCACAAGAGGTTTATTATAAGGAACTGGACACGGACCGTGCCGAAGGTTGTATCCGCGACTTGGAACATGCTTATAGCACGGACGGCGGACTGGCTGTTCTGAAAGGTAACATTGCTCAGGATGGTTGTGTGGTGAAGACGGCAGGTGTAGATGAAAGCATCTGGAAGTTTACCGGTCCTGCCAAGGTGTTCGACTCGCAGGAAGCTGCTTGTGACGGTATTCTCGGTGGAAAAGTCGTCAGTGGCGATGTTGTTGTCATCACCCACGAAGGTCCGAAGGGAGGTCCGGGTATGCAGGAAATGCTTTATCCGACTTCATACATCAAATCGCGCCATCTGGGCAAGGAGTGTGCGCTGATTACGGACGGTCGTTTCAGTGGCGGTACGTCAGGTCTGAGCATCGGACACGTTTCTCCCGAAGCGGCTGCCGGAGGTAATATCGGTAAAATACAGGATGGTGATGTCATTGAAATCAATATCCCCGAACGTTCCATCAACGTCAAACTGACGGATGAAGAACTGGCTGCCCGTCCGATGACACCCGTCACCCGTCAACGCGAAGTCTCAAAGAGCTTGAAGGCATACGCAAGTATGGTGAGTTCGGCAGATAAAGGAGCTGTGAGACTTATTTAGTGGAGAATTGAGAGTTTAACTTGAAAATAGAAGAAATGAAAGATATAATAACAGGCGCCGAAGCATTGATGCTCTCTCTGGAACATCAGGGAGTAAAGACCATTTTCGGGTATCCGGGTGGTTCTATCATGCCGGTATTTGACGCCTTATACGACCATCGAAAGACATTGAACCACATCTTGGTTAGGCACGAACAAGGTGCTGCTCATGCTGCACAAGGCTTTGCCCGTGTATCGGGTGAAGTAGGGGTTTGTCTTGTGACCAGTGGCCCCGGTGCTACAAACACAATTACTGGTATCGCGGATGCTATGATAGACAGTACTCCTTTGGTAGTTATTGCGGGACAGGTAGGTACAGGCTTTTTGGGTACAGATGCTTTTCAGGAAGTAGACTTGGTGGGCATTACGCAGCCTATCGCCAAATGGAGCTATCAAATACGTAGTGCCGAAGATGTGCCCTGGGCTGTAGCACGTGCTTTCTATATTGCCAAAAGTGGCCGTCCCGGGCCGGTGGTACTGGACTTTGCTAAAAATGCACAGGTGGAAAAGACCGAATATATTCCTACTAAACTGGATTATATCCGCAGTTATCAGCCTGTTCCCGAAATGGACGACTTGGCTATCCGTCAGGCTGCAGAGCTGATTAATAACGCCGAACGTCCGCTTGTATTGGTGGGGCAGGGCGTTGAGTTGGGCGGTGCGCAGCAAGAACTTCGTGCTTTCATTGAGAAAGCCGGAATGCCTGCCGGTTGCACCATGCTGGGACTTTCTGCATTGCCCACCGCACATCCGTTGAATAAAGGTATGTTGGGTATGCATGGTAATCTCGGCCCGAATATCAACACTAATAAGTGCGATGTACTAATCGCTGTAGGAATGCGTTTCGATGACCGCGTGACTGGAAAGTTGGACACGTATGCCAAACAAGCGAAAATCATCCATTTTGATATTGACCCTGCAGAGATAGATAAGAATGTGAAGACAGACATTGCCGTATTGGGCGATTGCAAGGAAACTCTTGCTGCCGTTACGGAGCTTCTGACTCCTGCCGTTCATCAAGAATGGCTGGATAGTTTCCTGCCTTACGAAAAGGTGGAAGATGAAAAAGTAATCCGTCCCGAACTTCATCCGGCAGGCAAATCATTGAGCATGGGCGAGGTGGTGCGTGCCGTAAGTGAAGCGACGAATAATGAATCCATACTGGTTACCGACGTTGGTCAGAATCAGATGATGTCTGCCCGTTACTTCAAATTCAGCAAGGAACGCAGCATTGTTACTTCCGGTGGACTGGGTACGATGGGCTTTGGACTTCCTGCTGCCATCGGTGCAACCTTCGGACGCCCCGACCGTACAGTATGCGTATTTATGGGGGATGGCGGGTTGCAGATGAACATTCAGGAGTTGGGAACCATTATGGAACAAAAAGCCCCTGTGAAGATTATCCTGCTGAATAATAACTTCTTGGGTAATGTACGCCAGTGGCAAGCTATGTTCTTCAACCGTCGCTACTCATTCACTCCGATGTTGAATCCGGATTATATGAAGATAGCTTCTGCTTATGAGATTCCTTCACGCCGTGTGATGAAGCGTGAAGAATTGAAAGGAGCGATAGAAGAAATGCTCGCTACGGATGGTCCGTTCCTGTTGGAAGCTTGTGTGATGGAAGAAGGCAACGTATTGCCGATGACCCCTCCAGGTGGTTCGGTAAACCAGATGTTGTTGGAATGCTAATTCTTCATTCTTCATTTTTAATTCTTCATTTAATATGGACAAGACATTATATACGATAATCGTTCATTCAGAGAACTTCGCTGGTTTGCTGAATCAGGTGACTGCTGTGTTTACCCGTCGCCAGATCAATATCGAGAGCCTGAATGTATCGGCTTCGTCCATCAAAGGCGTACACAAGTACACCATTACCGCATGGACGGACAAAGACACCATTGAGAAAGTAACAAAGCAAATCACCAAGAAAATAGATGTGCTGCAAGCGCACTACTTCACGGATGATGAGATTTACCAACACGAGATTGCGCTCTACAAGATAACTACTCCTATACTGGAAGAAAAGCCGGAAGTATCGAAGGTGATCCGTAAATACAATGCGCGTATCGTAGAAGTGAACGCGGTCTTCGCTATTGTGGAGAAAAACGGCATGGGCGAAGAAATCACCAGTCTTTATGACGAATTGCGTGCCCTCGACTGTGTACTCCAATTCGTGCGTTCGGGACGCGTGGCCATTACCACCAGTTGCTTTGAACGCGTGAACGAATACCTTGCCGACCGTGAAGCCAAATACCGTTTGAAAAAAGAAAAGGAGCAGAATAATGAGTGAGAATGATAAGATAGGAAAATACAAGTTCGTAGCGGAACCCTTTCACGTGGACTTCACCGGACGCCTCACCATGGGGGTGCTGGGCAATCACTTGCTGAACTGTGCCGGCTTCCATGCCAGCGACCGAGGTTTTGGCATTGCTACGCTGAATGAAGATAACTATACATGGGTGCTTTCGCGTCTCGCCATCGAACTGGATGAAATGCCTTACCAATATGAGGACTTCACCATCTGGACGTGGGTAGAGAATGTGTATCGCCTCTTCACCGACCGTAACTTTGCTTTGCTCAATAAGGATGGCAATAAAATAGGGTATGCACGTTCCATATGGGCCATGATTAACCTCAATACCCGCAAACCTGCCGATTTGCTGGCACTACATGGAGGCAGTATCGTAGATTATGTGTGCGATGAACCTTGCCCCATTGAGAAGCCCTCACGCATCAAAGTTACCTCTGCCGAACCGGTAGCCACTGTGAAAGCGAAATATAGTGATATCGACATCAACGGTCATGTCAACAGCATCCGTTATATCGAACACATTATGGACTTGTTCCCGATAGAAATGTATAAGGAAAAGCGTATCCGTCGTTTTGAAATGGCCTATGTGGCCGAAAGCTACTATGGTGATGAACTTACCTTCTATAAAGACGAACTGGACAATGGTGTTTTCGACATTGAAGTGAAAAAGAATGGTAGCGAAGTCGTTTGTCGTTCGAAAGTGATATTTACAGAGAAATAATTTTATTAATCATTAGCTGGCGCAAGCCACAAATAAAAAACTAAAAAAGAAAATGGCACAATTGAATTTTGGCGGTGTTACTGAGAATGTAATGACCCGCGAAGAATTTCCTTTGGAAAAAGCACGTGAAGTTTTGAAAGATGAAACAATTGCAGTGATCGGTTATGGTGTACAGGGACCGGGACAGGCATGCAACCTGCGTGATAACGGTTTCAACGTAATCGTTGGACAACGTCCGGGTAAGACTTATGAGAAAGCAATAGCTGACGGATGGGTACCAGGTGAAACACTGTTTGGCATTGAGGAGGCTTGTGAGAAAGGTACTATCATTATGTGCTTGTTATCTGATGCAGCCGTAATGTCTGTATGGCCTACTATCAAGCCTTATCTGACTCCGGGAAAAGCTCTCTACTTCTCTCATGGTTTTGCTATCACTTGGAGCGACCGTACAGGCGTAGTTCCTCAGAAAGATATCGATGTAATCATGGTAGCTCCTAAAGGTTCGGGTACTTCATTGCGTACTATGTTCCTCGAAGGTCGTGGCTTGAACTCTTCATACGCTATCTATCAGGATGCTACAGGCAAGGCTATGGATCGTACTATCGCATTGGGTATCGGTGTAGGTTCGGGATATTTGTTCGAGACTACTTTCCAACGTGAGGCTACTTCTGACTTGACAGGTGAGCGTGGTTCATTGATGGGAGCTATCCAGGGATTGCTGTTAGCTCAATACGAAGTATTGCGTGAAAACGGTCATACTCCGTCAGAAGCATTCAATGAAACGGTAGAAGAATTGACTCAGTCATTGATGCCCTTATTCGCTAAGAATGGTATGGACTGGATGTATGCTAACTGTTCTACTACTGCACAACGTGGTGCTCTGGACTGGATGACTCCGTTCCACGATGCTATCAAGCCGGTAGTTGAAAAACTGTATGCAAGCGTTAAGTCTGGCAACGAAGCTCAGATTTCTATCGACAGCAACTCCAAACCCGATTATCGTGACAAACTGAACGAAGAACTTCGTCAGTTGCGCGAAAGTGAAATGTGGCAGACTGCTGTTACAGTTCGTAAATTGCGTCCGGAGAATAACTAATCTTTTCGGGGATAGTGATAAAAATGTCCGAATACTTGACTTCGGCGTTTTAATGTAGTATATTTGTAACCGTAATCCTGATTTAGGTTCGGGACATATATAGTGTAGAGGAGGGGCAAAAGCTTCTCCTCTTTTTTGTGACTGTTTATTAACTACACGATTCTGTTGCTGTCAGATGAAGGAATCTGACGGTCTATTCTCACAAAATACATGGTCTGTTGAGGCCAAATGCATCATCTATTTCTCTTTAATAGATGGTCTGTTCACTTTAGAGACACCATCTGTCTTTAGAAAAAGTAAATGATAAATCCAGATTACTCCGATTTTGTTAATCTTCCATAAACTTGCTCTTGACAAATCTTATGCTTATTTTTATAATGTAGTGCCGTAATTAGAAAAAGGAATTTCCTCTTTGACTCTTTTAGGCCAAATATTGTATATTATGATGATTTATTTTTTAAATTTTGCAATAATAGAATATAATTTGCTACTTTTGTGTCGGATTACAACATGAAACATATTGTTATGACGAAAAAAGCAAACTTCTATGCAATACGTAACGCATTCTATTTTTTACTATGCAATGTATTGGCTGTTTTGATGGCATCGGGATGTACCCGTGATGTCTATGACCCTAATAGTGGCGGTGATGAAGATAAACCTAATTCTTTTGATTTTGCTACTACTTCTACTATTCAACTGAATGTGAAGTATGATGTTCCCAAAGGATACAAAGTGCTTTTCAATGTCTATTTTGAATATCCGTTTATGACAGATGAAGATGGACAGACAGTTTTGCGTGCTGATATAAATCCTGCGATTACCCGTATGACTGATGAGAATGGCGAGTATTCCGCCAAGGAAATTGTAGCGGCAGATCATGGTTCGGATGTTTACATTTATACTTCGTATGTCGGAGTTCCGGGATTGGTGCAGACCACTATTACGGACAATGTGATTAATGCTGATATAGAATGGCAATTGACGGATAACGCTCCGGAGACGCGTGCTGCCTCGTTCACGTGGAATGCCCCTAAAGGATTTGGTGTTTTGGGAACGTGGCAGGCTAATGGCCGTCCGAATTATCTGGATATTGAAGGAGAATTGGAACTGTCCAAGACAATGCTGAATACTATTAATAGTGTTATTCCAGAGGGGAAGAAGTGTCCTAAGATATATCGTCAGTCGGCTGATTTTGAGGTGAATGATCCGAAAAATAGGGATGTTGAAGTTTCTGTTCGCTTCATTGGAGGAACCAGCTCTGCTGCAAGTGCTTTTGGCTATTACTGTTATCAGGGTGAGCCTACTCAGCCGAAAATAGCGGCTGCAAAAAAGTATATTGTATTTCCTAATACACATACGCGGGATGCTGCAAAAAAGCCTGTAGGCTTGAAGGGTGGAGAGTGTGTTAAACTGCATTACATTGATGAGGATGGGGTTGACCGAGGGACTATATTCCCCAATGGAGTGAAGATAGGTTGGTTCCTCTTTAATGATTCCTATAAGAAGAACGGTGGTAAAGGAAATGCAACCCTTTATTCAACTCCTAAAGCGAACTCTAACGGACGGACGTACACGGCCGCTTTCCGTATCAATGATTTTGTAGTGCTTTCATTTGAAGATTATACTATTGATGAGGATTATAATGATGTGCAGTTTAATGTCTGGTCTAATCCAATAGAAGCGATAGCTCCTGAGGTGCCGGATGTGAAGCCCGATCCGGGAACGGAAGATGACCGTTCTGTTGCTTATCGCATGACTTACAAGGGTATTCTGGCTTTCGAGGATAACTGGCCCAACAAAGGTGATTATGATTTGAATGATGTGATTGTGAAGTATAATTCGGTTTTAGCGTTTAATACGAAAAACCAGGTGCTTTTTACGGAAGATATGTTTACGGCACTTTGGTCCGGAGCTTCTTATAAGAATGGTTTCGCTTATCAGATGAATACCGATCGCTCGAATGTGACCACTGTGTTTGAGGAGCCTTCTGATGCCAGCTTGGGGTTGGACAGCGAACTTTCCAAGGCTACGGTTAATGTGTTTACGAATGCTCTTTCGGCTACGGGAAACAATCAGAAGACCACCGTTTATAAGATTAAGAATACCTTGACAACTCCTGTTGACCATGAAACTTTCGGAGTAGCTCCTTATAATCCGTTTATCATGGTTCATGAGAATCTGGGCAGCAATCGTAGCGAAGTTCATCTGGTGAACTATAAGCCGACGGAGAAAGCTAATATGGATTTGTTCCATACAGGCAAAGACTTATCCTCACCAAGCAGTGGTGTCTACTATGTAGCGGCGGAGAATTATCCGTTTGCTATTCAGCTGGTTGATGCCGAAGAATTCAGTACGACCGAAAAAGAAAGTGTCGACGTCACTTATCCGGAGTTTATCAAATGGGTGAAATCTAATGGTAGTGAATGTAAGGATTGGTATAAGAAGTAAAAGCGAGAAGCTTTTCTGAAGAAATAAGAAGGCGGAAATTGCGCAACTTCATGCAGGAAATGACTTGTATGAGGTTGCGCAATTCTTTTTTATACCTTTGAAATTTCTTTGATATACTCAATAAGTTTATAATAGAATTTATGCTGTTTTAGTGTGTCGGCATTTCCCAGTATCACCAGTTTCATGCGGGCACGGGTGATGGCTACATTCATTCGTCGTAAGTCATTCAGGAAACCTATCTGTCCATCTTCATTAGCACGTACAAGGCTGATGAAAACGACGTCGCGTTCCTGTCCTTGAAAACCATCTACTGTGTTAACAGTGAGTTGGCTGCGGTAAGGACGCAGGGCGGCACTTGTTTTTATTTTGTTCCGAAGATACTGCACCTGTGCTTTATAAGGTGAAATGATTCCGAAGTCTATCCGTTCGTCAAGGATGCGATGTCCGCCGATACGCTGGATGTATACTTCCAGTTCTTTCAATAACAGATGAGCTTCTTCCCGGTTGATGCGTCCGAAAGTTTCGCCGACAAATTCTTCCTTAAATTCCATTTCCGAAGTATCTATCCATGTGATAGGGGTATCCCAGTCGAGGATACCGCGGTGGCGTATTTCGGGAGCAGCTTCCAGTTGTCCGTCGTAAAACCATTGCGAAGGGAAGTGCATGATAGCTTCATTCATGCGATATTGGATTTTCAACAAAGAGACGACGGAAGGCTTCGTTGTGACAATGCGTTCCATAAGTGTATGTTCCAGCCCGGCTCGCGCAGCTTCATAACATTTTATGGTAGCAGGTAGTTGGCAATGGTCGCCTGCCAATACTACACGGTCGGCCTTGCGGATAGCTATCCAGCAGGCAGCTTCCAGTGCCTGGGCTGCTTCGTCGATGAATAAAGTGCCGAAGCGGCGTCCGTTCAGTATACGGTGATTGCTGCTGACAAGGGTAGATGCTATGACGTGTGCCGAATCAAATAAGTCAGCATTAATTTGTATTTCCAATTGCGTGGCACGGTCGCGTAGACGGCTCAGTCGGTTACGGGCACTTTCACGCTCCTCGTAGCTGCCACGGCGGCGTCCGTTCATTTCGCGTATGGCTTTGCGGATGCCCCACAACTCGGTATAGGAGGGATGGCTTTCGAAACGGCGCTCGTAGGTAAATGAAAGCATCTTGTCATTCACCCTTGTTGGGTTACCGATTCGCAGGACGTTGACGCCACGGTCTACGAGTTTCTCACTAATCCAGTCGACGGCAGTGTTGCTTTGGGCACAGACCAGAACCTGAGGTTCACGATGTAACGTTTCATAGATGGCTTCTACCAGAGTAGTTGTCTTTCCCGTCCCAGGAGGGCCATGTACAATAGAAACATCCCGGGAGCATAGCACTTTGTTCACGGCAGTTTCCTGTGTAGAGTTCAGCCAGGGGAAGCGGACGGGATAAAGTTCACGGAAAGCCGGTTTCAAGGTTCCCAGCATGGTGTCGCGCAATTCTGCCAATCGGTTGCCTTTGGCACGTATTACATCAGAGAGAGCTTCGAACATGGTACGATAGGATGTTTCATCAAAATAAAGCTGTACACCGAGGTTGTCTGTCGATTGTACCTCCAAAATGGCGTCTGCACTGGGCATTGCTACCACCATTCGCGCTTCATCGGCATAACTGACGGTGCCGGTGAAGTTCATATAAGTTATCTTCCCATCCACTGATTGCCGAAAAAAACATATGGGACGCCCGAATTCAAAATTATGTTCTATATCAGTATCTTCGGTATGTGTAATTTCTATTACTAATTGATTCAGTGAATTGTAGTAACTTCGTCCGGGAGTGGCAGGATACCAACAAAGTCCCCGTTTCACCTTGCGGGCGATGCCCATGGTTTCTGTCTGTCGCTTGAATTCTTCTTTTTCATATTCGTATTCCATGCGCAGGAGAAGTTCTTGCTGTTGGAGGTGGTCGGTTGGGGAAAGAAGTTTTTCGTTCATATAAAATAATGATAGATGGTGCTAAATTAAGTTACGAGCTACGAGCTACAAGTTACGAGTTGCTGCGCTGTACTCGTGGGCGAATAATTATTCGCCCGGCTATCATGCCGAAAGGTACTTGTCACTCGTAGCTTATCGCGCTTCGCGTGATAAATTATCATTTATCACATAGATTTCCTGCAAAGGTAATCATTCTTCTCTTTCGCAAGAAGAAATGCTTTAATTTGTTAAACTTTTATTGGTTTTAATTTGTTTATTATATTAATTTGTAATCTTTACAATATTGAAATATTAAAAATTAAGTGGTATGGTGTATGATGTAACAATGTTAAAGGCTTTCTATGGTGCCTATAAGGGGAAAATAGAACACGTGCGGGCTGTGCTGCAACGCCCGCTGACGTTAGCGGAAAAGATTTTGTATACTCATCTGTATGATGAGAAAGGTGTGAAAAACTACAAGCGGGGAGAAGACTATGTAAACTTCCGCCCCGACCGCGTGGCAATGCAGGATGCAACGGCACAAATGGCATTGTTACAATTCATGAATGCAGGTCGTGAACAGGTTGCCGTGCCTTCCACAGTGCACTGCGACCATCTGATACAAGCCTATAAAGGTGCAAGGGAGGACATTGCTACGGCTACCAAAACGAATGAAGAAGTTTATAATTTCCTTCGCGATGTTTCTTCCCGTTACGGCATCGGCTTTTGGCAGCCGGGAGCAGGAATCATTCACCAGGTAGTGTTGGAAAATTATGCTTTTCCCGGTGGGATGATGGTAGGGACAGATTCTCATACACCCAATGCCGGCGGTTTGGGAATGGTTGCTATTGGTGTTGGCGGTGCTGATGCGGTAGATGTGATGACTGGTATGGAATGGGAATTGAAGATGCCCCGCCTGATTGGTGTACATCTGAAAGGTGAATTGAACGGTTGGGCAGCTCCGAAAGATGTCATTCTGAAACTGGCAGGGATTCTGACCGTAAAAGGTGGTACGAATGCCATTATCGAATATTTCGGACCAGGTACGGCTTCTTTATCCGCTACCGGAAAAGCAACGATTTGCAACATGGGTGCCGAAGTTGGTGCAACTACTTCACTCTTCCCTTATGACGCCCGTATGGCTACCTATCTGAAAGCTACCGGAAGGGCTGAAGTTGCCGATATGGCTGGTTCTGTGGCTGAGGACCTTCGTGCAGATACTGATGTCATGCTTGCTCCGGAGAACTATTACGACCGGTTAATTGAGATTGATCTTTCCCGATTGGAGCCATATATCAATGGCCCTTTTACTCCCGATGCCGCTACGCCTATTTCTGAATTTGCCGAAAAAGTATTGGCTAATGGTTATCCTCGCAAGATGGAAGTAGGTTTGATAGGTTCGTGCACTAATTCATCTTATCAGGACTTGAGCCGTGCTGTTTCTCTGGCCCATCAAGTTGAGAAGAAACATCTGAAGGTTGCCGCTCCTTTAATTGTAAATCCCGGATCCGAAAGAATACGGGCTACGGCAGAACGCGACGGGATGATAGAAGCCTTTGAGAAGGTCGGCGCTACCATTATGGCTAATGCCTGCGGTCCTTGCATCGGGCAGTGGAAGCGTGAGACGGATGACCCTACCCGTAAGAATTCCATCGTAACTTCTTTCAACCGTAACTTTGCCAAGCGTGCGGATGGGAACCCGAATACGTATGCTTTTGTCGCTTCCCCTGAACTGACCATGGCACTGACAATTGCCGGAGATCTCTGTTTCAATCCTCTGACAGATGTACTGGTGAACAGCAAGGGTGAAAAAGTGAAGCTTTCCGAACCTGTTGGAGAAGAATTGCCGCCAAAAGGCTTTGCCGAAGGCAGTGAGGGATATATGGCTCCTAATTGCAAAAAGACGGAAATCAAGGTGAATCATCACTCGCAACGGCTTCAACTCCTGAAACCTTTCCCGGCATGGGAAGGTATTGACTTGTTGAATATGCCTCTGTTAATTAAAGCACAGGGTAAATGTACCACCGACCATATATCAATGGCAGGCCCGTGGCTCCGTTTTCGTGGACATCTGGAGAATATTTCGGATAATATGCTGATGGGTGCCGTGAATGCTTTCAATGGAGAGACTAACAGTGTTTGGAACCGCTCTACCAATACTTACGGTCCGGTTTCCGGTACGGCAAAAATGTATAAGTCCGAGGGAGTTTCCTCTATTGTGGTTGCCGAGGAGAACTATGGAGAAGGTTCCAGCCGTGAACATGCTGCTATGGAACCCCGCTTCCTGAATGTTCGTGTGATTCTGGCAAAGAGCTTTGCCCGTATTCATGAAACGAATCTGAAGAAACAAGGTATGCTGGCATTGACTTTCGTGAATAAAGCGGACTATGATAAAATTCAGGAACATGATTTGATTTCAGTAATCGGACTGACGGAGTTTGCTCCCAGTCGTAACCTTAAAGTTGTCCTTCACCACGAAGATGGTACGAAAGAGAATTTTGAAGCTCAACATACGTATAATGAATTGCAGATAAGTTGGTTCCGTGCCGGCTCTGCCCTTAATGCAAGATAAGAAATGGATAAAATTACAGTACCTTTTATTATGGGTGATGGAGTGGGAGTTGAAGTAACCCCCTCTATGCAAACTATTGTGAATGCTGCCGTGCAGAAAGCTTACAGCGGACAACGGCAGATTGAATGGATGGAAGTATGGGCAGGCGAACGGGCTTTTAAGAAGTGTGGCCTGTGGCTGCCCGATGAAACGATGGAAGCCTTCCGCGACTACAAAGTAGGTATCAAAGGTCCGTTGACAACTCCTGTTGGCGGAGGGATTCGTTCTCTGAATGTGGCGTTGCGCCAAACGCTGGATTTGTATGTGTGTCTGCGTCCGGTTCGCTGGTATCAAGGTATTCATTCTCCGGTTCGTCATCCGGAAAAGGTGGATATGTGTGTGTTTCGTGAGAATACGGAAGATATCTATGCAGGTATAGAGTGGGAGGCTGGTACACCGAAAGCTGAAAAGTTCTACCGTTTTCTGCATGATGAAATGGGTGTGACGAAAGTTCGTTTCCCGAATACATCATCGTTTGGCGTGAAACCTGTTTCTAAGGAAGGAACAGAACGTCTGGTGCGTGCTGCCTGCCGTTATGCACTCGAAAACAAGTTACCTTCTGTTACGCTGGTGCATAAAGGAAACATTATGAAGTTCACGGAAGGCGGTTTCAAGAAGTGGGGCTATGAACTGGCAGAACGCGAATTTGGCGAGGCATTAGCCGACGGACGCTTGGTTGTAAAGGATTGCATAGCAGATGCCTTTCTGCAAAACACCTTGTTGATTCCTGAAGAATATTCCGTAATTGCTACTCTCAATCTTAATGGAGATTATGTTTCCGACCAGTTGGCAGCAATGGTAGGCGGTATCGGTATCGCTCCCGGTGCGAATATTAATTACCAGACGGGACACGCTATCTTTGAAGCCACACACGGCACAGCACCGAATATTGCAGGCAAAGATATAGTGAATCCTTGCTCCATCATCCTTTCTGCTGTGATGATGCTCGAATATTTAGGCTGGAAAGAATCGGCCTCTCTGATAGAACATGCTCTGGAACAAAGTTTCCTCGATGCCCGTGCCACTGCCGACCTGGCGCGCTTCATGCCCGGTGGCGTCTCTTTGTCTACTTCTGCCTTTACCCGGGAGATTGTAGAAAGAATAGAAAAATAATACTAACGATTAAAACGATACGAAAATGAAGAAGGAATACATAGTTTATAAGCTCTCCGAGAATATGAAGGAAGCGGTTCGGATTGATACTGAATTGTTCTCCAAGTTTGATGTGAAACGCGGTTTGCGCAATGAAGATGGCACGGGTGTGTTGGTTGGGCTTACCAGAATTGGTAATGTAGTGGGGTACGAACGTATTCCGGGTGGTGGCTTGAAGCCTATTCCGGGTAAATTGTTCTACCGGGGATATGATGTGGAAGATATTGTCCACGCTTTTGTGAAAGAGAAACGTTTTGGATTCGAGGAAGTGGCTTATCTGCTGCTGTCCGGTAATCTGCCCGATAAGGAAGAGTTGGCTTCTTTCCGTGAACTTATTAACGATAATATGCCGTTGGAACAGAAAACCAAGATGAATATCATCGAACTGGAAGGAAATAACATAATGAATATTCTGGCACGTAGCGTACTTGAAATGTATCGTTTCGACCCGGAAGCCGATGACACTTCCCGTGACAATCTCATGCGTCAGAGTATAGACCTCATCTCCAAATTCCCCACTATCATTGCCTACGCATACAATATGCTTCGTCATGCCACTTTCGGCCGTTCCTTGCATATCCGCCATCCGCAAGAGAATCTTTCGATTGCCGAGAATTTCCTTCATATGCTGAAACGTGATTATACGCAACTGGATGCTCGTACCCTTGACCTCTTACTGGTGCTCCAGGCTGAACATGGTGGTGGTAATAATTCTACTTTCACTGTTCGTGTCACTTCCTCTACCGGAACGGATACATATTCGGCTATTGCTGCCGGTATCGGTTCGTTGAAAGGTCCGCTTCACGGTGGTGCAAATATACAGGTAGCCGATATGTTCCATCATTTGCAGGAGAATATCCAGGACTGGACGAATGTGGATGAGATTGATACGTACTTCACCCGTATGCTGAATAAGGAGGTTTATAACAAGACTGGGTTGATTTATGGTATTGGTCATGCGGTCTATACGATTTCCGACCCGCGTGCCATCTTATTGAAGGAATTGGCCCGCGACCTTGCCAAAGAGAAAGGAAAAGAACGTGAATTTGCTTTTCTGGAACTGCTGGAAGAGCGTGCCATCGAAGTATTTGGTCGCGTGAAGAATAACGGAAAGACGGTATCGAGCAATGTTGATTTCTATTCTGGCTTTGTTTATGAGATGATTGGATTGCCGCAGGAAATCTTTACGCCGTTGTTTGCTATGGCCCGTATCGTAGGTTGGTGTGCCCACCGTAACGAAGAATTGAACTTCGAAGGTAAGCGCATCATCCGTCCGGCCTACAAGAATGTACTCGAAGAAACACCTTATGTGCCTATAAAGAAACGATAAGTTCTTGTAAACTATTTAGGGGGAGAAAGTTTTCTTTTTCCCCCTTTTTCTATATCTTTGCCGTACTTAAATCGAAAACAGTATGGAGCAAGATACTTTCCGGATATTTCTTGGTGCGATGAGCATCATTGCACTATTTGTTTTTATCGCACTTTACTTCATCAAAGCGGGGTATGGAATGTTCCGCACTGCATCATGGGGCTTTTCTATTAACAACAAACTGGCTTGGATACTAATGGAAGCACCGGTATTCATTGTAATGGTGATACTTTGGTGGAACTCTGAGTGTTATTATTCGCTTGTCCCGTTGATTTTCTTCCTTTTATTCCAATTACACTATTTTCAGCGTGCATTCATTTTCCCTTTACTGTTAAAAGGAAAGAGCGGGATGCCGATTGCCATTATGCTGATGGGAATGATATTTAACCTGTTGAATGGTTTTATGCAGGGCGAATGGCTCTTTTACCTGGCACCCGCTACTCTCTATACACCTGCTTGGCTGATGACTCCCCAGTTTATTGTCGGGGTATTATTGTTTTTCACCGGTATGGCTATTAACTGGTATTCTGATTACATCATTCGCCATTTGCGCAAACCAGGAGATACACGGCATTATCTGCCTTCAAAAGGTATGTACCGCTATGTCACCTCTGCCAATTACTTCGGTGAGATTGTGGAATGGGCCGGGTGGGCAATACTGACGTGGTCGCTTTCCGGACTTGTCTTTTTATGGTGGACAGTGGCTAATCTGGTGCCACGTGCCAATGCTATCTGGCATCGTTACAAAGAAGAATTTGGTGATGAAGTAGGAAACCGGAAACGTGTATTTCCCTTTCTCTATTGATTCTCTATATATAAATCATAAATTATAACTCATGAGCAAGTTGTTTACTCCTGTAACTTTTGGTCCGCTGACTTTACGGAACCGTACTATCCGTTCAGCAGCATTTGAAAGTATGTGTCCGGGTAATGCTCCTTCGCAAATGTTGCTTGACTATCACCGCTTAGTTGCGGCTGGGGGTATTGGTATGACTACTGTGGCCTATGCAGCTGTCACTCAAAGTGGATTATCCTTTGACCGGCAATTATGGATGCGGCCTGAAATTATCCCCGGATTAAAGGAACTGACTGATGCTGTACATGCCGAAGGTGCTGCAGCAGCTATCCAATTGGGACATTGTGGCAATATGTCGCATAAAAGTATCTGTGGTGTTACTCCTGTCGGAGCTTCCACTGGTTTCAATCTTTATTCACCTACTTTCGTTCGTGGCTTGAAGAAAGAGGAATTGCCGGAGATGGCACGTGCGTATGCCTGTGCTGTGAATCTGGCTCGTGAAGCTGGTTTTGATGCAGTTGAAATACATGCCGGACACGGATATCTGATTTCTCAGTTTCTTTCTCCTTATACCAATCACCGTAAGGATTGCTTTGGTGGTTCGCTGGAAAACCGGATGCGTTTTATGGACATGGTGATGGAAGAAGTGATGAAAGCCGCCGGAACTGATATGGCTGTATTGGTGAAGATGAACATGCGCGACGGTTTTCGTGGCGGTATGGAGATAGATGAAACGATGCAGGTGGCAAAGCGTCTGGAACAATCGGGAGCTCATGCATTGGTGCTGAGCGGAGGTTTTGTTAGTAAGGCTCCTATGTATGTGATGCGGGGGCAGATGCCTATCCGCTCCATGACTCATTATATGAATTGTTGGTGGTTGAAGTATGGTGTGCGGATGGTGGGAAAATGGATGATACCGACTGTTCCTTTCAAAGAGGCCTACTTTCTGGAAGATGCGTTGAAATTCCGGAAAGAAATTAAAATACCATTGGTATATGTAGGTGGTTTGGTATCTCGTGAAAAGATAGATGAAGTGCTGGATGATGGTTTTGAAGCCGTGCAGATGGCGCGTGCATTGCTCAATGAACCAGGCTTTGTCAACCGTATGCGCGAAGAGGAGAAGGCACGTTGTAATTGTAAGCATAGTAATTACTGCATAGCCCGGATGTATTCCATTGAGATGGCATGTCATCAACACTTAGGTGAAGAACTTCCGACCTGTCTGAAACAGGAAATAGCGAAAATAGAATCTGAATGAAACAAGGACTTGCAATCATAACCGGGGCGGATGGTGGCATGGGAATGGAGATAACACGTGCCGTTGCCTTTGCCGGATATAAAATAATCATGGCATGTCGTGATCCGCAAATTGCGGAAATTAAGCGCCAATTATTAATACAGGAAACCGGAAATACGGCACTCGAGATACTATCAATTGATTTGTCTTCCTTATCTTCTGTGGCTTCCTTTGCGAATGAACTACTTCGGCGTGGAGAAACAATCACCTTGTTGATGAATAATGCCGGAACCATGGAAACCTCCCGACGTATCACCGGAGATGGGCTGGAACGCACTGTTAGTGTCAATTATGTAGGTCCTTATCTTTTGACCCGTAAGTTGCTGCCATTGATGGGAGAGGGAAGCCGCATTGTGAATATGGTATCTTGTACGTATGCCATCGGCAAACTGGACTTTCCGGATTTTTTCCTGCGTGGAAAAAAAGGTGTTTTCTGGCGTATTCCGATTTATAGCAATACAAAATTAGCACTGACTCTTTTTACAATAGCTTTGGCAGAGAAGGTAAAAGAGAAAGGAATCGCTGTCAATGCTGCCGATCCGGGTATTGTTTCTACGAAGATTATTACGATGCATATGTGGTTTGATCCGCTGACAGATATATTTTTTCGTCCATTCATCCGCACTCCCCGGCAGGGTGCGGCAACGGCAATTAATTTATTGCTGGATGCGGAAGCGGGACAACGTTCCGGAACACTGAATGTAAGTTGTCATCCTAAGACACTTTCTGAAAAGTATACTCATCATATACAGATGGAAGAACTGTGGAATAAAACGGAAGAAATTGTTGCCAAATGGTTATAAACAAAGAAAGGCGCAGATGTTATTTTAACTGCGCCTTCTTTATCATTTGAAATATCCCTGAATTAAATAGATAATTCTCTCAGGACATTCACCAGTTCTTTCTTAATCGGCTTATCATTCTTGATAGCTTTTGTGAAGGGGACATATACCACCTCATCATGCTCGATACCAATCATTACATTTCGCTGTCCTTCCATGATTGCATCGATAGCTGCTGCACCAAGTCGGCTGGCAAGGATACGGTCGTGAGCCGTAGGACTTCCACCGCGTTGCAAGTGTCCAAGGATAGTGACACGTACATCATATTGAGGATATTCGTTCTTCACGCGTTCCGCAAAATGCATGGCTCCGCCTGTCAGTTCACTTTCGGCTACGAGCACGATGCTACTATTTTTGGATTTGCGAAAACCATTCTTGATAAATTCTTCCAGTTGGTCGACTTCTGTACTAAATTCCGGGATAATGGCTGCCTCTGCACCTGATGCAATGGCACCGTTCAAAGCAAGGAAACCGGCATCACGCCCCATCACTTCCACGAAAAACAAACGCTCGTGAGAAGTTGCAGTATCGCGGATTTTATCTACTGCATCCAGAATCGTATTCAAAGCTGTATCATAACCGATAGTCGTATCTGTTCCGTACAAGTCGTTGTCAATAGTACCTGGCAATCCGATACAAGGTACGTCGAACTCCTGTGCGAAGACACGGGCACCTGTCAATGAGCCGTCACCACCGATGATAACCAAAGCGTCAATGCCTTCTTTTTTCATGTTATCATATGCTATCTGGCGTCCTTCGGGTGTTGTAAATTCTTGGCAGCGGGCTGTTTTCAGGATTGTACCACCTAATTGTATAATATTACTTACGTTCTGGCTCTTGAATTCTTTGATTTCGCCGGTTACCAGACCTCTGTAACCTCTATATATACCTTTTACTTGTAATCCGTTGTAAATAGCAGAGCGTGTTACCGCACGAATAGCGGCGTTCATTCCCGGTGCATCACCACCGGATGTCAAAATACCTATGCACTTAACTGTTCCCATAACAATCTTTTAGTTTGATGTTAATAATCGCCGCAAAGATAGCAAAAAGCTAAGGGCGCTATTCATATTTAATGTTAATTTGTTGTTTCAAAACAGTGACTTATTGTTCCGTAAGGCGTGATTGAATAGCCTTTGAAATCTCTTCCATCAGCCATTTCGGGGTAGAAGTTGCTCCGCATACTCCGATAGAAGAAGCTCCGGTGAGCAGAGAACTGTCTATTTCTTCAGCACTATCTATCAGATGGGAATTAGGATTGACTTTCTGACATTCGCTGAACAACATTTTCCCGTTGGAACTTTTCTTTCCGCTTACGAAGAATACCAAGTCGTGTGATGCTGCGAATTTCCGTATATTCGGTATGCGGTTGGCCACTTGGCGGCAGATGGTATCGTAATATTCAAACGTGACTTCAGGTGAAATGTGTTCCTTAATGTACTCCACTATCTTTTGGAATTCGTCCAGCGACTTCGTGGTTTGCGAATATAAACGGATACTTTTGCTTAAATCCAGCTTTTGGGCTTCTTCCAGCTTTTCAATAACAATTGCTTTCCCAGTGGTTTGTCCCACCAGTCCGAGGACTTCTGCATGACCGGTTTTCCCATAGATAACGATTTGCTTATCTGAATCGTCTTTCTGAACATGCTCTTGCTTTATTTTCTTTTGTAACCGGAGCACTACCGGGCAAGTAGCATCAATGATTTCGATATTGTTGCGGCGGGCGATTTCATACGTTTCGGGTGGTTCACCGTGGGCACGCAGCAACACTTTGGCGTTGTGCAGATGATTGAAATCGTCGTGATTGATAGTGATGAGTCCCATCTCTTTCAGACGCTCCACTTCGCGGCTGTTGTGTACAATGTCTCCCAAGCAATACAGTGTACCGCCTTTCGTTAACTCTTCTTCAGCTTTATTTATCGCGGTGACTACGCCGAAGCAGAAGCCGGAACCTTCGTCTATTTCTACTTTTACCATAATCTAATAACATGAAATACAGATAGTAAGCTATCTTCCCAAAGGGCTACACCCTTTACTACTCAAGGCTACACCCTTTGCCCCGGATGGCTACACCCTTTATAGTTTAGGGCTACACCCTTTTTATTTTATCCCTTAACGATTCTATTGAATTGCTCTTGCAACCATTCCTTTTGTTGAGGAATTGTCATGTCAGTATTGTCTAACAGTAAGGCGTCATCCGCTTTGCGGAGCGGACTTACTTCCCGGTTCTGGTCAATGTAATCCCGTTGCTTCACGTTTTCCAGAATTTCATCGAAACTGGCTTCTTGTCCTTTGGCTTTCAGTTCATCGTAACGGCGTTGTGCTCGGATTTCAGGTGTGGCAGTCACGAAGATTTTCAGTTCGGCATCAGGAAATACGGTGGTTCCGATATCACGTCCGTCCATGACGATACCTTTGGAGTTGCCCATATCCTGTTGTTGGGTTACCATCGCTTTGCGCACGAATCCTAAAGCTGCAATAGGACTAACGCGCGAAGAAACAACTATACCGCGAATTTTATCTTCTACATTTACTCCATTTAAATAAGTGTCCGGGCGTCCGGTTTCCGGGTTCAGTTGGAATGAGATGTGTATATCGTCGATTTCTTTCCGAAGCCTTTCCGTATCAATCTCGTTCCCCTGAAAAATGCCGTTTTCTATACTATATAGAGTGACTGCGCGATACATGGCACCACTGTCGATGTAGATGTAGCCTATTTCACGGGCAAGGTCTTTTGCCATAGTGCTCTTCCCACAAGAAGAAAAGCCGTCGATTGCGATAGTTATCTTTTTCATTTTGAGTTATACTATTATATATTATAAGGTATATGACAGATTAAAGATGAGTGAGGATGAACTCACATGATATTTGGCGTATGCTATTCCGAGCTTCAGCCGTTTCAATTGTATTCCTGCACCGCAGGTGAAACCAGCCCAATGGTTGGAGCCGTTTATCTTCATTTCTTCTCCACGGCGGAAATTGTATCCGGCTGCTAGATAAAAGTTATCGGTCGGAAGAAAATCGATTCCGAGGGCTATGTGATTTAACAATTTCTTTCCGAAATTGTTTGCTGCCGTGGTTGAGGCACTCCAATGCGTCAAATCATGCAAGGTCAGCGAAAGCCGGAATGGGGCATGTGCCAGTCGTTTGCTGAAACCGAGCAGTACATCAATAGGCAACTTTTCATGCCGTTCTTCAAAAGTCTTGAGTTGTCCTCCCAGATTGCGCGCAACGAGTGAGGCAGAAAAATCAGATTCCTGATGATAATAATTCAGTCCCAGATCAACACCGATGGCAAACGAAGAATATTTGTCATAATGGGAATAGATGAAGTTGGTTCGTACACCACCGCTCCAATAATCACTTAAATCATAGGTGTAAATACCCGATATGGAGATATCTTTGGCAGAGAAAGTGCCGATTTCAATATTTTCTTCGGTGGTTTCTTTTAATTCTCCATAATCTGCATATTGGGCGGTTACTGCCCATGTGGAACGTTCGCCTGCAGTTCGTGCAAATGCGGCTCCGGCAACGTTTACCCCGTCCATATAAAGCATATAATTAAGATTGAGAGTCTTATCCGCTACACACGAAAGGAGGGCCGGATTTTGTACAGCCATGGTCAAATCGTCTTCTATAATAGAAATGTTTTCTCCACCCAGTGCCGATGCATGGGCAGAAAAGGGAAGCTTCAGAAATTGGAAGGCGCTGGTTCCGTCTTGTGCATGTAAAACGGAGAAAATCAGGAGTAGTAACGCCGTTATAAAAGACTTTTTCAACATTTCATTTAAAATTATTGCCAAAGATACGGTATTTTTAAAATATCTCGTTACATTTGTGGCACAAAAGCACAGGTGTGCTTTGTGAAGGATAAAAAAAACAAAAATGGGTGCATATTGTCTTAAAAAAGATAGTACGAATGAACGTTTTGCAGAAAAAGTACTATATTTGCCCAAAATGAGAAACACGTTAAAATAATATTATAATTATGGAAATTAAGAAAACACCTAAAGCAGATTTGGAGAACAAAAAATCGACTTGGATGCTTATTGGTTATGTTATTGTGCTTGCCTTTATGTTTATAGCATTTGAATGGACAAAGCGTGATATCAAAATTGATACGAGCCAGGCCCTTACTGATCTCTATTTTGAAGAAGAAATGGTTCCTATTACTGAACAGGAAGAAAAGGTCGCTCCTCCTCCTCCAGAAGTAGCTCCGATTAACGAAACATTAGAAATCGTAGCTGATGATGCTGATGTGGAAGAAACTGTTATCGCTTCTTCTGAAGAAACAGGTCAGGCAGTAGAGGTAAAATACGTGCCTGTAACTGTTGTTGAAGAAGAACCGGAAGAACAAACCATTTTTGAGGTTGTAGAACAAATGCCTGAATTTCCGAATGGTGGTATGGCTGGTTTGATGCAATTTTTGAGCAAGAACATCAAATATCCGACTATTGCACAGGAAAATGGTACTCAAGGTCGTGTAACAGTACAGTTCGTTGTTAACAAGGACGGTAGTATTGTAGATGCTAAAGTCATAAGAGGTGTTGACCCGTATTTGGATAAAGAAGCACTTCGTGTGATTGGTACCATGCCGAAATGGAAACCTGGTATGCAGCGCGGTAAACCGGTACGCGTTAAATATACGGTGCCTGTAATGTTTAGATTGCAGTAATACGTTATCGATATAGAAAAGAGGCTGCCGGAAAAGCAGCCTCTTTTTATTACCTCTATTTCCCTTAATTTACTATCACTATGTTTACAGCTTCCGAGCTACTCGAAAATTTTAATTCTCATATTGCTGGTTTACAGTTTACGCGTACTCCAAAAGGATTGTATGCTCCGATAGAATATGTTTTGTCTATGGGCGGAAAGCGGATTCGCCCGGTATTAATGTTGATGGCATATAATCTATATCAGGAAGACGTGACCCATGTTTATGCTCCAGCCACCGGTATTGAAGTCTATCACAATTACACTCTTCTGCATGATGACTTGATGGATCGGGCTGATCGTCGCAGAGGAAAAGAAACTGTTCACAAAGTTTGGAATGATAATACTGCTATTCTTTCGGGAGATGCAATGTTGGTTCTTGCTTATCAATTTATGGCAGAATGTCCTTCAGCTTTTCTGAAAGAAGTTATGGAACTTTTCAGTCTGACAGCCCTTGAAATATGCGAAGGACAGCAGATGGATATGGAGTTTGAACAAAGGAACGATGTTGCGGCAGAAGAATACCTGGAAATGATTCGCCTTAAAACTGCGGTTTTATTGGCCGCAAGTCTGAAGATAGGTGCTCGCTTGGGCGGTGCTTCAGTGGAAGATGCCGAGCATTTGTATGATTTTGGCATGAACATAGGGGTCGCTTTCCAGTTGAAAGATGATTTTTTGGATGTTTATGGTAACCCCAAGGTGTTTGGGAAAAATATTGGCGGGGACATTCTTTGCAATAAAAAAACGTATATGCTGATTAAGGCATTGGAACATGCCAATGCGGAGCAGCGCAATCAATTGAATCATTGGATAAATGCAGAGACTTTCTTGTCGGTTGAGAAGATTGCGGCTGTTACAGAACTCTATGACCGGATTGGCGTGAAAGAGATTTGCGAGAATAAAATGTCGGAGTATAGTAATCGTGCAATGGAAAGTCTTGCAACTGTCAGCATTGCAGAGGAAAAGAAAGAAGAACTTAGAAAGATTATAGAAAATCTCATGCACAGAGAAGTGTAATTGTACTTTTTGAAAGTATGCCTTATAGAAGATTACCAAATACAGACCAAGCGAGAATACGGGCACTGAAAGCAGTGGTTGCAAAAGCTGATACCTATAATCTTTACGATTTGGCAGTTTCTTTGAAGACATTGACTGAGGCCCGGAATTTTTTGACAAAATTTGAAGCTGCCCAGTCTTATTATTCGCAGTGCTTTGAGCGTCAGTCTCAAGCAGGGCGCAAGCATCAGGCTAATGTGAAGATGGCGCGTCTGTATGTTTCTCATTTTATTCAGGTTTTGAATCTGGCAGTGATTCGTTTGGAGCTGCGTGCAGCGCATAAAGCATATTATGGCTTGCCGGCCGATAGTACGAATGTGCCGGATTTATCGACAGAGACTGCATTGGTGGAGTGGGGGAGAAAAATTATAGATGGAGAGGCTAAGCGAACTTCACAGGGCGGTATTCCTATTTATAATCCTACAATTGCGAAAGTCAGGGTACATTATGATATCTTTACAGATAGCTATGACAGGCAGAAGAATCTGCAAACTTTAACCGCACGTAGCTTAGATGCTCTCTCTGCTATGCGAACTACCGCAGATGAACTGATATTAGATATTTGGAATCAGGTAGAAAAGAAATTTGAAGAGGTTTCTCCTAATGAGAAACGTTTGAATTTGTGTCGTGATTACGGATTGATTTACTATTACCGTACCGGCGAAAAACGAAAAGAAGAAGCGAACGAATGAGATTAATTGATACACATTCCCATCTTTTTTTAGAGGAATTTTCAGAAGATTTACCACAGGTTATTGAACGTGCACGTGCTGTAGGAGTTACTCACATCTTTATGCCTAATATAGACAGTACGACTGCCGGTACAATGCTTTCGGTTTGTAACACTTATAAAGGTTACTGTTTCCCTATGATTGGCTTACACCCAACTTCGGTGAATGCCGATTATGAAAAAGAACTGGAATTTGTAGCGTATGAATTGGAATCTTCCAAAGAGTATGTTGCGATTGGAGAGATTGGTATGGACCTTTACTGGGATAAAACCTTCCTGAAAGAGCAACAAGCTGTATTAGATAGGCAGATTAACTGGGCATTAGAATATGAACTTCCTGTGGTAATCCATTGCCGAGATGCTTTTGATTATATATATAAGGTGCTGGAACCTTACAAGAAAAGTCCTTTAAAAGGAATATTCCATAGTTTTACAGGTGGTGTCGAAGAGGCTTCGAAGATCCTTGAGTTTTCTGATTTCTTCATTGGAATAAATGGTGTGGTCACTTTTAAAAAATCCCATCTTCCGGAAGTTTTGTTAGAAATACCTTTAGAGAGGATTGTCCTCGAAACCGATTCTCCTTACCTGACTCCGGTGCCGAATCGTGGTAAAAGAAATGAGAGTGCTAATGTGAAAGATACTTTGATGAAGGTTTCCGAGATTTACCGGCTGTCTCCTGATGCCGTTGGAAACGTAACTTCTGAAAACGCTTTAAAAGTGTTTGGAATGCTCAAATAACATCGCGAAGATTTTAAAGTTTATTAATTTTGAGATTTTATTAAAGATAAAACAGGGAGAATGGAGGGCAAGAACGAAAAAAAGAATACATTTGTAGCTGAAAACGCTTGTGGTTCGCATTTTTTTTGTAATTTGCAGCCGTTTTAGAAAGAAGCGTCTATTGGAGAGATGCTCGAGTGGTTGAAGAGGCACGCCTGGAAAGCGTGTATACCTCTAAAGGGTATCCGGGGTTCGAATCCCCGTCTCTCCGCAGGATGAAAGAAGGAAACAAAAACAATAAATGAATATAATAAACAATTTAATTAATTAATCTTAAAAATTAGACACACAATGAAAAAGTTATTTGCAATTGTTGCTGTGATGGGAGTCTTAACATTTGGCTCAACTCAACTTGCTCAGGCTCAAGATGCTCCTGCAGCTGAACAAACAGAACAAGCTGCTCCTGCAGCTCAAGCAGCTCCTGCTGGTGATGCTACTGTAGAGGCAGAAGAAGGTGGTATTCACAAGGAAATCAAGACTAAATTTATTGAAGGTACTGCATCTTTCATGAGTTTGGTTGCTATTGCTTTGGTTATCGGTCTTGCATTCTGCATCGAACGTATCATTTATCTGAGCTTGGCTGAAATCAACACAAAGAAATTCTTGGCTGCTATTGAAGCTGCTTTGGAAAAAGGCGACGTAGAAGCTGCTAAAGACATCGCACGTAATACAAGAGGTCCTATCGCTTCTATTTATTACCAAGGCTTATTGAGAATTGATCAAGGTCTTGACGTAGTTGAGAAGTCAGTAGTATCTTATGGTGGTGTACAAGCTGGTTACTTGGAAAAAGGTTGCTCTTGGATCACACTGTTCATCGCAATGGCTCCGTCTTTAGGATTCTTGGGTACTGTAATTGGTATGGTGCAGGCATTTGATAAGATCCAACAAGTAGGTGATATCTCTCCGACGGTTGTAGCAGGTGGTATGAAAGTTGCCTTGATTACAACTATCTTCGGTTTGATCGTTGCCTTGATTCTGCAGGTATTCTACAACTATATCCTGTCTAAGATTGAGGCTTTGACCAGCGAAATGGAAGATTCTTCTATCACTCTGTTGGACATGGTTATCAAATATAACTTGAAATACAAAAAATAAGAGAAATGGCTAAATTATCATATAGAGTATCATATTACGTACTGTATGTTTTATTCGCCGCTATTTTAGTAGTATTGGGCTTATTCTACTTCGGGGGAGACGCTCAGGGCGATGCAGTACTGATGGGTGTTGACCCAGAGATGTGGCAGCCTGCACAGACAGATAGCATGCTGTATTTAATGTATGGTTTGTTTGCTTTGGCTGTTATTGCAATGGTAGGTGGATTTATTCTGCAGTTTGGTACAGCATTAAAAGATAATCCGGTAAAGGCTTTGAAGTCATTGCTTGGTGTTATTTTGTTAGCTGTTGTAATGATCGTTGCTTGGTCTATGGGTAGTGGTGAACAAATGAATATCCCAGGCTATAGTGGAACTGATAATGTTCCGTTCTGGCTGAAGATAACTGATATGTTTTTGTATACTATTTATTTCCTACTGGGGGCAACTGTTCTTGCAATGCTTTTTAGTAGTATTAAAAAGAAATTATCATAATCGATTGAGGCAACTCAATTTAATGGAGTAATTACAATGGCAAAAGGAAAAAGAAAAGTTCCTGATATAAACTCAAGTTCTACAGCGGATATCGCTTTCCTATTGTTGATCTTCTTCTTGATTACGACTTCTATGGATACGGACCGTGGTTTGGCAAGACGTTTACCGCCACCACCCGAGACTGAAGATAGAAAGGATGATTCAGATAAGGTTAAGGAGCGTAACGTTTTGACTGTCTTCTTGAACATGAATGACCAACTCATGGCCAATGGAGAGTACATCAATGTAGATCAATTGAGAGATAAGGCAAAAGAATTTATTGCTAACCCGTATAATGATGAAGCCAAACCGGAAAAGCATGCAAAAGAGATACCTTTCTTTGGCACTATGCAGGTTACGGAAAAGCATGTAGTTTCTTTGCGTTGCGACCGTGGATCTTCCTATAAGGCATATTTGACAGTTCAGAATGAACTGGTGGCTGCTTATAATGAGTTGAGAGAAGAATTGTCTCAGGAAAAGTTTGGCAAGAATTATGCCGCTTTGGATGAAGATCAACAAAAAGCAATTCGTGATGTATATCCTCAGAAGATTTCTGAGGCAGAACCTAAAAAGTACGGAGAAAAGAAGTAATGGGAAAATTTAATAAGACTGGTAAACGCGAAATGCCTGCGTTGAATACTTCTTCTCTGCCTGACCTTATCTTCACCCTGTTGTTCTTCTTTATGATTGTAACAACAATGCGTGAGGTAACACTGAAGGTTGAGTTTAAGGTTCCGCAAGCTACTGAGTTGGAAAAATTGGAAAAGAAATCTTTGGTTACGTTTATCTATGTAGGAAAACCTACAGCCGAGTTCCGTAAGAAACTGGGTAATGAAAGCCGTATCCAATTGAATGACAGCTATGCTGAAGTTGCTGAAATCCAGGACTACATTATTGGTGAACGTGCCAGTATGAAGGAAGAGGATCAGCCGCAGATGACTGTTTCTTTGAAGGTTGACCAAGATACAAAAATGGGTATCGTTACAGATATCAAAGAAGCTCTTCGTAAAGCTTATGCATTGAAACTTAACTATTCTGCGCAACCGCGTCAGTAAGAAGTTAGATCAAACTATATAAATGAAAGGCGCTTGTTCGAGAAACAAGCGCCTTTTATTTATCCTTTTATGTTATATACTTCCCGGTATATATCTTCTTTTACTTTTTCGAAATCCCTCTCACATTCTAAGTCTCCATGAGTCATAAGTAACATGGGTAGATAATCGTCTTCGGGTCTATATGGCGGTTGAAGATATGGTTTCTCCCAAAGTACGAAGCCTTGGCGTTTATAGAAGTTGATGCGTCGTTGTGCCATTTCTTCTTCGGGTGTTTCTACTTCCAGAACAATGGGACGCTGGAGTAGCTGGCATAAGTGGCTTAAGACATTCTTGCCATGTCCGCCATTACGCTGGGCCGGATCGATGGCAAAGTGTTCTACGTAATAGAATTTACCGAAATCCCAATAAGTAATGAAACCTACAGGAGTGTCATGGTGGAAAATAATATTATTGTGGAAATGAGGCTTATTGTCAGTGTACAAACGCAGTTCCTCTAACGGACGGTGCTCTTCCGGCGGGAAGGCGGTGGTTATTAACTGTTCCATGTATTCATACAAGAATTCATCAGCAGTGCTGATGCGCTGGAGTCTAATCATAATGTTGTTTTTTAAAGTTTAGTCTTTTTATTATTTAGTATAGAAATCGATGAGTCGTTGCAGTGCACGCTGGCATACCGGACAGAATGTAGGGTGTTCATTGGTACGCATGCGGCAATTATCAGCAGGACGGAAAATGCCTTTTGAAGAGTATCCTCCTCCTTCATAAACTCCTACAGGATATTTCGTTTGTTCACTGACAGGGGTGGGAATAGGAGTGTCTTTACCAAGCATATCTTCCCATTTGGAGGCGAAGTCTACGCGAGTACTTATATTTTGCTCCCAAGGCTCTACATTTAAGGGATATGTATCAGTCATAACATCGTTATCGTAGAAATATTCGTCTGCCAGGCCGCCGAAACTGTGCCCGAATTCATGCACAACTACAGGACGGAACATAGGGTGGTGCGCAGTGGTCAGGGTATAAGCATTGTATATACCGCCACCACCATACTCCTCTGTATTGGCAAGAATGATGATATGTTCATATGGTATTCCGGCTAGGGCATCGTGTATGGACTTCACCCGGCGCGTAGTCAGGTAGCGGTCGGAATAAAATGTGCTGAAATGTGAGTTGAAAGCAGTGTGTTTCCATTCCCCTAACCGGGGGACACTTACACCACTGTCGTCGGAGGGGCTGGCAACAGCTACGATATTGAAGCGACCTTTCATACTTTTGAACGGTTCGTGAGAGAACAAACTCTCGCAGGCAATTGCCGCATCCTGATAGAATATATCCATTTCATCGGAGGTATAACCTTCTGCAAGGATAGCGACATCGATGCATTTGTCTGTATTACCACTTTCCAGTAAATACTTGTGTGGAGTAATGTGCGTTGTTCCTTTTTGATGGATGAGTACATCATCTGGACGAACAATGTGTTTCAGACGGGTGCGTATCTCTTTTCTTGGGCTTAAAAGAGTGATTTCTATCTCTGCTGGACGTAGCGGGTAAGGCAACAGGAATGTATTCTCAAATCCTTTATTAACCGTTTTTGCTTCGTCTGTTTCCAACCATTCCTGAAAGAGAGAAGAAAAAGAAGTCGTATAGATAATTGTTCCACTCTCCAAATCCTTCATAATGATTTGTCCATTACCTTGCAAGGGCAATTCGGATAGGTGATGACGCCTTCCGGCCCATGAAGGGAGTACGGATAATTCATCCAAACATACACTTTGCCGGGAAGCGTCTCCCGTAAAGATGTAATCGATGCGCAGTGTTTTATCTGCAAAATACTCTGTGTAGTTTTGTGCACGGCTTGCTGCTACCATCAGTAAGCATAGTGCGAGTGCAAGATATTTCTTCATAACAATTTTATTTTTTCCAAAGATACAATCTTTGTCGGTCATCTCCAATTTCTTCCGATTAATGAATAAAAGCGTTGTGCGGGTTTATTCATTTTTTAGCAAGAAAAGTAATAAATCGTATTTTAATTGGGAAAAATTTCGCTAACTTTGCACATTACTGTGTGAGAATACGGTAAAAACAATCGTTATTTATTAATCATAAATTTAGAAATGGGACATCATCAATTGGATACTTTAGACGAGCAAATTCTGAAATTGATTGCAGACAATGCCCGTATTCCCTTCCTTGAAGTGGCAAGAGCCTGTAATGTTTCCGGCGCAGCCATACACCAACGCATACAAAAGCTGACGAATTTAGGTATTTTGAAAGGTTCGGAATATGTCATCGACCCGGAAAAGATAGGTTACGAAACTTGTGCTTACATTGGCATTTACCTGAAAGACCCTGAATCTTTTGATGCTGTGACGAGGGCGCTTGAGGCTATTCCTGAAGTTGTGGAATGTCATTTTACAACAGGAAAATATGATATGTTTATCAAGCTCTATGCACGAAACAACCATCACTTGCTGAGTATCATTCATGATAAATTGCAGCCTCTGGGATTGGCGCGTACCGAGACTTTGATATCTTTCCATGAAGCCATTAAACGGCAAATGCCGATAATGGTGGAAGTGGATGAAGATTAAGGATTACTTGCGAACATAGTCCACAAATGCATAAGGGCAGGGATGTTTCTCATCAACAGGATGAGATTCCCTGCTTTTTTCGTGCCATACCGCAGAGTCTACAATCGGAAAGTAAGCGTCTACCTGAAGTGCTTGTGCGTCAATCTCTGTCAGGCAGAGCATGTCTGCTACCTGCATTGCCTGTTTGTATACGCTTGCACCGCCGATAATATATACCTGTTCTTCGGGTTGACAACTTTGTAAAGCTGCTTCGAGGGTAGGGAATATCTCTGCACCGGGACATTGGGCTTTGGGATTGGAGGAAAGTACCACGTTCCGCCGGTTAGGCAGGGCACCTTTGGGAAGAGACTCGAAAGTTTTTCTTCCCATGATGATAGTATTTCCTGTAGTTAATGCCTTGAAGCGCTTCAAGTCATTAGGAAGCCAGAATAAAAGCTTATTTTGAAAGCCGATGCCTAAGTTACGGTCTACGGCAGCGATGATACTAACCATGGATTTATGATTTATGGTTTATGAATTATGATTCTTGAAAATAAATCATAATTCATAAATCAGTTAAACTGATACTTTTCCTGCTATGTGCGGATGTGGATTATAATTCACCAATTCGAAATCTTCATATTTGAAATCGAAGATACTCTTTACATCCGGATTAATTTTCATCTGTGGCAACGGGTGCGGTTCGCGGGTGAGTTGTAATTTCACCTGTTCCAGATGGTTTAGATAAATATGAGCATCACCGAGGGTGTGAATGAAATCACCAGCTTTCAATCCCGTGACCTGTGCCATCATCTGTAATAGCAGGGCATAAGACGCAATATTGAAAGGTACGCCGAGGAAAATATCAGCGCTGCGTTGATAGAGTTGCAGGCTCAACCGCCCATTTGCAACATAGAACTGGAAAAAGGCATGGCAAGGAGGAAGATTCATGTTATCGAGATCCCCTACATTCCAGGCGCTGACAATGATGCGACGGGAGTCCGGATTATGAAGAATGGTTTCTACCGCTTCACTGATTTGGTCAATGGAGCCACCTTTATAATCAGGCCACGAACGCCATTGATAACCGTATATATGTCCCAATTCACCGTTTTCGTCAGCCCACTCGTTCCAGATGCGGACACCATTATCTTGCAGGTATTTGGCATTTGTATCACCATTCAGGAACCACAACAGTTCGTATATGATGGATTTCAGATGTAATTTCTTAGTGGTGAGGCAAGGAAAACCCTCATCCATATTGAAGCGCATTTGATGACCGAAAATGCTGATTGTACCCGTTCCGGTGCGGTCTTCCTTGTGTATGCCTTCGGCAAGTACCCGGTTGAGTAAGTCTAAATATTGTTTCATGATTGCAGGTTACGAATTATAAACAACAAAATAGGCAATCTTTTTTGCCTCGCCAAAGGTAACTAAACTTCGGCAGATAGAATAATTTCCCATTGAAAATTAGAGGAACGGAGTCATCAGATTGCCCACCCAACCTACGAATTTCTTCCAGCCGGAACGCTTTTTCCAAACTTCGGGGGTGAGCAGAGTACTATTCTTTTTGTCCCGTTCAAACATATTGTTCAACTGGTGTGTAATTGTCGGGTCGAAGATAAAAGCATTCGTCTCATAGTCGTATCTTAAACTGCGGCTGTTCAGATTAGCAGTGCCCACGGTACAAAAGTTCCGGTCCACCATCATGATTTTGGAGTGATGGAAGCCTCCGTTAAAGAGATAGACTTTGGCACCCTTCTTCATCAACTTATGAACGATGTAGAAAGAGGCTTCCGGCGTAAAAGGAATATCCGAAACGGCAGGTATCATAATCTCCACTTCTGTTCCTTTCTTCAAAGCCGATTTGATGGCTTTCCGGATAGATTTTGTCGGGACGAAATAAGGGTTTACAATTTGTATGCTATGCTGTGCTGCTGCAATGGATGCTGCATAAACATGACTGATGGCACGTGGAGTTTCCCGTGGAGTGCGGTCAACGATGGCTATTTCCTCGGCTATACTGTCGGGTAGTTGCGGCAGGTCGGGGAAGTAGACAGGGCCGCCTATGTGTTGTTTGGTTTCCTCATTCCACATGGTGAGGAAGATGCCTTGCAGATAGCGCACTGCATCTCCTTCGATGCGCATGTGCATGTCATGCCATTGGCCTATTTTGGGGAGTCCGGTGATATAATAATCCGCGATGTTCATGCCGCCGGTATACCCTATTTCCCCGTCAATCACTACAATCTTGCGGTGGTCGCGATGCATGGCATGATTAATCCACGGAAAGGTAATGGGATCGAATTTCACTATTTCAATTCCACGGTCACGGATGGCTTTCAGATGCCGTTTTTTTAATGGTTTGTTATTGGACCAGTTGCCGAAAGCATCGAACAATGCCCGGACTTCCACACCTTCCTGAACTTTTTCTGCCAGAAGGTCGAATAGAGCATTGGCAATGGAGTCATTGCGAAAATTGAAGTACTCCAGATGAATATGATGTTTGGCGTGGCGTATTTCTTCGAAAAGGTCAATAAACTTCTCCCGGCCGCTCATCAGAAGTTTCACTTTATTGTTGCCGGTGACAGGGATGCCTTGTTGTTGTAAATAGTGCATCACGAGCGAGTCACTGGTGACGACTTGCGCGTGAATATTCCCTATAAAAAATAATGTAGATAATAATATGATAAATAATGTTCTTTTCAAAACTTCTTACGCTTAGTTAGTTTTCTATTTAGAGCTGGCAAATATACAATATAATGGCGAGAAATGTTTGATTAGTTAAAAAAAATTAGCCCTTGAGCTGCAAAAAGCAGGCAAGGGCTAACTAAATTATTGCAAGGGCAAACGGATTTATTGCAAGGCCTGATGCGCTTTATGCCAAAGAGCAAATCTTGCGGTATCCGAAGTAGAGAAGCACTACTGCCACTATAATCAGTGATTTCGGGTCGATTTCTGCTGCACCGCTTTGCAGAGCGTTGGTGAAAGTCTCCCGCAAAGTACCCAGCACCAGTTGCAGGCCATCAAGGACAAAGAATAGCACCACGGCAAGGGTAAAACAGAATAAGCTCCACAACTGCGAAATCCGGTAATACCGGTCGGGCAGGTGGTGCATCACGCGACGGCTGAAGCCTTTATCTTCTATCTCCTTCCTATTGTCAGAGAAGAATTTCTGCAAGAGTTTATCATCAGTTGTTTCCATCATAACCATTTTGTTTTAAGTAAATAGCCATTTTATCTTTCGCCCGTGCGAGGTGGCTTTTGACTGTTCCCGCCGGACATCCCGTGATACCTGCAATCTTGTCGATGCTTTGATCTTCCATGTAGAAGAGCGTGATGCAGGTTCGTTCCATTTCTTTCAGTGTCGCCAGCGCCCGGTAAATGTCCATCTGTTGTCCCACGTCGTCCTGACTGGTATTCCAGTTGGCATCCACTTCCCGGCTATCGAGTTCGGCTGTTTCCTTTCGACTGCGAAGATAATCATAAAATACATTATATGCAATACGGTAAAGCCAGGTAGAAAAGTTGGACAGGTTCTTGAACGAAGCAAGGTTGGTGTAAGCCTTGATAAACGTATCCTGCGCCAGGTCGTCACTCAATTCGCTGTCGCCGCAAGTCAGGTTGAGGAAGAACCGTCGCACGGGCGACTGGTACTTCTTCACCAACTGGTCGAAGGCCCTGGTGTTGCGAAACACCACGACCTGTGCGACTAGCGATATGTCATTGAGTTGGCTCATCTCTCTTTGTTGTTCTTTTTAGAATCTTGTGTGTAGTAAATAACCAATTGTCCGAAGCCTGTGAACATGATAAGTAGTCCGACGCAGCCCACTCCGAAGTTTCCGGTGATGGCCCAGAGGAAGATGAACAATCCGACGCCGATGAAGATGTTTTTGATGCCTTTGGTGCGGATATCTTCTGTTTTTTCTGCATTCTTGAAGAAGTCTGCGGGCAGTTGTTGCCCACTGGCCAGTGCCTGTTCAGCGAGGCGATATTTAGCTTTCCGGTTTTTGTAGTTGAAGAAGAATACCGTGAAGACGATGAGCAGGGGCAATCCGAAGATGAAGACGATGGCGGTGACGGAGATGATGGTTTCGGAAGTTTTACCTCCTAAGTCTAAGCCCCAGTCCCAGCCGGAATTGTTGTGGTGCTTCCATCCTTTGTCATTTCCGCTGTTTGAGCTGCTGCCTTCGTAGGTCATGATACTGAGCGTATCGGTTACTGTCTTTCCGTCAATGGTGGTATCGCGCAGTTCAATCACGCGTTTTTTGTTCCCCAGACTGTCGTTTTCTGTAACTGTTCTGTTCTTTGCCTGTACCAATGAGCAAAGTGTCATGGCGGCGATGAGTGCTAAAATAATCCGTTTCATAATCATATAATGTTTTACTTTTTATTGTTTCTTTATGTGTTAGACGTATGATGTTAGTTAGAAAGTTGCAAAGAGACGATATTTTTTTTAGAAAATCGATAATATGCGGCATTATTTATTGGAATATTCAGCTTACGGGGGGAGATATTCGTTGCTTAAAGGAGGCTGGTATTTTCGTTGAAACAAACTATTGGCGGAGTTGCAAGAAACTAATATCTTGTGTGCTACCAACTAATATCTTGGATACTAATGAATGTTCTTACCATAGATATATAAGTTTCTTACAACAGTTATAGAAGCTTCTTACATTAGTTATAATAGTATATTACAACAGTTATTGTAAGAAAAATGATTAGGCAACGAGTTATTAGTTGGATGCGGTGCGGAGATTAGTTGTTAGGCGAGCAGATATTAGTTTGTAGGCAGATTCTTTTTCCATTTGCGGGATTCACTTAGAAAATGTTTTAAAATAATAAATAATAATTTAGCGCGGAGCGCTAAATTAAGTTACGAGCTACGAGCTACCAGTAACGAGTTGCTGCGCTGTACTCGTGGGTGAATAATTATTCGCCCGGCTATCACACCGAAAGGCACTTGTCACTCGTAGCTTGTAGCTCGTCACTTATCGCGCGAAGCGCGATAAATTATCATTTATAGCTCCAGAATATTAAATGAAAACAAATTCTTAATCATTATGTAACATCGGGCTTCTTGTACTAATAAGATATAGGTATTTTGGGGGTAAAACCGGTTAAAACAACTAAATGCGGTTGGTTGTTATTGTAATTAGTACTATTTTCGCCAACATATCTTAAAAACGCTTTTGGAGAAGTTACGGAACATATTGAAATGGTTTCTTCCTTTGCTGTTCATTGCATATTTAGGGGGGATTACGCTGTTTACTCACTCGCATGTAGTAAATGGGGTGATTATCGTGCACTCCCATCCCTTCAAAGGTGAACATCAACATACGGAAGCGCAGGTAGAAACGATTTTCTTCCTTTCGTCTTTTGTTACTTCATCTCTTCCTACTGTTCTTTTTGCCGCACCGGCTTTCCTCATTTTATTGTGCGTACTGGCTGTTCCGGGTGTGGAACGCATCAAGTATGTAAAGGGGCGTTGCGGCATCAGTCTTCGGGCTCCACCTGTAGCTTAATCGATTAGTGACGAGCACGAGCTGCGAGTTGCTCTATTATCATTTCCCTAACTCATTAATATAAAAAGAACTACATGAAAAAATATATCATTTTCGTGGTGGGGGTAGTGTGCGCATTGCTCTCCCGGAACACTTATGCAGAAGATTTAAGAGGTACCGATGCCAATATCATCGGCCACGTGATAGAAAAAAATACAGGTGAACACCTTCCTTATATGACGGTAGCCCTGAAGGGAACTACTATCGGCACCATGACCGACAATTCCGGCCATTACTTTCTGAAAAATCTTCCCGAAGGAGAGTTTACGCTGTACGTCAGTGCCGTAGGGTATAAGTCGCAAGAGCGTAAAGTAATGCTGAAACGGGGCAAAACATTAGAAGAAAACTTCGAGTTGGAAGAAGACATGGTTGCCTTGGACGGTGTGGTGGTCACTGCCAACCGTAATGAAACAGCCCGCCGCCTGGCGCCTACACTCGTCAAAGTGGTTACTCCCAAGCTGTTTGATATGACCAATTCACATACACTGTCGCAAGGACTGGTATTCCAGCCGGGTGTACGTGTGGAAAACGACTGCCAGAATTGTGGTTATTCGCAAGTACGCATCAATGGTATGGACGGAAAATATACGCAGATATTGATAGACTCGCGCCCCATCTTCTCCGCTCTGGCAGGTGTTTACGGACTGGAACAGATTCCGGCAAACATGATAGAACGCGTGGAAGTAGTGCGTGGAGGTGGTTCCGCCCTGTTTGGCTCTTCCGCCATCGCCGGGACAGTGAATATCATCACGAAAGAACCTATCCGTAATTCCGGTTCGTTTGCCCATAGCATTTCCAACTTCGACGGCTCCGGCGCTTTCGACAACAACACTACGTTGAATCTTTCTCTTGTTTCTTCGGACAACAAGATGGGGGCTTACGTCTACGGTCAAAACCGGCATCGCTCTGCATGGGACTCCAATGGCGACGGTTTCTCCGAACTGCCTAAACTGAAGAACCAGACAGTAGGTGTCAATGCCTACTACCGTACAAGTCCTTACTCCAAACTGAGCTTGGAATATCATCATATGGAAGAGTTACGTCGTGGTGGTAACCGTTTCGACCTGCCACCCCACATTGCCGAAGATGCCGACCTCAACGGTTCGGGAGAACCCGGACTGGTGGAACAAATCAGGCATTCTATCAATACGGGCGGACTCAAATTCAGTGCTTTCTCCAAAGACCAGAAGCACACATTTAATGTATATGCTTCCGCGCAACACATCGAGCGTGATAGCTATTACAGTGCTTATGGTACCACAACGGACTTTACCGGTGTGCTAGGCGCACAATATATTTATCATTTCGATAAACTCCTGTTCATGCCTTCCGACCTGACGGGAGGGCTGGAGTTTAACCATGACGACCTGTATGACAGAGGAACGGATGTCCAGAAGTATCGTGATAAAGCCTTGGCCGAAGACCCTGCTGCAACGGGCGAGCGCCTGCAACAACTGATTGAAAAATACACCCCCGACCCGCTAAAACAGATTGTGAATATATCGAGCGTTTATCTTCAAAATGAATGGAAGAACGAGCAATGGAGTTTCCTTATCGGCGGACGTGTGGATAAGAACAGTATCATGGATAAAGCTATTTTCAGTCCGCGTGCCAACGTTCGTTACAATCCTACGCAGGATGTGAACATCCGTTTCAGCTATGCCGAAGGATTCCGGGCCCCGCAGGCGTTCGACGAAGACTTGCATATCAGTAACGTAGGTGGTGAACTGATTTCTATTGTCCGTTCCCCAAAACTGAAAGAAGAACGCTCGCGCAGCGTGAACGCCTCAGTGGACTGGTACCATTACTTCGGTGATTTTCAGGCGAACCTGCTGGTAGAAGGCTTCTTCACTAAATTGTCCGACCCTTTTGTCCTGACAGCTCCGGTGGAAGACCCCAATGGCTCCGGCTATCTGATACAAACGCGCATCAACGGTTCCGGTGCCAAAGTATATGGTGGCACGTTGGAAGGAAAGATAGCCTGGCGTAATAAAATCCAGTTGCAGGCTGGTCTGACTGTGCAACGTAGCCTGTACGACACTCCAGAGGAGTGGAGTGCGGACAAGGAACATTTGTCGGATGCAGAACGCCATAGCGACAAGATACTGCGCACGCCGGATTTCTATGGTTATTTCACGGCTACGTATACGCCAACAAAGCCTCTTACAATAGCCCTGAACGGCAATTATACGGGCCGGATGTATGTGCCTCACCTGATGTCCGAAGTGAATGGCACGGCCGACTTGCTGGTGAAGAGTCCGGACTTCTTTGAACTGGGTGCCAAGCTGGCTTATGATGTTGATTTCTCCGGCATCTGCCTGCAAATCAATGTGGGAGTACAGAATATTTTCAACTCTTACCAGAATGATTTCGACAAAGGAGCAAGCCGGGATTCCGGTTACATTTATGGTCCCGGTGCTCCCCGTTCCTACTTTGCAGGGGTGAAGCTTAGCTTTTAGCGTCTCAGCAGAACTTTTTTATGCAAGCATGAAAGTTATGCATTCGATTTGCATTACCTTTGCGGGCATAAAACGACTTGGCACATGGAATTACCCGTATCTTTTGCAGACCGTACCCGTTCCCTTCTGGGAAATGAAGAATATAACAAACTGGCTGACGCCCTGAATGAGGAACAGCCCGTAAGTATCCGACTGAATGAAGCAAAGTTGCCCGATGCTTCATTCGGTCTTTTTCATGGCTATGCCGGACCTGTACTTTGGTCTTCTACAGGCTTTTATCTCGATCGTCGCTTGACATTTACTTTCGACCCTTTGTTTCACGCAGGTTGCTACTATGTGCAGGAGGCATCGTCCATGTTTGTGGAGCAGGCATTGAAGCAATATGTGAGTGAGGCACCCGCGGTGATGCTTGACCTTTGTGCCGCACCCGGTGGAAAATCTACTCATGCCTGCAGTGTATTGCCTGAAGGCAGCCTGTTGGTAGCCAACGAAGTAATCCGTAACCGTTCTCAGATTTTGGCGGAGAATCTGGCTAAGTGGGGGCATCCCGGTGTAGTGGTAACCAACAATGACCCGGCAGACTTCTCCGATTTGGAGGACTTTTTCGATGTGATATTGACTGATGTTCCCTGTTCGGGTGAGGGCATGTTCCGTAAAGATCCCGTTGCAATAAGCGAATGGAGTCCGGAGAATGTGGACATTTGCTGGCAACGGCAAAGACGTATCATTTCCGATATCTGGCCCAGTCTGAAACCGGGCGGACTATTAATTTATAGTACTTGTACGTATAATACGAAGGAGGATGAAGAAAATATTCGCTGGATACATGATGAATTCGGTGCGGAGATACTTCCGGTGAATGTGTCTGACGATTGGAATATCACCGGGAACCTGCTTGCCGGAGAAGATTTTCCTGTCTATCGTTTTCTTCCTCACCGGACGAAAGGTGAAGGCTTTTTCCTTGCTGTGCTTCGGAAACCAGAGGAAAACGCCCCGCAAACCCAGTATAAATCAGTTTCAGCCCAAGGCAAGAGAAAGGTTGCTGCCAGTATATCCAAGGAGCAACTGGCCGTTGCCCGGGGATGGCTCTTTTCTCCGGATGGCTATGAGCTTTCAGTAAACGGAACGAACATAACGGCTTTCCCTAAAGAATATTTGCCGGAACTGTCAGCTTTGCAGCAATCTCTTCGTGTCATTCAGGCGGGCATTGCCCTTGCCGAAGTAAAGGGAAAGGACTTGATACCCAATCATGCTTTTGCCATGAGTCATGTATTGCATGATGATATTTTCTTCCGTGAAGAAGTATCATATGAGCAGGCTATTGCTTATTTACGCAAAGAAGCGATTGTGCTTTCCGGTGGTGCTCCACGCGGTTATGTACTGCTGACTTATATGAATATTCCTTTGGGTTTCGTGAAGAATATAGGTAACCGTGCTAATAATCTTTATCCGCAAGAGTGGAGGATACGGAGCGGATACTTGCCGGAAGAGATATTAATCTTATGTAATCAGAGTTGATATTTGGTGTTTCTTCGATAATCAACGATGAATTGTGGGATGAAATAAGTGAATTTAGATGCAACTATCATTGCCTTTATCATACATTGGCAAGTAGTTGCTCGAAAGAATGGAATTTGTATTCTTTTCCCTTGTATAGCCTGAAATCTTCAGCAGATAGCACCTGTATGCGTGGCAAATCAGTTGTTCCTGCCGTAGAAGCGGAGCAACAAGCATATCCATGACGGTTCAGTGCATTTGTTGTCCAATGCAATAAGACTTCATCGTTCGCTTCTACGATGATATTGCGATGGCTATCCACTTTCGGATAATACACCCCATGGGCATAATCAAACCGGATATCATTGCGGGAAAATAAGCTATCCATCCGGTGACTCAGAATCATATCTTCCGTGACTCCACATTGCAGTCCGTTTTCTTTGGAGAGCAGCCATAGTTTGTCTGCCAACACTAATGCCTGTTCTATATCATGGGTGGAAAGTAAAATCGCTTTATTCTGTTCTACAGCCAGACGGTGAAGTAAAGTCATAATCTCAATGCGGCTCACTACATCCAGGAAGGCGGTAGGCTCATCCAGTAGGATAAGCGGGCATTCCTGCACCAATGCTTTGGCAATCATTACTTTTTGCCGTTCGCCATCCGATAATTCTGCGGTATAGCTTTGGGCTTTATGACTGATACCTACAGCTTCCAATGCTTCTTCAATAATGGCATGGTCTGATTTATTCAACCTGCCGAAGAAACCCGTGTGAGGTTGTCGTCCCAAGGCTACCAATTCATATACAGTCAATCCACCTGCTTGTGTTTTATCCGTCAGTACTACGCCAATGGTACGTGAACGTTCTTTCTCGGAATAGGCAGATAACGGCTTTTCTTGTACAAGTAATTCACCAGAGAGAGCTGGTTGTGAGGCGGCTAAAGTGCGGAGTAGGGTAGACTTACCTGTTCCGTTGGCTCCCAGCAGACAAGTCAGTTCTCCGGGATAGAGTCGGAAAGAGAGATGTTCATGTATCCGTTTCTCTTGTTTTCCCGAACGATAGCCGATACATAAATCGCTTGCAATGATAACAGCTTTCTCCATCAGTTGAAATATTGTATTTTACGTTGGTTTACGATTACATAAATGATAACAGGTGCTCCCAGCACAGGAGTTACCGCATTTAGTGGAATGATACCCGCTTCACCCGGTAAAATGCAAATAAGATTGCAAAGCAGGGCAATGGCTGCACCCGTCAGCAAAGTGACAGGGAGTAGTGAGTTGTGGTTGGACGTACCCAACATTAGGCGAGAGATATGCGGAACGGCCAGACCGATGAAAGCAACAGGTCCGCAGAAAGCAGTGGTGACGGCGGTTAGCAATCCGGTGGCTATCAACAACAGGTTGCGGGTGCGGCGGATGTTTACACCTAAGTTTTCGGCATAACGTGTACCCAGCAACATGGCATTTAGTGGCTTGATAAGCAGGATGGAAAGTAATAATCCTGCCAGACAGAACGCGGAGAAATAAGGCAATTGTTGTAACGATACACCGCCGAAATTGCCCATACCCCAAATCATATAAGAATGTACTCCTTCGGCTGTTGCAAAGAAATTGAGCAATGATATGGCGGAAGAGGTGATATAGCCAATCATGATACCTGTAATCAACAGCATGATATTGCTTTTAATCAGTGTGGAAAAGAAAAGGATAAGTCCCATTACTACCATCGACCCAACGAAAGCTCCAAGTATCACCGAGAAGAAACCGGACAAGGTGAATATACCTGTTGCAATGCTTCCTCCGCCTGCCAGCATCACCAATGCCACGCCAAGACTTGCTCCTGAGTTTATTCCCAGAATAGATGGTCCTGCCAGCGGATTATTGAAAGCTGTTTGTAGCATCAGTCCCGAAGCAGCCAGTGCCGCACCACATAGCAGAGCCGTGACGGCTTGCGGTAGGCGTGACTCCCAGATAATAAAACTCCAACTGGCTTTCTCTGCCTCATTCCCCGATAGGATATTCCATACCGCTCCGGCAGGAATGCTGATTGAACCAAACCAGAGATTAGCGGTCATCAATAAAAGAATGAGGACCGACAATACTATACCATATATATATCCTTTGCCTTTCAAACCATTAAATTTTATTCCGCTAATTTACTATAATATTTCAATTCATATCCTTCTAACATCGAAGGATGGAAGATTTTTATTAAATCTTTCAATAACCAGTCCGGCTGGAAAGGTGTTTCCTCGTAGAAAGGTACCCGGTTGGTGTTGCAGCCGTAGATATTCCGTTCTTTGAAGGCGCGGAAACCGGCGTAAGGGGCAAACTCTTTTTCCAGTTCACTATAGGTTTTATTTGTGGGCTGGTTGTAGCGTATCAGCCAGAAGTCTGCCTGTTGCCCTTTCTCAAAGATAACTTCAAAAGGATAGGGGAGGGAACCGCTGTGTGCATCTTCCCGGAAAATATAACTGGCACCCGCATCGGTATATAGTTTGGCGATGGTACTGTTGCCGCCCGGAGTATACCAAGTAGAACTCGTTTTTAAATCACACATCACCGAGGGGGCAAAAGAAATGGGTGCAACTAAGCTCTTCAGCTCATTATAATTCTGTTCCACTGATGTAAACAGACTATCTGCCACCTGTTTTTTTCCGAACAACAAACCGTAGAAGTGCATCCATTCGGCACGTCCCAATGCGGAGGTTTCCATATATTCGGCACATTCTATGATGGGGACATTCAGCTTTTCTACGCGCCCGTAGCCGCCACTATTTTCAAAAGGGGAGAGGAGTATCGCATCCGGATGGATATCTATGATTTTTTCAATGTTAGGATTCATACCGTCGCCTACGTCGGCTATTGAACCGTTCCGGCATCCTTCTTCAATTTCCGGCATTTTGATATATTTCAGGTCGCATACACCACCAATGCTCTCCAGTGCACCAAGTTTCTTTAACAGGCTGCAATGCACGGAGGAGTAGATGACAGCTTTGCTTAACGGGGTGCGGACGATGGTTCCTGCGGGCAGTGCTTCGGGGAGTTCCTGATTTTTATCTACTAAAATATAGGTATGCAATACTTTGGTTGTATCCCAGGGATTACGTAGTTGTGCAAGGGTATAATCTCCGTAATCAACAATAGAAAGGTTTTCTACATACCGTAAGGTGATGGTGTCACCTTGTATGGACCTGGAAGAAGTGTTACTTCTCCCGCCGCAGGCGGAGAGAAGTAACACTATGATTGCTATTGAAATAAATTGTAATCCTTTGTGCAAATACATTTCAGATATTAATTAAAGAAGATGATTTTCTTGGGGTTCTGTCCTCCGCAGTCAAATTGGCTGATAAAGTTTCCGTTTTGGTCAAATCTGTAGATTTTTCCGTTTCCGGCAGAGTACAAAGTAGTGGCTATATAAATGTCTCCGTTAGCTTCGTTCACACTCATGGAGTAGACACTACTGGAAGCAAGTTCTTCCGGGGCATTTTTCAGGAAACTGGCATCTTTTTTCTCCAGGGTATTTGCATTATAGCTGTAGAAGGTATTTATAGTACTGGTTTCAGGCCAGTTACTATAATCTGTCTCCGAATTAACAAAGTAGACCATTCCTCTTTCATCATCAGCAACCATATCAGTGGCTGTACCGATTACCGTTATTTTGTTGTTGTCTTTCGGGTCTATCATCTGGGCTGTATAACCTATGGGGCCATAATCCCCGTAAGATATCAGAAAGACTTTATCATTAGCCTCCGTCAGTTTGTTCGGATTTACCGTTACGGTTAATGTCTTTTCCAATGTAAATGTTTTGGTGTCGATGACAAATACATCTGATAAGTATACAAATTGGGCATCTTCCTTTTTGTAGGAGTTTGCCACATATAACTTGTCGTTACATTCTACGATACCTTCCAGGTTATTTCCAAGGCTCAGGGATGCTTTCTCTTCCAGCGTTTGCGCATCCAGCTTCACTACTTTGCCACCATACAGGGTTACATAAACATAGCCGTCGTCGGCTGCCATGTAGCGGGGTGTCGCTCCATTTACGGTGAAAGCATGGCGGGCTTGTTCCACTCCGGCTGTATTTAAGCGTGTCATATAGCTTGAACCATTGACTGCAACATAAATACTATTACGATATTCAATCATATCCTGACCGGTATCACCTAATTTGGCTCCGTTTTGTGTATAGAATATATCCTTGACGAAAAAGTTTGCCTGATCCGGGCAATAGAAACTGATACTTGCATTGTTGGCTCCCTGAGAGCCTTCATTTAATATATAGGCACGCTTCTGGGGCAATTCTATGCTGCTTCCGGAGTCATTCCGACCATAATCGTCATCATCATCACTACATGATGTAATGGAAATGTTCAGTGCCAGCAGGCACATTAAACTGAATAATAAACTTCTGATTTTCATTTTACATTGTTTTTTATAGGGTTAAAATTGTATTGTACCGCTAACCTGCCAGTTCCGTCCCGGCATGGGATAATATTTTATAACTTCGTATTGCTTGTTCAACAGGTTGATAACTTCCGCCTGCAGCGTAAGTGTATATTTGCTAAATTTGAAAGTGTGCGAAACGGAGAGGGTATGGTCCGTGTACCCATCTATCTTGTAGTCCGGAATATTTTGTGACAGATAATATCGTTTACCTACTCCGACAACAGAATATCCGACATTTATCCACGGAGTCTCGACAATGACATTGCCGTTTCCACTATGTTCCGGTGTATAGGGCAATTGGTCTTTGTAGTTGCTGGTTGAACTGTCGGTGATATCGATGGCTTTTTGCCATGTATATCCTCCTGCAATGCGTAGGTCTATTTGAGGGATAATAGGAATGAACGTCGAGAAAGTAAAATCAACTCCCGATATGCGTGCTTTCCCATAGTTTGCCATTCTCCATACGTAAGTTGACGGGAATGCTACAATTTTATCTTTTACGTGATTGTAATACCCGTCCAATGTTACGGACATGTTATTTATCCATGAACAAGGAGAACCGCTCCACGTAATGCCTATGTTGTATTCCTGTGCTTTTTCGGGGCGGAGACTGCGATTGCCTAAACGATAATAATATAAATCATTGAAGGTCGGAGTCCGGAAAGTACTTTTGTACATGGCGCGTATGTAGAATAACTGGTCTTTCCAAGGGCGGAAACTGATGGATGCGCTGGGGGAGAGTTTGCTCATATCTTCAGGCCGTTCTCCACTTTCTACATGCTCCGTGAGGTAGGTACCCACCAGAGACGCCATGGCTGTGAGCTGTCCGGTCTGATACTTTGCACTAAATGCTGTGAGTGAAGTGTAGCGTGTAGGGTATGGGCAGAACTGGAGATTATTCCATAAGGTATTGATAGCTCCGTCTTGCGCCAGGGCCAACGAAAATTCTTTAGTGGGTGAGTAGACAATGGTGGCGGACAAATAATATTCGTTCTGCCTGTAATGCTCGGTCGTAATTCCTCCTTCATATTGTGCCCCTTCATCCTGGTACTTATTCTTGGAATAATTGTATTTTCCCTGGGCTTGTAAAACCCATCGGGGGGAGAATTGCTTTTTATATTTCACTTGGGTGAAGAAATTATTATCCCATAAACGCTCATAAGAATTCGGATTATAGAGAAGGACAACACCGGGCAGCCCACGTTCCGAGTCGAAATAGTAGGTCTTTATGCTTAATTCACTGCTGTCCTTGAACGTATGAAAAAGGTTGGCTTCGCCATGCCAGGAGCTTATGTCCGAATTGTATCTTCTTTCTTTGGTTGTGTATTTCCCATTTTCCAAGGTGAAGTCATAGACACCATCTGCTCTCAGGAAGTTGCCGTCTACGGTGAGAGTGGTTTGCTTGCCTAAATGTTGCGCCCAGCGTAGTGAAGGGTTTACCATACCGTAAGAGCCCCCTTTTATGCGGCCTTGAAAAGAATATTTTCCTGTGAATAGGGGAATTTCCGTTTCTATGTTGAGCACACCGGCAGAGGCGTAAAGGCGGGCGGGTTGTAGCAGATTGTCTCCTTGTCCGATGGCTAAGGAGAGCAAAGCAACATTATCGAGTGAGAACCTGCCTATGTCTATTTGTCCGGCCTGGCAATTGCTGACAGCTATTCCATCATAGCTGATAGCTGTATGTGCTGCACCCAGATTTCGTATAGAAACTGTCTTGAGACCGCCTACTCCACCATAATCTTTCACATTGGCACCTGTAAAATGGCGCACTGCATCCGCCATGTTTTGCAGTCCGAGATGCTCAATATTATCTTTAGTGATAATTTGTGTGGGAGTTGCTGCGGATACTTTTTGCGGGGTTCGTCTGGCTTTTATGGTTACTCCGGGAATTGCATGCGTTTTATTGGTAATGGTATCTCCTTTTTGTTGGGCATGTAGATGAAGAGGAGGCAAGAATAAATAGAAGAATAAACATAACCGTAGTATATAGGCATGCTTATCTATTACAATTCTATTGCTTTTAATGCTCTGTATATTCATAAATAAGGGTATAATCCATGTACATCTCATACCCTTTCCTCGAAGGCATAAGAAATGATAGGCTTTGCAGGTCTTCTGACTTACTCCGGATTTGCCGCCTTCCCACCATACGAATATTGGCAGTGGCACAGGTGATTGGCAAATCCTGCAATAGGAGTTCACAGCAGCGGGACTGTTTGGGAGTCACACCCAATTCCCTTTTCATGGAGTATACCGAAAGGCATCCTCCAACAAAACCGGGGGCAAAGATAGGAAAGATTTATGTTTTATTTGTGATGTGGTGCAGTATTTTATTAATTTATGCATTTATTCTAACAGAGTAACTTAATAGAAACTAATACTATATGCTTATGCTAAAGAAAACTATTGCTGCCTTAAGCCTACTCAGTATCCTTGCAGCTTGTCAGAATGATGAGACTCCCTCTCAACCGGAACCTAAACCACGTAAAGACATCAATCTCACCCGTGCGGAACAAAGCCTGATGGAAGCAGGTACTGATTTTGCATTCCACTTCTTCAGTCAGGTGTGCAGTACTGAAACGAAGGAGCCGAATGTATTTGTCTCTCCGTTGAGTGCTTCGCTTTGTTTGTCTATGATTACTAACGGGGCTTTAGGCAATACGCTTACCGAAATGCAGAACGTGTTGGGATTTCCTGCCGCTTCTTTCTCTCTTGATGATTTGAATAGTTATAATCAAAAATTGACGGCGGCTTTATTGGATTTAGATAATACCACTCAATTAGGAATCGCCAATTCTATTTGGGTAAAACAAGGTTTTAAGGTTTACGATTCTTTTGTGGATGTGAATAAGAAGATGTATGATGCAAAGGTACAGGAACTTGATTTTACATCTTCCACAGCGAAAGATGTGATTAACCGGTGGTGCGCTGAGCAAACGAATAATTGTATAAAAGAGGTTATACAGAGAATACCGGAAGATGCGCGTATGTATTTGATTAACGCACTCTATTTCAAAGGTATTTGGAAGAGTCAATTCCAAAAGTCAGATACCCGTCAGGAAAACTTTACCAATTCCGATGGTACTGAGCAGAAAGTAAACATGATGAACCAGACAGAAACATTCAATTATACCCAAAACTCAGCATTCTCCATTGCAGAATTGCCGTATGGTAACGAAGCTTTCAGTATGGTGCTCCTATTGCCTGCCGGAGATAAGACTTTGGATGAGAGTTTATCAGAACTGACTTATGAAAACTGGAAAGAGTGGAATGTGGCTTTATCGGGCAGACAATTACAGGTTAAACTTCCCCGCTTTAAAGTGGAGTATAACAAGATGCTTATAGAGGATATGGTTGCTATGGGGATGAAGGATGCTTTTGATGGTTATAAGGCTGATTTCTCTAAAATGTCGGCAGCCGAGTTATATATTGGTCTTTTGCAGCAATTTACTTATGTAAATGTAGATGAGGAAGGTACTGAAGCTGCGGCTGTTACTGTTGGTGGAATGTTGGAAACTTCCGCTGGACCATCTACTCTTATACCTTTCTATGTAGACCGTCCTTTTGCTTTCGTGATTAAGGAAAAGAGTACGGGAGCGATTCTCTTTATGGGAAAGATTACAGAACTATAAAGAACAGAAGAGATACAGTGACTTTAAACTGTATCTCTTCTGTTCTTATTTTGTTTGTATTACTTTTTGAATAACTCTTTTGATTGCTGTATAGAGGTTTTATTACTAAGATGTTGGCTACTAACAATAATTGCTGTCTTTTACAAACTTGCCGTTGATTCTATCAATGCTAATAATGCCAACCGGAAATTTAGTTTATTTATACAGTAGTAAAGTTTTATGTCTCATAGCAAAAATACTAACTTATTTCTTCGCATGCAAAAGTAGTAGAACTAATCTTGAGAGTAAGATTATACTTTTCATTACTTTTCATGATTACGTTTACATTTACAATAACATCTGTTTCTTGTACTTTTGCATTAGTGATTTCGATTTGGAAGTTGTTTTCATATTTTTGCCTAATAAATTCATGTAAGACATTTGTGTTGTTGCCTTTCTGAAAGTTACAGATCATAAAATCCGTTGAATGAAATGTTACATAGCCAATATCACTAATTGGAATATAGGTATTATAAAAGATTAAGTCATCTTTATGCTCAAATTCAGATTCGTCGCCTGTTGAACTTAACCAATATGTTTTACGTGAGTCTTTGGAAACTAAAACTACATCATTTGTCCATGAGTAAATATTTGCATTTTCGTTGTGTGTTATTTGTTTTACAAGTTTTCCATCTGGAGTGTATATGTAGGTATATGTGTACTTTGTGACATAGCTTGTTGTTATGGTGCTCGAGATAAAGTGTAGAGCATAGTTTTTTCTGAACAATGCTATAGTTGGTTTCCTTTTATATTCTAATTCAGTTTTTTCACCATAACTTTCAGAGATTATGTTTGCAGGGTACTGGATTTTATTTTTCCATATCATAGTCCCATCTTCGGAAAATTTATAGGCATAATCATTAGTAACGTATGGGACATAAAATGTTCCATCGTAATAAACTTTATTCTGTTTTGAATTATCATCTATATCGTCAAAACTAAAATCATTGCTGTCAGAGCAGGCGGAAAATAGTATCATTGGCAGTATTGCCATTAAAAACAAAATCTTTTTCATATGTATTAATTATTTGGTTTGTTATTATAAGTAGTGCCTTTGGGTGTACTGTATATAATTATTTTTATTAAAATAATTATGTATAATAAGTTTTCTGTATATTTCTGAATTCTTTGGGAACAAAGATATAGAGATTAGAATAGATAACAAAATATTTGGGAAAAGAAATGAAAGACCGGAAGTTACTAGATTCCGGTCTTTCGCTTTTATTTTGTTTACAACTTACTCTTATAAATCTGTGCCATCACCTTCTGATACTGGTTTTCCAGTTGCAGCAGATTTTGTTTGCTTTGATAAATCACAGAAACTTCCACAAAGAATTCTATCACACTGATTTGTCCACCTGTAAGGGCTTGTTTCAGTAATGCGAGATCTTGTTGTGAGCTGAAGGCTTCCTGATATTCCTGCATAGAAGCCTGCAAGGATTGAGCTTCGCGATAAAGCTGTGCTAATGAAGACTCTGCCTGCAAAGTCGCATTCTCTTTCTGAAAATCTATATTCATGGATTGTGCCTTGGCTATCTTCACCTTGTTTCGATTCTCGAAGATGGGGAAAGAAAAGCCCACCACAACACCATTGAACGGGGTGCCCGATTCGGTGTTACGACGATAACCTAATTCTAATTTAGGCAGCCAGCCTTGTTTGCTGACAGAAATTTGTTTGCGGGCAGCAGCGCTTTCGTTGCTCAGTGACCATAAGGCAGCATCCGACGCGATAACCTCTTCACGCAGTTGTTCATAATCAGCCGGTAGTGGATGCAACGGATATTCGCTGAGAGAGGAGAGTTGCAATGGTTGGTTACTGTTCAATGCAGTCAGTTCCTGCCATTTGTTTTCCAAGGTGGTGCGGTTGGTTCGTGCTTCTGTGCGAACATTCAGCAATTCCAGATTGATTTTATTGGTTTCCAAAACATTGGCATCTCCTGTTTCCAGACGTCTCTTGTAATAGGCAGAAAGTTCTTCTGCCTGTTTCAGACGTTCGTCCAGCAACCTTTGCTGTTGTTGCAACATGAGGATGTCGAGGCATATCTCCTTGGCTTGAAGCAATAGTTGCTGGCGGAAAGCGGTGGATTGCGCATCGAGTGCACCGGTTTTAAGGCGGTTCACTTGTCCACGCGTGGCGTAGAGGGTAGGGAAATCGAAGCTTTGTGAAACAACGAGTTCGCCGATGGTTTCATCCTTGTCTTTTGCTCCCCACAGGTGGGAATAAGAAAGGGTTGGGTCGGGAAGATTATTCTCCGACTTGTTTTCCAATTTCTGCGAAGTGATGAGCTGGGCATTGGCCTGCAACTCTTTGTTATTCGCTTCGATGCGGCGCAGTACTTCATCTATGTCGACCGATTGGGCGCGCATCCCCGCATATAGGAAAAAGGTGATAATACTAAATATCAGAATTCGTTTCATTATTTGATATTGTTAATAGTTATATGGATGTTAATTCGCTGGTTTTCGGTGCATCATCAGGTAAACAATCGGAATGATGAAACCGTTCAGGAATGTGGAAGTTAAAAGACCTCCAAGGATAACCTTCGCCAATGGGCTTTGGATTTCATTACCCGGCAAATCGCCTCCCAATGCCAGCGGGATAAGTGCCAGTGCTGAAGACAGTGCCGTCATTAAAATCGGATTCAGTCGATCCATTGAACCGCGTATAACGCTGTCGTATACTTCCATTCCTTCTTCCCGTTGCAAGTGGTTGTAGTGGCTGATAAGCAACATACCATTTCGCGTAGCGATACCGAACAGTGAAATGAAACCGATAATAGCCGGAATACTGACTTCGCCTGTTGTTATGAGCAGAGCAAACACACCACCAATCAGCGCTAACGGCAGGTTGATAAGAATAATCGCACTTTCCTTCACGCTACGGAATTCATGATAAAGCAAAAGGAAGATAACTGCGATACTCATCAGTGATGTGAGCAATAACGTGCGGCTTGCTGCCTGTTCGTTTTCAAACTGGCCGCCGTATTCAAGATGATACCCTTCCGGTAATTTAATATCTTTATCTACCCGTGCCTGAATATCGTTCACTACGCTGCGTAAATCACGGTCGGCAACATTGGCAGAGATAACAATTTTCCGTTTCACATTCTCGCGGCTGATGGTATTCGGGCCCATTGCCGAACGTACTTCCGCAATGTAGTTCAGTGGTATTTTCTTTCCGTCGCTGGTGTCTATCATCAGGTTACGAATTTTTTCCATTTCATCGCGCAAGTCGTCACGCACACGTACGGTGAGGTCAAAACTCTTCCCCTTTTCATATACTTGTGAAACAGTTTCTCCTGCCAGACAAACATTGACGAACTCGGAGAACTCCGGTAATGAAATACCAAACTTAGCCAGCATTTCGCGCTTGGGCGAGATGATAAGTTGGGGACGCTCTATCTGTTGTTCCACATTCAGGTCGGCAATACCCGGAATATCCTGAATGGCTCCTTTGATTTCGTTGCCCAGAGTGAACATACGATTCAGATCATCTCCAAACAACTTGATGGCGATATTTGCCTTTGTACCACTGAGCATGGCGTCGATACGGTGACTGATGGGTTGCCCGATTTCGATATTGGCTCCTACAATTGTACCTAACTTCTCACGTACGTCGGCAACCAGTTCACTGCGTGTACGGTCTTTCAGTTCAAACGGCGCTTCTATTTCCGAAACATTCACTCCAAGGGCGTGTTCGTCCAGTTCGGCACGTCCCGTTTTGCGGGCTACGGTTTGTATCTCAGGGATGCTGAGCAACAATTCTTCTGCGCGATGTCCCATTTTGTCACTTTCTTCCAGGGAGATACCTGGCAGAGAAGAGATATTGATGGTGAACGAACCTTCGTTGAAAGGTGGCAGGAATGAGCGTCCTAAGGTAAAGAAGCATATCAGAGCAACCAGAAATAAACCAATGGTGCTACCCAATACTATTTTCTTATGCCCCAGTACGAAAGCTAGTGCTGAGCCGTACCACAACTTCATCTTATGTGCCACGAATGAGTCGCTGCTTTCTTTCTTCTCCTTTTTATCTTTACCTAAAAGATAAGAACAAAGTACTGGTGTAACTGTTAATGCCACTACTGTGGAAGCTGCCAGGGCTACGATGAATGCAATGCCCAGTGGCACCAGCATACGTCCTTCCATACCGGTGAGGAAGAACAACGGTACGAAACTCACTACGATAATCAATGTGGAATTGAGGATAGGCATACGTACTTCCTTGGATGCATGGAACACCACTTCCAATATTGAAAGCCGTTCTTCCACAGGTTTCAGTTTGTTTTCGTGCAGTCGTTTATATACGTTCTCCACGTCCACAATGGCATCATCCACCAGCGAACCGATGGCAATGGCCAAACCGCCGAGGCTCATGGTATTAATCGTAAAGCCCATATAGTGCAACGCCACCAGCGAAGTAATCAATGAAAGCGGTAGCGTTACCAGCGAAATCACCGTTGTACGCACATTCGCAAGGAACAGGAATAATACGATAACTACGAAGATACCACCCTCGAACAATGATTTCTGTACGTTTCCAATAGAACTTTCGATAAAGCGGCTCTGGCGGAAAATGTCTGTGCTGACTTTCACATCAGGCGGCAGGTTCTTTTGTAAATCTTGTAAAGACGCTTCTAGCTTTTCCGTTAAATCCAGTGTACTGGTTGACGGTTGTTTGGTTACTGTTAATAATACAGCAGTTTTGCCCCGTTCCGATGCCGTACCCAGTTTGGGCAATTTGGCACCGATGCGTACGTCTGCAATGTCTTCCAGTAGGATGGGAGCGTTACCGGCAGTAGTTCCGCCACGCACTACGGCGCGTCCCAATTGCTCTACGCGGTCAGTGGAGAGTACTCCACGCACAATATATTCATTGCCATATTCGTACAGTACCCCACCGTTCGCGTTCAGGTTCATTTCACGTGTCACGGTCATAATTTCATTCAGCGTAACACCGTAATGGCGCATCCGTTCCGGGTCCAGTTGTATCTGATACTCTTTAACATCACCGCCCAGAACTGCCACTTGTGCCACACCACCTGTAGAGAGCAACCTTGGACGAATAGTCCAGTCGGCTATTGTACGTAGGTCGAGCATGGAAGTAGAATCGGCAGTCAGACCGATAATCAGCATTTCCCCCAGGATGGACGATTGTGGGCCCAGAGTCGGTTTACCTACTCCGGTAGGCAGGCTTTCATTGACTACTGCCAGTTTTTCGCTGACAATTTGCCGTGCCAGATAAATGTCCGTATCCCAGTCAAATTCCACCCAGACTACAGAGAAGCCATTAGTAGATGAAGAACGTACACGACGTACATCCGTGGCGCCATTCACTGCCGTTTCTACAGGAAATGTAACGAGTTGTTCCACTTCCTCTGCCGCCATACCGTTTGCTTCTGTCATAATGACAACCGTTGGTGCATTGAGGTCCGGAAACACGTCCACTTCCGTGTGCATGGCGGTATAAGTTCCGCCTATCAACAACAGCACCGAGGCTACAAGTACCAGGATGCGGTTGTGGAGTGAGAAATGTATAATCTTGTTTAACATGTAATTTAAATATTAAATATCAAATATTAATTATGAATTGCCTGCGGTGTCCTGTGTAAGTTGTTTGCATCGTCATGCCGCAGGATAATTAATATTTAATAATTTATAATTAATAGCTTTTCTTAATGTTCGTGGCTATGTGCCGGAATTGCATTCGTGGCACTTGCTAATTTCACCTGATAGGCTCCTTCGGTTACCACACGGTCTCCGGCTTTCACGCCTGAAAGGATTTGTACGCTTTCGCCATTATCGGCTCCCAAAGTGACTGGTTGTTTTTTATAGCCTTCTTCATCCAGTTGCAGATAAACAAAGAAACTGCCTTGTTCTTCGGTCAGTGCCGAGTGGGGCAGGGAGATTACGTTTTCCAGGGGTGAAGACAGGAGGAAGATTTCTACAAATGAGCCGGGGATAATATCACCTTTGTTGTCGAACTCGAAAGTTACGGGTACGTAATATCCGCCGTCTCCTCCCGAAGCTTTGCCGTAGGACAGGAGACGACCATCCAAGTCTTTCAGTGCATACACCTTATTATTATAAGGAGTGCAGAAGTTAGCCGAACCGATGGTGCGCAGATATTGGTAATACTTTTCTGAAACATCGGCGCGTAGGAATAATTTGCGGTTCTGCGTGATGCTGACCAACGGCTGTCCTACAGATACGTAGTCGCCTTCTTTCACTAACAGACTTTTGATGTATCCGCCTATGGGGGAAGTAACTGCCTGACCGCTTGCTGAGTTGTTCTTGGCAACAGCTTCGTAACTGATACGTGCATTCTCATACGCTTGCTCAGCTTGTGCAAAATCCTTTTCAGATACAATTTTATTTGCTACAAGAGCTTTCATGCGTTCATATTCTTTCTTGGATACCTCATAGGCGATGCGTACACGTTCCACGGGGTCGCCATCCGCCATATGCTTGGAAGACAAAGTCACCAGCGGTGTACCTTTGCTTACGCTCATACCTTCAATTACTTTTCCACGGAAAGAAACAACGCCCGCTACTGTTGCCACGGCAACGCTTTCGTCTCCCTGTGCAGCCATTACCTGACCGCTGGTTTTTATAACCTGATGGAATATTCCCGGTTCAATGACGTTGGACTTCACGCCGGCAGCTTGTGCTTTGGCAGGGGGCAGGATGATTTCATCACTGTGTCCACCGGCAGCTTCTTCGCCATGATTATGACCTTCATGGTCATGTTTTTCTCCTTCGTGATTATGACCTTCTCCCTCATGGTCATGGTCACAACCTTCGTGGTCGTGTTTTTCCGTTTCATGATTATGACCTTCGTGTCCGTCTCCGGACTTACTGTTGCAGGAGCCCAATAGGAACAGGCCCATGACTCCCATAAAAATAATTTTTTTCATGATGATATAATTTGTTCTTGCTTTTAATTGGGTATAAAAATAGAGAATGGAGTCTGCAATCTTGTTGCAGACTTCAGATTAGGCAAGAACACACGGAGGTGCACGAAGTCCTGTGGCACGTGTGAGATACGTGCCATGAAGTGACTCCTGATATATGCACTCCTGCCTTTGTCCGTTTTCCTCGGGCAGAATAAGTAGTCTCAGGAGTGGTTCGGAGAATAAGGTAATCACTAGCGGGAAATCCGGATGCGACCATCCGTTATCCGAAGTGGGAGTCTGTTGGAAAAAATGCGTGGTAACACATCCCGTATCGCAGCAACAATGCTCATTCTCCGGGCTGTGGTTTTGTCCGCAGCAACTGGGAGTGATGTCATTCTTCATGCATATCAGGCCGTTGCTGTGGTGGTGGTGGGGAATAACAGGTACCACCAGCATGACCATGCTGATGAATATCAAAAAATAGGCAACGTACCGTTTACTCTTCATCCTTTCTTTTTAATTTCGGACAAAGATAGTAGTTAACGGCTTAATTACCAAATACAAGTTCTTAAAAAGCTTTGAATAATCCATTTAAACCTTCACTCATGCTGGGATGTGTGAATATGAAGTTACGCAGAGCAGAGGATTTTTGTCCGGTTTTTATGGCAAATGCCACTAGGTTGATAAGCTCCGGGGCATTGACACAGAAGAGTGTACAACCTATAATCTTTTCCGTATCCGTATTCACAATGGCCTTTAACATTCCATCCATATTTTGTAGAGTTCGCGCGCGGGGAATGGCTGATGCCGGCAGGCGTGATACTTTGATGGGGTATCCCCGTTTCATGGCTTCTTCCTCCGTCAGTCCGATATGCGCCATTGGCGGATCGGTAAAGATGGCATAAGGCACCGGGTTACGGTCTTCTGTGGTGCGTTCCTTCTTTCCAAACAAAGTATCCCGGATGATACGGAAATCATCAATGGAGAGGTAGTCGTACATCTCTCCGCCTTTGACGTCCCCCAAAGCCCAAATGTGCGGCACGGTGGTGTGTAGCTGTTCATCAACCACTATCGCCCCCTGTTCATCGACCTGTATGCCGGCATTCTCTAAGTCGAGACCGGCTATCATCGGTTTGCGTCCTGTAGCCACCAGCAGTGCATCGCCTTCCAGAAAATAGGGAGTACCGTCCGAGGCATTCGTGTAGGCAGCGGTAATGCCGTCCACGGTGTCATGAAGTGACTGTACACGGGCATTCAGGCGTACCTCTATATTTTTTCTTTTGAGGTTTTCCTGCATGTATTCGGCGATTTCCCGATCCGCTTTCGGCAGAAATCGTTTACCGGCTTCCAGAATGGTAACTTTACTGCCGAATCCGGCATACATGGTTGCAAATTCCAGTCCGATGGCTCCGCTTCCTATAATCAACAAGTGGCGGGGAAGAATGTCGGCATGCAACAGTGTTTCACTGGTATGCACATACCGATTGTTCTTCAATCCGTCGATGGCTGGCAGGATGGGCGTAGAGCCGGTATTGATGAATATTTCCTTTCCTATTAGTTCGAAAGGTTTTTTATTCTTTTCGGGTGAGGGAGTCACTTTTATTGTGTTGGGACAGATGAAGGAAGCGGTTCCGTCATATAGCGTGATGTTAGGATTGCCCGCCAGTTTTTCAACGTTCTTTTCCCGCAGGAAAGTAACTAACTTATCCTTACGTTTCAAGGCAAGGGAATACAGTTTGGATTGTTTTTTATAATCGTCCTGATAGAGTCGTTCGGCAAATTCCGATTCGTTTATCATGGTTTTGGTAGGGATACATCCTGCATTGATGCAAGTTCCGCCGTACATTTCCGGAGAACGTTCGATGACCGCCACTTTCCAGTTGCGGTTAGCTAGTTCGGTTGCCAGTAATTTTCCACCTTTACCGAAGCCTATTATTATAGCGTCATATTGTTTCATTTATTCTCGTAGTTAGAGGTTTATAGAAATGAAACAATATGACGGGAGAAAAGTTGCAGGAGCCCTGTTAAGTAATGTTCACCTTTCCAGCTCGCGGAGTGACTCCATTTTCTTCTTTTCCAGGAATTCGTAGATACCGCTCAAGTGTTCTTTTACCTGTTTATTACCGAATTCGTACACCTTGGTAACCAGTCCGTCTAGGAAGTCACGGTCATGGCTTACTACTATCAATGTTCCGTCAAAATCCAGAAGAGCTTGTTTCAGAATGTCCTTCGTCTTCATGTCGAGGTGGTTCGTTGGCTCATCCAGTATCAGCAGGTTCACCGGTTCCAGCAATAGTTTAATCATGGCAAGGCGGGTACGCTCTCCACCGGACAGCACTTTCACTTTCTTCATAGATTCTTCGGGACCGCCGAACATGAATGCACCGAGCAGATCGCGTATCTTATTGCGTATTTCACCTTTTGCCACATCGTCAATCGTTTGGAATACAGTCAGATTTTCATCCAGAAGGGATGCCTGGTTCTGGGCGAAGTAGCCGATTTGCACGTTGTGTCCGAGGGTCAACGTGCCTTCGTGCTCAATCTCTTTCATGATGCACTTCACTAAGGTGGATTTACCTTCACCGTTTTTGCCGACAAAAGCTAATTTGTCACCTCTTTCCACAGTCAGTGTGGCGTTCTTGAATACTACATGGTCACCATATGTTTTGCCTACTCCTTCCATGATGATCGGATAATTGCCGGAACGTGGTGATGGCGGGAATTTCAGGCGCAATGCCGAAGTGTCTTCCTCGTCCACTTCCAGTATTTCCAGTTTCTCCAGCATCTTTACGCGGCTCTGCACTTGCAGGGTCTTGGAGTAAGTGCCTTTGAAGCGTTCGATGAACTCTTTGGTTTCGGCTATAAACTTTTGTTGCTCGTCGTAAGCCTTTTGTTGCTGCTCGCGGCGGTCTTTACGGAGTTCAAGATATTTGGAGTAGTTCACTTTGTAATCGTAGATGCGTCCCATTGTCACCTCGAGGGTGCGGGTGGTGATGTTATCCACGAACTTGCGGTCGTGACTGATAACGATGACGGCTTTGCCATTATTAATGAGGAAATCTTCCAGCCATTGTATACTTTCGATGTCGAGGTGGTTGGTCGGCTCGTCCAGCAATAATACGTCCGGTTTTTGCAGTAAGAGTTTGGCAAGTTCGATGCGCATGCGCCATCCACCACTGAAGTCGCTGGTTTGGCGGTGGAAGTCTTCACGTGCGAAACCGAGTCCGAGGAGGGCTTTTTCCACATCTTCCTCGTAGTTGGTAGAGTCGATAGAGTAGAATTTTTCGCTCAGGGCGGACACTTTTTCAATCAGTTCCATGTAACTGTCGCTTTCGTAGTCGGTGCGCATTTCCATTTCCTTGTTGAGGCGTTCTATTTCCGCTTCCATTTCGTGCAAATGGGCGAAAGCCTGCGCTGTTTCCTGGAATACGGTCCGTCCGTCTTCCGTCATCAAGTGTTGCGGCAGGTAAGCGATGACGCTGTCTTTAGGCGCCGAAATTTAGCCACGGGTGGGCTGGCGTACTCCTGCCAATATCTTCAGCAAGGTGCTTTTTCCCGCTCCGTTCTTTCCCATCAGGGCGATGCGGTCTTTCTCATTAATAACGAAGGAAATGTCACTGAACAAGGTGGTGCCGCCGAATTCTACGGCCAGTCCGTCTATTGAAATCATATTCTATTTTTAAATTGAGGTGCAAAGATAATGTAAACTGATAACAGAATAAAATGAACTCGTTCATTTTTTATGTTGAGGCGCAGCTTATCTTCTCTAAAGATAATGTAAATTGAGTGCATAACTTTTATGCTTGCGTGAAAAAGTTATGCCGAGATGCAGCTTATCTTCTCCAAAGATAATATATTTATATTATTTTTTATATCTTTGCCTCATTAAACAAAATACTTTGGTCATGGAAACAGTGAATTTATCAGAAGATTACCGTCCGCTCATACTTGTAGCGGAAGATGATGATAGTAACTTTAAGTTGATAAAAGCTATTATCGGTAAGAAGTGCGAGATATTATGGGCAAAGAACGGCGAGGAGATGGTTGGTCTGTTCAAAGAAAACCGCGGAAAGACAGCAGCTATCCTTATGGACATCAAAATGCCTATCATGAATGGTCTGGAAGCAACGAAAATCATTCGTGAAGAGGAAACAGAACTTCCCATCATTATGCAGACTGCTTACGCTTTTACAGCCGACCGTGAAAACGCAATGGCTGCCGGAGCTTCGGAAGTATTGGTGAAGCCCATTACACTAAGTGCATTGCGCACTTGCTTGAGCAGATTCCTGCCACAGTTGCAGTGGTAACAGAGCTTTCATAGCATCGAATAATATAACGAACGTGGGGCAACTTCTTAATGTAGTTGTCTCGCGTTCTTTTTGTATCAGGAGGATACCTTTATTCTCTCTTAAAAGGATGCTTCTGAACATACCATTTGATTGATATATGATGAGGAATTTTTGAAGCGTACAGAGAATCGGTCAGAGGGCAAATGCAAGACGTCGGAGCAAACGTTGAAGGAAATAAAAGAGTGGCATCCGATACTGGAATATTAGCTGAAGAGGATATTGAAAGTCCATATAAGGTTTGTGACCTTGCGGAATACATTCCACAAAAATGTTATAAAATTGCGGAATGTATTTTGCAATGCATTTCAGTAGAAAGTTGGGATAAAGATTACACTCTTTGACGTTCTGAGTTTTTATGTAACTACACTTCGGACACTTAAACCATGTGGGGCAGCCTCGTGAGAAGGTGCCCCATACCTTGTTATGCTATCGTTTATTTCTCTTTCGCTTCCCTTTCCTGCATCTTCCGTTTCACGAACTCTATTTTCAAGTTGGCTTCTTCTATCTCTTTCTTTATCTGCGTGATAGATGATAACAACTGTGCCAACTCATATACACTGGCTACTGCTTGGCGATCTGCCGGACTCATAGTAGTGGAGTAGGGGCGTTCGCCCTGATAGTTCACTTTTATATTCTTGTCTTTGTTCAGATAGAGGAATCCGATGACGTTGCCGTCTTCTCCTAACTTATAATCCGCTTTTTCTATCTTTTCTCCCAAGTCAGTCGTTTCATAACTATCTTTAGAAGCGGGAGTTTCGGCGAAGCTCCCGTCGGGAGCAACCACTTTAACACTGAGATGGTGGATGTTATGGGGGCCGCAATAGATGGAAGTCATGCTCATCTGTCCTGTTTCGTTCACCTGGAAGCGAAGGAAGGAGCGATGCAGATTCTTCTCTACCACTTGTGACGGATGCAGGTAATTGCCGATTTTCTGGTATTCGGCGTCTTTCTCGAAGGTGAATTTCCCTTTTATGGCGTCCACTTCCGCTTGTTTCTTTTGAAGCAGACTATCCAGATAAACAAGTGTTTTTTCCTGTTCTTTCAGTTCCACTTGTTGCATCAGACCGATACCTTCGCGACGGGCTTCAAAAGCCTTGGGATAGAGTATCTTGATACTGTCAATCTGTATCTTCGCTTCGCTGTAGTCTCCCCGTTCGAAGGCTTTACGGGCGGTTTGCAATTTTTCACCGGCCTTTTTCTCTACATTTTCACAAGAGAAGAGCGTGCCGCAGAGGCAGGCAAGAAGTATCAGTTTCTTCATAATTGTTGTTCTTATATTAGTGAGGGCAAAATTAGAAATAATATCCGTATCTTTGCAGCCCGAAACAGATAAATGATAATTTAGCGAAGCTTCGCTTCGCAGTTGACAAGGGAAGAAGTTAACAAGTTGACAAGGACCATGCGGCATAATAGCGCAGCCATATTATTGCGCAGCCTCTTGTCAACTTGTTAACTCGTCTCCTTGTCAACTTTTAGCGCTCCGCGCTAAATTACCATTTTTTAAGATATAGTATATGATAGAGTTGACAGCAGAAGAACTGAAACAACATTTTAGTGACGACATATTTAAACAAATATCTGAAACGGCAGATGAACTGGGACTGGAATGTTATGCAGTCGGTGGGTATGTACGTGATATTTTCCTGCAACGCCCTTCTAAGGATATTGATGTTGTAGTAGTTGGCAGCGGCATAGAGATGGCTGAAGCACTGGGCAAGCATCTGGGACGTGGGGCACATGTAGCTGTATTCAAAAACTTTGGTACTGCACAAGTGAAATACCACGGAACAGAAGTGGAATTTGTTGGTGCACGCAAAGAGTCTTATCAGCGTGACTCCCGTAAGCCCATTGTTGAAGACGGCACGTTGGAAGATGACCAGAATCGCCGTGATTTCACTATTAATGCATTGGCTGTCTGCTTGAACCGGAACCGCTTCGGAGAATTAGTAGATCCTTTTGGTGGCATGGAAGATTTGAAAGAAAAGACTATCCGTACCCCGCTCGATCCGGATATTACATTCAGCGACGATCCCTTGCGCATGATGCGTTGCATCCGCTTTGCCACTCAACTGAACTTTTATATTGATGACGACACGTTTGAATCCCTGTGCCGCAACAAGGAAAGGATTTCTATCATTTCCAAGGAGCGCATAGCGGATGAACTTAATAAAATATTGCTTTCACCTGTTCCTTCCAAAGGTTTTATAGAACTGGACCGCTCCGGCCTGTTGGAACTGATTTTTCCGGAACTTGTTGCGTTGCAAGGTGTGGAAACCCGTAACGGACGGGCGCATAAGGATAACTTCTACCATACGTTGGAAGTGCTTGATAATATTAGCCGCAAAACGGACAATCTCTGGTTGCGCTGGGCTGCTTTGCTACACGACATTGCAAAACCTGCCACTAAGCGTTGGGAGCTCCGGGCAGGATGGACCTTCCATAATCATAACTTCATTGGTGAAAAGATGGTGCCTGCTATCTTCAGGAAGATGAAACTGCCAATGAATGAGAAGATGAAATATGTACAGAAGTTAGTGAGTCTGCATATGCGTCCTATTGTAATAGCCGATGACGTGGTGACCGATTCTGCCGTCCGCCGTCTCCTTTTTGAGGCTGGAGATGATATCGATGATCTGATGACGTTGTGTGAGGCTGACATTACTTCCAAGAATATGGAGCGAAAGCAGCGTTTCCTGAATAACTTCCAACTGGTACGCCAGAAGCTGAAAGACCTTGAAGAACGTGACCGCATTCGTAACTTCCAGCCACCTGTCAGTGGGGAAGAGATAATGAAGACTTTCAATCTGGGACCTTGCCAGCAGGTGGGAGCTTTGAAAAGTGCTATCAAAGATGCTATTCTGGATGGGGTGATTCCTAATGAATATGAAGCAGCGCGTGATTTTATGTTGCAGCGCGCTGAGAAGATGGGAATTAGCTACAAGATGCGAGCTAAGAGTGACGAGTAGTTGCGCAGTTACTTGCTTTTCCCCGTTACTGCGCAGCCACTCGTAGCTTGTCACTCGTAGCTACTCCCCGTCTGTCAATTGGAACTTACGGCTCACCTTTATCAGGTTGATAGTGTACGTTACGACGTTTTGCGCTTCCTGTACCATTGTCAGGTACACCATGCTTACCTTAATACTTCCACTTTGGCTCTGGATGCGTTGCAACTCTTCGCGTTTCAGATGAGACAACTGTCCGTTTAGTTCATTTGCTTTGCGGACTTCATTTTCCATTCCTTCATAATCATTGTTCTCTATTTTATGGCGGCAGTTTTGTAGCAAGTAAGTAATACCTTCCGTCACATCGGCAAATTCACCTTTCTGAATAGTATCCAGCGGGCGGAAATTATTATCAATATGCTCCAGACACGGTTCGCAAAGGCGACCGACACTGTATACCAGTTCGCTGGCAAAGTCGTTACCTTGATAATAGTACAACCCTTTTTCCAATACTGTATTATTATCGAGACGGCACATGGCAAGGGTACCTGTACGCTTCATTTGCTTAACCAGTTGTTTCTCAAATTTCACCGATCCCATGGCGCGGCGTAATCCACGCAGGTTTTCGTGCAAGAAGGCGGTGGCGGTGCGCTCAAAGTTCTCTTCGGTGAATGCCAGTACCTTTACCAATTCTTCGCGGGTATGTTTGCGCAACAACTCCAGTATTTCAGCGTTGTCGTTGCTCTGCATCAGTTGCTTGATGGTTTCGTTACCTTTTTCTTTTGCTTTGCGCTTTTTATATGTCACTTGGCTGCGGATTAGTGAGAATATAGCCAGACCAATCAGCGCAATGATGGCGAATGTGCCTCCGAAGTGAATAACCATTGCTACGAAGAAACAGATGGTGAATGCCGCTCCGGCTGTGATGAACCAGCCACCGATGACGCTGAGTACTCCCGTGATGCGGAATACAGCAGAATCACGTCCCCAGGCACGGTCGGCAAGTGAGGTACCCATGGCAACCATGAAGGTTACGTAAGTAGTAGAAAGGGGTAGCTTCAGTGAAGTACCTAAGGCGATGAGCAGACCTGCCAATACCAGATTCACTGAGGCACGGACCAAATCGAATGCAGCACCATCGGCAATGATGGCCTCATCTTTGCGAAAGCGGGTGTCGATCCAACGCTTACTGCTTTCGGGCATCACCCGGGATATTCCGGTGGACAGCGTCCGGCTGAAGCGTACCAGTGTGCGCGCCATAGGTGTACTTCCGAAGTTTTCTTCTCCTTCATCCTGACGGGCAAGATCGACGGAAGTCTTGATTACATTGTGTGCTTTTTTAGAAGTATAAAGAGCATATACCATAATGGCGCCTGCTCCGAAGAGGAAATACCAGGGTGTTTTGGCAGGGCCGAGGAGGGAGGACATTAGGAACCCGTCAGCTCCGGCGCTTACCCCATTGGTAGTGAAATCAACGAAAGAAGAATATCCCGCTAAAGGTATACCGATGAAGTTCACCAAGTCATTTCCGGCAAAGGCGAGGGCCAATGCGAAAGTACCCAGTAGCACCACTACCTTGAATACGTTTACTTTGCACCAATGCAGCACTTGCATCAATATAGTAAAGAACACAAAAAAACAGCAGATAAGCATACCTGTGTTCTCTTGTATCCAGTGCTTGTTGTCTGCTGTCATAAATGAACTATCCTTCAAACCTTTTATCAACATGAAGTAGATGATAGATGTGGCGGCAATACCTCCGAAAAGTCCGATGCTGTATTTCATCCTCTTCTTATAGTTGAAGGTGAACACTATGCGCGCCAGCCATTGCACCAGCATACCAAAGAAGAATGCGATGGCCACGGAGACGAAGATGGCCATGATGACGGATAATGCCTTGTCTGTGTTGATGAGGTCGCCAAGGCCCAGTGTGTCGCTGCCATAAACTTTAATCAGTGCCAATGCGAATGTACCTCCCAGTAACTCGAATACCATCGATACAGTAGTGGAGGTCGGCATACCCATTGTGTTGAAAACATCCAGCAACACGACGTCTGTTAGCATCACGGCAAGCAAAATGCACATGATTTCGGCAAAATAGAAGTGTTGTGGCTGATAAATGCCGTGCCGTGCAATATCCATCATACCGTTGGATAGTGCGGCACCGATAAAAATACCCGTACCTGCAATAAATAGTACGGTTTTGAAAGAAGCAGCTTTGGCTCCTACAGCTGATTGGAGAAAATTGACTGCATCATTACTGACGCCCACCATGAGGTCGAACACCGCAAGGACGAACAGGAAGATGACAATACATAGATAAAGAGTTTCCATAATGATGTATTTTATTTCTGGCTGCAAAGGAACGGAAACTGTGTTGCAGAGAAGTGTCATACATGTTACAGAAGTGTTACAGAATAAATTAAAAATTGAAAATTAAAAATTAAAAAATGGGCTGCGCTGTCCTGCTGCATAATACTAAGTATGTCATTATAATTAGCTTATACTATCTGTCAAAATATAAAGTAATTGTGAGGATATACTTATCATTTTTTAATTCTCAATTTTCAATTTAAGAAGTTCGTAAAAGGTGTATTGCGAGCGTATCTTTTCTTTCTGCGGATGGGCAGACTTCCAGCAGTTGCGCAGGTTCTCGTCCACAAAACAGGCTTTACGTTTATCTGTGAGCTGGATGGAAAGCATATCTATTAATTCTTGTCGCAAATCCGGGTCCAGTATGGGAGTTATGGCTTCGATACGGCGATACAAGTTGCGCCGCATCCAGTCCGGTGAACCGAGAAATAACTTCGGGTTTCCGCCATTGCCGAAATACCAAATGCGGGCATGTTCCAAAAAGGTATCTACAATACGTGTTACACGAATGTTACGACTGTATGACTGTCCCGGTATCAGACAACAGATTCCACGGACAATCAGGTCTATTTCAACTCCGGCTTGCGATGCCTCATATAGGCGGTCTATCATGGTAGGGTCCTGCAATGCATTCATTTTCAAGATGATTCGACCGGATTTTCCTTTGCGTGCCAGTTCCATTTCATGGTCAATGAGGCGGTTTAACTCCGGTATCAGGTTGAAGCGTGCTACCAATAATCGGTGGAACTCCGGGTTCTCTTTACCTTGCAAGGTGCGGAAAAGATTATGCAGGTCATTCACTAATATCCGGTTGCAGGTAAACAATCCGCTGTCGGCATAAAGGGTGGCTGTCTTTTCATTGAAGTTTCCGGTGCTGATGTAGGCATAGCTGGTTAGCTTTTTGCCTTCCTGATCGCGGCGCAATACGAGGGCCACTTTGGCATGCACCTTTAGTTTCGGTATACTATATATAATGTTAATGCCGGAAGCTTTCATCATTTCGGCAGTAGCGAGATTGTTCTCCTCGTCGAAACGGGCCTTCAGTTCCACAAAGACGGTTACTTTTTTGCCATTCTGTGCGGCGGCTATCAGCGTGTTGATAACGGCAGAGTTCTCGGCAACCCGGTATTGAGTTACCATAATTTCGCGTACAGTTGGTTCGTGCACCGCTTCATATAAGAAATGAATGAAATGCTCGAATGAGTGATAAGGATAATGCAACAACAAGTCCTTCTTCTCTACATACTGGAATATGGATTCCCGCTCATTGAGGCAAGTCAGCTTCATGGGCTGTGGCTTCCGTATAGGAGGGATGTTCGGATTGGGGTTAGGCAAATGTCGCAAGTCTTCCAGATTGAGATGTTTGTCTCCCGGAACCAGTTCGCGGCGGTCTATATGGAAAGCATCCACCAGGAAGTCAAGAAAATCCTGTGGCATGGCGCGGTCATATACAAAGCGGCAGACGTCTCCTATCTTGCGCTTTTTGACTTTGGTTTTCACCTGCTCAATGATTTCGGAAGTATTGGCAGCATCGTCTATCAGGATGTCCGCATCGCGCGAAATCTTGATGCAGTAACTGCTGTCCACTTCATAACCGGGGAAGATGACATCCAGATTGGCCTTGATAATGTCTTCGATGAACATCAGGTAATAGTTGTTTCCCACTTTGGGCAATCCGATGAAGCGGGGAACTTTGCTATATGGCTGTTTCATTACGAAGTACTGGGGGGAAAGTTGACGAGGGGACGAGTTGACGAGGGGACAAGGAGATTCTCCCCCGTTTTCTTTTTCCCTTGTCTCCTTGTCAACTTGTCCCCTTGTCAACTCGTCAACTTTCGGAAACAGGCGGACGGCAAGATACAAACGGTTATCCCGCAGAAACGAGATAACCTTATCTTTGGAAACAGGTACGGGTTGAAGATACGGGAAAATCTCTTCCCGGAAGAAACGGCGTACAAAGTCGTGATGGAACGGTTCTACATTGCGGCTCTGATAGAAGATGATATGATTTTTCTTCAGCGCCGGCAATATCTTTTGTTCGTAGATGCGGATACGTTCTTCCAGTTGGCGGTTCACCTCAAGGTTTATGGCGTCCACCAATTCTATGGTCGACTGTACGGTTTCTTCGTCACTTTGTGCTGCACCGGTGGCTATTGCCTTATGGTCGGCTACGCGTATCTTATAGAATTCTTCCAGATTGGACGAATAAATGGAAATAAAGTTAATTCGCTCATACAGAGGCAGAGTATCATCTTCCGCCTCCAATAATACACGGTAGTTGAATGACAGCCAACTGATGTCCCGTTTGAAATATTGATATTGGTTTTCCATGGTTTCATCAAGATTTTCCCAAATATAGTTACCTTTGCACAGATAAACAAAAGAAAAATGACAAAAGTTGGTTTATTATCCGATACGCACGGATATTGGGACGAAAAGTATCTGCAATATTTTGATACGTGCGACGAAATCTGGCATGCCGGTGACATCGGCTCACTGGAGGTGGCTCAGAAGTTGGCGGCTTTCCGCACCTTCCGTGCCGTGTATGGTAATATTGACGGGCAGGAAATCCGTGCCGTCTATCCGCAAATCAACCGTTTCACCGTGGACGGCGCCGAAGTACTGATAAAACATATCGGTGGTTATCCGGGAAATTATGATTCTTCTATCCGGGGAAGCATTCTGGTTCGTCCGCCTAAACTTTTCATCAGCGGACACTCCCATATCCTGAAGGTGAAGTATGACAAAACGTTGGATATGCTTCACATTAATCCCGGTGCTGCTGGTATCTCAGGATTCCACCAGGTGCGCACGATGGTGCGTTTTATTATTGACAATGGAACGTTCAAAGATCTGGAAGTAATAGAGTTGGCTGGCTGATTTCTGCACGGACCGTATCTCAGTATTAAAAATAATTTAATTTATTTTGTACTGCATCCGGTTTGCATTATCTTTGTCCCCCGAATAATCACCGAGAGCCGTGGGGCGTCGTCCTCCTTCTTATTTTATTCTACGATTTGTACCAACTGAAAAAAGAACTGAAATATGAAAGGAATTATTCTTGCCGGTGGTAGCGCCACCCGCCTTTACCCCTTATCTAAGGCTATTTCCAAGCAGATTATGCCGGTTTATGACAAGCCGATGATTTATTATCCGCTTTCCACGCTTATGTTGGCGGGGATACGCGAAGTGCTGATTATCTCCACTCCACGTGACTTACCCATGTTCCGCGAATTACTTGGTACGGGGGAAGAACTCGGAATGTCCTTCTCTTATAAGATACAGGAACAACCCAACGGATTGGCGCAAGCCTTCGTGCTGGGTGCTGAATTCCTGAACGGTGAACCGGGCTGTCTTATCCTGGGTGATAACATGTTCTACGGGCAAGGATTCTCTGCTATGCTGAAACGTGCCGCCTCCATAGAAAAAGGAGCATGCATTTTTGGTTATTATGTAAAAGACCCGCGTGCTTATGGTGTGGTGGAATTTGATTCTGATGGAAAGGCTATCTCTCTGGAAGAAAAACCTTCCCAGCCCAAGAGCAACTATGCCGTTCCCGGTCTTTATTTCTACGACTCCACTGTAACTGCCAAAGCTGCCGCTTTGAAACCTTCTGCCCGTGGCGAATATGAGATTACCGATCTGAACCGTCTTTATCTGGACGAGGGTACGCTGAAAGTGGAAATCTTCGGTCGTGGTTTTGCCTGGCTCGATACGGGTAATTGCGACAGTCTGCTGGAGGCAAGCAATTTTGTTGCTACTATACAAAACCGTCAAGGTTTCCGTGTCAGTTGCATTGAAGAGATTGCTTGGCGCAAAGGCTGGATAGATGCTGAGCAATTGTACCGCCTCGGCGAACAGCTTGGCAAGACGGAATATGGCACATACCTAATGGAACTCGCCAACTCCCACCGCTAATAACGTTTAATTTTTAAATTTTCAATTTTTAATTTATATGAAGACTTATCTCGTAACCGGTGCTGCCGGATTTATCGGTGCCAACTATATCAAGTACATTCTGGCCAAGCATAATGATATTACGGTCGTTATACTTGATTCCCTGACCTATGCCGGAAACCTTGGCACTATTGCTAAAGACATCGACGATGAACGTTGTTTCTTTGTGAAAGGCGACATATGCGACCGGATACTTGCTGACGAACTATTTGCCAGATTCAAGTTTGACTATGTGGTGAACTTTGCTGCCGAGAGTCATGTAGACCGCAGCATTGAGAATCCGCAACTTTTCTTGGTTACTAATATTCTGGGTACGCAGAACTTGTTGGATGCCGCACGCCGCGCCTGGGTTACGGGTAAGGACGAAAACGGTTATCCTACTTGGCGCAAGGGTGTACGCTATCATCAGGTTTCTACAGACGAGGTGTATGGTTCATTGGGTGCCGATGGTTACTTCACGGAGCAAACACCGCTTTGTCCCCACAGCCCTTACAGTGCTTCGAAGACGAGTGCGGACATGGTAGTCATGGCTTATCACGATACATATAAAATGCCGGTAACTATTACCCGTTGCTCCAATAACTACGGTCCGTATCACTTTCCCGAAAAGTTGATTCCACTGATTATCAAGAATATTCTGGAAGGAAAGAAACTCCCCGTGTATGGCGACGGTAGCAATGTGCGCGACTGGCTGTATGTGGAAGACCATTGTAAAGCCATCGACCTGGTGGTTCGCGAAGGTGTTGAAGGTGAAGCTTACAATGTAGGCGGCCACAATGAGAAGACAAATCTCGAAATCGTGAAACTGACTATCTCCACTATCCATCGCCTGATGGCGGAAAAGCCGGAGTATCGTGAGGTCTTGAAGAAAAAGACAAAAGGTGAAGATGGCCAGATTGACATCAGTTGGATTAACGAGGACCTGATTACTTTCGTGAAAGACCGCCTCGGTCACGACCAGCGTTACGCCATCGACCCGACAAAGATAACCAATGCTTTAGGCTGGTATCCCGAAACGAAGTTCGAAGTGGGCATTGTGAAGACTATCGAGTGGTATCTGAATAATCAGGACTGGGTAGAAGAAGTGACCAGCGGTGATTATCAGCACTACTATGAAAAGATGTACGGAAGATGAGTGATAAGTGATTAGTGATTAACAAAGTCACCACATCGCATTAATCACTAACCACTAATCACTATAATACTAATCAACATTCCCATAAGCAGCATATTGCGCGATGTTTCGCCCAGTATGCTGTTTAATTTTTTACCGCTTCGTATCCGTACCATTCGCCTCCAGGTGCGTATATGCATGTAGAGATAGAAGAAAGGCAGAGCTATGCCCACCGGGTTTAATTCTCGTGCAAACCAAAAGCAAAGACAGGTGGCAATGATGCCGAGCCAGAGGTAGAAATATCTTCCGAAACGTTCTCCGAAACGGACGATGAGTGTACGCTTTCCGCTGAGAGCATCCTGTTTCCGGTCCCGGTAATTATTCACAACCAGTAATGTATCTATCACCAGTCCACTGATGAGTGAGGCTACAATGACACTTGGTGTGAATGTATACGCCTGTACGTAATACGTTCCTCCCACGGGTACGAATCCGAAGAAGACAAGTACCAGCAAATCTCCCCAACCCTGATAAGAGAGGATGGTGGTGTACAGAAAGGCGAATATCACACAGAACATACCTAATAAAATCAGTTCCCAGCCACCGTGAGGTAGCAGTCCCCAGCTTTGATATAGAATGCCGAGCCCGATGATGCAGGAGAGGACGACTGTGACGCCGATGCCCCATTTCATGGCTCCCGGCGTAATCCATCCTTGTGCACAGGCGCGTTCGGGGCCGAGGCGGTCTTCGCGGTCGGAGCCTTTCAGGTAATCGAACAGGTCATTGATGAAGTTGGCGGCAATCTGCATGCCGCAGGCAAAGAGGAAGCACAGCAGTGCTGGTATAATCTGGAACTGCCCGTCGGCAAACGCCAGTGAAGTACCTATCAGTACTGGTATGATGGCTCCTGTCAGAGTCTTGGGACGGGCGGCGAGGAGCCAGGCGTAAGGTGAATTCTGTTTAATCTCTTTCATAGACGTACTTCTTTTCTACGGAGAGATAATTGTTTCTTTCAGAAAGCATTGTCATTTCTATTTAGTCCCCATTAAGGAAAACTGTCGTTCCCATTAGAGGAAACCGGCGTCCCCTTCCTGCGAAAACAACAAGAAGCTTAATGCGCTGGTAAACAATCATCTGTCAACCTATCGACAAAGATACGGAAAATGCTTATCTTTGCATCTGTTATGATGAAGAAATTGATTTATTATTCAATCCTTTCGGGCCTGTTTTTTTCTTCATGTAAGTCGAACAGCAGTCTGGTTTCATCCCTGCCCCCTCAAATATCGGCAGAGGATAGCGTTCGGATTGTAAATACAAAGATTAGCTCTTCTAAGAAAGGTTCCGGATATAAGGGTGTCAGCCGGGTGAGAACCTATGAATTCACGCACCCCGATGTGCCGGCTGCTTTCGATGGTTTTCGCATCGCTTTCGTGTCCGACCTGCACTATAAAAGTCTTTTCAAGGAAAAAGGACTGGATAACCTGGTGAAGCTGCTTCGGGAGCAACATGCCGATGTGCTGCTGATAGGCGGTGACTTGCACGAGGGTTGCGAACACGTGCAATCCGTCATTGCCGCCCTTTCTGAAGTGAAGACGCCGATGGGCACATATGCCGTATTGGGCAATAATGATTATGAGGCTTGCTATAGCGAGATTGTGTGTGAAATGGATAAACGTGGTATGCACTTGTTGGAACATAAAGTCGATACATTGAAGCGGGACGGAGAAGAAATCCTGATTGCCGGCGTGCGCAATCCTTTTGACTTGAAAAGGAATGGCACGTCTCCTACGCTCAATCTTTCTCCGGATGATTTCGTTATCCTCTTGACGCACACGCCGGATTATGCCGAAGATGTTCCCATTACAAATACTGACCTGGTACTTGCAGGACATACCCACGGCGGGCAGGTTACTTTATTTGGTCTGTATGCTCCCATACTACCCTCCCATTACGGACAGCGGTTCCGCACCGGGTTGGAATATAATTCATTGCTTACGCCGATGATTATAACCAACGGTATCGGTACATCGAACAAGAACATCCGCCTCTTTGCACCCAGCGAGGTGGTGATGATTATACTACATCGGCAGAAAGACTAATATCTTTTATATACTCACTCGCCGGGTAAAAGTACAATACCCAGCTTCTTTTTACCGTCCATCTTTACCGTGACCGGTTGTTCGAAGCGTACATGACGCAGATATTTGCTTTCATTTACGGCAGGCTGTGCATTCAGGAAGTCCTGATTATACACGCCATCGTTCATAAAGGCATTAATTGTGAAATAGCCTACTCCGAAGGAAGTCAGGTTCTGGAAGAAGTGGGTTCCCTGGCTGGGGTCTACGCGATAATTTGTCAGTCCGGCTTCCACAATGACGCGGGCGGCACTGATGTGCGGCCATTTCACCGGAATACCGAGCCATGTATCGCTGCTTCCCCAACGGCCGGGACCTACCAATACATAATTTTTGCCCTCATTGAGGAATTGTTGGTTCAGTTTCTCTATTTCCCAGGCAATCTCCTGATTGTGCGAAGCGCTGTAATCGTCGGTCTTCACGTAGATAACGTCATAAATATCATTCATAATCCCGTGGCCGAGGGAGTTATTGGAACGAAGCAGAACTTTATCGTCCGGTATGGTGGTGAGGTCTTCATCCAGCATTTCCTTGGTGTCCACAATGGGGCGTACTTGCAGGAGGTAGAAAGTGCCGCTCTTATCTTTTTCACGACTCATGGTAGCGGCAAATTCAATTTCAACGGGACGGCGCATTTCCTGTTCACTGTATTTCAATACTAACTGGAGAATACGTGCAAGAGGGAAGACGTCGTGTTGTAGGATATTGGCAAAGGTGATGACCTTGCGCCCACCGGGATACAGACCGTCGCGGATAATCTGGTCGTAAGGGTCGTAGGTGGAGGCGATATAATTCAGCGCACCGTCTTTCTCCGCTTCCTTTACGTGCAGTTTCAGCAGGTTGAAACCGTCGTCCATGGAGAAGTCATGCCCGGCATTTTTCAGGTCGAGGGCATAGAAACGGGTTTGTGTTTCTTTCAGGGCTATTTCCATTTCGCTGGTTTGTAATACCTGATGGGGATGATAGGGAGAGAAACGAAGTGTCATACCTCCGTCTACAATATATTTTCCCAGACCGAGGGCAAGGTTCACAGTGCCTTCTTCGGCTTTCTCGTCACCGATAGGGTAGTAGTTCAGCGAACGGGCTACGCCGGACATGCTGGGATAATAGCGGTCGCCATACTGGTTGCCGACAACCTCCTGCAAAATGACTGCCATCTTTTCCTGGTCGATAACGTTGCTTGTGGCTTGCATATAAGCCTTGCTGTCGCGGAAATAAACCGAAGCATATACACCCTTGATGGCATCGGAGAGCATGCGGAGCATTTCGTATTTGTCGTCCAGATAAGGAATCATATAGGTATTGTAGATTCCGGCAAAAGGCTGATAGTGCGAGTCTTCCAACAAAGAAGACGAACGGATGGCAAGCGGGGACTTCACCACATCGAAGAAGGTGAAGAAGTCTTCCACCAGGCGGTCGGGCAGTTTGGCTTTCAGGAAGTAGCGCAGAATCAGGTCGTCGTCGGCATCGGAGAGGGCTATCTGATACAGATTGTTTGTCTCCATAAATTCGTCGAAGACATCAGTACAGAGCACTACCGTCTTGGGGATAGCGACGCGGGCATTATCAAACTCTTCAAATTCGGGGTGATGCTTCACCATGTTGTCAATAAAAGCAAGACCACGGCCTTTTCCTCCCAATGAACCGTCACCGATACGGGCGAAGTTGGAATAACGGTCGAAGCGGTCGCGCTTGAACACGGCTACCACACCCTGGTTCTTCATCTTACGATATTTCACGATAGCTTCGAAGATGATTCTGCGGTGGGCATCCACGTCCTGAAGACTGTTCCAAGTGATGGGTTTCAGGAATTCCGCTACCGGGAACATGGCGCGCGAGTAGAGCCAGCGACTGACGTGGTTGCGACTGATATGATAAAGGAACGACTCTGCCGGTACGGCAAAGAGGATGTTCTGTAATTCTTTCAGGTTCTTCACACGGGCAATCTCTTCCAGTGTGTCGGGATTGCGGAAGATGAAGTCACCAAAGCCGAAATTGTCCGATACGATGCGGCGCAAGTCCACATCCATCTTTTTGGAATTCTTGTCGATGAAAGCGGCACCGTATTTGGACGCATAAAGGGCATTTTCCGATTCGGACGATTGGATGATGAGCGGCACGAACGGGTCTTGCTTGCGGATAGCGGCACAGAGTTTGATGCCGGCAAGTCCGTCCTTTTCGCCACGTTCCACACGGGGGAAGCGGACGTCGGTAATCACACCTAATATATTATTCTTGTATTTCTCGTAGATGCTGGTAGCTTCTTCATAAGTACGTGCCAATACGATTTTAGGGCGTCCCCTCATGCGCAGCGTACGCTGGTGGGCATTCAATGCCTCGGTACTGAACTCTTGGCTTTGCTTCAACACGAACTTATAGAGGTTGGGCAGTATGGACGAATAGAACCGGATACCATCTTCCACCAACAGGATGAGCTGCACGCCCACTTCATTGACGTCGTGTTCCAGATTCATCTTGTCTTCTATCAACTTGATGATGGATACCAGTAAATCCGTATTGCCCAGCCAGCAGAATACGTACTCGAAAGCACTCAGGTCCTCATTGGCAATGCGCTTGGTGATGCCGTGGCTGAAAGGCGTCAGTATCACTACGGGAATTTGCTCGTACAGGCTCTTGATGTGGCGCGCTACGTCGAAGCTCTCGTTATCTCCCGTTCCCGGCATACAGATAATGAGGTCGAACGGTACGGTGGAGAGTTGTGCCAATGCCTCCTCGCAGGTGGATACCTGGGTGAAGCGTGGCGGATAGCGCAGGGAAAGCGAAGTATATTCGTTGAAGATCTTTTCGTCGATGCGTCCGTCGTCTTCCAGCATGAAAGCGTCATAGGGATTGGCTATCAGCAGGATGTTGAAAATGCGTCGCGTCATGAGGTTGGCGAACTGTGTATCTTTAAAATAAAGCTGGTTTAATTTAAGCTTGCTGAGCATGGCTTCTCACGGTTTATTGGTTTGGTAGGCAAAAGTAATAGAAATCAAACCTATTTGGATAGTTTTTCAACCACTTTTTTTATATTTGTCTGTATTATTGCAGCAGTTTAAAAGCGAGTACTATGAAAGACTATTATATTATGATAAAGCGCACATGCATTTTATTACTATTTATTTCGTTATATACCAGTTTGTTTGCCGGTTCTTTCCGGCATCTGAACATCCGGGAGGGATTGAGCAGTAGGCAGACATACCAGATATGCAAAGATTCCACAGGCTTTATCTGGGCTTATACCCACATGGGGGTGGACCGTTACGATGGAAATGAAATCAGACACTATACATTAAACGAGACGATAGAGTCCAAAGATCACATCTTGTCATTCACTGTTATGGATGTGGATAAGAAAGGAAATCTCTGGATTGCACTGCGTAATGGTAGGGTATACTGCTATGACAAATTGAAAGATGCTTTCTATTTGCAGGCTGATTTGTCACAGTTCATATCTTCTCCTGTGTTGAACGGTATGGCGTTTGAGGAAGATGAAGGTTTGTGGCTGTCTACATCGGCGGGTGTGTATTATTGGGATAAGGAAAATAATGTTTTGTCTCCGGCAGGCCTTATCGGTGAATGGACCAATTGTATCCTCAAAGCGGAGAATGATGTTTTCTTTGTAGGAACCAATACGGAAGTTTATAGAATGAAGAGAACCGGAACAGCCCGTCAGCTATCCAAGGAAAAGGTGGATATACCGGTGGAGGCTCGTATAGAGACTTTATTCTTATACGGTAGTAAACTATATGTAGGGACATTTTCAAATGGTGCATTCGTGATTGAACTGACTACGAAGCAAGTGAAATCTCTTGATGCTTTCATTCCGGGCATACCTGTACGTGTGTTTGCTTATGATGGAGACCACTCCATCCTGATTGGTACCGATGGTGCCGGTATCTTCAGAATAGATGCTGCCAATGAGACGCTGATAAACCATTATATCACTGATGAAGATGATGAAAGAAGCCTGACCGGAAATACGGTTTCGGATATCTGTGTAGATGAGTATGGAGGTGTCTGGGTGACCACCTGTACAAACGGTATCAGTTATCTGGATCCTAATGTGCCTGATGTTCGCTGGATAAGGCACGAACGGAATAATCCTTCATCGTTGGTATCCGATCATGTGAATGTGATGCTTCAGGATTCGGAAGGTGATTATTGGTATGGTACTAACGACGGAATCAGTGTGTATCGGGCGAAGTCGAAACAATGGATGCATTTCCTGAATGGGAAAGGCTATGCTTATTCGTCTGTAGTACTGTCTCTTTGCGAAGATAATGAAGGCAATGTCTGGGTAGGCGGCTATGGTATTGGCTTGTATCGGATTAACAAGAAGTCCGGTGAAGTCCGGAAAATGCCAAAGCGAAATAAACAATCGGACAAAGGCATATCCACCGACTATATTTATGCGATTTATGCAGAAGGGGATTGCCTGTGGTTCGGAGGGATCGAAGGAGATTTCACACGCTATAACAGACGGACCGATACCTACACTTATTATCCGATAGATTGTGTGGGCGATATCAAGTATGGCGATAAGAATACGTTGCTGATAGCAGGCTGTGATGGATTGGGCTTCTTTGATAAGTCCACCGGAGAAATCAAGTGGCAGCAGAAGTTTGGTGAGGTCATTTTGCATTATCCCGTCCGTTGCTTGTTGCGTTCGTCATCCGGAGAAATCTGGTTGCTTACGGATGGTGAAGGGCTGATTCGTTTTAACCCGGAGAATGGCAAGTCGCGTATCTATACTACCGCAGATGGTTTGGTGTCCAACTCTATCAATAGTATAGCTGAGGACAGCAACGGGCATATCTGGTTCAATACAGAAAAGGAACTGTATTGCTTGGACTTGGCGGAAGACATGGTGATTAATGGAAATGACCTGCTGAATATCGGTTGGGGATATTATAATGCCAATGCTTCCATGAAAACGAAAGACGGGCATCTGGCTTTCGGCACTGCTGAAGGAGTACTTATCTTTGCACCTTTTTTCGACTTTTCCGGTAGTGTGCCGATTGAATTGATATTCACTGACTTTAAACTACCTTATGAGTCACTGAAGGTAGGTGCGCTCGGTTCTCCTTTGCTGGCAGGCATCAACGATACCCGGCGTCTGAAACTTAAATATAACCAGAACTCATTCTCCATATCTTTTTCGGCTATTAATTTTGTTTCTCCTCACAAAGTCAGATATGAGTACAGACTGGACAACCATGAACGTCAGTGGCATCGTGTGGATGCGGTTCAGAGCGTGGGTTATATGGACCTTCCTCCCGGAAAATATACTTTTGAATTGCGTGCATTCGACAAATATACCCAGCATCAGGTGGGAGAACGTTCCGTTGAAATAGTTGTCGGTTATCCGTTATGGGCTTCGTGGTGGGCCATAGTTATTTATTTGCTCCTGTTTTTGATAGTGGGCTATTTACTCTTCCAGTTCAGACGACAGAGAGTGAGGGAAGATAAAATCAGGGAACGGATACACTCGTTCATCGGAGTAGCTCACGACATACGTACGCCGGTTGCACTGATAAAGGCTCCGTTAAGCGAACTTGAAGCTCAGGACGGTCTGCCGGAAGAGGGTAAGAAGAAACTGGCTATTGCTATGAAGAATGCGGAGAAACTTTTCACTATGATTACCCAGTTGCTGGAGTTACAGAAAGTGGAAGCGCATCCTGAACATCTGAAGGTGGCGTGGTATGATATAAAGGAATATATGGAAGATAAACTGTCCGCTTTCCGCATGGCTGCCGCTCAGAAAGAGATAGAACTGTATCTGGAAGTCGAACCGGAAATGCCTGAAGTGTGGCTGAACAAGAATAAGATGGACCATATTATGGATAATCTGCTCTCTAACGCTTTGAAGTATACAGAGAAAGGATCAATAGGAGTCATAGTGAAACAAGCCCGGAATAAGTGGACAGTCGAGGTGACGGATACGGGAGTCGGTATTCCGGCGGAAGAACAGAAAAACATCTTTAATGAATATTATCGTGCCAGGAATGTGGTGGACTCTCAGGAACAGGGCATTGGCATCGGCCTGATGATTACTTCCAGAATCATCAAACAACATCATGGAAAGATAGAATTCAGAAGTGTGGAGAATAAAGGAACCACGTTTACAATTACATTCCCCAGGAAACTGAAATCTGGGATAATAGTTGCCGCGAAAGAGAAATTGTCTGAAACCACTGCCCCCGATGTTCCATCTCAGGAAGAGAATGAACAAGTGGATAAGAATGTACTGTTGCTCGCCGAGGATGACAAAGACATGCGCGAATACCTGACGGACAGCCTGTCTTCCGAATATAAGGTTGTCAGTGTGCCCGATGGTGGAAAAGCTTTGGATATGGCAAGGGAAATCAATCCGGATATCATCATTTCGGATATCATCATGCCTGTCATCCAGGGGGATGAATTGTGCCGGATATTGAAATCATCAGTTGAAACCAGCCATATACCCGTCGTATTGCTGACTGCTCTTTGTGAAAGGGAAAATATCATATTGGGTCTGGAGGCTGGAGCTAATGACTATATCATTAAACCTTTCGATCTGTCTGTGCTGAAAGTGCGGCTTCGCAATATTCTTCAGAACAGGCAGCATCTCAGGGACACGGTTCTCTCTTCGGATATACCTGTGGATGAAGTGGATTATAGCAGCCAGTTGGATAAGGAATTTCTGGATAATGCAATGGCGGTCATTGACGAAAATATGGCTAATCCGGAATTCTCAATTACTGACTTCTGCCGTGCGTTGGGAATGAGTCGTACTTCTGTTTATAATAAAATAAAAACTTTGACAGGGCAGGGACCTAATGACTTTATCCGCATTGTGCGGTTGAACAAGTCGAAAGAGCTTTTGTTGTCACAGAAATATCCGATTGGTGAAGTCGCCTTTATGGTCGGTTTTTCGGACCCTAAATATTTCAGTACATGTTTTAAGAAGCAGTTTGGGATAAGTCCGAGCAAATTTTAGAGTATAAAAACTGTATTTAAACCTAAGTGGATAAGTAGCCAACCTTTTTTGTTAAATAATCAACTTACGTTTCCCTGATTGTGCGTAATATTGTGGCCAATAGTAACCCTCTAAAAATGCAGATAAAAAATGGAAACGTATTTAGGCCTGGACTTAGGCGGAACTAAATTACTGATTGGCGAAATAGACAGTCGTGGCAATATTCTGAGATACAAAAAATATGACTCCGGATATTTCAACCAACAAGCTGCGCTGGATATTATCAAGTTATCACTGGACGATTATATCAAAACTGTCGGGTGGTATGATAAGAAACCTCTGGCAATGGGAGTTGGACTGATTGGTCGGGTGGACCCTAATCTGGGTATCTGGCTACAGATAGACCCCAGTAGGACGCAACCTATTGCGTTGGCTAAAGAATTGGCGGATATCTATGGCATTCCCTGCCATATAGATAATGATGTGAAAAGTGCCACACGTGCCGAACGTGTATGGGGCTTCGGACAAATTTCCAAAAACTTCATCTATTTAAATATAGGCACAGGCATTGCGGTCGGTACGGTTGTGAATGGCAGGCAGATACGCGGTAGTCATTTCAATGCCGGCGAGGTGGGGCATGTGCGGGTAGGAGTGAACGTAGGAATCAAGTGCACTTGCGGAAGAATGGACTGCGTGGAGGCAATAGCTTCCGGCATTGGCTTCGACCGTTGTGCCCGGTTGCTTCATGAACAATATGAAACAGACTTGCATATTTCTAACGACAGGGGCGAGCGGATACCGGTCAGTGAAATTTTTGCATTAAGCCGTAAGGGCGACCCCCTCTGTGTGAAGCTCGTGGAGAATGCTTCCGAAGCATTGGCAAATCTGATAATGAACCTGGTACGGGTGACGGACCCTGAAACTATTGTTCTGGGGGGTGGTGTCGTGGCTGACGGATATATACATGCCAAGATACTGGAATTGCTGAATCCTACTACCATGCGCTTTGTAAGCAATGGTGTTGTTATCACAAAGTTGAATCCGGAGTTCATCGGTTTGTTGGGTGCAGGAGCTGTAGCCATGAATATGTAGAATCGGGACTACTTATATTTTATTACTAATATGAATATAACTATCACAAAGAATGAAAGCGAATTCGATTGTACGGCTGCCTGGCGCATAATCGGAGAGATATTGCACAAGCCGGAAGCGGTGATCGGGCTCTCAACGGGGCGCACGACCGGAAATCTGCACCGGATTGTCGGAGAAATATATTCCCGTTACCCTTTCAATACCTCTGCCGTCACCTTTTTCGGGTTGGACGAAGTGACCAATGTACCTCGTGAATATGCAGGAGCATGTTATACGATGTTGAAGACAGAAATCATAGATGCATTGGGCATTAAAGATGAGAACTTCCTGATGCTGCCTACCTTCTCGGATGATTTCAGTAGGGATTGCAATGCTTTTCAGGAAGAAATAGCCAGGCGTGGAGGCATCGACCTGTTGATTCTGGGATTGGGAGAGAATGGGCATTTAGGTTTCAATCAACCTCAGTCTCCTTTTAATGGTGAAGCATGGGTTACTAAGATGAACCCGGAATTGGAGGAACGTATCCGTCGGGAAACCGCTACTCCGCCGGAAAAAGAACTGGGTGGGGCTACTTTGGGCATAAAAAATGTCATGCAGGCACGCCGGATTGTGCTGGTGGCTAAGGGTGGCAATAAAGCCGGTATTGTGAAACGAATGCTGGAAGGACCTGTCACTCCCGATGTTCCTGCTTCCGTGCTTCAACTGCATCCGGATTGTGAGTTCCTGCTGGACACAGCTTCCGCTTCCGGACTATCTGAAAAATAATCATTATATTTATAATACTACATGATGACACAACAGGAAAAACAAATCAATTACATGGGACCGTTTCTCACAATGGTCTTTCTATTCCTTATTGTCGGATTCCTGACCACTGCCAATACTCAGTTTCAGGGACCGTTGAAAGAAACTTTCCTTATGAAAGTGGGTAATCTGAAGAATACGTTTGCCACTTTAATTACCTTTTCATGGTTTCTTGCCTATCCCATTTGTGGCGGGGTGGGTTCATCCTGGATTAATAAGTATGGCTATAAGGGAACGTTAATCCGTGGACTCTGGGTGATGATTGTCGGTTTGGGACTCTTTTTTGCTTCTTCTTATTTCACCGTAAGATTTCCTGATGCTGATGTCGTGATGGGAGGGAGTATCATTCCCATCGGTTTCTTTATTTTTTTATTAGGGTCGTTTGTTGTGGGGGCTTCGGCTACCATTCTGCAGGTTGTCATCAATCCTTATCTCACGGCTTGCCGGGTGAAGGGAACGCAGGCTATCCAGCGTCTCGCCATCGGTGGCACGGCAAACTCTGTCGGTACTACGCTTGCTCCTTATTTTGTGACGGGTGTTGTTTTCGGTGGTCTGGCTATGGAGGATATTCAGATCAGCCAGTTGATGATGCCCTTCCTGGCGTTGATGCTGACTATTGTAGTGGTTGTATTCCTGCTGATGAGGCTGTCTTTACCTGACATAGAAGGCACACGGGTTGAAAAAGGAGAGAAACTGGAGAAAAGTGTCTGGTCATTCCGGCATCTGACGCTGGGTGTCTGTGCTATATTCTGCTATGTGGGTGTGGAGGTTTGCATTGGTGCAAATATTAATTTGTATGCCATCGAACGGAATTGTCCTTCACCTGCCCTGATGGCTACACTCTATTGGGGTGGTATGCTGATAGGGCGTTTGGTGGGTAGTTCGTTGAGTAAGGTTCCTCCACGTGTGCAGTTAGTGGTGACTACCATATCGGCAGGTGTGCTGGCTCTGTTGGCTATCATCTTTAATAATCCCTGGTTGCTGACGGCAGTCGGCCTGTTCCACTCCATCATGTGGGGAGCTATCTTCACGTTGTCTGTGGCCCATTTGGGTAAATATACTTCGGTGGCTTCAGGAGTCTTTATGATAGGTGTAGTAGGTGGTGCTATTTTGCCTCTGCTGCAAGGTGTCTTCGCCGATTTGCTGGAAAGTTGGAGATGGTCTTGGTTTATTGTACTTTTGGGAGAATTATTCATGCTGTATTATGCATTGGTAGGTTCCCGCGTTCGTCAAATAGCTGATTAACTATAATATTATGAAAAGAATGAGATTTATGATTTTGTCTGTATTGGCAGTATTGCTGTCGTGCAGTAGTAAGGCAGGAGAATTACGCATGGCTTCTTCGGATGGCAAGGTGATTGTAGCTTATGTGACTTCCTGGAGTAGTGTCATGCCCGACCCGCAATACATGACGCATATCAATTATGCATTCGGTCATGTGAGCGAAACATTCAATGGAGTGGGGATTGATAATGAGAACCGTCTCCGGGAGATTGTTGCTTTGAAGGCTCAGAAACCGGGATTGAAAATAATGCTTTCCATCGGTGGATGGGGAAGCGGGCGTTTCAGTGAAATGGCTGCTAATGATGAATTTCGTCTGGCATTTGCCAAAGATTGCAAACGGGTAGTGAAAGAGTATGGTCTGGATGGCATTGATATCGACTGGGAATATCCTACCAGTGCGGCAGCCAACATTTCCGCTTCACCGGATGATACGAAGAACTTCACATTGCTGATGCGTGATATACGGAAAGAGATAGGAAAGAAAAAGCTGTTGACCCTTGCCACAGTGGCTTCCGGTGAGTATATAGACTTCAAAGCAATTCTACCTTATATTGATTTTGTCAACATCATGTCTTATGACATGGGAAATGCTCCCAAACACCATGCTGCTTTGTATAGTTCGGAAAATACAGGCTGGATGACTGCCGACGCTGCAGTTGAAGCACATCTCAAAGCGGGCATTCCGGCTTCTAAGCTGACTATGGGAGTGCCTTTCTATGGACGTGGTGGCGACCAGTATCCCAATTTCCAGGACTACCGTAAAGTGGGTGGTACGTCTGAATTTGAAGAGCGTTGGGATGATACGGCCAAAGTACCCTATCTGGCAAACAAGGATGGTGTGCTGGTTTTTGGTTATGAAAATCCCCGTTCGCTGGCTATTAAGTGCCAATATATTTTAGACAAGGGATTGCTTGGCGGTATGTATTGGGATTATGCTGGTGATAACCCTCAGGGGGATTTGCGCCGTACGATGTATGAGAGCCTGCTCGTGAATAAGAAAGGCCAGGCAGCTCCTTATCAAGTGTTGGTGCTGACTGAGCGCGGTGGACAGCATGGCGGATTTACGGATGCAGGTCTGCAATGGTTGGCTCAGGAGAGTGGAGCAATGAACTTTGAAATTACGGAAATAAATAATGCGAAACCTATTACGGAGGAATATCTCAATCGTTTCCATTTGATTATCCAATTGGACTATCCGCCTTATACATGGAGTGAAGCGGCACAAGCCGCCTTTACCAAATATATTGATGAGGGACGTGGCGGCTGGATAGGTTTCCATCATGCTACTTTATTGGGAGAATTTGATGGTTATCCGATGTGGCAATGGTTCTCCGACTTTATGGGCGGGGTGCGTTTCAAGAACTATATTGCTCCGTTGGCTGATGGAGTGGTTATCACGGAAGATTCGGAGCATCCGGTTATGAAAGGGGTGCAGGGTACGTTTATTATCCCTGATGATGAGTGGTATACCTATGACAAGAGTCCGCGCCGCAATGTGCATGTATTGGCACATGTGGACGAATATAGCTATACTCCTGCCTCGGATGTCAAGATGGGAGACCATCCTGTGGTGTGGGTGAATGAAAGTAAAAAAGCGCGTAATGTCTATTTCCAGATTGGACATAGCAAGAAGCTGTACGAAACGGAAGACTTTACGAAGATGTTCAGGAATGCGATTCAGTGGACATTGAAGAAATGATGTATATATAAAAGGCGCTCCTGTAAAGAGCGCCTTTTATATATACAACTGTTATTTTTTTAGTTTGATCCGCCTGTATGATCCCTGCTGAAGCCTTGAATCTGAATACTCGCCGCACCATACTTTTTGGCGGTGACCTTCACTACTTTAACTCCGTTGGGAGTAGCCACCTTAAAATTCCAAGCGTAGTTGACCAGTGCCTGGGATGCAGATACGATACGTATACCTTGACCTACCTGTAAATTCATACCGGTTTTGTAAGTCCTCTCTTCAGTATTGACTTTAGTTGTACCGACACGGTTAGCCACGATGTTTTTAATCATGCGGAAGCTCACATCCGACAATCCTTGGGCACTGCAAGCCGATTTTATATCACTTGTTTCTACCCCTTGCTTCACGGTATAAGGAATCTCCACATTAGTCAGCGTTTTTGAGCCGAGCGTGTTGTCAACGCCTGTGACGGTCAGGTTTTCGCTGGCAGTTGTAATCGCCGGGATAATTTCCGGGAGTTTTACCGAGTAAGCAGAAAAGTGAGTAACCTGAGTCTTATAACCGTCATCTGTTAATTTCACTTCTGCCATGTCCTTTTCCCATAGATTCGTTTTCGGGTTGAGGTAATAAAGTGCGGCACCCTCAAAGCTTTCATCACCCATCGGGTTGGCAACAGTTAACTCGACGGGAGTAACAAATTGAAGTCCGTCAGGACCACAAACCACGGTTGCTACGGCAGGTGCCGAAGCCGGTGATTCGGCTGTATTGTCTTCTGCCGAAGCTACATGGGCTACAGGTGCTATCGTAATCGTGAGATCTTCGGGAACGTCTACCACATTGCCGGTCTCGTCCTTAACATACATCACGGTCTGGGCAGGAATGGCTACTTCCACTGTTACGGTAGCCTCCGCATCTTCTGCTGCCACTTCGGTCGATGCTTCTACTTTTACTTCTTCTTTCGTCTGGACAATTTGTTCCTTAGTTACGTCTGCCAAGTCTTCTTTAGCCGCTTCGGTTGCGTTTTCCTGTTGGGTCGCTTCATCAGCAGCCTTTTGGGCTTCTTCGTCGGTTGCGATTTCCACTTTTACCTCTTCGGTCACTTTTTGCTCCACCGCTTTTTTATCCATCACGATGGTGATGCTTTCATTATGCGATTTCTTATCATCGGCAATCATGACTTCCGTACTCGCATCTATTCGTTTGTCGGCTGTGAAAGTCAAGACGTATGTACCGGTCTTTTCCAAATTCTCAAACGCAAACTTACCTTGTGCGTCGGTGTTGGTTTTCAAGATCTTGTCTCCGATGGTTGCGGTCACTTTAACATCACTGAGGGCTGTCTCAGCAGGTGTTAATACCATGCCGGTAATACTATGGGTTACGACCTCTACTACCGGAATCTCTACCTTCTCTTCGTCCTTATCCTTACAGGATAACAGACCTAAAGTTGTTGCTGCTGCAACGAGAGTTAAAACACTCCATTTCTTTAAATTTGAATTCATTTTCATGTCTCCTTTTTGGGGTTAATTATTAATTGGTTTGATAAACTTTTCGCTTATGTTATGATGGCTTTCAGAATAGATTCATTTGGAAGCAAATTCCTCCGGAGAAATATTTTCCATCCTGTAGGGAGGCTTGTAGCAACAGATGCTTCCATAGCAGGCAGTCGGCACCCACATTGATATCATCGCCTGTATATTCTGCTATCAGCCGGAGTTTTTTAACAAAAGAAGGCTGATAAGTAATGCCTCCTACAATCCCGTCCCATTTTCGGTTATAGTTGCGTTTCCACTTGCGGTAGGCGACATGTATGCCGATTTGGCTATTTTTGATTGGAAAGTGCTTGGTAGCAGCTATGTAGTAATTGCAGAAATATTGACTCTTCCCGTCACCATTGTGACTTTTTCCCTCATCCGCAGTGGCATTGCCTTTATCCTTTTTCCCGTCCGTACCATACGGATCATTGGTTCCTATGGCGATGGCAGGCCAATATTTACCTTCTTTCAACGGACGCAACTTTAGCGAGAAGTAGCGGTCCTGATAGTAATATCCTGTCTTTTTCTCCGCATTTTTATTAGCATCTCTCCCGCTTCCTTTTTGCAATGTGCAGGTGTAGGCTATTTCAATCCAGGAGAAAGGAGTTATACTTAAATAGTAAGTTCCGGTGTTGTAACTGAAAAATTGTGGGCTAAACTCTTTTGCAAGAAAATGGGCGCCTATTCTCGCTGTTCCCTCTTTATTCATTTCAGCCGAAGGAGTATGAATAAGTCCGGTTGTTCCTGTATATTGTTGGGCAACAGCAGTTGTCTGGAAAGCAAGAAATATCATGGCGATTAACCATTTTATCCGCCTCCCCTTATCCGTCATTCTTAATTCTTCATTCTTCATTTCCCACTACCTCCTTCCTTTTCGGAGAAATCGGCAGGCATCCTGTTCGCTCCCCATTGCAGTGAATCCCGGTTGAAGTTGCCTTCCCGTTCATTTTCTTCCGGATCTGTTCTATACATTAGCATGGAATAAGGATCAGCCTGCAGGTTGTAAGTTAACCGGAAGTTAGATGCCGGGCGGAAATTTACTTTTCGCATCTTTCGTTTGTAAGGTGGAATCATCATAACAATCTTGAAACCGAAATTTTCTTCACCCCAATCGCTGTATTGGGCATACACTCCTACTGTACAATGTTTGAAGTGTCGCATACATTCTCCCCTCACTCCATAGTCTTCATAAATGTACCTTCCTCCTTGCAGTCGAAATTCTGTATTCAGTTTGTCCATATACATCCTTACACCTATCCATCCTGTCATTCTCTCCATCTTGCTGCATTCCCAGTCTACAGCCATCGAGCAAAATCCTGTATAACCTATTTGTGCGTCCATGGCAAGCCAACGGTTCATTGGATACATCCACTTCACGTCCACCCCGTATCGTTCCCGGCCAAACAATCCGCCGCTAAACTTGAAGAACTGTTTGCCCCATTGCGCCTCTTTGGATACTACAGCCATGTTCAGCCGTATTCTTTTGTATCGTTCTCCGTAATCATTATAGATAGGAACATATCCTTCTGCCGCTATCATCCATTGCTTCTTGAGATGCCACTTGAAGCCCGGAGTCAGGTTTATCAGCAAGTCGTACAACTTGTTGTTATAATATATATTCCGATAATTGAATTCCACACCGGAGAATATATCTATGTACGATTCTCTTTGTGTTTGGGCACCACAGCTCATGCCGTTGCACATCATCGTAGCTACTCCGATAATAAGTGATAAGATTCTTCTATTCATATAATGCTTCATATTGTTTTGCTATATACTTCCATGTATATCGTCTTTCCGCAACTTTTTTCAGCGATTCTCCGTTTTCTTCAGTCCCATGCAGCAGTTCTACCAACTGTTCGCTGTCTCTGAAGTAGCAGGCTTTGTTTTCCGTAGTTTCCCGGTTGTAGATCACATTGTATGCCAAAATCGGCTTGCCGAAAAACATGGCTTCCACCAATGATGGATTTGTACCTCCGGCACTATGACCATGAATATAGACTCTCGCATTGTTTCTTAATGTGTATAGTACATCAAGAGTGTATAGCGCATTCAACATACAGATATTCGGATATTTGGAGTATTTCCTCTGCAACTCCTTTCCGTATGTACTATATTTCCAGTTACCTATAAACACCAGTTTCTGTCCCACTTCCGCAAATGCCTCGAGCGTAATGTGACAATTGTTTTCAGGCTCAATGCGGCAAATAGAAACGGCATATTCCTTTTTTATAAGCCCGTATTTTTCTAATATTTCGTTTTGTCTCATCATTGGCACATCCCTTAATACATGATTTCCGCCGTAAGCTATCAGTTCCGAATGCTTGTGATAGGTATCTGTCACATAGTCCTGAATACCTTTGTTATCGGTAATCACTACATCCGCATAGCGTACTGCTATTGCCTCGCTTGTTCGCAGAAAACATTTGGCAAACCTGCCCCATTTGTCTCTCCGGTGTTCCAGTCCGTCAATGTTTACTATCAGCCGCTTGCGATACAATAGTCTGAAGATGGGTAGGAAAATGCAGCCCGACACGCCTAATATGACTACTGCATCATAGCCTCGCAGACATTTAAGCATCGACAGGATATCATAAGGAGTGCTTTGCGCCCCATTAGCATGGAATAGCGGGACGTATTTCAGTTGTGCCCCTTTGTAGGATTTCATACGTGTGGAATAGTCTTTACCACTACAGAAAATGGTATAACGAACTTCGGACGAACAATTATCGCCGATAATGTTCTCCACTAAAGTCTCAAAGCCGCCATATTTTGCAGGCACACCTTGGATGCCCACAATAGCTACTTGTTTCATGAATATAAAAAGATTAGATGCTTTTATTGGACAGCTTACGAATTACGCAGGAAGTTCCTGCGCAAATCTCTCTCTGCTATTATTTTTGCTTGCAGAATCTTTTTGAGTAAGCTATTAAAAGAGTATAGGAGGAAAATTTAAACAAAAACTAATTGAAATAAAATCGGGATTACTTTTTCAGAAGTCAGACTTCATTTTCAAAATTGTATTGTGTAAAATGGGTAAATCTATTTTGATTACTTTAAATATTTCTTCAGCGTCAATATGGTGATATTCATGTGCTATGATATCTCGTAGCCCCATAATATCATTCCATGGGATATTGGGATATTTTAATAAATAGTCGTGTTCTGTTTTGGCATCAAGCACCTTGACACTCTCACCAATAAAAATGAGTTGCATGCAAATACCGCTCAATGTGAACATTCCATCCGAACTGTATAAAAAATCTTGGGCGGATTTGATATGAGAGGAGTTTTTCTCAATCAAGTTAATGGCTTCTTCTATTCGGCTAAGCAATGTCTGTATACGTTCTGTTTTATACATAAATCAAATCTTTTGAGATATTTTCTCCAAACAAAGATGAATTGATTTGATTGCTCAAACGAATAATGTCAACCTTGCAATTGAATAATTGTTCCAACTCCTTTTTCATACGTATTCGGGTGAATATATTGGCTTCTCCTTCGTAGGCAACATCTATATCGCTTTCGTTATTTTGTTCGTTACGAGAAACAGAACCAAAAAGTCCCATCCGCTCCACACCGTAGCTGATAGCTTTAGTGCGGAAATATTCGCTGAGCAAAGCAATATATTCTTTTTGAGATTTCATGATGGTCATTGTTTACTGTTAAATGCAAAGTAACAAATTCTATTTTGTATTTCCTAATCTATTCCGTTGTTTTTCTTTTAATGATGATGTGGCGAGTACTTTTGTAATTTGCCCAATCATATTGCCAGCATTAAATTTTTCAGAGTATTTTAAAGCATTAGTTGCCAATAGAGTGTATAGTGTTTTATCCGATAGAATATTCTTGATGACATTGGTTATTTTATCCAGTTCTTGTACGTCTATCTTGTAACCGTTCTCTCCGTCCACAACCATTTCTGCAATTCCTCCTTCTGTGGGCACTATCACTGGCAATCCGGCACTCATTGCTTCCAATGCCGTCAATCCGAATGTTTCTACGAACCGTTTCTTATCGGAGAGATTCAAAACGAGTGAAGCATGATTGTAGAAAGGTACGACATCATTCTGTCGAGGATATATGGTCAGATTTTGACAGATATTTATCTTGTGTTCCTTCATAAAGCAGTTAATATTCTCCTGCGTGTCGTTTACTACTAATTCAAAAGCAAACTGTGGTAATATTTGTGCGAGTTCGATAAACTCCAACGGACTCTTATACAATTTCAATGAGCCGAGCATTAAAATCTGTTTTCGCTCAAAGGCTGCCTGGGGGGTGGGAGTCAGTCTGTTCTCGAAATTCTTTGGCAGGGCATTGGGGACAACTGTTACATCTTTTTTCCGTTGCAGGAACGATGCTTGGTATTCTGATACGCAGATGATTTCATGCGCTAACTTCTGCATGGCAGTAGCCAGTACCTTGTAGAATGCCCCCTTTACAAATGCGTTCTCGTGATAATGATAAACTATGTGTTTACCCATGATGCGCCCGGCTAATGCCGGTCCGACAGGGAGTAAAGTGTTGATATAGAATACCACATCTTTATAGAATAGCCAACGGAACGCCAATAAAAATGTGTAAATCTGTATAGTACTATAGCGCAGTATTGTTATTACCGGATTATTGGAAAAGCGGTAAGAGTAAGAGTACTTACGCAAGTTCTTGTAATGCAGTAACTCATCCAGCGTGCCACCTTTGGAAGATATTAAATCTACTTGATAACCCTTTTTGAGTAAGCCTTCCAGCGCCATTTTTAGAACTTTGGGACTGCCACTGTAGTCGTTAAAGAGGTGGAAACAAATGATACGGTTCATTCCTGTAAATATTTTAGTAAGGATATCCAGATTCGGAATGATTTAACCATTTCTCTGTTTATGTTCCCTTTCTCACGAATAGCGAAACGAGATATTATCTCCAATAAATAGAGTAAATACATCTCTCGGTCTATCCATTTCCCATTTTCTGAATTTATATATTCGATAATCTGCGAAACGCTCCAATGCTTCTCAAAATATGCCGTTTGAGTAAAGAAGTGATATTTATCTAACTTGGGAGGGTAGGTAAGCTGTGCATATTCCCAATCAAATACAAATAATTGTCCGTTCTCCATAAACATATTCCATGGAGTGAAGTCAGCGTGATAGGTAGAAAAATCCATTTCCTGTTTTTGGTATTGCGACAATATCCGGTTAATGACGCTCGTTACCAATGTGACATCTACTTCTTGGGGAAGCCATTCGATATGCAACTGTAAATCAGTTAATGTCCGGTAGTAATCACTTTGCTCAAAAGTAATGAGTTGATGGGTGCTTTTATAGAGTCGGTCAAGAAAATCCTCATGCAACGCTGTCCATTTATGCACAACTTGTGAATTCCGGGTTTTTACTGTACTTTGCACGAACAACTTTATTCCATCTGTTGTTTCTCCGCAGAACATGCATACTGGTGTTTCCTTTAATCCTTTTTGATCCAACTCTTTTAGAATATGGGCTTCGCTTTTGAACAAAGTAGCAATATTCTCACTGTCCGTCACCTTACAATAGCCTAAAATACGCTTGCCTTTGCTGATTTGCATTGTAATCTTCTGATGTACACAAGGAGTACCGCAGAAAATCGAAAAATCGATCTCTGCTTCGTGGAATAACTGATAAAACAACCGCTTCAACTCATCATTTATGTCAAAATACACACTTCTCGCATGGATGACTTTGAGAACGAATGGTAAGCGGTGTAGCCACGGAAATAACGCTTTCACCATTTTTCCATTTCGTCCGCTGGGCTGGTAAAGATTCATTGCCACCTGCATATTATGTGCAGGCATCAGCCAAGTTTTACCGTCAGCGTTAGAAAAACGATATAGATGTTTACCCGTTCCCTTTATGAGGAAACGTTCTAAAATGGAATCGACTTGCATTTATTTTATTTGGAAGAATAAGATATATAAGCCTTGACAATCGCATCGCGAATTTCTTTCCCGTGATTCTCCCATGAGAATTTACAGGAGGCTTCCTGTGCCTTTCGTCCGAACATTTCCCGTTCTCTTGAGTCTGTGAGACGTAATATTCCGCCTTTTATATTCCGGATGACTTCTTTTCTTCCGGTTCGCGGAATTAAGATGGCATATTCATTGGTAAAGTAGCGGGTGTAACCGGTGGTATCCAGACAAATCAACGGTTTTCCCATAGCCATGCAGTCGAATGATACGGTAACAGCACCCTCTTTAAGGGCAGCGTTAATCACAACATCTGCTCTATCCATCATTGTTCTATAAGTTTCCATAGGAACTTTTCCTGTTAGTGTCACAGCCTTTTCCAACTTAAATCTTTTAATAAGTTTTTCAAGTCTTTTCTTGTCCGATCCATCCCCAACGATTGTCAAATGAAGATGAGTATTTTCTTTTATGGCTTCTGCCATAGCTTCAATCGTTAGGTCAAAACCTCGCCATGCATCCAGATGTCCTACAGTGATAAATTCAATCGTATCATTTTTCTTTTGGGATACTCTTGGTGTGTTGATAATATCTGCTGCCACATCAGTAAAAAGAATTGCTTTGTTTGCGTACTTCTGTGGTACTCGCTTATGGGTTATTTCTGTCTTACAAAGAATTAGATTGGCTCGTTTACAACGTTGTCTAAATCCGTAGTTATAAGATGTTGCCGATATTGCTATCCTCCGGATTTTCTCTATGATTTGCGATTTCTTATTGTAATGCCGGGAATATTCCGAAGGAATACTCTCTAATCCACCAACTGGTCCCCATACGAAGAACTGTGTTTGTCCATATTTACTCACCTTCCAGAGTACATTGCCGTAAGTAAGATGATGGAAAATCTTTATCTCATTCTCTTGCATTGTTCGTTTCACGATGTCATTGGTGCAATACTGCCAGATATTGTAGTAAGTGCGTACGCCTCGCAAACCTTTTTTCCAAAACCGTGCCCACTTGGGCCAATCGTAATAGAGGAAATGAATATGGTTGTATTCGGGATATTTAGCAATCCAAGGTTCAATGGTAGGTTGGTTACTCTTGCGAGTTAATACCCAAAGGTCGAAGTATTTGGACATTTCCAGCACCCAGTGCCAGCCCACACCGATTTCACTGCCTAAACCCGGTTCACAAGCGTAGGCAGAAACGAATATTTTAAGTTTGTTCATTGTTGATACTCAATTACCTCATTCTTTTCAAATTCTTCTGATGTTGCTCTTCAAACACAATCCGTAGAATTTTGCCGACTGCTTCTTGCGGTGTATTTTCATTCAATACTTTGTAGTACCCTTTCTTGTTGGCCAAGTAATCTATTTTTTGGTTGATGGTGGTTATGCCTTCTTTGTCTAATTCACGTTTACGAGTAAGAATAGTCTCCGATGAAGCGGTTAGAAGAATATTGTAATCAAGGGATGGGATGAAAATCTGTCCGTATGTATGTAGGAATTTGGGATTCAGATAAATACGACTTCGGCGGCTGTCACATATGATGTCTGTATAGTATCGGTCAAAAATTACGATTCGTGTAATGCGTATCACAGACTTCACTTTCATGAAATAGCCAATAATGTAATCTGCCGAATAGTAAAGGAGACGAATCAGAGAACTCAGTACACTTGTTTTTCCACCTCGATGTGGTTTACTGAAATTCCTGTCTACATCCTTTTTTACACCGGCTGAATATGCTATTTCTCCTAAATTGCCAAACAAGGTCGGGCGGAAATGGTAATAGGTATGAGCTTTGCGAAACACATCTCCTAAATTTTCTATCAGCAAGTCTATCACTGTAGTCTTTCCTGAACCGTCAGGTCCCGTAAAACCGATACTGAAACCGGTGTTGGAGCAGAGGTAGTTTTTAATATGGTGATATTCAAATTGCAAAAAGTTAGCTATTGCTCTCCAACCAAATCTATGGAAATTCCATTTCAAAGCAGCTTTCAGCAACTCTTTCTTATTGGCTTTATCACAAGCGGCAAGATTATTTTTGCCGAATATATCAACTATCAGTTTTTCCACTTGTGGGTTGTTCTCAACTATCTGCCGTGTATTTTTGTATTTATCAGGGTAGGTGGCACCTACAGCACGGTCGTACACATATTTGTCTAAAAATTCATATACCTTATTGGCATGATAAACCTGTCCGTTGAATAGCCGATGTTTTAATATCTCTTTATTTTCTATCAATACAATGCCGAATATGGAGGTGTGATAAAAGAAATCAAGCTGTACTAAATCTGCACTGTCGTTTTCATGCACCGTACCACATACCCATGTCACCAAGCGGTCACTGTTCAAGTAGGTCACAATATGCCATCCGCATAGTTCTATCAATGATATTAATTGTGGACGGATTTTCTGCAATTCACTTTTCTCAATGGCTATATCAATGTCTCGACTATTGTTGTGATACGGTAGTCCTTCAAAATTTCGCAGTACGGCATATTCTGTCTCAGTATTCAGAAAGTCAAATATGATTTTTAGAAAATCAGATGTTCCCATTATTTCATTCTTAACAAATTGTGCTTTACTTTATCTACAGCGTACCCCGGATTACAGAACGCGGACACTGATAAATACTTTATAAATTGAATCAGCTTACCTTTTTTCAGGCAATAATAAGCATTCCGTAAGCAGTCTGCCGACTTTGCGTCTTTTTCCAGCTTCTTTAGCTCTTCCTTACTCATCCGATCACGAAATTCAATAAAAGAAAGCTCTTTTTCTCCTCTTCTTCTCTGTTTCAAGTTGGCTTTGATATGGCGCATACGGAGTATCATTCCTAATGAATTGGCCGAAAGTGCTTGTTCGTGTTTCCTGTATTTGCACAATACTTCCGGAATCACTACAATTGCTTTTCCCTTTTTATATAGGTCGCTCATGCGTGTCCACAAATCCAAGTCTTCACATAAATCTTGATAGCGAGGCTTGCCATTTGGAAACCCAGTGATATTATGTCCACCTACTTGTAAGGCAAGCAAACGGTCGTATATGGCTGTGGGTTGCATGAAGATTAGCTTTTCTTTAGCTGCTTTTTCATAGAATCCTTCTTTGGTGGTTTCCCCTAAAAAGATTCCTCCATCCATCTTACCACCATTACTGTCCATGTATTCCAAATGACATCCCACCGCCATCAGATTACCGTCCGAACTGATTTTATTGTATAGCTTTTCCACCAAAGAGGGATACGGACAATCATCTGCATCCACGAATAAGAGATATTTTGTTGTCACATATTCCTCCACGAATCTGCGTCCGGCACACAAACCTCCATTTTGGGGCAAGTTGACCAATTCATACTGGCGCAAATTTCTTTTAAAGAAATCTTCAACTATCTGAACGCTGTTATCTGTCGAGCAATCATTCACTATCAATAAATAGAAATCCTGCATAGTTTGTGCTATGATGCACTGCAAGGTTTCCTCAATATATTTCTCTGCATTGTACATGCAGATAGCAAGTGTTAAATCATTAGTCATTTCTGTTTACCTATTAAGAATGGACACCTTTTATTCATAAAATATATGATAGGAATGTGTATTGATAGAAGAAGTGTAACCATGAGCAAGGCTGCCCACAAAGAATAGGTTGTAATTCCAAGCCAATGAACAACAATTTGTTTCATCATGGCTTGTATATTTCCATGCAATCCCAGAATTACCGCAGTACCTCCTCCTATTATTAAAATATACTCATTTCTACCTATTGTTCTGCTCACTACAATAACTCCCAAGCTTCCCAAAATCGCTCCAATATACATCAACAATAAACTGTGTCCATATCCTGCATCACTTATCTCTACATGACCATTATTGATACTTATATAATATGTGAGTATAAACAAGACACAGGATAGCATTCCTGCTGACCAATAAGATTTTTTCTTGAATATAACACTGCTATTGAAATATTTCATTGTAAAGCCAATCACATAAAAAGGGAAACAAAGCAATGCGGAGTCAAATCGAAAAAGTAGTTGTATACCAAGGCTTTTAGTGAAGAGAAAAAGTATTGTGCAAACAATGCTCATGGAAATTAATGAATATTTTGACGTATAAAATAGTTTGCATAAGAAAAATAGCATTTTTACGATGAATAAGGCTGCAAAGAACCATATTGGCCCGGTAAAGTATGATATTGCAGTTGTTTTCACAAAGAATATTCCTAATATAGGCATTATCAGAAAATCATTCCAACTGTTACAACCAAGCATGTCTCTATTACTCCATAAATGAAAATAGGTTAGAGGCAATACTATCAGACAAAACATAAAATAGGGCACCAGTAAACTTCGAATGTTTTTTTTCAAGTATGGCATGAACGGTTCCCTTTTGTCCGATGCAAAATATCCTGATAGGATAAAGAATAGAGGCATGTGAAAAGCATATATAAAATCAAATACTTCATTGCTGGCCAAACTGTTATGCCCAATCAGCATTAAGGTTATACCTATAAATTTAGCATTATCCGCCCATATTTCCCGCCTTTTATTCATCTTTCGTCTCATTTTCTATAATCAAACTGCCTTGTTCATTCTGTTTCTGAAACCAACTAATAGCTGTCATTATCATAAAACAACCCCATGTATAGTAGATATTATTAATAGAGAAACCTATAAAAAACAGAAAAATCAAGGTTTCTACGCTGAAAAAACGATAAATCATACAAGAATAAACCAGCAACATTGAAATTAAAAATGCAATCAGGCCATATTGATCTATGATTGAACTGTCCGTTTTCGACCACCATGCTTTATCTTTTTCCATAGACTGTCGTCCAATCCATGTTTCCTTTTTCGTCAAATCAGTCTTGGTGAATAAATTCAATACAGGAATTATGCGAACGGCACCACTACCTTCTTCTTCTTGCATCTTTTTGGTATTTCCTGTCATACTAGCTTTTGTCAATATTTCGACCCGTTTCATCTGCTGTAGTTCTATTGACTGTCCAAAAATAAAACAACCGACTAAAAAGGGAATAATATATATTGCAGTATGACGAGTTATGAAATAGAGGCTTAAAATAGCGATTCCCACAAAAGCTGTACCGCTACCCATAGTTAGCATAGCCCAGAAAAAAAATGCAGTTACCCAGCGGTGCTTACTATAAAATAGTTCTCCCAAGGTTAATTTTCTTGAAATGGAAATTTCTTCACATCTTAAATATCCCAGCATGGCTACTGTCAAGATACGCGCTGAATGACTTGGTTCCAAGGTAAGAGAAGGGAGCTTGCTTATACTCAAGAAAAACTGGTTTTGTAGGTTGATGATGGGCATATTGCGGATACCTATCAGTAGGCAACACTGCTGCAATATCAATACTATTCCATAAGCAATGATAAGTGACTTCAGTATATTTTGAAAATAATTTAGTGTAAAAGTCCCCTTGATGATAAAATCATAGTATGTAATGAACATCATCAAGTACATGGCTAAAAAGCCAAGGGTGGAGAAACGCATCTCGCCTTTGAACAACGACAAAAAATAAACGACTAACCAATATCCCATTCCCAATAACAGGGCTTTTGAGATATAGGGCTTTTTTAAAATGAATATCAGTGGACACAAAGCCATTACTGCCACTTTGACCGTGCTGATTGCACTCTGTTCAATGGGGACGAACAAGATGCAGAATAACACTACCAAAAATGTGGCAATGGTGCGGTCATTGAAAAATAGTCTGAGAGACAGCTTGGGGAATATTTTCATGAAGATCAAACTGATTATGTCAGAGAAGAATCTAGGAAAGGGGAAGTCGTAATTTTCCCGTAGAAAGTTTGCCTGCCGCTAGGATCATATCTCTTCCATTTAGAACGAAAACTTAACTTGAATACAAAATCTGTTTTGATTAAATTCAAATAATCTTTTTCACTCCATGATGAATTCATCAATTCGGCTAATCGGTTGCGGTACTTACATTCGTACTTTTGGCATTTCTGCATGTCATTTCTCACTTGTTGAAAATTTCGACAAGCGTAAAGTATGAGATAATCTTGAATTACATAATCAGGCCAACATCTTTCGTTGATAGCAATAGCTTGCAACATTTCGCTTACGAACTCAAACAACTTATACCTTTTTGCATTAGCGAATAGGCACCAACTACTCCAATTATATTCGAATGAAGTCCAAAAACGAATGGAATGGTTTAGAACTGGTACCTTACCGTTTGAAGAAAAGAGAGATAATTGCGACAATTTCTCAAACGGGAGTTTCCCAGACACCCATACAGTGGCATCCAGCCACAACCCTCCATATTGTGCCAATAAGGTATTGCGCACTATGTCGCTGTAATGCGCCCACGTAATACGTCCGGACAGAACTTTATCCATGATAACCGGCGATAACGAAATATAATCATCTACATTCTGATTGGTCACTAATGTTACATTGTGATTAAAATGCGTAAGTTGACGGTAACAGGCACGTATCAAGGGAGGCATATTTTCTTCGCCCTGTCCCCAGAATACCCAGATTTTATAATTCTCGACAGGAGCTTGATTTAAATTCTTAGTCCGATAACTCTCTATAATGTCAGAATAACGTTGACCTATATACCTGTCTAACCATACTGTCTTTTTACATATGACAAAAGAGGATAATTTATATGCGAAAGGTGGTCGCAAGTAAAAACATATCCACCAAATAAAATCATATAGAGCAAATGATATGCTATAATGTTTGGCCTTGAAAAATAAATCTTTAAAACGTTTGATTATAATCTGTTTCATTATCATTAATTTTGTTCATCCAAAACCTCCTTTATAGCTTCTAAGAAACCAGTACCATATAATTCATCTGGCTCCAGATATCCACCTTCCGCCCATTCATTCCAAGCAAAAACAAAAATTTTATCCGATTTATAATACTTCTTCGCATTCTCTACCAATAATGCAAAATAATGCTTGAATTTTTGGGGAGTAACTCCTGTATAACAAGAGCCGTTTATTCCAAAGCGTGGAGAATTATCCCAATCCGTAAAAGCACAAGGAATCATTCTAATAGTTCCGTTAGGACGCAGTTGCAATATTTTCTGCCACACTTCATCATAGTCATTTTGTTTTATTTCAGAATTATTCTTAGTCACCAGCAACCTCCTATTGATATGCAATATTCGTTTTATTTCACGACTATATTTCATTAATCGTGAAATCTGTCGTATATTCCTGTTTGAAATGCCATTTACATAGCCGGGATTCATTTCGATCCCGTACTCAAAACGAGATTTGTCCCATGATCTATCAAACGAAGAAGCAGCACTTTGATAAATATATGTGATGCCTTCAAAACCCTCTTTCTTAGCCATCTGTGTCCATAAATCCAACATCTTATTTAATTTCGTAATAATATGGGGAGTATATATAACCAATATAGGCTTGTTGTTCTCCTTCATATAACGATTGTCTTTAAAAAAAGGGAGCATGTAATTAAAATGATCTACCCACAGTTTCTCATTATTATAATCGTCATAAATCAATATTTTGGTAGATTTCGCATCTTTATATTTCCATGTATCGCGCCATTCTCCATTTGCCCAAGATATGCAATAATTTATATTGATTTCAGGGTGTGTTAATAATAGTTCCATTGGTCTGTGTAAAAGAACTTTTCCACTAAACCAATAATGATACATACAGAAACCGTAGATGCCGTACTCTTTGGCCATTTTACACTGCCATTTCAAAGTTTCAACATCATTCAAATCATAATAATTTTTATTGAGTGGTACACGGGGTTGATTATGTCCTTCAAACAGAGGTTTTGCTCCTTTTACATTTACCCATTCGGTAAATCCTTTTCCCCACCATTCGTCATTCTCCGGAATAGCATGGAATTGTGGGAGATACACCGGAATCACTTTTATATCTTTCATTTTTCTAACTATTTTATCATTTTTACTACTTTAGCCGGGCAACCAGCTACTACAGCATACGCCGGCACGTCTTTGGTCACGACAGTATTGGTAGCCACAATGGCTCCTTCACCAACAGTTACATTAGGCAGTATGGTAACTTTATCACCTATCCACACGTTATTACCGATAATAACTGCTCCATTGCTATGAATAGGACGCGTTAAAGGAGGGCTGATCATCTCTTCTTTGTAAGAACTTCCATGACTATTGTCGGTTATCAAGACGAATCGACCAGTCAGAACCCCATTGCCTATCACCACTTTCCGAGCGCAAGTGATATGTGAATATTCACCCAGCGAAACATTGTCTCCTATCTCCAACTGTGGATGTAAACCGGCATTAGGACAGGTTTCCAGTATGCAATGGCGCATAATAGAACTATGATTTCCTATGCTGATATGCTGTGCGGAAAGCAGGTTTATACCAGGAGCTAATAATGAACCATTGCCAAATTTTTGGAAGCGATTTCTGAAACGACGGGACACTACTGCACGCCTAAATAGATACCAGCCAAACGACCATTTAATAGGAAAGAGCAGAGAGAGGATACCAACCCAATTTCCAACGAATAGAATAAACTTTACCATAAACTATTTTTGATCAAGAATTTGCTTGTAAATTTCCAGTAACTTTGTTCGTATTGCATCAGGATCGTGCCTCTCAATAGCTTGTTGCCGGGCTTTATAACTCAATTGTAGAGCCAATTCCGTATCGGTACTGATACGTTTAATCAGTGCTGCTAATGTATAAGGAGCATTGGCTGGAAACAAAATACCTGTTTCCCCATTTCTTACTAAGGAAGTAATACCACCTACATACGTTGCTAAAACAGGAAGTCCAAGTACTTGAGCTTCACACAGGCTGTTCGGACTGTTGTCAATATAGCTGGGATGCACGTAACACGTAGCACTGCATAGGGCATTCACCAGTCTTTCTTCAGAGGCGGTTCCTATAATCTTTACATTCGTATCTGTCGCTTTTATCTTATATTTGTGCTCATAGAAACGAATATCTCGCACTCCATAGACTTGCCATTCAAAGTCTAAATCTGTGAAACGTTTCAGTAATTGGGCTGTTTTCAGAATCAGGTCAACTCCCTTGTACCAAGGATTGGAAATTACACTTATAATCTTTACTTTATCCGATTTTTGTAGATTCCACCGCTTACCATTGTTCATAAAAGAATCACGAAGTGCCTCTTCACAATGAAAATAGATAGCGTTTGGATTAAAGAGATTGATTAGATTTTTATCCCATTCAGTCCGTCCCATAAAGAAATAGCAATTTTGGATAGTCTTTATTTCCTGCTCAGCTCTTTTGTGGAAAGCAGGTTCTGACCGTATTCCTATTATACGACGTTGTAAACTCAATCCTTTATGGAAAATAAAATCAGAAGAACTCATCCCCACAGGAAATAAAGCATTATGATAAGGTGGGATACACCCTTGCATGTGAATTACCACTGGAATCAGCGTGTGCTGGCAAATGATTCCGAAATCGTTCTCACTACCAAATATCTGAATTAAATCGGGTTTAAAGTCCTCGATTATCTTAAGATAATATCTTACTTTCTCCTCCTTATTAGTGTTGTTTAACCACTTTTTCATCTGCGACCTTATGTTATATTGTATCGGATAATATACTACATCGTTTTTCTCATAACGAAAGTGGTCATCAGAAAAATTGAAGGCAACTCCCAATTGGATATTTTCTTCTGTCCGAATAATTTGCTCCAATGATGCAATCCAGCCTCCGCCATTATGTTCATTCGTATGAGGGTTGAAAAGGGAGGGGGTAACAGAAAACCAAAGCACGCGCATATTAAATTTGATTTATTGGCAATAAAAATATATGTAGTTTTTACCTAATCTGAAATGTCATTTATAGTGACTTAATTATATTTTTTGATTTTATGATAATTGAACTAATAAACAGATAAACATGAGCTTTAAAGATACTTCCTTTAAGAGCAGTCTTAAGTACATAACCATTAGGGGTCATTACGTGATATGAACGATATTCTGATAATACTTGTTCCTTTATTTCAGGGTAAGTCTGATTCAAGAGTGTATATTGGCGCAAACAAAAGAGGCTAAATAGTACATCTTTTTTAAAATAGTAGAGCTCATTCAGGTTATTTATGAATGGCTGTTTACTCATTAACTCAATAAAGCATATTTTCTCTTTTGTAGACTTTAGCGTGATACGTACCGAAAGTGTGTCTGCACTATATCCTATAAAATAATGATAAAACGCTTTGGGAAGATAACCTACCCTAATGTTATTGTGTAGCATCTGACAAGTGACGTACAAATCTTCATAGATGTTCACTCCTTGTGGAAAGGATACATTGGGCATGTTGTAACAAACCCGTGAAACGAGTTTGTTACAACAACTACCGTGCAATTGTTGGAACAGAAATTTGTGCAGCAAACTTTTAGTATCTGTAGTGTTTGGATTTTGACAGCAATAGTTGGTTTTTCTAATAAATTCCTCATAATAATCGCATATAACCATATCGTAATTCCCCTCGATAGCTTTAGAATAGAGCTGGGCAATCATATCCTTATCAATCCAATCATCAGAATCTACATGAATTAAATATTCGCCTGTAGCATAATCTACTCCTTTTTGTCTGGATGCGCTTACTCCGCAGTTTTTTTGGTGAATAACTCGTATCCTATGGTCTTTTGTCGCATACTCATCGCAAATATTTGCGCTTCCATCCAGACTACCATCATTTATTAAAAGAATTTCTAAGTTTTGATAAGTCTGATTGATTACGCTGTTCAAACATCGGCAGAGCCAACGTTCAGCGTTGTAAACCGGAATTATTATAGTTACCAATGATTTCATTGTAATATGGTTATGGTAATAAAAAGTATTTGATAGCTATACCTTCTGCTACTTTTTAATAAAGCGTGATAGTAAATCATTCCATTCATCGGTAATATAGTTGATGTTGAAGCGATTAAAAAAGGAAGTATCTGTTTGAATATTCATTTGGATTTGTTGTCTCAAATTATCGTTGAACATCAGGTTTTTCAAAATATTTGCATAATGTTTTATTTGAAATGGTTTCACTAAAAAACCATTTTTTCCTGTGTCAATGATGTCATGGACGGATTCGAAAGAATCAAATGCAACAGGTATTACACCATATTGCAACGCTTCTGTTAATACAAGAGGAAATCCTTCGTAAGTGGATGATACACAAAGAATTTGTGCCCTTTTGTATAAAGGCGAGGGATCGGTATGCCCCATAAAATCAATATTTCGTAATTGATATTTCATTGCTAAGTTTTTGTATAATATGGCATCCGGACCGTCACCGACAATCATTAAACGCCACCCAACATGATTTCCTATTATACTCCACACTTTAAGTATGCGATCCAATCTTTTAGGACTGTAGTCCAAACGGGAAACATATAACACTATCTTTTCTTTTTGATACTTTTCTATGTTTCTTGTTTGTTGGTAAGATAAAGGGTTTGAAATTGAAAAAAGCTTATTACTTTGGCTTATATTAATAAGATGCAGAAAAGGTTCCTTAAATTTTTCTGAGAGTAGTACTATTCCATCATTATTTTCATAAAAATATTTATGATGCTTTTTTATGCTATGGTATCTAAAACAATAGCGCAAGATGGTTCGGAGTATATAATAAGGAAGCAATAAAAGAAATTTCCATCGATTTTCATTCAATTTCCAATAATCCCAATTATCTCTTACTCCTTTTACTACAGATAGGGGATCGGTGTGAATAACTGAAAGGACCGGAGCCTTACTTTTGGCTTGTAATATTAAGCGAAGGATATCTATTCTTTCTGACTGATTAATAATTATATCAATCTTGTTATTTGCTAAAAAATCAGATAGATATTGCGTGTTTTCTTGACTAAGAATGGATTCTTTGGGTAAAATCTGCTGATAGGATTCTGAAAAATCTCCTTCGTGAGGTTTACATACTGATATCATATAGATATTATAGCCACGTGTTATGAATGAACGAGCAAGCACATCTGTTACACGGTCTATTCCACCTCGCATTTTGGACACATGTCCGTATGTTAGAAATAATATATTCATCGGATTCTTTTTTTAAGCAATCTATTTGTTGCTATTCTCAATCCTTTTGACATCGGATAAGCAAATAGATATAAGAATATGGTGATTGATATGGTAAATAGAACAGATGTTAGGAACCAATTAAACCATCCAAACTGAATTGCAATAATACTCATCATGGCATTTGATACTTTAACGGCAGAATAATATGCAAGTAATGTAGGTAATAGGTGAGATAAAACTAAATAATAGAAGTTAGACACTGATTTTTTGAATCCTTTCTTAAAGAGAAAAAATGGTTTCCAACCATAAATAATGATAAGATTGGCACCCAATGGACCGGCTAGAACACCGGGTAAACCATAATATGTTCCAAATATTGCAGTTAATAGCATGAAGAGGACAGATTCTGTGACAGGTGCCCAGACATCATAAAACAATCCATAACCAAATAAAAATTGGTCTGTGGTTCCACGAAGTAGAAATAAATACATCTGGACTGAAACAAGTATTACTACAACATTTGATAGCAAATATTCTTCACCAAGCCATAATATAATAAATGGAGATATTAAATGATAAACGCAACAAGCCAATATGCCGGAAACGAATGCGCGAATTGCAAACAGTTCTTTATATACCTCAAAAATTTTTGTTCTATTTCCTTCTGAAATCAAGTTACCTACAGCTGCACCTGTACTATCCAGAACACCATTCATTAAACTTTGTACACGCTGAGTTACTAGTGTATAGTTGATGTAAATAGCAACCATAGGAAGTGAAACAAAAGAATAAATGAATAAGGGTAGGGTTTGGAATTGTACAAATCCTGCTATTTTATGTACAAATAATTGTTTTATATACCTTCCTATTTCCGGATATTTTTTGAAAAGGAGTTTCCCTCGCTGTATATTACTCTCTAACCAAGGATAAGTTTTGTCTATGATATGATTAAGTATAATGGAATTTAGTATTCCGGTAAATAATTCTATTAATAGGAATAGGTAGTAATTCTTTGTATAATAGGCTAATACCATTTGTAGTACTACTTTGGTTGTATTAGTTAATTGAAAACATCCAGTTACAATGTAGTTTCGTTGGTCAGCAGAAAGCAGCGACATTCGATAATTGAAAAAGTAACCAAATAGAGAAGCGAATAAATAAGAGTAGAATCCCAAGTACACAACATAAAGAGAGATTTCAGCATCTTGAAATATTAATGGTAAAAAGCATGAGAGTATTACACCTGATCCCAATATAAAGAATCCTATTATACGGTATAAATAACCAAAAACTGATACAACTTCTTCTATTTTTATTTTATTGTCATCAAAAATAGGTTTATATAGTACATATCCTATGGCTACACCTACACCTAATTCTGCTAAATTTAGAAATCCTAGTAAGCTACCTAGTGTACCTGTGAAGCCGATAAATTCAGTACCTAAATAGTTTAACAATATTTTACGAGTAAAGAAAGCTGCTATCAATGATACGAAATAACATATTAAATTCATTCGTGCATTAAGTAGGCTTTTGGTAACTCTTGATTCTTTTGCCATAAATATAGTACTTTATTGGGGGAGGGGATATAATCCCATGTTCTTTTCTTTGGATTGTCTTTTCATTTCCATTAGACATTTTGCTTTTTCTTTGTTTTGCACTTCTAAAGTTTGTGTTTTATAAGCTCGTATCTACTGTTGTCAAAATGGAGGTATTATCTTGTTCTTTAAGTTTATTATGCAGTTTAGATGTGTCTCATCCTGTTTTTTATCTTCTATCACTCATAAACCCCCATCCCATACTCAAACGGACTCTCAAAATCCCTCAGCAACGGATGTTTCATGTCTTTCTCGCTAAGTATCGCCTTATCAACCGGTATTTTCCAGTCTATTCCTATGCCTTCATCCAAGATACTGATTCCACCGTCAGCTTGCGGAGCATAATAATTATCGCATTTGTATTGAAATACAGCCACCTCGCTCAGTACGGCAAAACCATGGGCAAAACCTCTGGGAATGAAGAACTGAAGATGATTATCTTCCGACAATTCTACAGCCACATGCTCACCGTATGTGGGCGATCCTTTGCGAATATCAACCGCCACATCCAGTACGCTGCCTTTTACGCAACGTACCAATTTGCTTTGTGCAAAAGGTGGCTTCTGAAAATGAAGTCCACGCATCACTCCGTAAGATGACATACTCTCATTGTCCTGCACGAAATTCACCTTGCGTACTTTCTCTTCGAATTCCCGTTGGGAAAAAGACTCGAAGAAATAGCCGCGTACGTCTTTGAGAAGGCGTGGCTCAATGATGGCCAAACCCTCTACGTTTGTCTTTTGTATAAACACTGTTTTTAAAAGATGAAAGGTTTTATTTTAAAGATATAATGGGGTGTAGGAGTTTTCGTTTTTCTTAAAGCTTGCTGCGTTCCGCATTAGAGTTCTTTTTTGAAATCGTTGATTCCTTTAATGCTCTGATCTGCTTTAATTTTTGCTCCCGCGAGTAGGGATGCAATGACATGACTCGAACCTCCCGCTGAGCAGCCATGCTGTTCAACCGGTGGAAGTCGTTTATATACAAGTTGCCCGCTGATAAATTGTTCTGCACTGATAACAGTATCTATTGACACTCAAAAATCTGAGTTGTTTATTGTCCTTCTATCTTCCACTCCCCCAGCGTCCTCCGTTCACTGTCGAAGTTGATTCCCACTTTCACCACCGGCAGTCCGCACGAAGCGTTCGGGATAATTTTTCAGGTCAATCTGCTGCATGGCGGCATCGGCGGTTTTATCCAGTTTCAGTTCTATGACGTAGAGGGTGCTATGGGTGCGCAACACCACATCCACACGTCCGCGGGGAGTGCGTACTTCCACGTCCACGTAGAAGCCGAGAAGGCTGAAGATGACATAGAGCAAGGATTGATAATGCCCCTCATAGTCCGTGTTGTCGCACTGCGGAATGGTAGAGAGGAAGGTCTGGAGCAGTTGCAAGGCCTCGTCCATATTGCCACGGTCAATGGAATCGAACAGATAGGCTGTCAGCGTTGCGGCACGCTCGGTCTCGGTGGGCGGCACATAGTGGGGCAACAGACTTTCCATCAGCCCCAGACGCACCTCTTTGTTGGGGATGTCGAGCGTGTACAGGTCCAGACGGGCGTCATAATCCTTGATGGTGATGTAACCGCTCTGGTAGAGTAGGGGAGTAATGTTTGTCATCCGTTCCGTAGGGGCGTCGAAAGCTGTGGCAAATACTTTCTGTCCTCCTATCTGTTGGGGAGCAACGCCATACTTGTTCAGCATTTCTATCAGATAGGTGGGTGTACCGCTACCAAACCAGTAAGACTTCATCTTGCCATCGGCAAAAGCGTTCAGCAGGCTGAACGGATTGTATAGATCGGGCGACGGCCAGGTGAAATGATAGCCGTCATAGTTCTCTTTCAGCTTTTTCAGGACTTCATCACGGGTCAACTTCATGCGCGCGGCCAGCAAGTCCAGGTCATCGGACATCTGGGTCAGCATTTCCTCTTCGCTAATACCGCAGAGGGCGGCGTATGGCTCGTCCATGCTGATATTCTTGATGTTGTTCAGTTCGCTGAAAATGCTCAACTGGGAGAATTTCGTGATTCCCGTGAGAAACACGAAACGCAAATAAGGGTCGCACGCCTTGAGGGGGCTGTAGAAGTTACGCATCACGTTCCGAAGCACGGGCAGGTTCTTCTCTTCATGAATCACGTCGAGAAGCGGGGCGTCGTATTCGTCTATCAGTACAACTGCCTGTCTACCTGTTTGCCGGAAAGCACGTTGTATCAAACCTGTAAATCGGTCATTCAACGTTTCCTCTTGCTCCAAACGGCCATAAATTTCTTCATATCTATACAATTGAATTCCCAGCATTTTTTCTAACTGTTCCTTATCAACATGTTTCGCCATGCTCATGTCGAAATGCAGCACGGGATACGGGATCCATTCCTTCTCCAATTTTTCAATGGCAAGGCCTTCGAACAGTTCTTTCCGACCTTCGAAATAAGAATGAAGCGTGCTGGTTAACAGGCTTTTTCCGAAGCGGCGCGGGCGACTCAGGAACACATAACTTGATTCGGAATGTGTCATCCGATAAACGTACTCCGTTTTATCGATATACAAATAATTGCCTTCCCGTATTTTTGAGAAAGTCTGTATCCCTATCGGATAAAGTCGTCGCTGCATCATATCTGTTTCCTCCTTTGGTCTATTGATTACTTGCAAAGTAACAAAATCCATTCGTTTTCTCCAAGCAAAGCTTTCTCTTATTTTCTTTCCCTCCCCCTCGTCATCAGCATATTATTAATCTGTTGCCTCACGTTATCTACCTTTGCCCCCGACGTCAGCCGGTAGGCGAAAGGAAGAAGAACCTCGATGAAGGCACCTTTCACCACTGTCTCCTTGCACACACGGGGCTCGCCGAGCATGATGCTTACCACACCCGCCAGATCGTGGGCGGTGGTGCATTCGCCCAGGAGCCGGGTGTACTCGTGCACCTTTTTCACATCGGGCACGTAGGTGAAGAGGTGGCACTCGTCATCATTCAGACTTTCAACGCCCTCGGTTGCTTCGGGGCGGATGGCGATCTCGGCAAACTGATCGCCGTAAAAGTTCTGAACGGCGGTAGTACCCGCAGGAACTATCATGTTCGTACCGCCGAATATCTTTATCTCTATTTCCGGTTTGTCGTTCATAGTTATATTTTCTCTCTCCATTTTTATCTTTTTCTTCTTGATTTATTTCAACTATTTTTAATGAATTATCAACGAGCATTCAATGATTGCAAATACTTTGTAAACGCCTGTGTGAATGTTGTGGAAGACGGGTTATGTACTGTATCTTTGTTGATATAAATCTGATGAATATAAAATGTATCTTTAATTAAATTAGAATCAACATCATGAAAGAATATATCATGTCTTTTTTCAACGCTCCCGTCACTAATAAAGTACCTGCGGGAGTGTGCAGTGTAGCAGGGCTTCATGCCTACATCTCTTCCGATTCCAATTTGGAGGAACTGACGCAAAGAGTGAGAGCCAATACGGAAAACGATAAGGCGTTCCGTGGAAAAAAGCAGACGTTACTACCTTACGTCACGCCTGCGGGAGTTTTCTCGTACTGCCGTGAACAGTGCATCGTGGTGCCTTCGGGACTATTCGTGATAGATATCGATCATCTTGCTTCTACCGAAGAAGCCGCAATGTGGCGTGACCGCCTTTTTGCCGACGAAGTGTTGCAGCCCGACCTTGCTTTTGTAAGCCCCGGTGCCAAAGGAGTGAAACTCTTTGTATCCTACCGCCTGAGCCTCACGGATACGCTGGAACAGTCGTTTGACAATGCTGTACACACCGCCTGGGACTATCTGGAATGGAAGCACGGCTTGAAAGCCGATACCGCCAACGCCGATATGTCGAGAGCCTGCTTCCTGGCACATGATGCGGATTGTAAATTAAAAATTAATAATTAAAAATTAAAGGCTGCGCAGCCCATAAATTATAAATCCCAAATCATTTCATGAACGAAATTGATATTATTGAACAATTGACTATTGCCGTTGAACAGGCGGGAGTCAATCTTGCACCCACTTATCAGGAATATATGCCACTGGCTTTTGCCGTGGCTAATAGTTGTGGCGAAGCAGGACGGAGTTTCTTCCATCGTCTTTGCTGCTTGTCCGCCAAGTACCGACAGAATGAAGCCGACAAGCTCTACAGTCATGCCTTGCAGAATGGGCGGGGAGGTAATTCACTTGGAACGGTGTTTCATCTTGCCCAACTGGCAGGTGTGCGCCTCGACAAGAAACTTGCAAACTTGCAAAACTTGCAGGCACCCCACACACACGCACCCGCGAAGAATAATTTCGCACCCGCGTACGAACCACCTGCACCCATATCAAAAGAAAACGCCGAAAATCCCGTCCCCCTGCCTTGCTTTCCGGATTACTCCTGGCCGCTCTTCCTGCAACAGGTGATAGACTGCGGCGACACACCTGCCCAAAGGGACATCTTGCTGCTGGGAGCCGCGACCGTGTTCGGTGCCACCCTCAACAAGTTGCTGTACTTCACCTACGGGCGTAAGAACAAATATCCGTGCCTGCAAACCTTCATCATTGCTCCGCCCGCTTCCGGAAAAGGTGCGCTGACGTGGGTGCGCCGGCTGGCAGAACCTATACACGACTCGCTGATGGATGCATACAGCGAAAAGATGAAAATCTACCGCCGCGAGAAAGCGCAGTGGGACGTGTTGGGCAAGGAGAAGGCGAAAACACCTGAACCCGAACAGCCTTGCATGAAGATGTTTCTCATCGCAGGTGACAACTCCGGCGCCGGTATGCTGGAGAACCTGATGGATGCTGACGGTGCCGGACTGATATGCGAAACCGAAGCCGACACCGTGAGCACAGCTATCGGTACAGACTACGGGCATTGGAGCGACACGCTTCGCAAGAGTTACGACCACGAACGGCTTGCCTACAACCGCCGCACCAACCACGAATATAGGGAGTGCAAGAAATCATGTCTCAGTGTACTGCTCAGTGGCACACCCGCCCAAGTGAAGCCGCTCATCCCGTCGGCAGAAAACGGACTGTTTTCGCGTCAGGTGTTCTACTGCATGCCTCCCATTCATGAATGGGTGGACCAGTTCGACCAGTCCGGTAGCGACTACGACACTCTGTTCACCGCCTGGGGCGAACGTTGGAAACATTGGCTTGATGCCCTCACGGCTGTTGTAAGCGGTATAAACCTGAAGTTCACCCAAGAGCAGAAAGATGAATTCAATGTTCACTTCTCATGCGTATTCGGTCGTGCAAGTGTGGTTCATGGCGACCACATGAAAAGTGCAGTGGCACGTATCGCCATCAATATCTGCCGCATCATCAGCATTGTGGCATTGATGCGCTCGCTCGACGCCCTGTTGATGTCGGGCACGACGGACGCCCTTGTAAAAGCATTGATGTCATGTCCGGGCCTGTCGCCCTCATCCCGCATTCCGCAAGAGAATGTGCAAGACGGTGTGGTGCCGGAGTTCGACCTTGCCGTCAGCAGTGAAGACTTTCACGCCGTTCTGGCGCTCACGGAGCCTCTTTACCTGCATTCGTGCCACGTCCTTTCGCTTCTTCCGTCCGGTGACACCGTGCAGCAGCAGAAAGCGCCACAGGAGGCATTTCTGGATTTGTTGCCCCTCAGCTTCACTCGCACTCAGGCACTCCGGGCAAGCGCTCGGTGCGGAATATCTCCCAACACTCTCGACTCGCTGCTGAAACGCATGACCGACAAGGGTCAGTTGGCGAAAAACGGCAGAGGGGAATACAGGTTTAATTGATGCTTCGTTTGCAGTAAAAGTCGAGTTTTCCTCTCGCGCATGTATGTATGCGTGTGTGCGTGTGAAGACCTCTGCAAGAATTGCAAGTTTGCAAGCCTTTTATTTTTTCCCAACTGGGAAAAAATATTTTTCCAATAGGCCGGCAGTTTGCGCTTCTTCTATTTTTTAATTTTTAATTTTCAATTTTTATGTTTTTCCATCCCATCTCCATGACGAAGAGTGAATTATCTCTTCTCTACTTTCCGAAGTCAACGCCTGCAGTGGGTACCAACCGTTTGATGCGTTGGGTTCACGGTTGTCCTCCCCTGATGGAGGAACTGGAAACCACCGGCTATCATCGTTCTCAGAAGTTGCTCACCTCCCGGCAAGTGTTGCTGATTACCCGTCATTTGGGTGATCCGTAAAGAGTAAACCGGCAGAAGCCATAGAAACCCATAAGCTGGTTTCCGGTCTGTTTTATCTTTGTCGGGAGAGATAAGTTGACAAGGTTTTCAGTTGACAAGTTGACAAGGGAGGATGTTTCCCTTTATGTTTTTAACACTACTTCAAGAGACTATTCTCCTTGTCTCCTTGTCAACTGAAACCTCGTCAACTAATTATTAACTAATTATTGAGATTATGGGAATCAAAGTAAAAGCCCGTCAGACCAAACTGACGGTGGGCCCCTCAGCGGGGCAGTATCGCTTCATTATGCAGGCAGAAATCTACAGCACGTTGAAGCAGGAAAAAGTTATATCCGAAGCCTCCATCCGGTCGGGAATCCCGAAAGGGAGCCTCAATGCCTCCTGGCAAGCTATCGGCGACGTCGTCAAGGCATGGGCCACCGAAGGGCATTCCGTTGCCGTTCCCGGACTGGGTACCATGCGCTTTGGCCTTCAAGCTGGAGCGGTGAGCAAAGTAGAGGATGTGAGTGCGGGACTCATCACCACCCGTAAGGTTATCTTCACACCCAGTACCAACATCAAACAGGAACTGAAGGATACCTCTGTCAACATCACCTGCTACGATAAGGACGGAAACGTCATCAAGCAGGTGGCTTCCTCCGACCCGGGTGACGTGGATGACGGAGGCGGAAGCGGCGGTTCCGGAGAAGGAGGTCTTGAAGAGGACCCGCTTGGAAAATTAATAATTAATAATTAAAAAATTATGACCGACTCTGTAAAAAAGAACAAAATCACTTGGGCGTCTTTGCTCAAAGCTATCATTCAGGCAGCCATTGCGGCTCTCACGGCACTAGGGGTGACCAGTTGTTCAACTGCTATTGAATATATGGTGCTATGATACAAGAGACATTTCCTATGACTGTGGGCGGGGAGGAAGTGCTCAATGAGCGCGAACTTCTCGCCGGGGTGGAGAACGGGTTAATGATGGACTCTGCCGACTCGGTGCGCTACATTATCCTGCACTGTTCCGCTACTCGTTGTAACTGCGACTATACTGTGGAGCAACTTTTGCGTGACCATCGTGCCCGCGGATTCCGTACCATCGGTTATCATTTCTATGTCCGCCGTGACGGGACTGTCAGCCCCGCCGGTTGCTCGAAGTGGGGGCTCATTGCCGTCCCTTCAATCGGTGTTCCATCGGCGTATGCTACGAAGGCGGGCTGGACCCGGAAGGACATCCTGCCGACACGCTCACCCGGGAGCAGTTCGAACAACTGGAACAACTGCTGTCCCGGTTGCTGAAACTCTTTCCGAAGGCACAGCTCAGAGGCCATCGTGACATGCCCGGAAGTGTGCCCAAAGCATGTCCCTGTCTTGATTGCCAATCCGTGTTCCAAGCCATACTCTGAAATTCTCCGCAGAATGCATATCGGTTCCTGTCAGGTCGTACATCCCCGCTTTCAGCAGGGATGCGGCCTTTTTTTGTGCATGTACGCCATACATTCCCGTCAGTGACGGAAGGTTCAACTGGAAAGCGATTCCTTCATGCTTCAATGCACGGTAATCGGGGATATCCATGTACAGATAACGTTCGGGATGTGCCAGCAACGGTCGGTAGCCTTTCGCTTGAATGTGCTTCAGGAGGGATAGCAAATTCATGGGCGGATTGAAACAGGAAGTTTCCACCAGTAGATACTGCCTGTTGCTTTCGTGGAGCGGGAGCAGATCACCGGCTTCCAGACGTTCCTCGAAGAGGTTGTCCATCATGTATTCGGCGGCCAGATTCAACTTCACCATGCCGCAGTAGGCGGTTTGTAACTCCTTGAATTTCTCTTTCAAAGCAAGAGTGGTATTAGGGATGTCTTCCATCACATGGGGAGTGAGCCACATTTTGCAGATACCCTGCCGTTCCATCTCCGCCAGAATCAGAAGTGATTCGTCCATTGTTTTCACCCCGTCATCTACTCCGGGCAGGATGTGGCAATGGTAGTCGGTCATTCTTTTCAGAAGATTGCTTTCCGCGATAGATTGGGATTTGGAAAATAACCACATGAATCTTACTGCTGTTATTGAAACAAGGGCTGGGAACTTGAAAAAGATTATTTCTTAATCAATTTAGACAATTCTTCCTTGCTGGGCAACACCGTTTGATAACGACTTGCGAAAATTTGTGTCGAGTCCTCGGGCAAAGTGATTTCGACCAGTGCATCTTTCTTGTCACGGCACAAAATAATCCCGATAGTCTTATTTTCCTCTGGCAATTTAACAAAACGGTCGTAATAGTGGACGTACATTTGCATCTGCCCCAAGTCCTGATGCTTTAGTTGGCCAATCTTGAGGTCGAGTAAGACGAAACAACGTAGAAGACGATTATAAAAAACTAAATCTACACGATAGTGGTCTTCATCAATCGTAATGCGAACTTGCCTCCCAACAAATGTAAAACCCTTCCCCATTTCCAGTAGAAATGTTTGAAGTTTGTCAATTAAGGCTTGTTCCAACTCCTTTTCACTGTATGAGGGCAGTTCTGGAAGTCCGGTAAATTCCAACACATAAGGGTCTTTCAGTGCATCCTCAGGCTTTTCTAATATTTGTCCTTTTCGAGAAAGCTCCAATACCTTTTCTTTATCACGACTAAGTGCTAAACGCTGGTATAGGGCAGAGTCAAATTGCCGGTTAAGTTCACGCACACTCCAATGATTGGCTTCACATTCTATCTCGTAAAAGCGGCGTTCAGCCTCATCAGAGATTCTCATCAGGCGAATATAATGCGTCCAACTGAGAGATTGCGAAATCGGTGATTGCGTAATCTTGTATGTCAGGTAAAACTGTCGCATCAATTCGATATTACGTTTGGAATAACCTTTGCCAAAGGAAGCAGAAAGAGATTTAGAGAGTTCTACTATCAGATAATTACCATATCCGGCTTGAGCCTCTCCTTTTTGTTCTTGTTCCACAATGCGTTTTCCTATTTCAAAATACGTCTTCAGCATTGTAGTATTCACTTGACGAACTACCTGTTTTCGTGCCTCTTCCAGCAGTTGCTTTATTTCTCCAATGAATCCATTGTTGCCTATATCGTCTACCTGTTTCATGCCAATTAAGTTAATGCGTACAAAAGTAACAGAAAATAGCCTTATCCTATACATCTGAGAATGCTTATTTTCTTAATTTTTAATCTATCTACGCATTCAGATTCCGGTTTCTTGTGCTTAACTGCACTATTATAGTTAATTTATGTTTCTACACTGCACTATTTAGTCTTATTTCCCTTTGCCTCCATAATAGGAAGCATATCCGTAATGGTATCCGTAGCGATAGCCGTATCCGTAGCGTCCTCCGGCGTTTTCCGTTCCATTCAATATCATGGAGAGGTTCTTGAACCGTTTTCCGGTATACATCGTTTCCAGCTCGGAAAGCAGGACACGGTCCAGTAGCCCCGAACGGACTACGAAGATGGTGCGGTCCGCCAGTTTTTCGATGATTTGCGCATCGGCCACAATGTCAACGGGCGGACAGTCGATGAAGATATAATCATATTCTGGTCTCAAAGCCGTTATCAGGTCAGCCAGCTTTCTGTCTTCCAGCAGCTCCGTAGGATTGGGAGGGACAGTACCGATGGGGAGGAATTGCAGGTTTGCGTATTCCTTGTGAGGGACGACGATTTCCCTCCAGTTCTCAATCCGGTTGTTCAGATAGTCGCTGAGTCCTTTTTCCGGAGAATTGATATCGGAAGAAATGGTGCCGTGCCGCAAGTCACCGTCGATGACCAGAATCCGCTTCTTCTTGATGGCGAAACTCATGGCGATGTTCATGGTGAGGAAACTCTTTCCACTGCCGGGATTGAACGAGGTCAGCACGAAGACATTCTGACTGCTGTCCTTGCTTGCCATAAAGTCCATGTTGGAGCGCAGCACGCGGAATGCTTCGTTGATGATGTTGCGGTTGCCTTCATTTACCACAATGGTATTCATCTTCTGCCGCTTCTTAAGTCCCCATTTGCTTTTTGTGCCGGAGCACTGCGGAATCTCGCCTATGAGCGGCACGCTTAGATTTTCCATATCCTTGCGACCACGTACTTTGGTATTCATGTTCTCTTTCATGAAGATGACTACCGCCGGAACCAGTAGCCCGACGACAAATGCCACTAACAGGATATTCATCCGGCGGGGAGCAGTAGGAAACATGCTGCCGCGCGGAGCAGTAATCAGGCGGGTGTTGTAGGCGGTGAACGCTTGCGAGAGTTCGTTTTCCTCACGTTTCTGGAGCAGGTAGAGATAAAGCTCCTCTTTCACTTTTTGCTGACGTTCCACCGAAAGCAGATATTTCGCCTGGTTGGGATTGGATGCCAGCCGGTTGGTGGTAGCTTCTTCCTGCCGGCGGATGCTGCGGATTTGGGTGTTCAGGGAGACGATCAGGTTATCGACCGATTGGATGATGGTGCGCTGCATGCTTTGCAGGGAGTTTGCCATGTTCTTTACCAACGGATTTTTCTCGCTACTGTTGGCTATCAACCGGTTGCGGTCGAGTACCAGATTGTTGTATTCACTGATGAGTGTTTCTATATTGGCGTTGACGATACCGGAATTGGCTGGTAACGGCTGGTCCAATTGCTTAGCATTCAACTCCCTGCGGATATATTGAGCGGTGGAGAGTTGGTTGTTTAGTGCCGACAGTTCCTTTTTGTTTTCGGCGGACTGCGCCATGTAGAGGCTGGAGGCGGCCTGCACGTCGGGCAGCAGGTGCTCGCTCTTGTAACTGGAGATGTTTTCGTCCACATGTCCCAGTTCGTTTTCTATAACGCCCAGGCGGTCGCTGATGAATTGTGAAGTGCTGACGGCAATCTGGTTCTTGTCCTGAATCCAGTTCTCGTTATAGACCTCGATCAGAGTGTTCAGGATGTCTTCCGCTTTCCGGATGGAGGCGTCGTTGATGCTGAGGGTGATGATGGTGGCGTTTTCGTCGCCCAATTCGGCAACCAGCTCTCTTGCATAGGTGTCGGCGACATTGCGCACGCCTCCACGCACGTATCGGATAGGAATGTCCTTAAAAGCGTTGCTGAACTCTTGCACAGGAGATATGATCATTGTTCCGGCGGAGGTATGTATGGAGTCACCCATTTGAGCGGAGAAAGTTTCTTCTGTGCTTTCTCCCGACACTTCAAACTCGGAAAGGATGAACGTGTCTTTTGAGGAGAATTCGATGGTGAAACTTAATGGTGTTTCTACTTTGTCGGTGAACGTGACGCTGACAGGAGCCGATTTATATAGATCGACGTTCTTTAATCCCCTGCGTACAGTGAAACTCTCGTTCAATCCCAATCGGTTGACCACCTCGGTCATTAGTGTGGGGGACTTCAACGTCAGCAGTTCATTGTTGATGTTGGTATTGGACTTGAAGATGCCCAAATCGGAAAAATCGTTCATAGCACTCGTCGAAGAGCTGTTTTTAGAGTTATCCTTGACGAGAATGGCGGCGGTGCGGGTATAAATGGGCGGAGTGCTCAACAGATATAATACTGCTACAGTCAGAGTAATGAACAGGGAAACGACGAACCAATACCACTTGGGAACAAATATTCCCCACAAATCCTGTACCCGTATAAAATCATCGGAAGGCTTTTTCTTTTCAATCATAATAATATAAATTAGTTACGAGCTACGAGCTACAAGCTACGAGTGGCTGCGCTATGTTCCGAAAGGCACTTGTAGCTTGTAGCTTGTAACTGTCTCCTACTTAAACAGCAATACTCCCAGTGAGGTGAGGAACGACCCTATACTGATCCATAGTCCTACGCTCTTCACACTGTTCTCATTCAGTGTAGATTGTCCGGCACGCACCTTGTTGGGTTGTACATACACCACATCGTTCTGTTTCAGGTAATAAACGGGAGATTTGAATAAATCACAGGAGCGGAGATCCACCCAGTGCGTCACCCGTTCTCCTTTTTCTTCGCGGATTACGAAGATGGCGTCCCGCTTGCCGTAAATGGTCAGGTCTCCGGCCATGCTGATAGCTTCCAACAAGGTTATATAGTCTTTTGAAATGCTGTACTTTCCGGGAGTTTTCACTTCGCCCAGAACGGAGAAACTGAGGTTCATGAATTCCACGGTGACCACCGGGTCGTTTACCAGATTTTCCTCCTTCAGCCTTTGCTTCACCAGCGCGGCAATCTGGCTCCGGGTCATACCTGCCACGGTGAGGCTTCCCAATACTGGGAAGTCAATATCACCCTTGTCATCCAGCGTATAGCCGGAAATCTCTCCGCTACTATTGCCGCTATTCTGGTCTGTGGAGCCTGCCCTGTATTGCACACGGGTCAGGTTGAACAAAGCCGCCAGTTCGGGGTCCTTGCTCGACACTACGATGGATATCTGGTCCTTGGGTTGCACGGTGATATCTTGGGGCGGGGCCACTGCTTCGGGATTGTTGACCTGTACATCCTGAAAATAGATTATCTCTTTTGATGTGTTGCATGAAGTTAGTAACGCCAACGAAAAGAATAGGTGTAAAAGATGATTCTTCATATTTTAATTATAGAGTATAAAATATTAATTTCTTTAGTTCTGTTTCTTCAAGATTTTTGCTGTAATGTAGAAGTGCATTGACGTCCACACCGCCACGTCCAGCAGGAACAGTACGGTGACGGATAGATAAGAGGCCAGGATTGTATTGACTATGATAAAAATCCAGGCAATGCTCAGTATGAAGCCCAAGGCCCGGTGTTGTGACATTCCCAAGGCGATGAATTTATGATGGATATGATTCTTGTCGGGAAGAAACGGAGGCTTATGGTTGCGTAGGCGATGGAGTACTACCCGGACTACATCCAGCATCGGTACCAGCAGGAAGGAAAAAGCCGTCACGATGGCACCGGGGAAAATGTCTTCTTTGACAGGATCGAACATGCTGAGATGAATGGCCATAACAGCCAGTAGCAGGCCGATGGTCAGTGAACCGGTATCTCCCATGAACACTTTCCGCCCCCGGTGGGCCTGTCCGAACATATTATAATAGAAGAAGGGTATCAGCACGCCCAAGGCAGCAAAGGAGATGAAAGCATATAACCACCAGCGCAAATAAACGAACATACAACCGAAAGCGAAGAACGCTATCATGCTCAGCCCGGAAGCCAGACCGTCTATGCCATCTATCAGATTGATTGCATTCATAATATAGACAATGATGAGGACTGTGAATGGTACGCCTACGTAGTAGGGCAACTCGTGTATGCCGAACAGTCCATAAAGATTATTGAAGCAAAAACCGGAGGCAACCAACAGGAGGCCGCAAAGTGTCTGGATGACAAACTTTGCGCGGTAGCGCATGCCTATCAGGTCGTCTTTCATTCCCATCAGATAGAGTATAAAGAGGCAACTGAACATGGTGAGCAAACAGGTGGATTGTTCCCAACAGAGCAAGTTGCTGTCCGTGCAGAGATTGTGACAGGCAATGATGAGCGAAATGGGTACGGCGATGCATGGAAAAAAAGCTATTCCGCCTAGGCGGGGAATGGGTACCGTGTGTAACTTTCGGTCACTCTGCGGATCGAAAAGTCTCCGTTTGAAGGCTACCAGTGATATCTTGGGGATAATCATTGCACTGAGCAGGCAACTGACGGCGAATGCTGCCAAAGTTTCAAAAAGGTAGATTGTCATGTATGAAGAATTTATTTTAAATGTAATGTATTATATCTTCCTGAGAAAGCATTGGGGAATATAGGCAGTTGCCACTGCACATACGCCTTGGATGGCTACTATCAGGCGACGGTTTCCTTTGATGCGATGTATGCAACCTTCTGCTCCTTTGAACGGACCATCCGTCACAAGCACGCGTTCACCGGTGCTATACTCCATGGGGGCATCGCCCAAATAATCCAGTCCTTTCTCTCCGGAGGAAGTGACAAGCATGAAAATCTTCATCTCCCGTTCGGGAATGGCTATCGGTAACTTCTGCCAATTGACAAGATGGGTATATAGGATGACGCGGTCTGTCAGCTTTTGCTGCAATGCCAGTGCCTGCTTCTCTGTGGAATAGAAGAACAAAAGGGAGGAAATGATAGGCTTGCGCACATGCTTTTTCGTTCCGCTACGTTCCACAAGAGTTGTTTCACAGGGAATATAGGTCTCGATTTTGTCTTTATTCAGCGTGTCTTCTATTTCGAATACTTTGTTGTAAAAGACTTTGAATGCGTACCAATGCATGATTGAAGGTACTTCTTCCATAGTTGTCGTGTCTTACCTAAAAGATATTCCTTCCATTCCTGTGCATCTGAGTTTTTACTCTTTAAAAGAACTCTGATACGCAGCAAGCAAGGTTAATCCAATTCTTCGTTTTGTCTGTCGATTTTTGGAACCCGGAACTTCTCCTGACCCAGGAGAAGGCATCCGTAACCCTGTAATTGTACCGTTTCTAAGTAAGAGATGGTACAATGCTTTAAAACGTTGAAATACTGTAAGATAAAGAATGATTTTTTATCCTATTTTTTTAGGTTTTGTAGATTCGATACTATGTTTTTGATTATTTTATTAGAATATATTTATTGAATTCTATTTCATATTTATTTTGAATATCTATTCATTTCTTCTTGCATATAAGCGCTTATTGTGCTTTCAATCAATATTTTATACTGGTTTTAAAGTACAAGTATAAACAAATATTTATAGTATTATGTTGTTTTATTCTTTTATTTGTTATATCTTTGCGCGGTAATTTTAAGGTTTCTTACTTAGAAACGTTACGACATAAAGCCTTCAGAATACCTTCATTTGCTTTATCTATCAGCAAATTTTCTACAGACTCCAAGTATATGAGCGTGGTCTTTTCGGAAGTATGTCCCATGCCTGCACTAATGACGGATAACGGGACGTTATGGTTGCGTGCAATCGTCGCCCAACTATGCCTTGCAGTATAGGAAGAGAGGCGTAGGTTTTCTCCTGTCAACTTCCCCAGTTTCTTCAACTTTCGGTTATGATAGCCCAGTGCCGTCTGATATTGTCGAAAAGCTTCTTCGGGATCATTGGAGGTAATGATAGGAAAAAGATAAGGACTATTGCGTACGGACGATTCGTAGCGTTTGATAATCTCCTCAATAAGAGGTTCTATACGTACGGTGAGGCGTTGTCCTGTCTTGTGGCGGACATAGCTAAGCACTCCTCCGTTTATGTTTTCTTTCTTTAGATAGGCAATATCTACGAAGGCCATTCCACGGGTGCAATAGCTGAAGATAAACAAGTCGCGTGAGAAGGCCAGTGGAGCAGAACGCGCCAGATCCAGTTTTTGCAAACAAACCATGACGTCCTCACGCACAGCACGTTTGCGAGTTCGTTCCACGCCGGTATAAACATTCCGAAAGGGATACGTCTGTTCCCATTGCTTCGTGCTTATCACTTTATTATAGGCAGAACGCAAAGTCCGCATATAAAAAGAACTGCTATTCTTGCTCACCTTTCGTGCCCGGAGCCATTGCTCATACTCCATGATAAGCTTTTCATCCACTTGCTCGAAGGGAATATCCAGACCTCCCAAAAAGCCTGAAAAGCTGTTCGTTGCACGTTGCAAATTACGGGCATTCCCCCATCGCTCGTCGTTTTTAAACTCATCGACCAGAGCTGCCAAACAGGACAGCATTGTGTCTTCGTTTTCATCCTGAGCATGAAAGCGGGCAATGACGTCCGCTAAAGTGTAGTCTTTCCCCATTCCGTCCCATTCGCATAGAATCCGACGGATGCAATGCAAGTCTTTCTCTATTTGACGTTGGTAGCGGGCTGACATTCCACTATTGTCCGCTTCACTTATAAATGTTTCCTTTTCTGCATCCCACCATTGAGAAAGCACATGCATTCGGGTGGTTATCTGCTTGTTGCTCTGCTTGTGGCATAGCTGATAATAGATAGTACCGGCTTTTCCTTTCACCGATGATTTTCTGAATTTTACTTTTACAGTCGCCATAGTTTTTTTATCAATTTATATAAATATATACTATGTACGACAAAAAAGAAAGTAATCTGTTCAAACTATTTTCTTCCGACCTCTGATAGGAATCACATTTTTCAAAAAGTCCACCGAAGAACCTTAGCTCTCCGGTGGACTTGAAATGTTTACAGATGTCAGGCTATGACTTCTTTGTATAGAGTTTAATCTGTCTTAATCTGAATCTTAGTGATTGTTATGTCGCCGCCAATGATGAGAGCGGTTTCAGTGCCATTCATTGTTGCTGCCATACCTTCCGAGATTTTGAATTCCAGGAAGTCCTCACCAGCGGCAAGAACGATGTTGTTACCGCTTTCACCGCCATCGCGGATGAAAGGAGCACCCCACCAACCATCGCACAGACAGAAAGTCTGAGGAGCATCATGGTGAGTGAACGTGAACCTAATAGTTTGGCCGGCTTCCGGCGTTATTGCCGAGAGGTCAAGCTCAGATGCCGGGAGATACCACCACCAGCCGGTAGTGTATTCACCTTCCCAGATTGAAGCATATCCTTCACCTCCTTCGCTGCCACCTGCAACCTCGTCAGACAGCGTTACCTCTGGCAAAGTATATTTCTTGCCGCTGCAGTCTTCGAGAACAACTTGGGCAGGTCCGGCTTTTATACCCATTGGCGAATAGATGTAGAGAGAACCGGTAGCTTTGCGCTTAAAGTCGCTTGCATCTACAACAATGTCCTTGCCGTCTTCACCGGGGAAATAAGCCTTGGTGATAAATTCGAGGTCGTTGCCGTACACCTCCACACATTCGTTGATTTTTATTTCCTTGTCAAGAGGAGCCACGCGCAAAGGCTCGGGCTTGCCGACAGTCAGCGTCATGACCGACTCTGCCGATTCGCCGTTGGCTTCTATTGTTACTGTTCCTCCCTCTGCAGAAACGCCGGCAGGAGTTATTACAGAGATATAGCCGTTGCCTATTTTGGTAATGTTGTTCACAGAGACATTGCCAGGGAACACAACGGAAATGGCCTTCTCAAGACCCGTACCAGTGATGGTGACAACCTGTCCTTCCATAACTTTTGTAGGCAGGACAGTATTCACCATAAGCACATCGTTGGCATCCGCCACATCATCATCGCTGCACGAGGTCAGTGCCATGTTCGACAGCAAAGCGAATCCTAAGATCAGAAGATATATAATATGTTTTTTCATAAATCTTATTCGTTTGAAATTTCATTGAATCAGTTTTACCAATTGGGGTTCTGCTTCAGATTGCCATTCTTCTGAATTTCAGACTGCGGAATCGGGTACAGGTTGTACTTCTCATCCCACTGGCGAGTCTTGGTAACTCGATTGAGAATCAAGTTGCCGTTTCCATTCAGTTTGAAGTCTGCCACATCAACATTCTTGAAGAACTCGGCCCCCTTCTTCCAGCGACGTACATCCCAGAAGCGCTGACCTTCGAAAGCAAGCTCTACCATACGCTCACGCATGTAGCGCTCTTCGAAACCATTGTTTCCTTGGAATTCAGGCATCATGATGTCAGGACGGTTACGAAGCACATTGATAGCCTCGTTGGCTGACATGCCGAAATCGCCCTGTTCGTCAGCATTGCCGTAGTAGTTGTACATGGCTTCTGCATAGTTAAGGTAAACCTCGGCCAGACGCATCACAATCCAGTTGTGGCGTGTTGTAGTCTGGTTGTTGGCTGTGGTGACACAGTTGCCGTCCACAAACTTCTTCAAGTAGTAGCCCGTGGGAGTTGCGCTGTACTTAGGAGCACCGTTGAAGCCACTCTGATACGTCTCAATGGCAATCTGCTGAGTTGTGTTAGATGGCCAAAGATCACCATTCTTCACTACAGTGAGTTCGAAACGTGGGTCGAGACCATCGTATGGATTCTCAGTAGTCACATCAACATCTCCAGGATGTTTCTCCTTGAATGTCTTACCGTCGGTCTGATATTCGTATGCGTCCACCAGTGCCTGTGTAGGGCAGTTGCCGGAGTTACCGTTCTCCACACCCACAGGATAATTGTACTGCTCGAAGGTGTTGCTTGCCTGGGTGCCAAGAACGAAGATAAATTCAGGATTGGTGAATGTATCGTGCCCCCATAGGTTGGCATACTCGCTGAGTTTGTAGCCCCAGCGCTGTGCATTATCGATGATGACCTTACTGGCAGCAGCGGCCTCTTTCCAAAGCTCCTTGTTGTTGTCTGTATTAAACAAGGGTGAAGCCTGATAAAGAAGTGCGCGTGCCTTCAGTGCAAGGGCAGCGCCACGGGTGGCACGACCAATTTCCTGACCAGGGATGTCATTATACGACACGGGCAGATATTCAGCCACGGCATCCAATTCGTTGATGATGAACTTGAACACATCCTTGGCTGGAGTGCGTTCCACGCTGTTGGCCTGCTCATTGGTGAGGGCTGTGGTCACCAAAGGCACATCGCCGTAGGCACGTACCAACTCGAAGTAGAAATAGGCACGGAGGAAACGCAACTCATAAGGGAATATCTCAAACTGCTGCACCATGGTCTGGTAGTCGGGATCATATTCATAATCCGACAAGTCTATCTTGTGGATGCGCTCAAGGTACATGTGTACCTGAGTGATGGCACGGTATGACCTGTCCCATGTGGTCGAAAAAGGATTCGAAGGAGTCCAACCACCGTTGAAATACTTGTGGATGGGTGAGAAGGAAAGTGCAAACTCAGACTCGTCTGTGGCACTGGCTATCAGGGCGCCATTACCGTAGGAATTGTCCTTGAATTCGCTCGGCATTTGTGCGTAGACATCGTATACAAGAGCCTTGACACCATTGAGGGGGCTGTTGTAGGTCCAGTCCTCGTCACGATTCGAAGCTTCGTTGTAATCTAGGTCGGCGCAGCCTGCAAAGACTGCTACCGCCATACCTAAAAGAGTATATTTTATCTTGTTCATAAATGTATCTTTAATTAGAAAGTTAATGTGACACCTATGTTGACACCCTTGAACATGGGATATGCCGTCGAAAGTACCTCAGCATCCATAGCGTCGACGTTGTCGAAGGAAAGAAGGTTCTCGCCCTGAACAAACACTCTGGCTGCGGTAAGAGAGAGCTTCGAGAGCACCCTTGCAGGAACTTTATAGTAAACCTCGATGTTGCGCATCTTCAAGAAGTGAACAGGCTTGTACCAGATGTTGCTTGCCTGGCTGTTGTTGCTGTTGTCCTGAGTTGTCAGACGTGGGTAGAGAGCGTTGTTTCCAGCTACATCCCAGCAGTTGTTGTAGTAATCCACTGAAAGGTTACCATTGTCGGCCATGCCACCCCATATTGCTGACGGAAGATACTTCATGTAGTTGCCAGTGCCTTGGAACCATGCGTTTAGACCGAAGCCTTTGTATTCTACACCGACATTGAAGGCGTAGTTGAGCTCAGGGATGTCAGTAGCGCCATCGAGACTGGTAATATCGAACTCGTTGATTACCTGGTCACCGTTGAGGTCTTGGTATTTGATGTCACCAGGGCTTACGGTAGAGTATTCCTGACGGTAGCTGGAGTTGATGTCGGCCTGATCCTTGAAAAATCCTGCCGACTTGAGTCCCCATGCCTCGTTTACACGACGGCCTACAGGGTCGCTCAACGGATAGGTCGGTGTGCCGATATACTTGCTCACCTCATTGCGTGCCCACGACAAGTTGGCACCCAAGTTGAGATTGAGGTCGGAAGTGATTTTCTTCACATACTTGGCACTTACCTCAAAACCGTAACTCTTAACTTCGCCAACATCGTTGTATGACGACTGTATACCAACCACCGATGAATTCTCATTGCTTGCAGAGAGCATGATGTGGCTGCGAAGCTGGTAGAAAGCGTCAACTGAGATGTCAAGAGCATTTGCCAGACGAAGGTCAGTACCAAGGTTGAAGCTCGTAGATGTCTCTTGCGAGAAATTGGTAGTGGGGAAGGAGCCAAGCGATGCTCCCCATGTAGCACCGTAGCTGTTACCAATAATCACATAACCGTGCGAAACATCCCATGTGGGAAGCCACATGCCATAGGTAGGCATATAGTCGGTATGCTGGATGCCAGCCGATGCACGCAGCTTACCGTAATTGAGCAGACCATTGTTGTTGTCAGCGTAAATCCAGCCGAGCGACAGTGTGGGTGAGAATGCCCACTTTGAAGGATAGGTACGGCTGGAACCGTTACCTGCAAGCACAAGGTCGGCAACGTAGCGGTTCTGAAAATCGTAGTGGAAGGCTCCCATGATGTTCTGACGATAGTAGGTGTTTCCACGTCCATCAGCACTCACGCCACTGTTGTCGTAAACAACGGTAGCATTGAAGTGGTCGTTGTCGAAGAACGAGCGTTTGTAGTTGATACCTACACTGGCCTTTGCTTTCCACCACTGGCCGGCATTCCAGTTGCTGAAGGTGAGGTTGGTCTCCTTGTTACCGAATGTGTTCAGAGCTACGTTGTTCTTGTCACCAATGGTACCGGTGTAACGCTCGTAGCCATACTGGTGTGCCTTGTGCGAATTTTCCGCGTAAATCGACGAATTGGCATAGCCGGCACTGACAAATACGTTCAGACCATTGAGCAGGAAATCTAGTTTTTGAGACAGCTTGGCATCTACCCACAGCTGACGTTGATGGGTCTTGTAGAAACCGGACTCCTGAATCTTGGCAATGGGGTTGGCATCACCGTATGCCTCGTTACCACCCCAGATACCTGTTGAGGTCTTGTAGGGGAAAGCGCTTGCCGGCAGTTGGTAGATAGCAGCTGTAGCATCGTCAGCACCGATGTCGGAGGGCCGCTTGGTCTCCTGGAACATACCGAAGAGGTTCACCGACATGAGAGTTGTGTTGGTGATGTTGAAGTCGAGGTTGGCACGGATATTGGCCTTCGACTGGCGCAACTGCGTATTGTAGTCCGGCAGCTTGGTGTCCTTGAAAGCACCGCGCACATCGGTATAATCGATATGGGTGTAGTATTTCACCTTGTTCGTACCTCCGTACACCGAAACGTATGCATGGTCTTCCTCGGCAGTGTTCTTGAAAGTAAGGTCGCGCCAGTTCACGTTAGGATAGAAGTACGGGTCGGAACCGTCTTTGAAGAGGTTAAGCTCCTGCTCGGTGTATGCGGCAGAGAGTCCGTCGTTGTGACGGGCACGATTGAACGCATTGGCATATCCGTAACCATCTACCATGTCTGCGAATTCAGGGTCGAACTGGAACTTATGACTGTAGTTCACCTTGACGTGTGTCTTGCCTTCAACGCCACGCTTTGTCTTCACAAGTATAGCACCATTGATACCCTCATGGCCAAGAAGTGCCGTAGCGGCAGCATCTTTGAGGATGGTGACGCTCTCCACTTCCTCTACACTGAGGCGGTCGATGGGACGCTCGTAGCCATCGACGAGGATGAGGATACTTTTATCGCTAAGCGTGTGATAGCCACGAATATTAAACGCGGCACCCTTATTTTCGTCGCCCGAGAAGCCGCCTTGAGATAGAGCCGTGAGGCCTGGTAGACGTCCATAGAGGGCCTGGGCAAGGTTAGTTGCCGAAGTCTGCTGCAATTCTTCACCTGTGATTGTGGTTGCGGAAGCAGTGCTGAGGAAATTGCTTATTTCCACGCCGTAACCCAAATCATAGGCATTTGCATTCTTATCGTCGAGTTTTACCTGCGCATTTGCCGTGAGAGAGACAACAGCAGTCGCAAGCATCAACATTCTATTTATATTCATATTTTATAAGTCTTATTGATTTTTTAAATCTGGATTACCAACCCGGGTTCTGGTTCAGGCCATAGCCCTTGTTGATCTCATCACGTGAAAGAGGCGCGAGATACCATTTGTCGGTCCACTTACTCGTCTGGTTGTCGGTATCCCACCATACACGGGTATTGTTGGTACAAGGTATCTTCTCATAGATACAGTTCGGCCAAGGTTCACCGGGTTCGAGGCTCGTGTCGCCATTGTAGTCGGCAGGATTCATCTTGTTTCCGTTGGCATCCTTGCGCCATACACGCAGTTGGTGTACCTGTTTCTTGAATATGTCGGATCTCTTGTAGCGGATGAGGTCATACCAGCGGGAGTCTTCATAACCGAACTCACAGGCACGTTCCTTAAGGAGTTGATCGATAAAGTTGTCTTTGTTGGTGGTTAGGTTGAGCTCTGGATTCATAATCTCTACCTTACCAAGACCTACGCGTGCGCGTACCTTATTCATTTCATCGCAGGCTTTCTGCAGATTGCCTGTCTGTGCGAGTGCCTCAGCGTAGCAAAGGTGAATGTCAGCCATACGCAGATAAGCAAAGTTGGTCGGATAGTATGCTGCATAGCCGTTGTCGCGGAGATACTTGAACAGTTTCATACGGGTAGACCATGGATTGTCGGTAACAGCAGGATTGAAGGTCTGGTCAACATTGCCACCTTGCCACATCTCGGTGCTCGAAAGCCCCTGATATTGCTCGGCAAGATTGTTGCGATTCACCACCATTGTCTCGTAGAGACGTGGGTCGCGGTTGGCAAAGATGTCTACGTTGTTGGTGTTATCGGTATTGAATACGTCGTCGTAAGGGAAGTTACGACCATTTGCCATACCAAACATTTCCATATATTCGAGGGTGAAGAGAGCCATACCGAACTCATCCATACCTTGTACGTTCCAGTCACCATTCCAAGCGTTTGTACCCGGACCAGCATGAACTTCAATCACCTTCTCGCTGTTGCCACGGAACCAGTAGGCGGCACGGAAAGCGTTGCAATAGTCTTGCTCGCTGTTACCGGTGGGCTGTACAAGGGCGAAATAGTTGCCGTTGGCGCTATTGGCTTGGAAGAAATCCTCACAAGCTTTCAGCGCTTTCTGCCAAAGTTCGGATTTGTAGCCGCCAGCCCATATTTGGTTGAGGTCCTGATTCTCCTCGTTGCGAGTGAATTCAAGATAAGGTTTGTCACTGTTAAACAGAGGCGAAGCCACGAAGTTCCACAGCCTTACACGCAGACCATAGGCTGAGCCTTTGGTCAGACGTCCGGAGTTGGTGGCCTGATCCTGCACAAAGAAAGGAAGACCCGGTTCATTGATGGCGCCCTGGATAAGCTCGTCGATGAACTCTGCTGTCTCGATTACGCTCATGCGCTTGCCATCTACAACATCAGTAGCCACGAATGAGCGGTCGACTTTTGGAAGACCTCCGAAGTTGCGGAAAGCATCAAGATAGCGCGATGCCATGATGACGTACACCTCACCACGGAGCTGGCTCTTCTCTGATTCGCTCAAGTCGGGAACGCGATCGATGTTCTCGATGAAAATCCAACCCTCACGGATGGTACGCCAGATGCCTGCACGACCATTGCCGTCACCGTTGGCGATGAAGGGGAACTTGACAAGACCGCCGTTATCCTGATCGGTCTCGGTAAGGTCACCACCGTAGTACTTTCCGAGATTGTGCCATCCGCAGTACGACTGGCAAATATCGGTAAGGGCATCGGGGTGAGAATACCATACTGCACCTGTATAGGTGAAAGGGTTATGCATGGCACCGTACATGTGCCAGAGGAAACGCTTTGCATTCTCTCCCTTGGCAAAGATGGAGTCTACGGTTACGTCGACACCTGGCTGCTTGTCGAGGAAGCCATTTCCGATGTTGATATCATCGACACAGGAACTCAGCGATCCTATCCCTATCATGGCACCAGCTACACATATAATAGTAGCAGTTTTTATTTTTTCTATAAGATTCATTGTCTTGAATGTTAGAAGTTTAAGTTGATACCGAAGTTGTAAACACGAGTCATAGGATAACGTGTGCTACCAAAGCCGGCTTGTGCCTCCGGGTCATTGGCCTTGAAGCTTGTGAAAGTAAGAAGGTTATAGCCATTGGCATAAACACGGATGTTGTTGATGGGCACACCGGGTATGCGGAACGAATAACCAATTTCCAGGTTCTTCAGACGGATATACGATGCATCGACCATCCATGGGTCTGAAAGTGAACCATTATGCTCGCGTGCCGATTTCTCAAGAGAGATACGTGGCAGGCTGGCACCGGGGTTATTCTCGGTCCAAGAATTGTCATAGACCCATTTGTTTAGCATTGACTGGTTACCAGTACCGAAGGCTGGAGTATAGAAAGAACTGAGCTGACGGTTGACGTGGGTGGCACCTACCCAAGTCATGGAGAAGTCGAGACCTTTCCAGTTGAGCGTTGCGTTTATGCTACCAGTATACTCAGGAATATCGCTGTAGCCGATAGCATGTACATCGTTAGCATCCACCTTACCATCACCTGTGAGGTCAACGAATACGCTGTCACCAGGACGCAATGTAATCTGCTGGTCTGGCATGTCAACACCGTAAACTTCCTTGTAGCGCTGTTCGGTTTCACCAGGAACATAGAACTCAAAGAAGTCGTAGCCAAAAGGCTGACCTACAGGATGACCTGTGTGATACATGTGTGGGAATTCCTTCTTCACTTCTGCCATTTCCACAACCTTGTTGCGTGCGAAAGCTAATGTAGGAGCTATCGAGTAGTTCACTTTACCTATCTGGTCGGTCCAGCGTAGGGTAATTTCATAACCATGGTTCTTGACACGGCCGAAGTTGACGGAGTTGGGTTTGAGAGCGGAAATACCTGCGATGCTTGTTTCGTTGGAAATAAGGATGTTCTTGCGGTCTTCCCAGAAGAAGTCTACACCGAGATTCAAGCGACCTCCAAAGAAGTGTACATCGGCACCATAATTCTGCTTGGTGGCTGTTTCCCAAGTGACATCGGGGTTACCGTTGCTGGATTCGCGTGCGCCGGGCATGAACACACCGTTGTTGGTACCGAAGTTACCTGTACGGTCGTTGGTCCACCATGCACCACCATTGTTGTTGTAGAACTGCCATGTGCCAGGCAGATAGAGGAAACGCCCGACACCCTGGTCATTACCTACCTTACCGATAGAACCGCGAAGTTTGAAATAGGAAACAACATTACGGATAGGCTCCCAGAATTTTTCAGAAGAGATTATCCAGCCGAGAGAAGCAGAAGGGAAAAAGCCAAAGCGCTTACCTTTTGCGAAGTTCTCTGAGCCGTTATAGCCCATGTTGAGGTCTACCATATATTTAGTCTGGTAGTCGTAGGTGATACGGCCTACCATACCTACATAACCACGGGGGATAGAATTGTAGACACCACCGGGATAGTAGTTTTTAGATTCATTATAAAGAACGAGCGCACCGAAATTGTGGTCACCGAACTTGCGGGTATAGTTGAGACTCGCCTCTGCATACCAGTTTCTACCCCCCCATTTGGACTCCTCATAGCCAAGAGGCCATGAGTCACCCTGACGGACATAAACAATCTTTGGAGAACCGTTTTCCTCGTATTCACCCTTAGCAATGGTGGCCTTGTAGCTGATACCACCGCCGGTAGTGCGTGCTTTCTGCTGTGTATAGTCAGAGTTGTAAGAACCCTTGATACGGAAATCAAGCCCCTTGGTGATAAAGTCGAGCTTGAGCTTGTACTGAAGGTCGAGGTTTACAACGCTCTGACGCTGAGTTGTATAACCCTGCTCGTAGATAAGGCCGAGACCATCGGAGCCAACTGCGCCAACGAGATTAGGGTCGGAAATAATACGACGTCCCTCACTATCAAGACCGTAGCCTGACATTGGCGTACCATTGTTGAGAAGACCCTCAACACCAAAAACACCTGACTGACCGTTATACTCACCATTACCGATAGAGTTGCGTCTGCCAATGCGTCCACCGATGCCGATAGAAAGCGTACTCAGCTTGGAGAAATCTACATCGAGGTTGGCACGGAAGTTGTAACGGCGGTATTTGAAGTTTGCGTCATCACCTTGGTCGAAGGTTTTGAAAAGACCGTCCTGATTGAGCATACCGACAGAAACGAAATAGCGGGCACGTTCAGTACCACCCGACACATTAATATTATATTGTTCCTGCCATGCGTGGTCGTTCATCAAGTACTTGAACCAGTTGGTGCTTGGATAAACGGTGGGCATATCCATGTCCTTCCAGTGCTGTATAGCTTCCTTCGAGAACTTCCATCCGTCTTCGGCTACTCCTTCCACTTTCTGAGCATGATTGTAAGCCGTTGCATACTCGTAGGAGTTTGCCGGTTCAAGGAATTTAGAAATCTGCTGAAGGCCTACTGAAGTTGTCAGTGTGATGGTAGGCTTGCCCATCTCGCCGCGACGAGTTGTAACGAGAATAACGCCGTTGGCACCACGCACACCAAAGACAGCCGTAGCAGAAGCATCCTTAAGAATAGAAATGTCCTGCACCTCGTTCGGGTCTATTTGGCTGAACTCACGCTCGACACCATCGACAAGCACGAGAGGTTCGGCGCTGTTGAACGAACCGACACCACGGATGCGGATGACAGGGTCGTCGGCACCGGGAACGCCGGTGTACTGCACCGACTGGAGACCTGGGAGCTTACCCGAAAGGGTGTTACCAAGCGATGCGGCTGGCGATTTGAGAAGTTCCTTACCACCCACGTTGGAGACAGAACCCGTCAGCGTCACCTTACGCTGCTGGCCATAGCCGATGACAACTACTTCATCGAGCATCTCATCATCCGATTCCAAAACAACATTAAGAGAAGTTGATGTTGCATTTACTTCTTTCGACTTGTAGCCGACATACGAAAACACCAAGGTTGAACCCTTGGGAACTCCCGACAAAGCATAGTTGCCACTGCTATCTGTTATCGTGCCTTTCGACTTGTCTTTAGTCTGCACGGTAGCCCCGATAAGTGGCTCGTTCTGCTCGTCAGTAACACAACCTTGCACTTTAAAAAGATTTTGTGCGAAGGACACTCCCGGTAGCAATAAAGCCAACAAAAGGAGATGTAATCTGCATAACTTTCCCATAGCATTAAATTTAAATAAAATCATTAAGTGTTAAAATCATTAGCGTTAGAATTTTCACAAATGTATGTAGATTTGTTTTCGATAGTGGATGAAAAAATGACATTTGAGGTTTAAAAAACGCTAGTATTTGCATTTTAATGCCGCATAGGTTTAAAAGCTATCAAAGAAAGTCCAAAATACATCATTTCCCCCAAAGCATACCGCCTAACCTATATAATTCATAGTCACGCCTCTTTCATTTCAAAGGAGTTAGAGCCGACTGATGACTCCCGACAACTCCTTCTAACTACAAAAAAAGAGACTATCTAACTTTTTAGTTAGACAGCCTCATTTTGCTACCTGAAAACATCACTCCTATTCTTGCTGTTCTGTTATCGTTTTCCTATGAATTCATCTATATATGCCCTGTAATCGTGGTGTGTATTATAGGTACTTTTCCCTATTCCGTTCAATATATAGTTGAAACCTTTAGCACCTCCTCCCGAAAGGGTGTTGTTGCACATGTGATACATTCTTATACCGGCTTTATCGGGTACTTCTATTGAATTTTCAATCATTATTTCGTTATGTAGCACATCATAAATGCCGAAGGAAAAAGCTTCATGAATATTCACATTATCAGCTACTTTATATGCGGCATATCCGGCGCGTGTGCCGTTTTCGCTCATGTAGTATTCCTGTGAGGGAGCATCATAGGGCGTTTCGCATTGATAGAAGTAAGTTCGTCCATGTTCTCCTGTCCAGTAAGTCTGATATTCCTGGAAGTGCTCGTTGAATAAGCCGTAAATGGTGACATAGTCGCCGTTTACTATCAGACCGTTTCTGGTGGTATTGATTTCCCAGCCTACACTGCCGCGAACACCATGGTCTGCCCTCCATATCCAGAAATGGTCGCCAATCACGTCATTGCTGTTTAATTCGACTGCACGGTCTACATGTACCTTTGCCGGGCGGAATCCGCCTATCCGGAAGAAAAGGTCGGTGAGCAGAATAGGATTTTGTATATGTCTTTGAGATGTTTTCTCCGTACCGACCTGAATCAGGGTATTGGAAGTGTAATGTGCATCAAACATCAGAGAGGCAATCGTTACCCCGTCTATATCTTCTACCAAAATCGCCGTATCGGAATTTTTTTCTCCCGGAATCAGAGTCGCCCATCCTATTCCCAATATAATGGTGTTGGGGCGGGTGACGTGGAGTGGTTCTGAAAGCTCGTACATGCCGGGGGTTATAAGCAGATGTTTGCCCGCTGTGAGTTGTTTATTCATGTATTCGGCCGAGGCACCCGGTTTCACTACATAGAATTCATTTAATAAATCCAGACTTTCACCTTCGCCCATATCAGTGCGGCTGTAGGAGACTCCTTTGTGTTCGTGTTTCAATGCCGGACGGAATACTTTGTATCTTCCGTCGTCACCGATAAACAAGAACGGCTTTTCGCGTATGACTGGGGTGGTGGGGATGAAAGTTACATTTCCTCCTTTGTCCCAGTTGTTCTGATAGGTATTTGTATCTACTTCCGGACCCAATTCAACGCCTTGGAAACAGTAGTTGTATTTGATTTCTTCGAATTCCCCACGTCCTTTATTCAGGAAGGAATTGCGGGTGTACCATTGTTGTTGGTTTTTAGAACCTGCGGCAGCTTCAAAATAGCAGTCTGCGGTGAATCCGCCGCTTACCCATCCGTTTTCCCACTGATTACGCACAACGCGTTGTGAGTAGATGCGGCGAATAGGTGCTGCCTGCGATACGGCCCATTTGAAAGTTTCTTCTTCGTCGTAGGTTTCCGGTCCTATGACGGACAAGTTTTCTGTAGAGCGCCAGAAGGTACATGTGCCGTTTCCGTTACTTAGATGGGGTGGAGTGTGTATATTGGAAACTTCCACATCAAAGGGTGTTTTGCCCAACCCTGCCAGATGTACATAGAACGGGACTTTCAGCAGTCCAGCTTCCTTGTAATCTCCTGCCTTGAACAAGAGGGCATAACGGTTGGGGCTGAATTCCTTGCCGAACATCTGATCGTGAATGGCATTGATTTCATGTCCTACGTCTTCTTTCCGGTCTGTATCACTATATATGTATACATAGTCGCCGAATAACTCGGCATCCATAGAAATGGAAGCCAATAGTTCGCCTTTACTATCCATAATCTGATAGTAATAATCATGGGGATTTCCTTTTGGCTTTTTATCGACAAATGTCGTTGAAGATGTACTGCCGATTGTTTTGTACTCGCTGAATTTTCCGGTAGCTCTTTTTATGGTGTACTTGCCGGCAGAGGCTTGCGGTGAAATCATGGTGCTGAAATCCAGGATGATATTCCCATTCCGCACTTCGATGTCTTTGGCATTGGCTTGCAGACCAATTAACTGGAGACAAACCGCAATGAATACTATCTTGAGAAGTTGATTTGTTTTCATATTTCTGCAAATCTTCGGATTATATAATCAGTTTAATAAACACACCCACGGCCGCTACACGTTGCAATGTTGAGTTTTTCATTCAGTATAGGGTATTTGCTGACTTTTATTTCTTAAACGGATCTCCTTTCTTATCAGTACTAACCACCCAACGGAAAGCATTTACAAATAAGAGATTTTGTGTAGCGTCAATGAATTCTTCATCGCCATGTCCCATGTTCAGGTATATCATTCTGTACTTGGTATTGGTCCATACAAGAGGGAAGTCGCCAAAATTGACCACGTCTTTGATTCCTAACGGATAGTTCTTGGGAGAGAGAGTGAGCAGAACTTCTACGTCTTTGTTGGCTCTCGGGCTGGGATTCCACTGATACCATTCGCTGGACGGAGCCACAAAGGAAGCGGGTAAATTCTTGGTGACGGGGTGATTCTCATTGTCAACTTCAACCAATACAGGTTGAGGGGGCCAGTTATTACAATAGAAAACCCCGCCACCAAGAAAATCTACAAACCAAGGCCAATTTGTGTTCTTGTCATTATAGGCGGCAACGTGGAAGCCTACCCAGCCTCCTCCGTTTTCCATATATTTTTCAAAAGCGTCACGTTCGGCTTTTGTATTGGGATAACCGTCGAGCATTACCACTACGCTGTAGTCTTTCAGCTTTTCGTAGGTGTATGTGGAGAGATCCATGGTGAAGTCCAGTACAAAGCCGTCACCATAGTTCAGTTTCTTGAAGAACTCTACTGCCTGCAGGGAGAATTGATAGTGTGCTTCTTCCGCATGTTGCGTATAATAAACCAGTGCTTTGAAACGCGGTGCATTGGCATAATTGGCCGGATAGCCTTGAGGAGTTTGCGCATTTACCAGAAATGTGCAGACAGCAAACAATAGAGTAAGATAGAATTTGATTGTTCTCATAGCATGTATATTTTATATGATTAATAATTTCTTTCTTAATATTCAGCGATAAGCGATAACCATTTTCCGGCGGAGGTCACCCACACTTCCTTGTAACAGGCATTGTTGGTCTGCGGCCAGTAGGGGATGTCATCATTGCCCAGTGTACGGATACCGACAGGCATCTCGCCGGTCATCTCGCCGGAAGAAAAAGTGTTCATCTGAGGATAATTGTACCCTTCACCGTATATCAGCGATTGCCCGAAAGGATTCTTGCCGACGGTCCAGTAAAGTTGTTCCCGCCCGATAGTCAGCAACTCTTCGTCTTTGAGGAAGTTTCCGCAGATGGCGGCGGATTTTCCGGTGGAAAGATGGATGGCTGTGTTACCGTTGAAAATGCTGAACCATACGGGGAAACGTTTCAGATAGTGTTCTTTATCGAGCCTGACTCCACGCATCACCTGTTCCGTATATAGTTCTTTAGCATTGGCAGGCGGGAAAAGATGGAGAGAGTAGAAGCTGGCGGAATCTTTATATTCTTCCGCATGATATACCCCGCTCGGAACCATTCCGTAAGGTTGGGTGTATTTCATCAGACCTTTCAGGTAGTTGCCGTACAGTTGTATGGAGTTCGCCCACTTCTGATAATCGGGATGCTCTTTCTGCGTTTCGCAGAGTAAGGTCATGGCTTGCATGTAAACCTGCTCGCGCGACTGATGGATATAGTGTACGATAGATTTCCGTGATTTATCCCGATAGAAGAATCCGCAGGTCCTGCCTTTGTCTTTCAACGGTTCGGTGCGCTGGCAATCGAGTACATACCGGATGGCTTCCGCAGCAGTTTCCGCATAGCAGGATTTCCCCGTCAGTTTATAGAGCATGCTGGCGGACCAGGATATGGTTGCCATATACTGGCTGTGAGAGGTGTTGTAGCTATGTTCGTACATCTGTTTGAACAGGTCGAAACCATCTTTTTTGAACTTCTCCATAGCGAATGAGAAGTCCTCTTCCGCCACCTTCCGCAGATGCTCTTGCAGCATCGGGTCCCGGTCTATGGTCATAGCGGCATAAGCCTCGTAGCCTGCATAGAGGAAGTTGTCGAATGCCATGTTCTGAACACGTACCGAATGAATATCATCCAATGTATTTAGAACACCATCTTGCCAGATAAGTAATCCCATGCTGCTGGCACGGTAACCATCCCCGTAACGGTTCTTCAAGATAAACTCGACTCCCCATTCAGCCTCTTCCAGTAGGCGTGCTGCCAGTGGTGCATTGATTTCTTTGAGGCGGTTGTAGGCTTCCAATAAGGAGAAAGTCACATCTCCGGTTTGTAATGTCTGTTGCGATAAGTCGCCTGCATCGTGCCATCCGCCCGAGTAAGAGATACTTTTTCCGTCATGCCGGGAAAATAAATCCGTGTGACAGGCGGCGTGTTTGCCGGGAACGGGGTGGCCGCAGCGTTGGCAAAACAGGAAGTTCAGCACTCTCCAAAGGGAGTTATCCCATACGTTTTCACCTATCCGGAACGGGGACGTCATGATGTCGCCTACTTTCAGTTGATAATCTCCCGGCTGATTGAAAGCGGTAAAGTCGATAACTCCGAATTCTCCGATAGTTGTTTGCTGCCGCTCCAGTGAACCTTCGTAGGCAACCTGGTCGTTAGCAGCATTAATCAGTTGGAAATGTTTCCATTGACCACACAATCCGGTGTTGACGATGGCTGTTTTCCGGTCACCTGTTTCATATCCTGTGGTGGAATAAGCAATTGTATGCTTTGCCGGACTCCATCCGCTTACCTGCTCAGGGTTCTTGATTTGTTGCAGTTGGAGGTTATCGATATAATAAACGGCAGAATCACCTGTAGTCCGGTCTTTCCCTTTCAGGGCCGTATCAAAGCTGATTGCCATGACTTTATCCCGTTGATACTCATCTATCTCGAGGAAACAATGGTTCCACGTCTTGTTCACGAGATTGATGAGATGCGAACCGCTGGGAGGGTTATATCCTGCTTTGGGGGTGGAACTGTCGTTTGTAAATGTCAGGTTCATATTGACCACGCGGGCTCCGTCACAGTCGGGATAGATGGAAAAGAAAATCCTATTGTATCCTTCCCAGTTTTTTCCATTGACGTGATAGGTGACGCGGCTGTTTCCATAGGTTGCATAATCGGGGTCGGAGGGGGAACCGGTAGCCCTTTCTCCTGTAGATGTAGGAAAGGACAGACGGATGCTTCCCTTACCCGATACGGACTTCTCTTTAGAAAAAGACATTTCCCCTTGTCCGGAGTGGCGCCATCCATCCGTTCCGCCGGATACCGTAAGCAGTTGGCTGGACAGGATTTCTTTTTTCAGGGCTTTTTCTTCGAAAGACCGGGTGGTGTTCAAGGGTAGCGGAGCATGAATCAATCCTGTTTCATAAACTTGCTTTTCCAGTTGGGTATCCCCCGTCAGAAGATTTTGGCTGAATAGAGAAGAATTGCCGATGAACAACAAGAGTAATATGAATGTTTTTTTTCTCATGATTATGTTAACCTTTTGTTTCCAATGCAAGGTTAGCTATTATTTAGCAAAAGAAGGTTTGATAACCGCCATAAAACCTTTAAATATCATCAAAATGAAGGAAAATGATAGAATCTCGACGTCTTATGATAATATTTAAACTAAGGTATCCTTCTCTTCTTCTTAATTCCCTCTTCCTTTGTCTACGTTCTTTTCTCTTCCGTATATATTGGATATTTTCTCTTAGCAGATTCGGTTCACTCCCGTTAAATATACCATTTAACCGAATTTGTACCGAGTATATACCGAGTTTATACCGAATTTGCTATATACATAATCTTTCCCGATACTTTCTGAATATCATCTTTATTCACTCTGCCCTTCTTCTTGGCTACTGGTTTTCCTTTCCCTCTGCATTAAATGCAATTTAAAATATAATTATAGGATAAACCCTTGTTTCCTATTGGTTGTTTTTGTATTTTTAACGCCTGAATTTGGTGAGACGTTTTCACGACAATTCTCAAAAAAGAATGAACAATCATCTCCTATTTATGTATAATATGAAAAAAGTAATTTTATTCGCAACCGGTGTCATCATGATGTCATGTGCTCAACAACAACAGAAGATTACGTATCCTGAAACCGCGAAGGTGGATACTGTAGATGTTTATTTTGGAACAGAAGTTCCCGACCCGTATCGGTGGTTGGAAAATGATACTTCTGCTGCAACTGCCGCATGGGTGGAAGCCCAGAACAAGGTAACAAACGATTACTTGTCTAAAATTCCCTTCCGTGATGCTTTGCTGAAACGGTTGACGGATGTGGCTAATTATGAAAAGATTGGTACGCCATTCAAAAAACATGGTAAGTATTATTTCTATAAGAACGACGGCTTGCAGAATCAGAGCGTGCTCTATGTGCAGGATAATCTGGATGGCGAACCTCGTGTATTCCTTGACCCCAACAAACTATCGGATGACGGTACCGTGGCCCTGACCGGTATTTCTTTCTCAAATGATGGTAAATATACAGCATATACTATCTCGCGTAGCGGTTCGGACTGGACGGAAATCTACGTACTGGACACGGCAACCGGCAAGCTGCTGGACGACCATATTCAGTGGGCCAAGTTCTCGGGTGCTTCCTGGCAGGGAGACGGATTTTATTATAGCGCCTATGATGCTCCGGTGAAAGGAAAAGAGTTCTCCAATGTCAATGAGAAACATAAGATTTACTATCATAAGATGGGTACGCCACAGTCGGAAGATAAGTTGATTTATCAGAACCCGGCTCACCCGAAACGCTTTTATAGTGCCAGCGTGAATGAAGATGAAACAGTTATGTTCCTGTATGAATCGGGAGACGGACGCGGAAATGCTCTGCACATGAAGGATTTACGCAAACCGAATGCGCCGTTTGTGGCAATGGCTACGGATATGGACTATAACTATTATCCGCTTGAAATAATCGGGGATAAGATGTATATGTTCACCAATTACGATGCACCCAAATACCGCCTGATGGTGGCGGACATCAATAAGCCTGCCTTGAAAGATTGGACAGAACTGATTCCTGAAACGGAAAATGTACTTTCCGGTGCCCAGATAATCGGCGGAAAACTTTTCCTGACATATGATAAGGATGTTGCCAACCATGCCTATGTATATGACCTGGATGGGAAGGAAATACAGGAAATTCAGTTGCCGTCACTCGGCACTGTCGGTTTCAGCGGTGACAAGGATGATAAGGAATGTTTCTTTGGCTTTACGTCGTTCACTACTCCCGGAGCTACTTATAAGTATGACATGGATAAGAATACATACGAACTTTTCCGTGCTCCTAAAGTAGCGTTCAATCCCGATGAATACGTCACCGAACAGGTGTTCTATCCCAGCAAGGACGGTACGAAAATACCTATGTTCCTGACTTATAAGAAAGATTTGAAGAAAGACGGTAAGAATCCGGTGTATCTGTACGCTTACGGTGGTTTCAACATCAGCCTCTATCCAAGCTTCTCCACTTCGCGTATTCCGTTCCTGGAAAATGGTGGTATTTATGCGCAGGCTAACTTGCGCGGTGGTGGCGAGTATGGTGAAGACTGGCATGTAGCCGGCACGAAGATGCAGAAACAGAATGTGTTTGACGACTTCATTTCGGCTGCCGAATACCTTATTAATAATAATTATACTAATAAAGATAAGATTGCTATTGTGGGTGGTTCCAATGGCGGTTTGCTGGTGGGTGCCTGCATGACGCAGCGTCCCGACCTTTTCCGTGTGGCTATTCCGCAGGTGGGTGTGATGGATATGCTTCGTTATCATAAGTTCACCATTGGCTGGAACTGGGCAAGCGATTACGGTACGAGTGAGGACAGCAAGGAAATGTTTGAGTACCTGAAAGGCTATTCTCCACTACACAACCTGAAACCGGGTACCAAGTATCCTGCAACCATGGTTACTACAGCCGACCATGACGACCGCGTAGTTCCTGCCCACTCATTCAAATTTGCAGCTACCCTGCAAGAGTGTAACGACGGAACGAATCCTACCCTTATTCGTATCGACAGCAAAGCCGGACACGGTGCAGGCAAGCCTATGGCTAAAGTTCTGGAAGAACAGGCAGACATTTATGGCTTCATTATGTATAACTTGGGAATGGGAGTGAATTGAAAATTGAGAATTGAAAATTAAAAAATAATAGACTTTGAAGCAGGACAACGCAGTCTATTATTTTTTAATTTTCAATTCTCAATTTTTAATTCACCTGACGTTTTATCATTATTTAATCAAAATGTCGCCGAAAAATGTAGGTAAATTCAAAAGTTTCCCTATATTTGCAGTGTTATTCGTTGACACTTTGTTCGAATGACCTTGAAATCACGAAAGGATAAACCTTTTAAAACGTAATATTATGAATATCGAACGAATTATGTCCTCTTTAGAGGCAAAGCATCCCGGCGAGTCTGAATATCTTCAAGCCGTAAAGGAAGTACTTCTTTCCATCGAAGATATCTATAATCAGCATCCAGAGTTCGAGAAAGCTAAAATTATAGAACGCTTGGTTGAACCGGATCGCATCTTCACGTTCCGTGTTACGTGGGTAGACGATAAAGGTGAAGTGCAAACTAACCTCGGTTACCGTGTGCAATTTAACAACGCCATTGGCCCGTACAAAGGCGGTATTCGTTTCCATGCGTCCGTAAACCTTTCCATTTTGAAATTCTTGGGTTTCGAACAGACTTTCAAGAATGCACTGACTACTCTGCCTATGGGTGGTGGTAAAGGTGGTTCCGACTTCTCTCCGCGCGGTAAGAGCGATGCTGAAATCATGCGCTTCTGCCAGGCTTTCATGCTTGAATTGTGGCGTCATCTTGGTCCGGATATGGATGTGCCTGCCGGTGATATCGGTGTAGGCGGTCGTGAAGTAGGCTATATGTTCGGTATGTATAAGAAGCTGACGCGTGAATTTACCGGTACCTTTACCGGGAAAGGTATGGAATTTGGCGGTTCACTGATTCGTCCGGAGGCTACTGGTTTCGGTGGATTGTATTTCGTGAATCAGATGTTGCAAGCTAAAGGCATTGATATCAAAGGTAAAACCGTTGCTATTTCCGGTTTCGGGAATGTGGCTTGGGGTGCTGCTACCAAAGCAACCGAACTGGGCGCTAAAGTGGTTACTATCTCCGGTCCGGACGGTTACATCTATGACCCGAACGGTATCAGTGGTGAAAAGATAGAATATATGCTTGAACTCCGTGCATCGGGTAATGATATAGTAGCTCCGTATGCAGACGAATTCCCCGGCTCTACATTTGTTGCCGGCAAGCGTCCTTGGGAAGTGAAAGCTGATATTGCGTTGCCTTGCGCTACGCAGAATGAACTGAACGGCGACGATGCCCGCCAGTTGATTGAGAATAAAGTGATGTGTGTAGGTGAAATATCCAACATGGGCTGTACGCCGGAAGCTATCGACCTGTTCATCGAACATAAGATTATGTATGCTCCGGGTAAGGCGGTCAATGCCGGTGGTGTTGCCACTTCCGGTCTGGAAATGTCGCAAAACGCAATGCACCTCAGTTGGAGTGCTGCCGAAGTGGACGAGAAACTGCACGCTATTATGCACGGCATTCATGCGCAATGCGTAAAATATGGGACAGAACCTGACGGTTACATCAACTACGTGAAGGGTGCCAACATTGCAGGCTTCATGAAGGTGGCTCACGCTATGATGGGTCAGGGAATTATTTAAAGGAAAACTTTGTTTAGTTGTATTTGTATTTGTGGTTTGTGCTGCCCTGCCTGCGAAGGTGTAGGGCAGTACTTTTTTAATGAAGAATGAAGAATTTCCGTGCGGTGTACTTGTATAGTGCAACCAAATTCTTCATTCTTCATTCTTTATTCTTCATTTTTTAGTCTACCTTTGCATCTCGAAATTATAAATAACAAAGAGATGTTACAACCGGAATTGAAGTTGAGACGCGATAAGATACGTGTTCTCATGGCTCAACAAGAGATTGACGCCGCTCTTATTACCTGCAATGTAAATTTAATCTATACGTATGGACGTGTTGTCAGTGGTTATTTGTATTTACCGTTGAATGCTCCGGCTCGTTTGTTCATTAAGCGTCCTAATAATATTGAGGGTGAGCATATACACCCTATCCGTAAACCTGAACAATTACCTGAGTTGCTGAAAGAATGCGGCTTACCGTTACCAACAAAGTTGATGTTGGAAGGAGATGAACTGTCTTATACGGAATATACCCGTTTGGCAGCTTGCTTCCCGGAGGCTACTGTGGTGAATGGAACACCTCTTATTCGTAAAGCACGCAGTGTAAAGACGAATATTGAGCTTGAAATGTTCCGTCGCTCAGGCATTGCTCACACAAAGGCATATGAACAGATTCCTACCGTTTATCAGCCGGGAATGACCGACCGTCAGTTGTCTATTGAGATAGAGCGTTTGATGCGTTTGGAAGGTTGTCTCGGAATTTTCCGCACATTTGGTCAGAGTATGGAGATATTCATGGGCAGTTTGTTGGCAGGAGATAATGCTACGGCACCTGCACCTTATGACTTTGCTTTGGGTGGCGAGGGACTGGACCCGTCACTGCCTATCGGTGCAAACGGCGCATTGTTGCAACCCGGGCAGAGCCTGATGGTGGATATGGGTGGAAACTTCAACGGTTATATGGGAGACATGAGTCGTGTGTTCTCTATCGGCAAATTACCGGAAAAGGCGTATGCAGCACATCAGACTTGTCTGGAAATACAGGAAGCCGTCATTGAGAAAGCAAAGCCCGGCGCCGTATGCGAGGAGCTTTATAATACAGCTATCGATTTGGTGACCAAGGCTGGTTTTGCAGATTATTTCATGGGAGCAGGGCAGAAAGCAAAGTTCATCGGTCATGGCATTGGCTTGGAAATCAATGAAGCTCCTGTGTTGGCCCCTCGCATGAAACAGGAATTGGAGCCGGGTATGGTGTTTGCTCTCGAACCGAAGATTGTATTACCGGGTGTCGGTCCGTTGGGTATTGAGAACTCATGGGCAGTGACGGCAGAGGGGGTAGAGAAGTTGACGCTGTGCAAGGAGGAAATAGTAGAAATCTAATTTTTAGAAAAAAAGTAGTTTTTACTTTAGTATATTTATATTCTGCTTTGTATTAGTTATAGAAGCTCGGAGTTAATAGAGACTTTGGGTAGTCTATAACTAATATGAAGTAAATGATGAATATAAATGAAGATTTATTAATACGCTATCTTCAGGGTGAATGTACCTCTGAAGAATCTGTCACCGTTGAGGCTTGGGAAAGTCAGTCGGATGATAATAAAAAGACATTGGAACAATTATATTTTATATTGCAGGCATTTGAACGTTTGCAGAATATGAATGCTGCTTCTCCTGAGTCTGCTTTACTGAACCTGAAACAGAAAATAAGTAGCCGGAGATACTCTTTTCTTTTCCATCAAATTCTCATGGTTACACAGCGCATTGCTGCCGTTTTATTTATTCCTATTCTTATTCTTGCAGGCTACCTTATATTGCAAGATTACAATAACACTCAGCGTTATGTAGAAGTGAAGACAAATTCAGGAATGATATCTTCTTTTGATTTACCTGATGGTTCAAAAGTATGGTTAAATTCTGGTGGTAAGCTTAAATATCCGGCAGAGTTTTCTTCGAAAAAAAGAGAGGTGCATCTTGAAGGGCAAGGATATTTCAGTGTGAAAAGGGATGAAGATACTCCGTTTGTAGTACGTATCGATGATTTTTATTCTGTTGAAGTCTTGGGAACAGAATTCAATATTACTGCCTACGAGGATGATCATTTGATTGAAACGACTCTTGTTACCGGTAAAGTCAAACTAAATATTCATCTTGTCGATGGGCGACTCATCCAGAAACTTCTTGAGCCTAATGAAAAGGCGACATATAACCGTGAAACACATCGGTTATGTATTGCTACCGTTAACACAGAAAGCGATAAGGTATGGAGAGAAGGAAAAATCATATTTTGCCAACATCCCATGGATCAGGTTCTCAAAGTGTTGAGCCGCTATTATAATGTACGTTTTGCGGTGAAGAACCCAAAAATTATGCAATCGGAGATTACTGCTAAGTTCACCAATGAACCTTTGCAGCAAGTATTGGGCTATCTTGAACTAGCTTCAGGTATTAAATTCAAAATCAAGCGTCCTGATAAAATTGAAAATGATACGCTTTCTACAAGTGTTATCGAAGTATATAAGTAAAAGTAGTATTAATCCATAAAATAGAATTGCCTATGAAATAGTAACTCAGAGAATGCAAAAACACGGAAAGATGTTGACGCATCTTCCCGTATCCAAGCTATCAGCTGTTGACGCAGCCAATAATAACTTTTTAAATCCATTTCAAAAGTATGAATAATGTTGTAACCTTAAATGGATTAAGGAATAATTTATATTTTTTTATCCATAAAATCCCCCTTGCCATGAGATTAACTGTAGCCTTTTTATTTCTGTTCATAGGAGGAGCTATCGCAGAAAACACACTTGCACAGAATACGAAAGTATCTTTTCGTGTGCAAAATGAAACCATTGCAGATGTATTGGAAGTTGTGGAAAAACAAACCGATTTTATTTTCATTTATGACAATGAGAATGTGGATGTAAACCGGAAAGTAACGTTGGAAGTAAAGCAACTTTCTCTCTTTGACGTTCTTAACAAGCTTTTCAGAAATACGGATATTGCTTATACAATAGTTAATGAAAAGATAATTCTTAATAAAGAGAAAGCTTTTCTTTCCATGCAACAGCAACAGAAACAAGTGACTGGTACTGTGAAAGATGAAAATGGTAACTCTGTAATCGGAGCAACAGTCTTTGTGGAAGGAACCACAATAGGTGCTGTGACTGATGTAGACGGACGATTTACCATTGAGGCAGATGGAAATAGCACACTCCAAGTGCGCTATATCGGATATATTACAGCCTATGTTCCTGTGCAGAAACGTCAAAATATTGTTATCACCCTAAAAGAGGATAATCAAAGTCTTGATGAAGTAGTAGTAATTGGATATGGAACAGTGAAAAAGAGAGACCTTACAGGGGCTATTTCCGTAGTTAATACTAAAACAATGGGTGAAATCCCCAGCACTTCTGTACTTGAATCGATGAATGGTATGATACCGGGTATTGAGATTAGTATGAATGCCCGCCCCGGAGATACAGGATTTGCTACAATTCGTGGTATTAGTAATTTTACCAACAATACTCCATTGTACGTGATTGATGGTTTGCCTACTAATGATATTCGTGATATGAATGTCAATGATATTGAATCTATGCAAGTACTTAAGGATGCTTCAGCGGCTGCAATCTATGGTTCGCGTGCTGCTAATGGAGTGATCATTATTACTACTAAAAAAGGCTCAAATGGAGCTGTAAAGGTGGATTTCTCTGCTTCTTATGCTATCCAGCATTATTCGCGTCCCTTTGAGCTAGCAGGTGCTGACGAGTGGTCTAAGATTAATACAGTGGCTCGGCAGAATGCCGGACTACCTGTAATGTCACATGATTTGTCTGTAGACACTGACTGGTGGGATGCTATTATTCGTACCGGAAATATTCAGCAATATAATGTCAGTCTTTCGGGAGGTAATGATACGGGCAATTATTATGTATCCGGAGAATATTATACCAATAAAGGTGTACTTTATGGTTCGGGATATGATCGCTTCAGTGTTCGAATCAATACAAATGCTAAAAAGGGGATTTTTAGCATGGGACAAGCCTTAACTTTAAGCAATAATGTGGTTGATCCAACCGTTGCCAATACTATTATGGATGCTCTTTCTATGGCCCCTGTAGTTCCTATTTATAATCAGGAGAATCCGGGTGGTTATGGCTATGGTGATCCGAAGACGAATAATAATATAGGTAATAATCCGATAGCCCAGGATGATCTTGTAGACCGGACTAATAAAAATTTCAGAATCAGAGGTACTATATGGGGAGAGATAGCAATTCTGAAGAGTTTGAAATATAAACTGAATGTTGGTTATGAACTTAATTTTGATAATTCTAAAACTCTCCGGCGTGAAGGGGATTGGCGTATGAATATGGCTTATCAGCCTTCTTATGTCAGTGAAAGTTCGGGACGGTTTGACAAACCTTTGGTTGAAAATACACTTACCTTTGATGAGAAGTTTGGAAAGCATGCCATAAATGTAATGGTAGGTAATTCTTACCAGAAGGAAACTTATAATCAGATTTCCGGTGAAATACAGGATATTCTTCAGACTTCCAGTGGAAAGTATTATGATGTAATGGATGCAGGTACGAGTTTGCCGCAAGCTGGTGGATACCGTAATGTTGCTGTACTACTCTCATATTTAGGGCGTTTGAATTACACCTATGATGATAAATACCTATTGACAGCTACATTCAGGCGTGATGCTTCTTCAAGAGTTAAAAAAGAGAACCGCTGGGGTAATTTCCCTTCTGTATCTGCTGCGTGGAGAATCAGTAAAGAGAAGTTTTTTGCTCCGGTGAAATGGGTGGATGATTTAAAGGTGCGTGCAAGCTATGGTACACTTGGTAGCCTTAATATTGGTTACTGGGATTATGCCCCTGTCATCAATACATTCCTGGCTGCTACTTTCGGTACGGAACAGTTGCAACAGAATGCTGCTATCCAAACGAATCTTGTAAATGAGAATCTTAAATGGGAGTCACAGACTCAACTTGATTTTGGATTTGATGCGACTGCCTTTAATAATCGGCTTACTTTTTCGGCTGATTATTACATATCCAAAACTAAGGATGTGCTTACAGCCATGCCGATTTTAATGACTACAGGTAATGGTGCAGGTAATCCGGTGGTAAATGCTGCATCATTAGAGAACCGCGGATTTGAGTTTAGTCTTGGATGGCGCGAAAAACGCAAGGATTTCTCTTATTATGCTAATCTTAATTTCTCTACGGTGAAAAATAAAGTAACCAGCTTAGGATATGGTCGGGTAGATATTATTTCAGGACAAGGACGTACAGCTGTGGGACGGCCTATCGGAGAATTCTATCTGATAAAGACTGATGGTATATTCCAGAATGACGATGAAATACAATCTTATAAAAATTCAGAGGGAAAGGTGATACAACCGGATGCTAAACCGGGCGATATCAAATATATTGATTTTAATGATGATGGTAAGATTACTGATGCCGACCGCCAAGTATTGGGATCGCCCCACTCTCTTTTCCAAGCCGGTATAAATATGGGCTTTGCATGGAAGAATTTTGATCTGAAGATGAACTGGTTTATGGATATTGGCTCGGATGTATTTAATGCTACTAAACAATACATGATTGGAGCTGATGCTGCCGGAAATGGAGACAGTAATTATTTGAAGAATTTCAACTACTGGACACCGGAACGGCCGACTGATATTCCGAGACCTATTGCCGGGAAGATTACAAATCGCCGTGACAGTGATTACTGGCTTGAAAATGGTAGCTGGGTGAAGTTAAAAACACTTTCTATCGGTTATACTATCCCTGAGAAGTTGTTACATAAAATTCATTTTAATACTTGCCGGGTATATGTGACTTGTCAGAACTTGCTTACTATTTCCAGTTTCAGTATGCAAGATCCTGAATACAGAAAAGACAATATCTGGAACAAAGGTTATCGCGGTGTGGCAGCTTATCCGAATCCTTTTGCCATAAACTTTGGAGTTCAGTTTCAATTTTAATATCTAATGCCATGAAAAAAATATATGTAATAATCTGTTTGTTAGGCCTTACATTAAGTGCATTGCTTAATCAGGCATGTAATCCTGATTTGTTGGATACCGTTAATCCGAACAAACTCACGACTAAGGAATTTTGGCGTACTGAAAAAGATGCTCAACTGGGAGTGAATGCTTGTTATGCCATTTTTTATCGGTTAGGTTCTTGGCATCGATATCTGCATTGGCGTTTTGACCTTCTTTCTGATGAAGGGTATAGTATGAGTCCTATGGTACAAACCGGTGAATGGACTAAATTTATATATTCTGATTATAATCATGATAATAATCAGACCGTGATTTGGAGAGAAGCTTACCGGGGAATATTCCGTGCGAACCAAGTACTGACTTATGTTCCTGGTATTGAAATAGCTGATGCTAAAAAGAAAGATGCTTATTTGGGACAAGCTTATTTCCATCGTGCTTACAATTATTTCCATTTAGCTGTGTTGTGGGAGGAAGTGCCTTTGGTGACCGAATTGCAGAATCCGGGCGATCAACCTCAACAAGTAACATTACCAGAGATTTGGGGGCAGGTTGAGAAGGATTTGTTGGAAGCAAGTAATCTTTTACCGGAGGAATGGACAGGGGCAGAAAAAGGCAGGATAACTAAGGGGGCGGCTAAGGCTTTATTAGCTCGTGCCTATATGCAACAACATTTATGGGGAAAAGCGAAAGAGCAATTATATTGGCTGGTTGAAGGTGAGGGAAAGAAGTACTATGGATTAGTAGATAATTATAAGCATAATTTTTCTCACTTGACAGAAAATAACATAGAATCAGTTTTTGAAATTCAGTTCAGCGATGCCCTTAATGGTGGAGAAAGTGATGATAAAGGGGCGACGAATGGGCATCAACGTTCTATTATTTTCGGACTTAGTGGCATCGGTTTTCGTGATGGCCTTGCTCGTACGTGGTTAGTAGATGAGTATAAGAAAGAACGTACGATTGATGGCAAGCTTGATCCTCGTTTACGCGTTAGTCTTTTATATAAGGACGTAGCAACAGATTTTCCAGATGAAGAAACCGGAAAGTTTTATGGTAAAACCTGGGATGAAGGTAAATGGGGGAATGATGTATATTATCGTAAATATTCACGTGATGATTTCCGTACTACGGAAGATAGGCATTCTCAATTGAATTTCCGGGTAATTCGTTATGCTGATGTCTTGCTGATGTATGCCGAGTGTCTGAATGAGTTGGGAAATACAGAAGATGCTTATACTTATGTTAATAGGGTACGTGCACGTGCTCAGATGCGTCCTTTGCAGGAGGCTTATCCTGAGATAGGAAGTGACAAACAGAAATTCTTGTCCCGTTTACAGACAGAGCGTGTTCTGGAGCTTAATGGTGAGTGTGTACGTTGGTTTGATATCAAGCGTTGGGAACTTTATAATACTCCTGAAGGATTGGCAGCCTTGATAGCCCGTGATCCGGACTATAAAAACTTTGTAGTCGGAGTTTCTCACCGGCAACCACTGCCTTCCAATGAAGTTGCTAATAATCCTAATATGAAGCAGCTTGACGGTTATTAATTAATTAAATAGAAAACGAATGATAAACATATATAAATATATGAACTTATTAGTACTCATATTCCTGAGTACGGGAGCTGTGGCACAATCAATAGGTATTCAAAATAAACCAGCTTTTCTAAATCAGGAAATGAGTATGGAAGCCAGAGTAGCCGACTTGATGAGTCGGCTCACCCTGGAACAGAAAGCTCAGTTGCTTAATCATAGTGGCAAGACAGTGGTTGTTGATGGCTTCTCTATCCGGGCAGATCAATGGAATCAATGTTTACATGGGGTGAAATGGACTGAACCTACTACTAATTTTCCTACAAGTATTGCGTTGGGAGCAACTTGGGATACTGAACTTATTCATCGTGTAGCAACTGCTATTTCTGATGAAGCCCGTGCCATATATAATGGTTGGAAACAAGATCCGGAGTTTCGTGGTGAACATAAAGGATTGATTTACCGCTCTCCTGTCATTAATATCAGCCGTAATCCTTATTGGGGCAGAATTAATGAAATCTTTGGTGAAGATCCTTATCATACGGGAAGGATGGGAGTAGCGTACGTAAAGGGACTGCAAGGTGATGATCCTTGTTATCTTAAATTAGCTTCCACCCTTAAACATTATGCAGTGAATAATGTAGAGGTAGACCGGATGAAACTCAGTGCTCAGGTTCCTGAAAGGATGTTGTACGAATATTGGCTTCCCCATTTTAAAGATTGTATTGTAGAAGGCAAAGCACAGTCTGTGATGGCATCCTATAATGCTATTAATGGTGTGCCTAATAATATAAATAAGTTGCTTTTGACTGATATTTTAAAGAATCAGTGGGGACATGAAGGATTTGTAGTATCTGATTTAGGTGGAGTGAAAACAATGGTTGAAGGGCATCATCAACGTCAAATTTCATATGAAGAGGCTGTTGGACGTAGTATCATGGCAGGGTGTGATTTCTCGGATGCTGAATATGAAAAATATATTCCTAATGCTCTCAGAAAGGGTTATTTAACAGAAGAAAGATTGAATGACGCTCTTCGCCGGGTTTTGCTGGTACGTTTTCGATTGGGGGAATTTGATGACTTTAAGTCGGTTCCCTATAGTCGTATTTCCCCCGATGTTATCGGTTGTAAAGAACATAGGAACCTATCTTTGGAAGCTGCGCGTAAGTCCATTGTTTTGCTTAAGAATGAAAAGAGGTTATTGCCGATAGATAGAAGCATCATTAAACGTGTTGCCGTAATAGGTCCGTATGCTGATTTGTTCAATCAGGGTAATTATGGTGGAGTTCCGAAAAATCCGGTAACCCCCTTACAAGGAATTAAACACGCTGTAGGGAATAATGTGGAAGTGCTTTATTGCAAAGGAGCTCAGATAACTCCGGTAAGGGTACGTAAAGGTCGGCTCATTCCACCTCGGTTCGATAAAGAAGCTGAAATGAAAAAGGCGGTTGAGATGGCAAGAAATAGTGATATAGTCTTTTTGTTCGTTGGTACCACAGCGGACATTGAAGTTGAAGGACGTGATCGCAAAACTTTGATTCTTCCCGGAAACCAGAATGAACTGATAAAGGCGGTTTACGAGGTTAATAAGAAAGTGGTAGTGGTGCTTATGAGTGCCGGTCCTCTCGCAGTTCCTGAAGTTAAAAAAAATATACCGGCTGTTTTACAAGCTTGGTGGCCTGGAGATGAGGGAGGAAATGCCATTGCCGATGTACTTTTCGGAGATTACAATCCTGGGGGAAAACTTCCTTATACGATGTATGCATCTGATGAGCAGGTTCCCTCTACGGATGAATATGATATCTCTAAGGGATTCACTTATATGTATTTAAAGAAGAAACCGCTTTTTGCTTTCGGGTATGGGTTAAGTTATTCGAAATTCCATTATTCGGATTTACAAATATCTTCTCCCGTTGTATCGGTCAATGATACGGTTTCGGTGGCCTTAAAAGTAAAAAATATGGGAAATAGAGCAGGAGAAGAAGTGGTTCAACTCTATGTGAGAGATGTGAAAGCGAAAGTAGTACGCCCAACTAAAGAACTCCGTGGTTTTAAGAGAATAGCTCTTCAACCCAATGAAGAACAAGAAATCCGACTGATGCTTCCGGTTAAGTCCCTTGCTTTTTATGATGAATCTATTGGAAACTTTTTCGTGGAGCCCGGAAAGTTTGAGATTCTTTTGGGAAGTGCCAGTGATGATATCAGGCTTCAAAGTAAATTAATCGTTAACTAAATAAAATTAAAAAGAATATGAAATATCTCCATTCTATAATTAAGAGTTTTATTCTCTGTTGTTTTATGTGTGTTAATCTCTGTTTAACAGCTCAAGAAATGCAGCCCGCACAGACTGTCACTTTCGAAGTTGATGTACAGAAAAAGATAGAACCAATGAAACCTATTTGGGCATGGTTCGGGTATGATGAACCCAATTATACCTATATGAAGGATGGCAAAAAACTTCTTACCGAGTTGTCCGAGATGAGCTATACTTCGGTTAATGTACGTGTACATAATCTTTTGACTACAGGTGATGGAACTCCGGCATTAAAATGGGGTTCGACCAATGCTTATACCGAAGATAAGAAAGGGCGTCCTATATATGATTGGACCATTGTGGACAGTATTTTTGATACTTTTATTGTTCGTGGAATGAAGCCTTTGGTAGAGATTGGATTTATGCCCAAAGCACTTTCCGTCAAGCCTGATCCTTATCAGCATAATTGGAGTCCTGCTAATGCTTATAATGATATTTATACAGGTTGGGCATATCCACCGAAAGATTATAATAAATGGCGCGAACTTGTGTACCAGTGGGTGAAGCACTGTGTTGAAAGATATGGTGAAAACGAAGTCGCTTCTTGGTATTGGGAAGTGTGGAATGAGCCTAATATTGGTTATTGGAAAGGAACCTTCGAAGAGTATTGTAAACTTTATGACTATGCAGCTGATGGTCTTAAAAAAGCTTTTCCGAGGGCACGTATAGGAGGACCACATAGTACAGATCCAAGTAATGAAGGTGCTAATGCTTTCTTACGCCGTTTTCTTGAACATTGTGTACGTGGTAAGAATTATGCAACGGGAAAGATTGGTTCCCCATTGGATTATGTTGGTTTTCATGCTAAAGGCGGTCCTCGTGTAGTGGATAATCGTGTTCAAATGAATATTGGACGTCAACTGCTTAATATCTCCAAGGGATTTGAAGCTGTGGCTTCATTTCCGGAATTGAAACATCTGCCTATTATTATCGGAGAATCTGATCCGGAAGGTTGTGCAGCTTGTTCTATTGAACATCATCCGCAAAATGCGTATCGTAACGGAACCATGTATTCCAGCTATACGGCTGCTTCTTTTGCCCGCAAATATGAACTGGCAAGGAAATATGGGGTTAATTTTATTGGTGCTGTTTCATGGTCATTCGAGTTTGAAAATCAGGCATGGTATGCGGGTTTCCGTGATTTGGCAACCAATGGTATAGATAAACCTGTACTGAATGTATTCCGTATGTTTGGTATGATGAAGGGTGATTTGGTTTCCGTTAAATCTTCCGCACCTTTATCAGCAGATGAAATGTGCAAGAATAGTGTAAGGAAGACTGCTGATATTAATAGTATTGCGAGTACCGATAATAATAGTGTTGCTGTTATGGTATGGAATTATCATGATGATGATCTTTCTGCTCCATCTTCTGATATAAGTATTAATGTAAAGAACATAACAGGACGACGTGTATTAGTAACACACTATCGGATTGATGATCAGTTCAGTAATTCTTATGAAGTGTGGAAAGCAATGGGAGAACCTCAAAATCCGTCACCGGAACAATTGAAAATATTGGAGCGTAGCGGACAGTTGCAGATGTATTCTTCACCTGTTTGGAAGGATGTGACTGGTGGAAAAATTAATGTGGATTTTTCGTTGCCTCGTCAAGGTGTGTCACTCATCAAATTGACTTGGTAAAGGAGTTTTTTTCTAAGTTTTAGTATTTCTTGATAAAAGTTTTGTTGGCAGCCCTATTTTTAGGGCTGCCAGGGAACTTATTTTCTTTATTGTGAAAAAGAATCTTTATTTTAAAGTATATATTATGGAAAAATCAAATAAAAAAATGATAGGAATTATTCATGCTGCCCTTATCTCAAGCAAATCGGTCCAACCCTTTATTGATGATATTATTCCTGATGTAACTGTGGCGCATGTGGTGGATGATACAATTCAGAATACCAATTTTGCTTCTAAACCAGGTGTGATTCCTAAAAGCAACTTTTATAAGTTCACAACATACGCTCATTTTCTTGAAGAGGCTGGCGCCAACTTGATTTTACTGGCATGTTCCACTTTTAATCAGGCTGTGGAACTGGCACGTCCCATGATAAATGTTCCGTTACTACAGATAGATCGTCCTATGATGGATCTGGCTGTAAAACAAGGAAGCCGTATTGGATTATTGGCTACTGTCCCCACTACTGTTCCCGCTTCAGAAAGGTTACTTTATACGGCAGCGGCAGAAAGTGGAAAAGAGATTGAAGTTACGACTATACTTTGCTCGGAAGCATTTGAAGCTATAAAACGGGGAGACATTGATTTACATAACCGTTTGCTATTGACTCAAATAGATTGTTTGTCTGAAACAGTAGATGCAATTGTTCTTGCACAGATATCTATGAGTGCATTGGAACCGATGCTTGTCAATACTAAAGTGCCTGTGTATAATAGTGGGCGTACTGGATTTGAAAGAGTGAAACAGATGTTGGATACTTTATAAAAGGATAATGATATGAAAGTTGCAATCGGTTGTGATCCCAATGCTCTTGAGTTGAAAAATATACTAAAAGAGAGTATAATTGCTCAAGGATATGAAGTCGTGGATTATGGAGGAGAGGACCCTATTTATGCAAATACTGCTTTATTGGTAGCTCGTGCCGTTTCTTCTAAAGAATGTGAAAGAGGAATTTTACTCTGTGGAACAGGTTTGGGGATGTGTTTAGCTGCTAATAAAGTTCCTGGAGCCTATGCAGTGGTATGTTCTGATAATTATTCGGTAGAACGTTCTATTTTAAGCAATAATGCAAACATTTTAGCTTTGGGAGCCCAAGTGCTTGGGATAGAGGTGGTAAAACAAATTGTTTTCCATTGGCTGGAACTGCGATATGAACATGGTGGGCGTTCTGAGGTAAAGATACAGCGTATCTATTCCATTGAGAGTGAGTATATGAAGTCTGAATAATTATTCAAAGAATTGCCATGTTTAGGAAAACGAAATTGTTTGATATGCCTGATATTTATACGGTCAATGCTTTTTCTTTAGGTAGTAAATTTTATATTGGTATGGGACCAGAAAAGTCAGGGAATCCATATTTGATAACTTATCCTTCATTGAATAAAATAGAGGCTGGAATAGCTCCTGGAGGGATGATGAGTCTGATTCCCGTTCCAGATAGGACTGATATGCTTGTTTCTGTAATGGGGCTTTTTCCGCCCTTTCAGGGACAAGATGCTGGAGTTTATAGGCATACCTGTTCAGGGGGGATTTGGAATGTAGAGAAAGTGCTGCATTTACCTTTTGCACATCGGTGTGAGATTCTTCGTAAAAATCAGATAAATTATCTTTTTATATCGACTGTAAGCAAATGTAAGCGTGAGCCGACTGACTGGTCGGAGGCTGGAGAAGTATTTCTTACTATATTAACGAGTCCCTTTCAGCCAATGTGGAACGCAGAAAAGATAATGGGAAATATCTTTCGCAATCATGGTATGCTGAAAACCGTTTTGCATGAAAAAGAGGTTGTTTGCGTATCAGGTACCGAGGGAATATTTTCTCTTTGTCCGGAGAGTCATGAAGTAAGAGTTACACAAGTCTTCGATAAAGAAGTTAGTGAATTTACTTTTATAGATATGGATGGAGATGGACAAAATGAGTTGGTGACTATAGAGCCTTTTCATGGTGATTCTTTGAATATTTATAAATTCTTACCTACCGGTTGGGAAAGAATCTATGATGCTCCTTTAGCTTTTGGGCATGGCTTGAATTCCGGAAAATTGTCAGGAATTCCTGTTGTGGTTGTCGGGAATAGGGCTGGTGTGTCCTCTTTAGATTTGTTTTGTATGATACGAGAGGGAAACAAATTCAGACGTTATTGCATAGAAAAAGGCACTGGGACAACCCAAACTCAGATATTTCACTATTTGGATGAGGATTATATACTCAGTGCCAATCAACTTAAAGGTGAAGCAGCCTTATATTGTCTGAGACAGGGGGCTCTTACAGAGTGATTTTTTCTTTTAGAACTGGTGTGGATAAAAAATATAAACTGATTCGTAGAACTGATTAATAAACAATTTAATGAAAAATGTAGTATATGAAAATCAAGTGGAAGTACAGCATCTTCCAGGAAGAGATCTTCAATGGCTTTTTACACCGAAACAGAATGTGTCTGAAGCTTTTTCAATGAATGTGGTTGTAATAAAACCCGATTGTACAGTAACTCCGGCACATTCACATCCGGAAAAAGAGGAAGTAATTTATATTGTCGATGGAAGCGGGAAAACATACATTAATGGAGATGTATATGATGTCTGTAAAGGTACTGCGGTTTTATTTCCTAAAAAATCTATACATATGCTTAGGAATACGGGAAAGGTGGATATGAAAGTGGTTTGTTTCTTTACGCCTCAGGCTACTTTAGCAGATTATGAATTCCATGAACAAGTAGTATTCCCCGAATAATATTTATCAATTTATTTAAAGAATAGTATATATGCAACGAATTATAAATAATACTGATCATGTGGTAGAAGATATGTTAGAGGGCTTTATCGCTGCGCATGAAGATATTGTCAGCAGAACTCAAAATCCTCGTGTTTTGAAATATAATCAGGCTCCTGTTCCTGGTAAAGTTGGGATTGTGACAGGTGGAGGTTCTGGCCATAAGCCTGCTTTTATCGGCTATTTGGGTAAAAATATGATAGATGCTGTAGCGGTTGGTGAGATATTTTCGTCTCCTACGGCAAAAGCATTTCTTGATGCTATCAGAGAAGCTGATTCGGGTCATGGGGTGGCTTGTCTTTATGGAAATTATTCCGGTGATAATATGAACGTGAAAATGGCTCGTATGCTTGCTGAAGAAGAAGGCATTGTAGTTAGAACAGTGGTCGCTAATGATGATGTAGCATCTGCTCCTAAAAGTGAAAGAGAAAAAAGGAGAGGAGTAGCTGGGGAGATCTTAATGTGGAAAACGGCAGGTGCTAAAGCTGCCTTGGGAGGTACTCTTGATGAAATAGTACAGGTAGCTCAAAGAACAATTGATAATACTCGTAGTATAGGTATAGGGTTAACCCCTTGTACTATACCAGCAGTGGGTAAGCCCAATTTTTCCATAGCACCCGGTTATATGGAGTTAGGGATTGGTCATCATGGAGAGCCGGGAATAAAGGTCACTGAACTAGTGACTGCTAAAGAAATGGCCGAGGTCTGTACGGAAAAGATTCTTGATGATATACTGATAGAAGAAGAGAGTGAAGTAGTGGTTCTCGTGTCCGGTTTGGGGAGTACGCCTGTGATGGAATTATATATATTCTTTAATGAGGTGCGCCAATTGTTGGAGAAGTATAAAATACATATCCATCGCTCATATGTGGGTGATTATTTTACTTCGCTCGATATGATGGGGGTTACGCTGACTATTCTTAAACTTGATAAAGAAATGGCGGAATTGATAGATTTTGAAACAAATGCTGTTTCGTTTAAACAATTATAAATAATAAGATATGGAATATTTTTATAATGATCATAATGCAGGTATCGTAATGGATATTATTACTGCTATCCAACTTAACAAGGCATACCTGAGCGATATTGATGGACAAATAGGTGATGGTGATCATGGAATAAATATGAATAAGGGATTCACTATGGCTGGTGAACGTATATCAGCCAGTCAGTCCTTTACAACAGCAATGAAAATATTGGGAGATACTCTTTTGTTGGAAGTCGGTGGTTCAATGGGACCTATTTATGGTACTTTCTTTCGCAAGTGTGCTTTTGCTGTCAAAGATGTATCGGAAATAAATGCTGACTCTTTCTCTCAAATGTTAGAGAGTGCTCTTGAAGGTGTTAAAGATATTGGCGGAGCTAAAATAGGGGATAAGACATTGATAGATACCATGGAACCGGCTACGGTTGCTTTCAAAAGAGAGTGGGATATTTCAAAAGAATTTAGGAAAGCATTGAAAGTTGCTACAGTTGCTGCAGAAACGGGTAAAGAGTCAACAAGGGATATGATTGCTCGGATAGGGCGAGCTGCCAGGCTGGGCGAGCGTTCCTTAGGAGTGCTGGATGCGGGAGCTACCTCTTGTTATATAATCCTAAAGGCTATGTTTGAATCTGTAGCATCTGTTTTAAAATGATATTTTATGAAGTTGAATAGTCGATTATATTTATTCGTACTCCCTTTGCTATTACTGTCTGGATGCACTTCGAATCAGGTAAGTGAACCTGTGGAAAATACTCCCAAACTGGTGTTCCGTCTTTCCAATGAATTAAAGCCAGATAGTAGGATATGGGAAATTTCCAATCTTTTTCGTAATGAATTGGAGAAAGCTTCACCTGATGGGGAAATCAAAGCCGGGGAAATAAAGGTTGTGTTTTATGATCAGGGAACTGTGGGCTCTGAACGACAATTGTTGGAGAGTTGCTATTTTGATGTACTCGAAATGGTTCAGGTTAATTCATCAATTCTAACTACGATTGATCCTGCATATAGTATTTTGGATTTACCTTATTTGTTTGTTACGGAGGAACAACATGCAAAAGTACTAAATGGTGAAATAGGGAGAAAGTTTCTTCAACGTTTGGCTAGATTCAATTTACAGGGTCTGGGCTTTTATAGTACAGGATTCCGTAATCTGTTTTATAAATATCCGGTTGATAGTATAGAAGTAAAGAGTCCTCATGATTTTCATGGGCTTAAGATACGAGTTATGGAGAGTCCTGTTATGATAAATTCTATTAATGCTATTGGAGCTACTGCTACCCCGATTCCTTTTTCGGAACTTTTTCAATCAATGAAAACTGGGGTTGTGGATGGAGCGGAGAATAGTGCCAGGATCTTTATGGCTTATAAGTACTATGAGGCTGGTTGTAATCAGTTTACTTTAACCGAGCATTTTGCCAATCAGCACATTTTGATAGCTAATGCCAAGTGGTTTGCATCTTTGGAGCCTAAGTATCAAAAAAGAATAACTGAGGTCATTGCTATCTCTCAGCAAAAGTTCGATGATATTTGGAGGCATACTACCGAGGAATCGCTATGTGAAATGCAAAAACATGGGGTTATGATCAATGAGATTAAAGATAAGACTCCTTTTATTACTGAAGCCAATAAGGTTATTGAGCGATTCAGTGATAGGTATCCGGTGGAATCGGAAGAATTACTTTTGGATATAATGAATATGCGTAACGAATCTTTTGAAAATAAATAATTATGAAATATATTAATATCGTTTTAGATTACCTCTTATTTATTATTTTGGGAGTGATGTCATTTACTATGGCGATTAATGTAATATGTCGTTTTGGTCTTAATTTCTCGATTTATTGGGCAGATGAGTTGACACAGTCATTGATGTTGTGGCTTACTTTTCTAGGAGCAGCTGTTGCTATACGTGAGCATTTGCATTATTCTTTTAACTATATAGAACAAGTTGCTAAAGGACAAAGGAAAAAGATATTCACAACTATTAATAAGAGTATTACTTTGATTGGTATTTGTGTCTTGTTTTTCTGGAGTATAGAAGTGACCGAGGGTATTGTGGATTGGGTTATGCCTGCCATGGAATTCAGCCGTGCCTGGATATATGGGGCTTGTCCGGTGGGATGTGTATTCATGTTGATTTATTGTATTACTGATATAATATCCAGTTTAAAAACTTCAAATTTATGACAGCTGTATTATTAATAACTTTTCTTGTTTTGCTACTACTAAACGTACCGATAGCATTCTGCATGTTATTGTCTTCATTGGCTGCTTTGCTTTATGCGGATATTAATCCTATAATGGTAGCTTTGGAAACGACTCGTTCATTATCTAATTTCTATTCATTTTTGGCGGTTCCTTTTTTTATCCTTGCAGGTGAAATTATGAGCCAAGGTGGATTATCAATGCGTCTGATTTCATTTGTAAAATCATTTTTAGGGCATAAAAAAAGTGGTCTGCCCTTTGTAACTATTGTGGCATCTCAGTTGTTTGGTGCAGTTTCCGGTGCTTCTGCCGCAACTTGTGCTGCAATTGGAGGAATGATGATACCTGCATTAGAACGTAATGGATATCCGCGTCCGTTTTCTTCTGCATTATCGGCTTGTGCAGGAACAACAGGGGCTTTAATACCACCTAGCATTGCTCTTCTTTTGTATGGAACCATTGCTAATGTTTCTATAGAAAAACTTTTTGTGGGTGGAATTATGCCTGGAATATTGATTGGAATTGGACTAATGACTATAACCAGCAGGTATGCGAAGAAATTTAATGTGGTAGTTGAAGAGAAAACCTGTTTGAAGGAACGAATGAGATGTATTGCTAAGTCTATATGGGTGATTTTATTGATGCTTATTATCTTTGGAGGAATTATGGGCGGTCTCTTTACTGCTACGGAAGCATCGGCTGTAGCAGTTTTGTATGCTTTGCTTGTGAGTATGATTGTCTATCGACAAATAACATTTAAGAACCTTCCAAGTTTGTTTGTTTCTGCTGCAAAAACTACGGCTGCTCTTAGCTTTTTATTGGCGTGTGCGAGTCTATTTGCATGGACATTGAGTATAGGACAAATTCCCGTAATAATATCTAATGCTTTAATATCTTCAAGTGATAGTATTATTGGTTTCTTCAGTGCTGATTTATCACCTGAAACTTATTTTTTCTGGAAAAAGATTATTATTCTTGCTTTATTGAATATTGCTTTATTTTTTATCAGTATGTTTATTGATGTAGCCCCAGGATTATTAATTGTAGTTCCTGTGTTGCTACCTGTAAGTGAGGCTATTGGAATGGCTACAGGATTATCTGCTGTACATTTTGGAGTACTTGTTGTCTCCAATATGATTATAGGTCTTGTGACTCCTCCCGTCGGTAGTACTCTTTTTGTAGCCAGTGGAGTAGGTAAAACTAGTATCAACGAGATGCTTCCTTATGTTTTTCGTTTTCTGATTGTAATGTTGATTGTGCAGTTATTGATTACATACATACCTTTTGTCTCTACTGCACTACCGTCATTGATGGAGTAAATAATTGTGTTAATTACGTTGTTTTTTTATTTGCCCATAATATAATTGCTTAAATTTGTTCTATACGAAGGAAAACACTAGTGATAAACGAAGATAGAGAAATTTTAGAAAAGTTGAAAGCGGGAGATACACAAGCTTTTGACATTATATATACGCAATACTATAGGGGGCTATTTGCATTTGCTTCTCAGTATGTGGATAGATCGGATTGTGAGGAGATTATTCAGGATGTCATGCTTTGGCTATGGGAAAATCACCATGTTCTTATACCTGAATTATCCTTAAAATCTCTGCTATTTTCTGCTGTTAAAAACAAGTGCTTAAATAGAATAGCTCATTTGCAAATGCAACAACGTGTACATGAAAGATTATATGATAAGTATAAGGAAATGTTTGAAGATCCCGAATTCTATATAGAAGGTGAAATTATCAATTTAATTTCTAAAGCTATAAGTGAGTTACCTGCAGACTATCGGAAAGCTTTTGAATTGAATCGATTTGAAAATCTTACTTATAATGAGATAGCGGAAAAGACAGGAGTTTCATTCAAAACCGTAGCTTATCGGATTTCTCAGTCTTTGAGGATATTGAGGGTGAAGTTGAAAGATTATCTTCCATTGGTATTATGGTTATAAGGTAGTAGTTGATAATTCGTATTAGTGATTAGTAATGTACAGATATACTGTAAGTACTAATCACTAATAATTATCCTCACTCTCCTTCGTAATATTCACACAGGAAGTATCGTGCAATAAAGTCCCAATAGTCATGTAACACTTCTTTTCCACCGGGGAAGGGGAGTTGCAGGTCGGGGAATAATCCTTTTGCCATACCATATTTCAGGGCATCAAAAGGACAGGCGCTTGGATAAGTGAATAATTTATATCCTTGGGTTGCGGCTTTTGCTGCATCGTAAGTTGGATTATTAGGATCGCAGAAACAATAAGAAGCATTCGGGGCTATCAGCATACCTTTAGCATTGGCGTAAATCACAAAATTCTTATCATCTCTTAAGTTGGGTAACAGGTTCTCATTTCTGTTAGCCCATTTCAGTTCTTCTACAAAGAACTTGCGTAGCTCATTATAAGTGGCGAAATAAAGTAATGGTTCTCCTTTACTATATGCCAGGCAATTCTCCACATCCTTTGTGAGGGGCGTGCCGGGCTTTATCTCAGGAAGCGGCACCATATCCATTTCCAGTAAATCCAGCCCCATTACCCAAATCGGAATAGATGGCTCATCACTTATGAGAGCTTCCTCGAAAGAGGCATCCATTACATCATATATCTTTTGGCTGAGATCCAATAAATCAGGGTCATGAGGATTGTGGAAAATCACTGTATCTTCCGCAAAAATAGCATATTGGGAGAGGAGAGTCCATAGGACAAATGAGATGTCTTCCACATTGATTTCATCGGGGACATACGAATCTGACAATTTATAGAAAGGCAGATAGGATTTGTATAATTTGTAGTATGCATTCGAGAACTCTTTCCAACCGCCGGATTGGGCGATGGCATCATGCATATAGAGAGTTAACGAGATGGCTGCATCCACTTTCTCATCTTCAGACTTTTTACTGTATAAAGGAGATTGGTCAATTAAGGAAAGTAGTTGGTCGGCGAAGTCCAGATACCAGGAGTCTGTCGATACTTGTTTGGCGCGCTCGTTAGCTCCTAACCAACGCTTCATGTAAATTCTTACTTGTTTCATAATGCTTGTTGTTTATTAGGACAAAGATAGGGCTTTCCCCCGAACTTATTCCCGGGTAGTCGATTTTATTTACCGTGTTAGTGAGAATTTCATACTGAAACCGAAGTCGGCACTGACCACCGGATAGGAACTGGCGGATATTAGCGGAGTGTTTTGCTGGCGGTCGTAGTAAAGGCGTAGTGTCAGCAGACGGCTCAGGGTGTAGTCTGCCGAACAAGAAATTTTCAGGGCTTTGTTGCCATTGGTGGCTTGTGCAAAGCCTTGCTGGATGTCTCGGCAGAGGGCGGACTGGTTGCGGAATGAGATGTCGGCACGGAGGGCAAGGTCATGATTGATACGGTTTTTACTGTCTTTCACATTGCGGCGGCTGAAGAGGTTGAAGTTTATAATTTTATATCCCAGTCCGATAACAAAGTCACGGGAGGCGGTTTCCACCAGTTGGCAGGCGCTCATACTGAGGTTGAGGATGCGGCTGGTTTTATATTCCACTTTGGCGGTGAGCCCGTTTTTGAGGGTGGCATCCATACCGATGAGCGGTGAGAATTGCTCGTTGATGGATACCATGCTTATATCGAAACGCGATGAAGGAATAGGATTTCCCGTTTGCACATCTTCCACAAAGCCGATGTCGCCCATATAGCTCATGAAACTTTGGAAGGTGTTGTAGCTGCCCACGCTGTAGGTACTGCGGTAGGCATGGTTCAGATTGACACTGCGGAAGTTCTTCTTGAACCAAGCTATCTTGGTGAGCCCGGTATAGGTGACGCGCCAGTTTGGCATCATGGAGAACAGGCTGGGGAAGAAGTCGAGGGCGGAGTTACGGGCGCCCCTGCCGGTGTAAGCGGAGAGGAAGGCCGGTATCATGACATCGGGTGAATGCTTGCTGATGGTTCCGTTTGCCGGGTCGAAGGGCTTTCCGGCAAGAGTGCTGCCTTGCGGATTTTGGCTGCCGATGTAGCGGGCTTCCACACGGTTGCGGATGACTTCGAGGTTGTTGCGGAAACGCTCGAAGGTGCCGGAGTGGTAACCGTCACTTGCACTGGGGCGCTCAAAGGCACTGCCTATTGAGATGATACTCATGGAGAAATTACCGCTACGGGTGTCTGGCATCCCCTCGAACATATACTGCATTTCGCGACTACGGTTGCGGGTACGATTAGCTGTGAGGTCTATCTTGAGGTCGCGTATCGGTTCGAGGGAGATGCGCAATTGCAGGTCTTCGAGGGCATTGCTGCTGGCGGGACTGACGACGGAGTCATTGCAGATGAGCCAATCATTTTGCAGGGCACGGTCGATGTAGCCATCACCGGTGAAGCCGAAGGCAAAGTCCATTCCAGGGGCAAGGAAACCTCCGTGCTTCTTCTGCCCGAACATGTCACCCACTTCGGGACGGAAGCCGGGGAGGGTCATGGCATACGTATTCTTATAAGTAAAGCTGAAATTGCGCACACTCATGGCAAAGCGGGCGGCATGCTGGCCGAACTTATACCACCAGCCGTCTTCCGGATTGGGACCGGGAATGACGGTGAGTTTGATGCGTGCCGTGTCCTGCGTGTCGATGCGGAGGGAGTTGGCGTTCAATACCTTGTAGCGCACAGGGTAATGACGCCCGTCTACCGTGAGTGCTGACACTTTGGGACGGCGGGAGTTCATGCCATGGTTGACGGTCAACGTGGTATCTGCCCGTAACTGTATTTCTTTGTCAAAACGGCGCGGCTTTTGCTCTTTGGTCGGGGTGGGTTTACGATAGGAGGCAGAGAAGCGGCGGTTCACCTTCTTTAAATAAGGTATCTTATTGTAGAATGCTTCAAGGTTGAAGCGGGAATTCACGTCGATACTGCGTTGATTGCTGACGGTGTTTCCCATTTCTATACCATCGGACAGTGAGACACCACGATCCCAGTTGTAGGAAGAGGCAAAGCGGAAGTCGGCACTAATCCAGTCGGTGATGGGGAATTTGTCGAACGGGAGTTTATAGGTGGCATTAAATGTTTGCTGGAAGTCGATGGGACGGCCGAGTGATAGCAGGCTGCGGCGCACGGTATCCTTCCAGGCGGTATATTCATCGGGGTAGAGGTCTTTGTTTACTACGCCGTAGGGTTCTTGAATCTCGGCATGGGTGGCGGAAGTGAAGTTGAGGCGCAGATTCTTCGTCAAGTCCCAACGCAGGGCGAAGTCACGGTTCCAGAGGAATTCTTTGGCGATGGAGATGGGGATACTTTCGATGCCTGTATTTCCGTTGTCAACGGATATCCCGGATGTGAGGGCTTCGAGGTCGCGAAGCTGGAGCTCATAATAATGGCGCGTCATGTCGGTGTTGAACGCGATGCTTTGGGGCAACCAGTTCAGATTGAGCTCTTTGATGAAACGCATCCACGGGGATTTGCTTTCCATCTTTTTGAAGGGCTCCCAAGGACGGTAGACGGGAGCGTAATTGTAGCTCATGGCGGCGCGCCAGTCGGTTTCGTTCTCGTAGGCGGTGGTGCTACCCTGGTTGTGGCGCAGGGAGCGTGAATAGCTGATGGTAAAGTTACCCGGGTCGTATGGCATCGGGTTCTTACTGATGATGCCTAGGCGGGCGTTGCTCAGGCTGAAGTTGCGGTAAGTTGTTATCTCACGGGCAATGTTCATCAGCGAGTCGCGTTCCCAGTCGGTGGTGAAGGCATCGAGGGCATCGTCCAGCAACATATCTTTGTCCAGCGGATTATACTTGGGCGTAGTGGCTTCCTTGGAGTAGGAGAAATAGATGGGCGCGGTGAGCCGGGCTTTCTTGGGAAAGAAGCGTCCGAGGTCGAACGTGGTGGTGAAACTATACTGATAATAATCGTCCAGCCGGCGTTCGCTGACGCTTTGTTCTAGTCCGCCGAAGCCTGCCGTTTCCACATGTCCGGCAAGGTTGATGCTGCCGATGTCGGAAAGTTGCACGTTGAGGTTGCCTTGTGCCGCCCAGCCGCCATCTTCATTGAACTCGGTGAGGCGAAGTTCATTCACCCAAATCTCTGCCGACTTGACGGTGCGGGCATTGTTTCGCACACCAATCATCAGAGTTTTTACTTCCGCCAGTGAGGGGTTGCCGATGACGCTTATCTTATTGGCAGGTTTGTCAGGGTCGTATTCGGAGTAGACCTTGGCATAGGTCACACCACTATTCGGGGTGTTCTTCAGTCGGTTGCGGTTTTTTTTCACATTGGTGAGTAGGCTGAGGTCGATGTCCAGATTGTTGGCTTTGGGCCAGACGGCGAGGCATCCGGCGGTGGTGCTTCCGTTGTATTCTCCGTGCGGGGTGAGGGTGAGGGGGATTTCATACTCGTAATAGTTGCCGCGATAGTCCGAGCCGAGGCGGATGAAGACGGACAGTTCACCGTCCTGCGGGTCGGTGGTTAGGTCGGGTAGGGCTTCGGCATGGGCAAACATTTGCAGGCGTCGGTACTGGCGCATGTCCATACCGGTGTTTTTGTAGACGGCACGGGCATCACCGGGAGCCAGCTTCTCAAGTTTCAGGCTCATGGCCTGCTCGTTCTGTTGGCGTAGTTGCGGCTGTCCGGGGTCGATGACGCGCGAGATACCCGGAGGCATGATATAATTCACCGGGGTGCGGTCGCCGTTTTCTTCAATGTTGACGGCGGACACTTCGAGTGTGGCGGAGCTGGTGGTAGAGGCGCCTTGCTGGGTGTTGTTCAGCGCATCGGTATAGGTGCGCCACTCGCCGCGTATCAGTTCCAGCGTGGCGAAGCGCAGCACGACGGGTTTCTCAAATCCGGTCAGGAACATGCGCATGAAGCGGATGGACTTGAAATCTTTGATGCTTCCCACGGCTTCACCACTGCGCACGGGTACTTTGAACTGATACCAGCTCACTTCTTCCGTTTGTCCGTTGCGCAGGCGAACGCTGACAGTACGTTTGTCTGTGATATAGTTTTGACCTACTTTTAAGTCAGCAGGGGCGAGGTGGATTTTATACTGGAAATACTTCTCCGTTTCGTTCAGGGTGTTGTCCTGATTGATGTCCTCTACATCGGGCACGGTTTTTGAAGAAATGTCATATCGTTCCGGAGAGTCTTCCGAGGCAGTGGAGTTGCCTTCGGTATTGTTGTAGTACTTGTAGCGTTCCAGAATGCTACGTTCCTCTCGGTCGTAGTCGCTACCGCGGAAGTAATGATAGTTGTCGCCCGAGGGGTCGTTATAGAACTTCTGATAGGTTTCAGTATCAACCAGGCCTTGCACTTGCGACAGATACTTCTGATAGGTAGGAAAAGTGCGTTCGTCATCGGTTGAAAGTCCGTTCAGACCGACATCCTGGCGGCGGCGGGCACCGGCAGCGTTGTCGAAAGCATATACCACGCTACGGTCGCGCGGCACACGTCCCCAGACGGTTTCTTCGGTCTTAGTCACGTCTCCGTCCGTGGGCAGACCGTTCTCAAAGAACTTCTTGCCGTCTTTCAGGATGTCTTCGGATACCTCGCCCAGATTGAGGTAAAGATACCCTCCGCGAGAGGCTGAAAGTGCCGCCTTAGATGTCACTGAGGGTGCTGAGTCTGATGTTACTGTGGATGCTTTAAATTCTTTATTATCAGTGTCTTCATAAATGAAGGGGTCGAGCAACCAGAACGTGACATATTCAATGTTCGCCGCTTCAAAATCACTCGTGTCCAGTTTGCGCATCATGCCCCCCCAACGCTTCTCCGGATTGCGCAACGTGCCGTCGGCATTTAGGTTTGTATCCAGGTTGTAGGGACCCCGTTCCTGCGGATAGTATGCCAGGTTCAGCACGTTCATGGCGGCGGATTCCTGATAAGGAGTTTCCTTATTTGGGAAAAGCTCCTGTTCGTACACTTCGCGCACGTAATGGTTGCTGAGCTGGTTGAGGTCGTTCTTGATGTGCGTGGGTGTCAGCGAGGAGTTGCGGCGGGTGAAGAGACCGTCGATGTGATACCACGCCAGCAATGCCCGGTTTTTCCCGTAGGCGATATTGTTGCTGAGCGATGCCTCCGGGAAAAGGGCGGAGGCGGAAGGGCTGTAAGGCGTGCTTGCCAGCATCCAGTACGATGGTTGGCGCAGGTCGATGCCACTTTGCGTGCTTTCGAAGTCGTCGATGTACGAAGCATTCTGTTGCAGGCCTTTGGCATGTCCCGGGACGAGGTGGGCAAATTCCACGCCAAGGTTGATGCTACTGGGTGCGGTGGCGGTGACGAAAGGCAGCTTGTCCAGCATGTTCGTTAGCCATTGGCTTTCTTTCTTCCACGAAGCATTCAGTCCCCACAGGGTGTTGGAGAGCGGCTCATCACCCATTGCCACTTTGCTTGTCAACGGCTTCTCGCTGAGGTGCATGATACTTCCGCCGAAGGAGAAGTTCTGCGAAAAGTCGTAGGTGAAGTTCAAACCCATCATCGTTTTGCGCTGCATGCTGTAGAGGGTGTTACTTTCCAGATTTACGCTGATGGCAGTGCCCGCATCAATAATGCCTTGGTTGAGGATGGTGACCACGCCCAGTGTATAATCCACCGTGTAGTCTGAGTTTTCCATGAGCGTCATGCCACCTGCCGTCACCCGTACCGACCCTTGCGGAACGTTCATGGCTCCCAGACGTATCTCGTTAGCGTTTGAAGCACGGTATTCTCCCGTCAGGCGGTATTTATTCTTTTCTGCCGTCTGCCGTGCCACGGTGCGGGTGGAGTCGTATAGTTCCTGAAACACATATTTGTCTGCCAGTGCATCGTTCCCGATAGCTTTGCGCAGGTGGCTGCCGAAAGGTTCCACTACAGGAAAATAGATGCGACCATCGGATGCCGTTACCGTATACCCCTCTACGAAGTCGAAGAAACCATCCGCGCCCGTCTGGTTCCGGCTGTTCAGCCGGTCGAGGTTCATGACGCGTAACAGAGGCATTCGGGCAATCTTACCTTCGGGGATATAGCGTAGATATACTCCTGTCGTATCACTCTGGTAAGTGATGTTCAACTGGAATTTTTCTTTCTGCACCGAGTAAGCGTTGAGGCTGTAGACGTTCTTCATCATCAGGTCCCAGCAGGCGGCATCGGGAGAGTTGGCGGTGTTTTTCAATAGCTTCACGAATAGGCTCTGCCCCGTCTCCTTGATGTCCGAAGAAAATTCTCCCACCTGGTAGCTTCTTCCCCCGAGCGTAAATTCGAAAGCGACTGCCAATACCTCATCCGGTTGCAAGGTTTGTTTCAGCGAAAGGTAGCCCAGTTTGCTGTTCAGTGTGTATTCCGAGGAAGTGAGCAGGCGGGCACTTTCTATCTTTTCATAATCCATGCCGCCTTCCACACCAGGAATGCTGTTCATGGTGTTGCTCACCTGACTGATGTCGCGAGCTGCGGCATACTGACTAATCATTTCCGCATAAAGATTATTGGCGCTGTTGGCGGGCACATTGACGTTTGATATTGGATTGGATGGATTCCCCGTTCCGTGCCAGGCGGTGGTATTACCAATGTGGAAAGCCTCCCCAAGGTCGGTCAGCGCTACGATGTTCCTTGGATTATCGTAATTATTCCGCTTATTGGTCACCCATACTTCGATACGGTTAATCGTAACTCCCGAAAGAATATTCGGAAGTTGGGCCAGATTCTTGTCGTATGCATCCCGGAAGTAGTGGGCGAGGAAAAAGTGGCGATTCTCTTCGTAGTTGTCAGCAGAGAAATCGAAAGTGGTGGTTTGTGCACCGCCTCGGCTTGTCACAGTCTTGGCTTCACTCTCTTGCTGGCTGATGACTGCTTGCAGCTTCAACTTGCCGAATTGCAAATCCGTGCGAATACCGAATAGAGCCGATGCCCCCCGTATCAGTGAGTTGTTGGTGGACATGTTTACGTTTCCCGCTTCGATTAGTTTGATGATTTCGTCTTCCTTGCCTTCATACTTTAGCTTTAGTTGTTTGGTGTCGAAATCAAATGTAGCGTCCGTATTGTAGTTCATGTTCAGGTTCACCTTGTCGCCCACTTTTCCGTTGACGTTGATATTGATTTTCTCGTCGAAGTCGAAGCCAAGTGTTTTGCGCTGGCTTTCAGGGAGCGAAGGATTCTTCACATTCTTGTAATTCATGCCGAAGCTAAGTTCCGCATTGCCTTGCGTGCGTATTTGCACCCCGCCGGGGCCGAAAAGCTTCTCTGCCGGACCAAGGTTGAACTTCATATCCATAGAGTCGAAGGCTTCTTTTCCTTTACCAATTTGTTCCCCATTCTTCTGGCGATAATATGCCTGCATGGACTGTTTCAGTGTCCAGTCCAGGTATTCTTCGGGAGTGAGTAGCATCGGCACTCCAATCTCCTTGTTACCCAGTTTGGTACGTAGGAGGTATTTGTCTGTTTTAGCATCATATTCCGCTTCTGTCCGCAGGTTCACCGGCGATTGCAGGTCGGCGGGGCGGGGCGAAAGATCCTTTAGTGTGCTTGGCACAGTTTTACGGACGGAGTATCGGGGAGGGATGGTATCTTGTGCAGTTGTTGCTTCTTGTGTATTATTTATATTTGTGCTTTGTTGTGCATTCTGTCCCATAACGACAAAACTGCCGGGCGTTAGCCACAGCAGTAATAACCAGATTATATGTCGTATGTATGAAGACTTCATGTGTATTCAGTTGTACAAATGATAATTTAGCGCGGAGCGCTAAATTAAGTTACGAGCTACGAGCTACCAGTAACGAGTTGCTGCGCTGTACTCGTGGCTGAATAATTATTCGCCCGGCTATCACACTGAAAGGCACTTGTCACTCGTAGCTTGTAGCTTGTCACTTATCGCGCGAAGCGCGATAAATTATCATTTATCAAAGCCGTTTCAGTGCCAGTTTAATCACCTGTTCCACCGGTGCATCCGGTTCTTCCTTCAGTATTGCCAGCACCACCTTTTGCGACGGCGCCTGTGCAAATCCCAGCATTGTCAACGCAGCAATTGCTTCTTCTTGTACCTGTGCATTGGCAGCCGTCAGCATTCCGCCCAGATTTCCTATTGTACTTCCTGCAGCGGCAGCACCTGTCTTGATTTTATCTTTCAAATCCACAATCACCCGTTGCGCAGTCTTTAGCCCGATACCTTTCACCGTCTTCAGCATGTTCGCATTCTCCGTACTGATTACATTCACCAGTTCCGCCGGTGAAAGTGCTGAGAGTATCATTCGTGCTGTATTTCCACCGATGCCCGATACGGAAATCAGTAACAGGAATAACTCCCGTTCCTGTTTGTCCGCGAAGCCATAGAGAATATATGCATCCTCACGTATAGCCTCGTAGATATACAATTTGCACTCCTTTTTACCCTGAATGGCAGCATACGTATTCAATGAAATATTAACGGCATATCCCAAACCGTTACAGTCGATAACTGCGGTTGCCGGGCTGAGCTCGGCAAGTCCGCCTTTGATGTATTCTATCATAATGCTTATATAACGGGCGCGCGCGACGAATATTGTGTTTCCCCATTATAGAGTCGGGAGAGTTTAACAGAACTTTTTCCTTTGGAAATTGTTTTAGAGGGTAAGTAATTGAAGGTGCATAAGTTTGAAACAAGTCTTAATAAAGGAAAAACTCTGTGGAACTCTGTGTTGTTTTGTAGTGAAATTAAATGAAAATGCTTACTTTTGTGCCGATAAGATAGAAAACTGATAAATAAATCCAATAAAAGAATGAAAAAAGTAAGAGCAGCCATCGTTGGCTATGGCAATATCGGGCAATACGTGCTCGAAGCATTGCAAGCAGCTCCCGACTTTGAAATCGCAGGTGTTGTACGCCGTGCAGGAGCAGAAAACCGTCCCACAGAACTGAGTGAATACCCCGTAGTGAAGAATATCAAGGAATTGGAAAGCGTTGATGTAGCTATCCTTTGTACACCGACCCGTAGCGTGGAATCTTTTGCTAAAGAAATCCTTGCCCTCGGCATTAATACGGTTGATAGTTTTGATATCCATACCGGTATCGTAGATTTGCGTCGTACGCTGAACGCTGCTGCCAAAGAGCATAATGCAGTTTCTATCATCTCTGCCGGTTGGGACCCGGGAAGCGATTCGATTGTGCGTACTTTGCTGGAAGCTATTGCTCCGAAAGGAATTACATATACCAATTTCGGTCCTGGAATGAGCATGGGACATACTGTTGCTGTAAAAGCTGTTGACGGTGTGAAAGCGGCCCTTTCCATGACAATTCCTACAGGAACAGGCATCCATCGCCGTATGGTTTACATTGAGCTGAAAGACGGTTATGAGTTTGACAAAGTAGCTGCTGCCATCAAGGCCGACGCTTACTTTGTGAATGATGAAACACATGTGAAGCAAGTTCCCAGTGTAGACGCTTTGCTTGATATGGGACATGGCGTAAACCTCACTCGCAAAGGAGTTTCCGGTAAAACTCAGAATCAATTGTTCGAATTCAATATGCGCATCAATAATCCTGCACTCACAGCACAGGTATTGGTTTGTGTGGCACGTGCTTCCATGCGTCAGCAACCCGGTTGCTATACCATGGTGGAAGTTCCGGTTATTGACCTTCTTCCGGGTGATCGTGAAGAATGGATCGGTCACTTAGTGTAAATAAATAAGACTGGTATTTTACCTTAATAAAATAGACCATCTATCCGACTGGAATAGATGGTCTATTTGCTTTAAACAGATGGTCTGTTTCATCCGAACAGACCATCTGTTTTTATTAGGTAGACTATATGCTAGAACAGGAACCGCAGAATATCGTTGAAGTTTGCCCAAAGCAATAACCCGAACAACAGGAACATACCTACCATTTGTGCACGTTCCATAAACTTGTCGCTTGGTTTTCGGCGGGCCACAATTTCATAAATAAGGAACAGTACATGTCCGCCATCCAATGCCGGAATAGGCAGGATATTCATGAAGGCAAGGATAATGGAAAGGAATGCCGTCATGTACCAGAACTGATGCCAATCCCATGTAGCGGGGAAGATGCTGCCGATAGTTCCAAAACCACCTAATTGCTTGGCCCCCTCTTTGGAGAAGAGATATTTCATCTGTCCTACATAACCTTTCAGCGTTTTCACACCCAGTGCCGCACCGGCAGGAAAAGAGGCGAAGAAGCTGTATTCCTTTTTTACTACGGGAAGTAATTGATTGGTCGTCATGCGCGCCACTACACCTATTTCATACAAAGAATCTGTAGCAAAAGTTAGGGTATCCGTCACTCCTGCTCGTATATACGTCAATGTGATATCATGAGGAGCCAAACCGTCTTTCTGACGGCGTGCTATTTCTCTTTTGAAGTCGAAATAAGCGATATTCTCTCCATCCAATTGTGTGATGCTGTCACCCGGTTGCAATCCGGCAAGGGCGGCAGGGCGATTGGGAAGTATACTGTCAATCACATATGGATAGCGGAATGAGGCGAAACGTACACTGTCGGCCAGCAAACGCTCCATCATATCCTCCTGAATATAAACCGAGGCTTTCTCTCCGCCACGCAGCACGGTTACTTCGCGGGCATCAACAACACTTGTCAACAGGTCGCCATCGTAACGTTCGAAGGGTACACCATCGGCAGAGATGAGTATGTCACCATCGCGGAAGCCGATGGCTTTTGCTGTTTCGTTGAACTCCATACCCAACGGAGCCTTTTGCACCGGCACGTATTCATCACCCCACGTAAAGAGTATCATGGAGTAAATGAATAACGCCAGCAGGAAGTTGAACACTACGCCACCCACCATAATAAGCAATCGTTGCCACGCCGGTTTGGCTCGGAATTCCCACGGTTGCATAGGCTGTTGCATCTGTTCGGTGTCCATAGACTCATCTATCATACCTGATATCTTCACGTAGCCACCTAGCGGCAGCCAACCGATGCCATATTCTGTATCACTGTTTTTGGGCTTGAACTTGAACAGAGTGAACCAAGGGTCGAAGAACAAGCAAAACTTTTCTACCCGGGTCTTGAAGAGGCGGGCGAAGAGGAAGTGCCCTCCCTCATGGACAATAACGAGCAATGAAAGGCTCATAATGAGTTGCAGGGCACGAATCAAAAATGTTTCCATCTAATAAACTTTCTATTTTACTATTTACAATTTACTATATTAAATGCGGCTTATCACTAATCACTTAGACCGCTAATCACTTTATAAGTTCCTGTGCAATCCGGCGCGCCATCGCATCCGTAGCCACATAATCTTCATATTCCGGCTTTTCTACAAACGCCACAATCGACATTGTCTTCTCTATCACATCGCTCATTCCGAGGAACGAAATTTCATCCCGCAGGAAAGCGGCTACTACCACTTCATTCGCCGCATTGACAATGCAAGGCATATTTCCTCCCTTATGCAAGGCCTCGTAAGCCAGTGCCAGATTGCGGAAACGTGTCGTATCAGGTTGTTCAAAAGTCAGGTTCGTACACATCTTGAAATCCAGACGGGGGAACGAGGCTTTCAGGCGTTGTGGATAAGAAAATGCATACTGGATAGGCAAGCGCATATCTGGCATACCCAATTGCGCCTTCACCGCACCATCTTCAAATTGCACCATCGAATGGATGATAGACTGCGGATGTACCACCACTTCAATCTGGTCAGGGCGCACACCAAACAACCATTTGGCTTCTATCACTTCGAATCCTTTGTTCATCATTGAAGCGGAGTCAATCGTAATTTTCGCTCCCATATCCCAGTTGGGATGTTTCAAGGCTTGCGCCTTGGTAACCGTAGCCAGTTGTTCCATTGTGCAGTTGCGGAATGGGCCGCCGGAAGCCGTAAGAATAACCTTTTCTATCGGATTTCCGAGCTCTCCTGCCAAACACTGAAAAACAGCCGAATGTTCGGAATCTACAGGCAATATAGGTGTACCGGAGAGGCGTGCCAAGTCGTTAATCAGTTCGCCGGCCACTACAAGCGTTTCCTTATTGGCAAGGGCGATAGGCTTACGGGCACGTATGGCGTTCATTGTCGGTTTCAGTCCGGCATAACCCACCATGGCGGTCAGAACGATGTCAATCTCAGCATCTTCCACAATCTGGCAGATGGCTTCCGTTCCTGCATATACTTTGATAGGCAGGTCGGCGAGCGCTTCTTTCAGTTGGGCATATTTGGTTTCGTTGGCTATGACTACTGCTTCAGGCTTGAACTTCCGTGCCTGGGCAATGAGTTCTTCTACCCGGTTATTGGCAGTCAGCACATAAGCTTCGTACTGGTCGGATTGCTCCTCAATGACCTGCAATGCCTGTGTACCGATGGAACCTGTGGAACCGAGTATAGCAATTTGTTTCTTCATTTATATATTTACGATTTGACTACTTTGTTAATCACTAATCACTAAAATACAATGTATTGTTCCGGATTTACCGCCCGCCCTTTGTGCCATAGCTCAAAGTGCAGGTGAGGACCGGTGGTCAGTTGTCCGCTGTTTCCCACCAGTGCAATGGCCTCTCCGGCCTGCACGGTATCACCTTCCCGCTTCAGCAGGGAACTACAATGCTTGTACACGGATACAAAGTCCTGGTTGTGTTGTACTTCTATCACATACCCTGTTTCGGCAGTGTAGGTACTCAGTATGACTGTACCGTCCAGCGTAGCCAGTACACTCTCTCCCGGATTGGCTGCAATGTCCGTACCATAATGTCGTCTATCCGCATCAAACTTCTCCGTAATCATGCCCCGCGTTGGGCGATAAAATATCAATCCCTCTATATCAGGGCGGGCAGTGATACTCGTCAGATTATATTTTTCAGTTTCTTCATACTGTTTGCGGAATTCATCTTCCCGCTGTGTGCGCTCCATCAATGAGTCTTCGCGTACGGTGGTCAGAGAGTCCATAGAATGCACTGTATCAACACGGACTGTCCCACGGAAAATATCCTGTATATTCATGATATACAGATTCTGGCGTTCCACCAACTGTTGGAGTGAGTCTGCGCGCAAGGCATTTTCCACAACCTGGGCACGGATGTCACTGTTCATGTATCCCGGCAGGTAATTGCGTAAAGGAGTAAAAGTAATGATAGCTGCGGCAATCAAAAACAGCACTGTTAGTACGGAAAGCAATACCGAGATACCGTTCAGTTTGGATACACGGATACCTACAACTTCCTCAAGTGTATTCTCGTTGATGATAGTCAGTTTATACTTAAACTTGATATTGCTCCAAAAAGCTTTATGCCGTTTCTTTTTTACCATACGCACTAATCTCTTATCACTTTTTTATACCTCTTCTGTTTCATCCAGTGCCAGCAATCCTTCCGGTAATTCCATCGTAATTACTTTATGTTTCCGGTCAATGTCTTTGATGAATTCTTCTTGTGCAGGGATTAGTAGTTCTTCTCCCTGATAGTCTACTACAAACAAGGTGTTGATGGTTGTATTGTCCACTTCCATCACCTCTCCCAGGTCTCCATGTTTCACTTCTTCCACACGACAACCGACGAAGAAATCCCATGTCAGTTCTCCCGGTGCGGCATCCTCGACATATTGGGCAGGAAAGTAAACTTCCACGTTGGTAAACATCCGCGCACGTTCCGCCGTATCTACTCCCTCCAGCTTCACCAGTGCGGTGGAGTCGGAACGGAACCGATACTCTTCCAGAAAGAAAGGTACAAAAATACCATCCAACTGGCAGATGAGGTATTCCGCTTCCACCCGGTCAAAGATATCGTCGGTGAATGTAAAAGATAACTCGCCATGAATTCCATGCGGTTTGTTGAACACTCCTATCTTATATACATCTTCTTTCTTTATCACTCTATCACTACCTTATATTATATTCTTGTTATTCTCGCCCCGATAGCATTCAGTCTTCTTTCAATATCCTGATATCCCCGGTCTATCTGTTCTATGTTATGAATCCGGCTACTTCCTTCCGCACTCATTGCAGCAATCAGCAGTGCAATACCAGCACGGATATCGGGTGAAGTCATATTTCCACCACGCAGTCGCATGGCATGGTTATGACCAATGACAACTGCCCGGTGAGGGTCGCAAAGGATAATCTGTGCTCCCATATCTATCAACTTATCCACGAAGAATAATCTGCTCTCAAACATCTTTTGATGAATCAGTACGCTGCCTTTGGCCTGAGTAGCAACTACAAGTAGCACACTAAGCAAGTCCGGTGTCAGTCCGGGCCAAGGAGCGTCGGCAATGGTCATGATGGAACCGTCGATGAACGATTCTATCTGATACGTTTCCTGTGCGGGTACATAGATGTCATCTTCCCGCTGTTCGAGTTTGATGCCGAGGCGGCGGAAACTTTCGGGGATGATGCCCAGATTCTCATAAGAAACGTTCTTAATGGTGAGTTCACTTTTTGTCATAGCTGCCATACCGATGAAGCTACCCACTTCAATCATGTCGGGAAGTATGGTGTGCTCGGTGCCGTGCAGTTCGTCCACACCTTCAATTGTCAACAGATTGGATGCAATGCCTTGTATCCGGGCCCCCATGCGGTTCAGCATCTTGCAGAGTTGTTGCAGATACGGTTCGCAGGCAGCGTTGTAAATAGTGGTGGTTCCCTTTGCCAGTACTGCTGCCATGACGATGTTGGCAGTTCCGGTAACCGAAGCCTCGTCCAGTAACATATAAGTACCTTTCAGTTCGCTGGCTGAAATCTCATAAGCCTCGCGTCCGGCATTGTAGGAGAAGGCTGCACCCAGATTCTGTATACCTATAAAGTGGGTGTCCAGACGCCGGCGTCCTATTTTATCCCCACCCGGTTTAGAAATCATCGCCTTATGAAAGCGTGCCACCATCGGACCGATAAGCATCACTGAACCGCGCAGACTGGAGCATTTCTTTAGGAACTCATCACTTTCCAGATAACTCAAATCCAGTTTTTCCGCTTTGAAACTATACGTATTGATACCTTTCTTGGATACCGTGACACCCATGTCGCGCATTAGTTGAATGAGATTGTTGACGTCCAAAATGTCCGGAATGTTATGTACCGTCACCTCTTCGGCAGTCAAGAGCGTGGCGCAGATAATCTGTAATACCTCGTTCTTTGCGCCTTGCGGGTGAATCTCACCGGATAATCTGTGTCCTCCTTCAATTACGAATGATGCCATATATAAATTAAAAATTAAAAATTAAAAATTAAAAGATGGAGAACGGGAATGAAGACCTCTGACTGGTCTATTTCTCTATTCTCAATTTTTAATTTTCAATTTAGTTAGTATTTTCTCTTATTGTTCCGGTTATCTCTCCGGTTATTCAGATTATTCACCTTCGGACGATAATTCTGATTGATACGTTCCGCCATCAGTTTGATGATGTCGTCCGTCATTTGCAGTTTGCCGTTGGAGTATTCTGCCAAGTCTTCTGCTATTTTACGGTCGTCTATCGTATCTTTATTCCAGGTCATATAATCCTTTTTCATGTGGTTGCATATCAGTGCAATCAAGTTCTGTTTTTCGTCACCTTCGGGAAATTCAACCGCTTTCTTAATCAATACTTCCAGCGTACGGCCATAGTGGCGGTAACGGATTTTTGTACTGGGATAGGGAATGGGGCCCGGTTTGGTGTTCAGGTTATCTTTGCGGATAATCTCGTACGGATAATCAATATCCAGCTTGAAGTCGGACATGATGGCCAGATGGTCCCACAACTTATGCTTGAAATCGGGTACATCACGCAGATGGGGGAACATGTTGCCCATAATGTTGATGATGGTGTTGGCGCAACGTTGGCGTTCCGCACGGTCTTCAATTGTCAACGCATGGTTAACCATATTTTGGATGCTGCGTCCGTATTCCGGTAAAGGCATCCGTTTTTGTTGAGTGTTATATTGCATACTTATTAAATAGAAAATTAAGAATTAAAAATTGAAAAATATTAGAGAAGCTTCTTAGGTTGGGAGGCTACGAACTCTTTCAGATAGAACGGCTCGAAATAGGCTACGTCCTTGAAGTCTTTTTCAGCCATCGCCTTTTCGGCAAGGGGAAACATCATCTTTGCCAGCGGACGAATATTGTCGATGAAGTGTGCATTGGGATGCGTAATCTTCTCCTTGCACTTGTCTGCTCCGTCTCCGAGGAAATAAACGGGGTGCTGGTTTAGAAATTCCATATATGAGTTCTCGTCTACAATGTCGGCGGCTATGTCGCGTACAGGTTTCAGGGCGCGGTCGTAGATGGCGGCATATACTTCCATGCGGCGTGCGTCAATCATCGGGCACAGCAATGCATCTTCAGGCAGTTCATCATGATAGAGCAGCACCGGCACGCACTGCACCTTCAACGTAGGCAGACCTATCAACGGAATATTGCGTCCGTAGCAAACGCCTTTTGCCATCGAAACACCTATGCGCAGACCTGTGTAAGAACCCGGTCCGCAGCTCACCGCTACAGCATCAATCGGCATTGCGTGACTGTCGGCAAACGACAGGGCTTCGTCTATAAATACTCCCAGTAAAACTGCATGTGAAGGGCCGTTGAGGTCTTCTTTCGTAAAAACATTTTGTCCATCTTCACTTACGGCAACTGAGCATGCGGAGGTGGACGTTTCAATATGTAAAATGCACGACATAGCTTTCTTAATTATTAATCGCTTCTTTATTCTTGATTTTAAATGTGGCAAATTTACAGGTTTATTTTCAGATACACAAGCGAATCTAAAAAGGGTTCAGTATCTTTCTTATGGCATAATTGGGAGTATTTTTAGATTATTTCTATCTTTGCTTCCGATTTTAGGAATAAATACAGAATTCGTTAACAAAAAATAACCGGCACAAGGAGGCTGTTGTATCTATAATTATGATTATAGCTATTATTATTGTAGTTTTAGTTTTGGTGGTGATTTCCATGTATAACTCGTTGGTGAGGAAGAAAAATCAGATAGAAAATGCTTTTTCAGCTATTGATGTGATGTTGAAACAACGCTTTGACCTGATTCCTAATCTGGTGGCAACAGTACAGCAATATGCCAAGCATGAAGCTGATACTTTCTCGGCAATAACGGAAATGCGGAATAAAACTTACACAGCTCTTAATGACAATGAGAAGGCGGACTTTGACAAGATGTTTTCTAAAGTCCGTACACAGTTTTTCGCCGTAGCGGAGAACTATCCCGAATTGAAAGCGTCAGAGAACTTCCTTCAGTTGCAGCGTTCGCTGAATGAAACAGAAGAACAATTGGCTGCTGCGCGTCGCACCTATAATGCTTCTGTGACCGATTATAATAATGCAGTCCAGTCATTCCCCACAAATCTACTGGCAGGTATGTTTGGTTTTAGCAGAAAAGAAGTACTGACGATTCCGGAAGCGGAACGCACAACTCCCAATGTGAAGAATTTATTTAATTCATAAAAAAACAACCGGGCAATGGGGTATGTTGACTTTGATTCTCTGGCGCAGAAACTGACTCCCACGTTACAAGTTCTGGAGAGTAAACGTAAGGAACTCTTAAAAAAAGGTTATTCCGAAGGGATGCGCTATGCTGCCCTTTTTCTGGTGGTAGGAGTTATTATCTTGATAATATTAAAATTGGAAGGGATTCTTGCTCCGATAGTGATTGCTGTCATATCAGTGATTATTTTTATCACTTGTGTAAATAATAAGTCGAAAATAGTTTCTTCTTTTTATAAGGAAGAAGTGGTAAACGAGGTCATTCATGCCTTTTGTCCTGATGCTACATTTTCTCCGGATTCAGGAATCGCTGAGAGTGTTTTTGAAAATTGCGGGCTATTCATTTCCCCCGACCGTTATCATGCAGAAGACCTGATAGAAGGCTGTTTGGGTAAAACCAGTTTCGTTTGTTCGGAAGTACATGCGGAAGAACGCAGGACACGTTCCACTAAAAATGGCGTGCAGCATTATTGGGTAGATATTTTCAAGGGATTTCTTTTTATTGCTGATTTTCACAAAGATTTTCAGGGAGAGACTACCATTTTGCGGAACAGCCTGTTCAAACTTAAAATGGGAGCATCGAGGGTGAAGATGGAGAGTCCTGAGTTTGAAAAGGTTTTTGATGTCTTTTCCACTGACCAGATTGAGGCACGCTACCTGATTACTCCGTCTATGATGGAAAGAATATTGAAACTGGACAGTAATTTCAAGAAAGGAATTACCATCAGTTTCCGTAATTCAACGATTCTGGTTGCCATACCGGATTCTAAGAACCGTTTTGAAGCTGATGTGTGGAGTTCTTTGAATGATATGAGTCTTCTTAAATCGGATTTTGCAGTGCTCCAGTCTTTGTTGGCCATTGTGGAGGAATTAAACCTGAACACACGTGTTTGGAGTAAAGAGTAAACGGTAAACAATATCACTTATTTCATGAATAATTTTCACTAATGAAATTAATCATGTAATTTTGCAGAAAACTAAAAGAATCTTATGATACAATCCATGACCGGATACGGTAAAGCAACCGCTGAACTGCCCGATAAAAAAATCAATGTAGAAATCAAATCGCTCAATAGTAAAGCGATGGATCTGTCAACCCGCATCGCCCCTCTCTACCGGGAAAAAGAAATAGAAATCCGCAACGAAATTGCTAAGGCACTGGAACGTGGTAAAGTGGATTTCAGTCTGTGGATTGATAAAAAAGATGCCTGTGAATTGGTGACTCCTATCAATCAGGATGTAGTTGTGGCTTATTACGAACGTATCCGGGCAATCTCCGAAGCTACCGGTATTCCCGTACCTGAGGATTGGTTCTCCACTTTGCTCCGCATGCCGGATGTGATGATCAAGAACGATATTCAGGAACTGACTGAAGAAGAATGGAAAGCTGTTCATGCAACAGTGCTTCAAGCCATTCAGAGTTTGGTAGACTTCCGCAGGCAGGAAGGCGCAGCTCTGGAAAAGAAGTTCCGTGAGAAGATTGCCAATATTTCCAATCTGCTGACTACCGTAGAACCTTATGAAAAGGAACGCATAGAGAAAATCAAGGAGCGCATTACGGATGCTTTGGAGAAAACTATCAGTGTGGACTATGACAAGAATCGTCTGGAGCAAGAACTTATTTACCACATTGAAAAGCTTGATATCAATGAAGAAAAACAACGTCTCAGTAATCACCTGAAATACTTCATCAATACGATGGAGGATGGAAGCGGACAAGGTAAGAAGTTGGGTTTCATTGCCCAGGAAATGGGACGCGAGATCAATACGCTTGGCAGTAAATCCAATCATGCTGAAATGCAGAAGATTGTGGTGCAGATGAAGGATGAACTGGAACAAATCAAAGAGCAGGTGTTGAACGTGATGTAAAGCGTGCACAAAGTCATCTTAAAACTTTTAATAATAATTCTAAAGTATGGGCAAACTCATTATATTTTCAGCCCCTTCAGGCTCAGGCAAATCAACTATTATCAACTATCTGTTAACGCAGAATCTTAATCTCGCATTCTCTTGTTCTGCTACCAGTCGTCCGCCGCGCGGAACAGAACAGCACGGTGTAGAGTATTTCTTTCTCTCTCCCGATGAATTTCGTACTCGCATAGCTAATGACGAGTTTCTGGAATATGAGGAAGTATATAAAGACCGTTACTACGGAACATTGAAGTCTCAGGTAGAAAGCCAGTTGGCTGCCGGGCAGAATGTCGTTTTCGATGTAGATGTTGTGGGTGGTTGCAATATAAAGAAGTATTACGGTGACCGTGCTTTGTCGGTCTTCATTCAGCCCCCTTCAGTAGAAGAATTACGTAAGCGTTTGGTTGGACGTGGAACGGATGCGCCCGAGGTGATAGAAAGCCGCGTTTCTAAAGCGGAATATGAACTGACGTTTGCTTCTAGGTTTGATAAGATTATTGTGAACGATGATTTGGAAAAGGCTAAGGCAGAAGCTTTACGCGTGATTACAGAGTTTTTATCCGAATAAATCAATCGTATGTATACACCGAAACCTGTTTCCTCCAGGCAAAATAAAATATTGCTGGTTCTTAATGGAATCCTTATTCCTACGACTCTTGCGCTCGGCGGTGTAAGCATTTACTATAAGCAATGGGTGTCGGTGATAGCGATGCTTTTGGTATTATTATCAGCTGTTCTGAATACCTATAATTGCTGGAAACGCTTAAAAGAGAAATCATGAAAACCGGTATTTTCAGTGGCTCCTTCAATCCGGTACACATCGGACATCTTGCCCTTGCCAATTATCTTTGCGAGTATGAAGGGCTGGATGAAGTGTGGTTTCTTGTAACCCCTCACAATCCGTTAAAGGAAGAAGGCGAATTAATGGATGATGCCTTCCGCTTGAAGCTGGTTCAACTAGCCATTACGGGTTATCCCAAGTTTAAGGCTTCTGATATTGAGTTTTATTTACCCCGTCCGTCCTATACCATTCATACACTGGATAAACTGAAAGAAACCTATCCCGAGCGGGAATTTCATCTGATTATCGGTTCGGATAACTGGGTGCTTTTTCCCCGCTGGTATCAGTCGGAACGTATCCTTGCCGAAAATCATCTTCTTATTTATCCTCGCCCCGGTTATCCGGTTTCTTCCGATTCCATTTCAGAGAATGTAAAAGTTGCTTCTTCGCCTACTTTTGAGATTAGTTCTACCTTTATTCGCCAAGCGATGGAGGAAGGGAAAGATGTTCGTTACTTCCTCCATCCTGCGGTTTACGAGGCATTGTTTTCTGCGTTTTCCCGCTAAAAGGAGTATGGCTTATTCTTGATTCCTCTTTATATAAACTACTGAACGTCCTCCACCCCGTTTGCGAATAATGCCTTCTGTCAGATATTCTTGTAAGTCACAACTGGCACGCCTGTCTGTCACATTCGTCAGGCGGGAGTATTCGGCGCGTGTGATGCAGACATTTGCTTCCAGGAATTTCAGCATCATCTCTTTTCTCTTTTCCGGAGCTACTGCCGGTTTCTTTGCCGAAGCCTTTTTGTCTACTCGTTCCAGTTCCATTTGATATCTCACGTACTTTTTGAAGTCTTTGCTTGGGCGGAACTTCACGGTTTCAAACCGTACGGACTCGGCACGAATATCTTTCTTGTTCATGGCGGTCCGCGTGCATTTCAGCGTAGTGCTGAAGTAACCCAGTTCGTCCAACTCCACATTATAGCCGTCGGCAAGCCAGTCGCCCAACGCATTGCTGATGGCTTGCATGATGCCCACTATCATGGCGTGCGGCATATGTTGTTCTTTCATCACCCGCTCCTGGAACTCTTTTGCCGTAATGGTACCTTTGGGGCGCACACGTGCGTGCAACGGTTTTTTCTTTCCTTCGCCACTGGGGTCCGGTGTTTCGTAGAGGTCATAGTAAGTACTCATAATACATGTTTTTAAGAGGTTTATACTTCCGTAGAAACAAACTGGCACCGAGACTGCAAGAAACTAATGTCGGATGTACTACGAACTAATATTTTTCATACTAGAAAATATTCGTACTACAAATATAGTAGTTTCTTACAATAGTTATACTATTCACTTACGATAATTATATAATTTTCTTACAACAGTTGATGTATGAATAATTTTTAGGCAATAAATTATTAGTTCCTTGCGGTGCGGGGATTAGTTCTTAGCAGGTTTGATATTAGTTTTATGGCAGTGGCGGGAGCTGGCTTGAGATGTGCATGAGGATGCAAATATAGTTTTTAATTTTTCTTCTGTTACTGGCATAATATATTAAAGAATAAAGCTATTGTTGCAAAATAGGGATTATCTTTGGAAAGGCATGCAAAAGGCCGGCTAAAATTCACTTCATATATTTGCAAATTCTCCTATTAGTTTGTTCCTTTGTAGGAAGGAGTTTGAGAGAATATGCAAATGGAGCATTCTATAGATGATAATAAGCTGAAGTACATCATGTAAAGAACCAATTAATACCTGTGTATTATGAAATACATTCCTTTATTATTAATCTGTGCACTAATAAGTTGTACACCCGGTAAGAAACAACAAACTTCGACTACCGAGGTTAATGGTGTTGCTGTGATTAATTTGTCCGAAAATGTATCGGATGCTTCTTCGCTGCCGTTGAGCGATGCCGTTGCTAAAGTAGAGTTTGTGTGTTTGGAGGCAACCAATGAGGCACTGACAGCAGGCATTCATCTGGTGCAAGTAACCGATCATGATATTTGGATAGCGCATTATAAAGATAATCGTATTCTACGTTTTTCCCGTTCGGGAAAGTTCTTAAACATGGTGGGCAACATAGGACAAGGACCTGGTGAGTACGTCACTCTGGGTGAATTCTTCATTGACGAAAATCATAAAGAAGTCTATATTGTAGGTGGAGGCATTCTGGTGTATGATTTTGAAGGGAACTTTAAGAGAAACGTTATAGGGTATAATCACTATAATAAATTTGCAGCAACTTATATGCAACATGCACTGTTTGAAAACAACTTTTTCATCGCGCAAAACACAGCTCTGTACAGACCGGTACCCAAAGACTCTTTATGGTCTTTTGCGCTGGTAGACAGTTGCTTTCATTTAAAAAAGATGTTCAAGAATCCGGTTCATAAGGGTAGAGAAGAAGGCATCATTAAGAATCGTGCTCAGATGGATTATTTCGCTAATTATTGGAAAGAGAATCCGACCAATATAGATACTTATGGTAACCAATTAACCCTTAAATATCCCGATACTGATACTATCTATCGATATGACGTTGCTCATGAAAGTTTGAGCTCTCAATATTCCATCTTTACAAAAGAAGAAAAAGGAGATTACGAGCAGACTCATTTATGGTTTAGAGAAAGAAAAGCCTTCGATTACTTCTCTATCTTCTCTTATTATCCAAGCAAAGATTATATCTATTTGGTGGGGAGCAAAGGGGACAAGGTACTGACTTATTGCTACAACAAACAGGATGGAACAGTGAGGGAGCAAAAGCGGCAAGGCGAAATTAAAGAACGCCAAGTGCCCTGGTTCAACATACCTTTACGGCGCATAGAACGTCCTTTTGTTTTGGATAATGACTTGTTGGGAGGTGAATTTACTGTCGATTATCGTTCTGCCGGTAAGTATTGGATAGATGTGCTGGAACCTTTTAGTGAAGATAACTGGATTGATATAGACCGGATAAAAGCCTCCAAGGTAAAGGATGAAGCTAAAAAGAAAGAACTTGTTGAGGCCTTGGAAAATGTTGGCGAGGAAAGTAATCCGATAGTATTGATTGCGACATTGAAGCAGTAAAAAAAGCGGATTTAAGGATGAAGTCTAAGTTGATGAAGAAAATGACGATGACTTATAAAGAGAATCCCCTTCACACCGGGTGCAAAGGGGATTCTCATATATAACAACTATAGCTTTCTTTACACGATACCTTGTGCCATCATAGCTTTCGCCACCTTCATGAATCCGGCAACGTTAGCGCCTTTCACGTAGTTCACATAACCGTCAGCTTCTGTACCATACTGTACGCAGGCTTCGTGAATGTTCTTCATGATGCTCTTCAGTTTTTCGTCTACCTCTTCAGAACTCCAGCTCAGTTTGATAGAGTTCTGAGTCATTTCGAGGCCGGATACTGATACACCACCTGCATTGGCAGCCTTACCCGGGGCATACAGAATTTTGGCATCCTGGAATACTTTGATAGCTTCCGGAGTAGAAGGCATGTTAGCACCTTCGGAAACAGCCATACAGCCGTTTGCTACTAACTGGCGAGCATGATCGCCGTTCAGTTCGTTCTGAGTTGCAGAAGGCAGAGCGATGTCAGCTTTTTCACCCCAAGGTTTAGCTCCTTCTACATACTTAACACCCGGATATTGCTCTGCATATTCGCGGATACGTCCACGGTAGAGGTTTTTCAATTCCATGATGTAATCCAGTTTCTCGCGGTCGATACCTGCCGGGTCGTAAACGTAACCGTCAGAGTCGGACATTGTCAGAACTTTACCACCCAGTTCGAGAACTTTTTCTGCAGTATATTGAGCTACGTTACCGGAACCTGAAATCAGACAAGTCTTGCCTTTCAAGTCGGTACCTTGCTTCTTCAGCATTTCCATCAGGAAGTAGATGTTACCGTAACCGGTAGCTTCCGGACGAATCAGTGAACCACCGAACTCACGGCCTTTACCAGTGAATGTACCGGTAAATTCACGAGTCAGCTTCTTGTACATACCGAACATGAAACCTACTTCACGACCACCTACACCGATATCACCGGCAGGAACGTCAGTTTCAGGACCAATGTGACGCCACAGTTCCAGCATGAATGCTTGTACGAAACGCATTACTTCGGCATTGGATTTACCGCGCGGAGAGAAGTCGGAACCACCTTTACCACCACCCATAGGCAGCGTAGTCAGTGAGTTTTTGAAAGTCTGCTCGAAAGCAAGGAATTTCAGGATTGAAAGGTTTACAGAAGCGTGGAAACGGATACCACCTTTGTACGGGCCGATAGCGTTGTTGTGTTGAACGCGGTAACCCATGTTGGTCTGAATGTTACCCTTATCGTCCATCCAAGTCACGCGGAACTGGTAAACACGATCGGGGATGCAAAGACGTTCAATCAGATTGACTTTGTCAAATTCCGGGTGTTTGTTGTACTCTTCTTCAATTGTAGAAAGTACTTCTTCCACTGCCTGATGATACTCTGGTTCGTTGGGGAACCGTCTCTTCAAATCTTCTAATACCTTAGCTGCGTTCATAATCTATTTCTTTTATTGGTTATTTTTCAGTTGACGAGAGTTCAGTTGACAAGTTGACGAGGGGTTCAGTTGATAAGGCATTTGCGCTGCCGCAGGGAATTCCTTGTAACTTGTTTCCTCGTATCTCGTTTCCCTTTTTCTCTGTTGCGGTTGCAAAAGTACACATAAAAATGAGACAAACAAACAATTTATAAAGAAAATGCGGTAGAAAACAACATTTTTATTGTTTTCTACCGCAAAAAGGAATAAAAAGACATTATTTATCCTCTCTTTAATGATTTTATTACCGGAATGAACACTAACGCTGCCGAAATGATAAGCGTCATGATGACTGGGCCATCAATTCGTTCGACAGTAGTCAGAACTATGTAGCAAAGTGCTGCCCAAAGCAGCACAATGCAAACACTTTGTGATTTCGATAACGGACGTCTCATTTACCTGCTTTCTTTTTGTCCACGATAGCATCGATAACGGCTACTGCGGTGATATTTACGATGTCGCGCACGGAACTTTCGAAGTCGGTGAAGTGGATAGGTTTGTTCAGTCCCATCTGTATCGGGCCAATCAATTCCATTTCCGTATTCATGGCTTGTAACAGTTTGTATGCGGAGTTGGCAGAGCTCAGGTTCGGGAATACGAGGGTGTTCACATCCTTGCCTTTCAAGCGGGTGAAAGGATATTTGGCGTCACGCATCTTGCGGTCCATGGCGAAGTTCACCTGCATTTCACCGTCGATGGCGAGGTCAGGATAGTTCTGCTGCATATATTCCACGGCTTCGTGTACGCTTACCGGACTACCTTCGGTGTCTGCGCCAAAGTTGGAGTAACTCAGCATGGCCATTACCGGGGTATGGTTGAAGAAACGCACGGTATGCTCCGACAGTTTGGCAATATCAATCAATGTTTCGGCATTGGGGTGACGGTTGATTAACGTGTCGGCAAGGAAATACGTTCCTTTCTTGGAGTTCAGGATGTGCATCGTACCGAAATGCTTGTATTGCGGTTGTATGCCGATAACTTCCTTGGCTACCTTGATGGTGTTGCTGTACTTCGTATAAAGACCGGTGATGAATGCATCCGCATCGCCTGTTTCCACCATCATCATACCGAAGTAGTTGCGTTCGAACATCTTGTCGTTGGCTTCCTCGTAGGTGGCACCCTGGCGGGCACGCTTTTCAGAAAGGATGCGGGCATAACGTTCGCGGCGTGCTGCTTCGTTCGGATGGCGCAGGTTTACGATTTCGATGCCTTCCAGGCTGAGGTCGAGTTCCTTTGCCAGTTTCTCGATGGTCTCGTCGTTACCTAAAACAATGGGATGGCAGATACCTTCGGCTTTGGCTTCTACGGCTGCTTTCAGCATATTGGGGTGGGAACCTTCGGCAAATACCACGCGTTGCGGATTGCGGCGGGCTGTGTCGTAAAGCTGGCGGGTGAGTTTGCTTTCGTAACCCATGAGTTCGCGGAGTTGTACGCAGTAAGCATCCCAGTCCTCGATGTTCTTGCGGGCTACACCGCTTTCCATAGCTGCACGTGCCACGGCGCAGGAAACTTCGGTGATGAGGCGCGGGTCAACCGGTTTCGGAATGAAGTATTCGGGACCGAAACTGAAGTTGTTTACGTGGTAAGCCTCGTTCACAACATCGGGTACAGGCTGTTTTGCCAGGTTGGCGATGGCGTGTACGGCGGCAATTTTCATTTCCTCGTTGATGGCCTTTGCCTGAGTGTCGAGCGCGCCACGGAAGATATAGGGGAAACCGATTACATTGTTAATCTGATTCGGATAGTCCGAACGTCCGGTTGCCATCAATACATCGGGGCGGGCTGCCATGGCATCTTCGTAAGAGATTTCCGGTGTCGGGTTGGCGAGTGCGAAAACGATAGGAGACGGGGCCATGCTGCGTACCATGTCTTGTGACAGTACATTGCCTTTGGATAATCCCAAAAATACGTCTGCGCCTTTGATGGCTTCTTCAAGGGTATGGATGTCGGTACGGTCGGTGGCGAAGTAACGCTTCTGTTCGTTGAGGTCGGTACGTGTCTTGCTGATAACCCCTTTGCTATCCACCATTACGATGTTTTCCAGGCGGGCACCCAGCGAAACGTACAGCTTCGTGCAGGATACAGCCGATGCACCGGCACCGTTCACAACGATTTTCACATCTTCAATCTTCTTGCCTGCTACTTGTAAAGCGTTCACAAGTCCGGCACTGGAGATGATGGCCGTTCCATGTTGGTCGTCGTGCATCACGGGGATGTCGAGTTCTTCTTTCAGGCGGCGTTCTATTTCGAAACATTCGGGAGCTTTGATGTCTTCCAGGTTGATACCACCGAAGGTAGGAGCGATGGCTTTTACAGCTTCGATAAACTTTTCAGGGTCTTTCTCGTTCACTTCGATGTCGAACACGTCGATGCCGGCGTAAATCTTGAAAAGCAATCCTTTACCTTCCATTACGGGTTTGCCGCTCAATGCGCCTATATCGCCCAGACCGAGCACTGCGGTACCGTTGGAGATTACAGCTACCAGATTACCTTTCGCTGTATATTTGTATGCGTCCTGCGGGTTCTTTTCTATTTCAAGACATGGTTCCGCCACGCCGGGGGAGTATGCAAGTGAAAGGTCGGTTTGGGTACTGTAGGGCTTGGTGGGCACTACTTCTATCTTACCAGGTTTGCCTTGTGAGTGATACAGCAAGGCGGCTTCTTTAGTTATCTTAGCCATGGTCGTTGAATCTAAGTTGTTAGTTAAAAGTTATAATTTGGGCGCAAAGGTAGGAATAAATGTGATAAAATGTAAGTGTGTGTGCGATAAAAACTATTAAATTGTATGTTTCTTTGGGCTTTTTCCGGAGGAACAGTCGGTTGTTTACTCCATAATATCCCTTATTTCCTTGTCCACATCCGCCCCCTCCGGCAATTCCAGTTTTATCCGCAGCCGATACCTTATTTTCGACACACTGCGCACGCTTATTCCCAGCGTATGTGCCATTTCCTCATTGTTCTGTTTCAGCATGACAAGCATACAGAATAGTTCTTCGTTGCGCGTCAACTCCGGATGTCGGTTACGCAATCGGTTCAGTGCCGAAGGATAGACGGCGGAGAAGTTGCGGCGGAAACGTTCGGTATCTTCTTTGCTGAACAGGCTCTTCTGAAGGCTCTCCATCACAAGGTCCAAATCGCAGGTGTAGTTGCTGGCGGCCTGAATGTCGGAGAGTTGGCGCAGTAGGTCGAGGTTACGGTTGTACAATTGCAGGCGGTTTTCGATGATGCTGTGCAACTGCGTTTCCTTTTCGCGCAGTAGCGTGGCGGCGGATTCCTTCTCCTGTTCGTTCAGCCGGTGGCGCAAGGTGAGGGCACGGTTACGCATCACTCCCCATACAATGATGCTGCCCGCCACCAGTAGACAGAGCGCGCCTATCAGAAATGTAGTGCGCAGGCGGCTGTCCTTCAATATCACCTCGGCGGCAAGGGTACGATTCTCCTGTTCCTTCTTCTCTGTCTCATAACGGATATTGGCGGATGCGAGCTGGCGGATTTTTGCATCGCTTGCCATGGAGTCGGCAAGTACCTGGTAGTGAGGTAGGAACTCGGCGAGCCGGGCATGACGCCCTGCGCGATGATAGCATTCCGTGAGTTGGCGGGCGGCTTCGTAGGCCATCAGACGTTCGGAGATGTTTTCCGATTCGGGCACGGCACGCTCCAGCAACGGTATGGCGCGGGCATACTGCTCCGCACGGACGAGGGCGCTGCCATAATAATAATGATAGAATGCCTGCCGATGTGCCGGTATCTGCCCTTCGTAAGAGGCGAAGATGCGCAGGCTGGCATCCAGCGAGTCGGGCAGGTTGCTCAGTAAATGGGCACGTTCAAGGGTTACTTGCAGTTGGAAGTATTTGTTGTCCGTGCGGTCGAAGCAACTGTCGGCCTGTTGCAGGGCGATGAGGGCTTCGTCAATGCGCTGCATGTCGGCGAGGACGGCGGCTTTGGTGATGTAAGAGCGTCCGTGCAGATTGTTCAGCACTTCATATCTTCTGGGAGCATCGGTGACGATGGAGCTGTAGTGCAGGGCATCTTCGTAAAGTCCCAGCCGACGGTAGATTTCGGTCAGGTTCTCGGCGGCTACGTAATGCCCCTGGTCGCCGAGCTGGCAGTGGTCGAGGGCTTCTTTGCAGAGGGTGATGGCGTCTTCGTATCTGCCCTGGTGCAGGTAGATGTCCGCCAGACGCGCTGTGAAATGGGAGTGGAACTTGCTGCGGAAGGAGGTGCGGCGGGTGATGTCGGCTACGCGTAGTAGGGCATGCTCGGCACGGGTGCTGATGGTATCTACACCCATGTAGGTGCAGCCGGCGGTGCCGCTCCAGTAGCTGTCGTATTCCGGGGCTTCGTTGTCCGTTTCGGCCAGTTTCATGGCAAGGTTCAGGTAGTGCAGGGCCTCGCTGTGGCGGTCCAGGGGCATCAGCATCTGGGCTTTGGCCACGTACAGGCCGCGCAGGCAGTAGCGTTGCATGAAGGGGATGCGCAGGTTGTCCAGGCTGTCGAAGTGTTGCAGGCCGGTGCCGTAGTCCATCAGGATGTTGTAGGTTACCATCAGTTCGTGCAGGGCGCGGTTGCAGAGTGAGCGGGCTTCGAGGGTGGTGAGGCTGTCGGGGTGGTGACTGTCGGGGTTCATGCAGGCGGGTAGCCGGAAGGTGGAGTCCAGGCTGGGGATGGCGTCGCGGTCGCGTTTCTCGGCGTAAAAGATGCGGGCACGTCCCAGGGTACTCATGCTGTCGGCATGGTAGCGGGGGGAATGGGCGCTGGCGTCGCGCCGGGGAGGACTTGCAGGCTGACAGGCGGAGAAAAAGATAATAATAAGGAATGATAGTAGTGTGAGTTTGGTCATATCGTAATGATTATAGGATTATTGATGTTCAATCAGCCACTCGCCCGGGTTCCACTTCTCTTTGTCGAAGGACATTTGTATTCATAACCATGGGATTTGATGAACTGTTTGCAAAGTTAATCCATTCTTGCCGACTAACAAATGTTTTTCTTGCTTTGTTTGCAGGCGTTTACCCGGAAATGTGGTATCGGACGGCCGGGCTGTTCTTTCTATTTTGAACTATACAGCAAGCGGCCGCCCCCCTTCAAGGATGGAAAGTTTTCCCTCTTCCGGGGCAACCGCTTGTGTTTTCTTTGGCTCACCTCTCTTTTTTATCCCGAAGGAGATTGTCTTCAATCTTCATGGTCACTACTCCGGCATCTTCTTTATTATTCATCGGTGCGGGGCTGATGGCCTTCATTGCATTCCGTAACGACACCACCACCTAAGCGGTTTGCATCGCTCGCGGCAGCTCCATCCACAGTGGCAAGATTGGTACAGCAATTGTAGATGGCTCCAAGGATACTTGCATTGCCTGCCAGACCACCGGTATAGGTAGTACCACCACTTCCTCCGGTCACAGTTGCCGATGCTGCGTTGAGGCAGAGATGTAGCGTACCTATGTTGCCTACCAGTCCGCCGCAGTAACTTATGTTGCCTTCAGCTACCTGTCCGCCGGTCACTTTACCTGTGTTTGTACAGCCGGTAAAGGTGAAGGTGGCAGTCGTTCCTGCTAAACCGCCAACGAAACAGT